>NZ_JABXKP010000100.1:24760-264215 GCF_017114985.1 Nostoc sp. JL33 | reverse complement strand
TCCATATTTCTCTAAGTGTTATTTTCTGCTCGCTTATCTTTAGTCTAAACTCCAGAATTTTAGGAGATGGCTGTATTACATTAAGTCAGTTATTAACTCCAAGTTGGCGCACTCCTCAGTTAGAAGATGTATTTCTCTCTTGCTGTGAAACTGGTTTAGGTATGGCTCAAATAACCGACGATATTTTAACTCTTTCAACAGGTTTTCTTTGTGCTGGCGCTAAAAGTGTTATCAGTACACTTTGGGCAGTAGATGACTTGGCAACAGCACTATTTTCACTATTTTACTATCAATTCCGACATGAGGGAAACAAACGACTGCAATCAATTAGACAAGCTCAATTTGAACTGCGTACCCTTACAGGTGAAACTCTTACCACCATTTACAAACCTAAGTTAAGTTCTTTTTTGACGCAGAAACTCAAGGAAAGCGAAACGCAGCGTAAAAAAACTAAAAAAGAACGGGATACTCATCCACAAAATTCTCAAATGTATCAGCAACGCGATGAAGAATATAAAAAATATGCCCAAATCGGAAACCGAATTTATCGAGCAAAACAAGATTTGGAATCTTTTTGTCGAGAGTCCAAACCTTTCTCTCATCCCTATTATTGGGCAGCTTTCACCTGTTCCGGGTTAAATTGATGAAGTCGCGGATCTTTAGCTATTAGCGTTAGATTGAAATCTTAGGCGGGCTTCGACTCAGCGCCAGCCTCCTTGCTAATTCTTAATCCCGGTGGTGGCAATACCCTGAATAAATTGACGCTGACCGATGAGAAATAATACCATCACTGGAACTGTCGCGATCGTCACTGCTGCCATCATCAAGGGCCAATTATTCGTAAATTGCTCCTGAAACTCTGCCAACGCCAGCTGCACCGTCCTTAATTCCGGTCGTGTCGTAAATACCAGAGGCTTAAATAAATCATTCCATTCACCGATGAAGGTGAACAAAAACAGCGTCACCAACGCTGGGCGGGCTAAAGGTAACATCACCCGCCACAAAATTTGCACTCTGTTCGCCCCATCTATGGCGGCGGCTTCCTCTAACTCTACGGGAATTGTCTGGAAATACTGACGTAACAAGAAAATCCCAAAACCGTTGACAGCAGTGGGTAAAATCATTGCCGCATAGGTATTTATCAAGTGTCCCCACTTCAAAACCAAAAAGATGGGAATCACCAATAACTGAAAGGGAATCACCAAAGTTGCTAAAACGACTAATAGCAGTGCTTGGCGTCCCCGAAACTTCAGCCGTGCTAGGGCGTAACCAGCCAAAGCAGAAGTGACAATCTGAAACACCGTCACAGCGATCGCTACCAAGGTAGAATTAGCAAACGCCAGCAAAAATTTTCCCTGTTGCCATGCAACGCGGTAATTAGCTAAAGACCAGTTATTTTTGAACAAATTTTCTGGGCTGGCGGCCGTCGCTGCAAAGGAGGTGAGAAAGACCACAAACAGAGGTACTAGAACGATCAATGCCCCTAGCAGTAACACTACTAGGCTCAAAAAATCCCCAGATTTTAGATTCGGGTTTGGTTTGGACATAACTTTAGGTGCAAAGCATTTGTTTCGCTAGTACTAGAGCATTGCCCCCAGCAACAATTAATCTATAAAGATAGTCTACTTGTTAAGTTAAATTAAAGCACAGTGATTATTATCCTAAGTTCATAGGGTAAATTAAATTCTGGTGTCAAATAATTCAGGTTTACAGGAGTAAACATAACCATGCAGCAGCTTACAGACCAATTTAAAGAATTAGATTTCAAGAGCGAAACATACAAAGATGCTTATAGCCGGATTAATGCGATCGTGATTGAAGGGGAACAAGAAGCCCATGAAAATTACATCACCCTAGCCGAACTGCTGCCAGAATCTCATGATGAATTGATTCGCCTATCCAAGATGGAAAGCCGCCACAAAAAAGGATTTGAAGCTTGTGGGCGCAATTTGCAAGTAACCCCAGATTTGGAATTTGCTAAGAAGTTTTTCTCTGGACTACACCAAAATTTCCAAACAGCAGCCGCATCCGGGAATGTGGTCACTTGTCTGTTGATTCAGTCTTTGATTATTGAATGTTTTGCGATCGCAGCATATGAAAATTATATCCACGTCGCTGACGATTTTGCCCGTAAAATCACTGAAGGGGTAGTAAAAGAAGAATATAGCCACCTCAACTTTGGAGAAGTTTGGTTGAAAGAACATTTTACAGAATCCAAAGCTGAACTAGAACAAGCAAACCGCCAGAACCTACCCATCGTCTGGAAAATGCTCAACCAAGTAGAGGGTGATGCCCACACAATGGCAATGGAAAAAGATGCTTTGGTAGAAGCCTTTATGATTCAGTACGGTGAAGCATTAAGTAGCATCGGTTTCACGACACGCGATATTATGCGCTTGTCAGCCTATGGACTCATAGCCGCTTAAAAAAGTTAGGAGTGAGGGATGCGAGAGTGAAAAATTATCAATCGTACTCCTAACTCCTAACCCCTTCGGGGTGACGCTCGCAAGCTCGCTCTTTGTGGCGCTAACGCCAGTCACTCATCGGGGAAACCCCCTGTTCTGGCGCCGGCTCACTCCCAACTCCTAACTCTACTAAATTCCACGCGCTCAAGACAGCATAAGCTTAATAATCACTACATGTTTGGTCTAATTGGACATCTGACTAGTTTAGAACACGCTCAAGCGGTAGCTAAAGAATTGGGATACCCAGAATATGCCGATCAAGGGCTAGACTTTTGGTGTAGCGCCCCACCGCAAATTGTTGATACCATTACTGTCACCAGTATCACTGGGCAACAAATTGAAGGACGGTATGTAGAATCTTGCTTTTTGCCGGAGATGCTAGCGAGTCGCCGCATCAAAGCCGCAACACGCAAAGTCCTCAACGCTATGGCCCATGCACAGAAACATGGCATTAACATCACAGCTTTAGGCGGATTTTCCTCAATTATTTTTGAAAACTTTAAGTTAGAGCAGTTTAGCCAAGTCCGCAACATCAAATTAGAGTTTGAACGCTTCACCACAGGAAATACGCATACTGCCTACATTCTTTGTAAGCAGGTGGAAGAAGCGTCAAAACAACTGGGAATTGATCTATCAAACGCGACTGTTGCGATATGTGGGGCAACTGGTGATATTGGTAGTGCAGTTACACGCTGGCTAGATGCGAAAACAGATGTCAAAGAACTTTTGTTGATAGCCCGTGACCAAGAACGTCTCAAAGAGTTGCAAGGCGAACTGGGGCGAGGAAAAATTATGGGTTTGACAGAAGCACTGCCCCTAGCTGATGTTGTAGTTTGGGTTGCCAGTATGCCCAAAGGCGTGGAAATTGACCCCACCACTTTGAAACAACCCTGCTTGTTGATTGATGGTGGCTATCCTAAAAACTTAGCGACGAAAATTCAGCATCCTGGTGTATACGTGTTAAATGGTGGAATTGTAGAGCATTCCCTGGATATTGACTGGAAGATTATGAAAATCGTCAATATGGACGTGCCAGCCCGCCAGTTGTTTGCTTGTTTTGCCGAATCAATGCTGCTGGAATTTGAGAAGTTATACACGAACTTTTCGTGGGGACGGAATCAGATTACCGTAGACAAAATGGAGCAGATTGGTCGGGTATCAGTAAAACATGGATTTAGACCATTGCTGGTTTAGTCATTGGTCATTAGTCATTGGTCATTAGTCATTAGTCATTTGCAAATAACAAATGACTAAGGACAACTGACAAAGGACAAAGGACAAAGGATAGATAACTTATAACTCGTAATTGATAACCCCTACGATGGCAACTACCGAGCGTAAACCGCTACTGTTAGATTTTGAAAAACCCTTAGCAGAACTCGCAACCCGAATTGATCAAATTCGGCAACTTGCAGAAGAAAATGGCGTCGATGTTTCTGGTCAAATTCGTCAACTAGAAGCACGCGCCATGCAACTGCGTGAGGAAATTTTCACTAGTCTATCTCCGTCCCAGCGATTGCAAGTCGCTCGTCATCCGCGTCGCCCCAGTACTCTCGATTACATTCAGGCTATTAGTGATGAATGGATGGAATTGCATGGCGATCGCACTGGTGGTGACGATCCGGCTTTAGTTGGTGGTGTCGGTCGTCTGAGTGGACAACCTGTGGTGATGTTGGGTCATCAAAAAGGTCGTGATACTAAAGACAATATTGCCCGTAACTTTGGAATGCCTTACCCTGGCGGCTACCGCAAGGCGATGCGGTTGATGGAACACGCCAACAAGTTTAGTATGCCGATATTAACTTTTATCGACACGCCAGGAGCTTGGTCTGGAGTAGAAGCAGAACACCAAGGTCAAGGAGAAGCGATCGCTTACAACTTGCGGGAAATGTTCTGCTTAGATGTGCCGATTATCTGCACAGTCATTGGTGAAGGTGGTTCCGGTGGCGCACTCGGTATTGGCGTAGGCGATCGCCTACTCATGTTTGAACACTCAGTTTATACTGTCGCCACTCCCGAAGCCTGCGCCGCGATTTTGTGGAAAGATGCTGGCAAGGCTCCTCAAGCCGCCGTTGCTCTGAAAATTATTTCCCACGACCTGAAAAAGTTGGGAATTATCGACCAAATACTGCCTGAACCCACTGGTGGCGCTCATTCCGACCCATTAAAAGCCGCCACCACTCTCAAGCAAGTGCTGCTAGAAAATTTGGACGAACTCAATCGTTTAACCGCTCCAGAACGCCGTCAACTGCGCTATGAAAAATTCCGCAAAATTGGTGTTTTTACAGAAGTTGCCCACTAACGGCACTGCATAATGATTAATTAGCCAAGCAGAAATGCTATAATTGCCTATGTGCTTAAAGATTTTTAACAATCTAGCCATAGGCATTTGCATGTTCAGCAAATCTACTCAATTTAATTGAGTGGGTTTTGTATTTTTAAGTAATTTAATTTGAGTGTGCGGCGTGGTTTTACAGACAATGATTTGTTGTCTTGACTGGATAAAACCCACAATACGCCGACTATTGCACTGAATTATAGCAGTTACTTAATGCAAATCATCAGATTTTTAGATTCCTTTAATCTATCCAGACCGAAAAGTGCGAATAATTGGATGGTAATAGGTTTTGGGAACTGCCAAAAAATTGGGAGACACCATGAGTGTTGAGCAAAAACGCCGCGCCCTGATTACTGGGGCAAGTAGTGGAATTGGCAAAGCAACGGCTTTAGCTTTTGCGAAAGCGGGAATAGATGTCGCTTTAGTCAGCCGTTCTTTGGATAAATTGGAGGCAGTAAAAGAAGCTGTACAGCATACTGGGGTGGAAGCGAAAGCTTACGCTGTAGATTTAGCGAGGATCTCCGAAGTAAAAGAAAAGATCCAAGCGATCGCCCTTGACTTTGGTGATATAGACATTCTGGTAAACAATGCGGGCCTTGCCTATACAGCCACCTTGAGCGAAACTCCCCTAGAGGGGTGGCAGCAGGTAATTGACTTGAATCTGACTGGTGTGTTTCAGTGCATTGTGGGGATTTTGCCTTCAATGCGCGATCGTGGCACAGGCACAATTATTAACGTCGCCTCAATTGCCGCCAAGCAACCGTTTCCCGGTTGGGGAGCATACAGTGTCAGCAAAGCTGGTTTGATTGCCCTCTCTCAAACCCTGGCACAAGAAGAACGCACCCACGGCATTCGTGTCACAGCTATTTGTCCTGGGGCAGTCAATACAGAACTTTGGGACACAGAAACAGTCCATGCCAACTTTGACCGTTCTAAAATGTTAACCCCGGAAATTGTGGCTCAGTCAATTCTGTACACAGTTCTGTTACCACAACAGGCAGTTATTGATGAATTGACCCTAATGCCCAGCGCTGGCGCACTCTAATTGCGAAGTTAGGAGTTAGGAATCAAAAGTTAGGAGTTAAAATTTTTAACTCATAACTCATAACTCATAACTAAATTAAAACCATAACCAAGACTCAATCATGACTATTGCTAGTTCAAATGGTTCCAATTCCTCTCAATTGCCTCTGATTCCCGACTTGGCAGAAGTCATAACTCCTAGACCCGATCGCAATACTCATAACGGGCGACAAGCCGATTTGTTCGAGCCTAAAGAGGAACAGATGGAGGAAATGAAGGACGCCGTGCGGACACTAATATTGGGCGTTGGAGAAGACCCCGAACGCGAAGGACTCCTCAAAACACCCAAGCGAGTGGCCGAGGCAATGCGGTTTCTTACCAGTGGTTACAACCAATCCCTTGAAGAACTCGTTAACGATGCCATCTTTGATGAAGGGCATAACGAGATGGTACTAGTTAGAGATATTAATTTCTTTAGTCTGTGTGAACACCATATGCTGCCATTTATGGGTAAAGCACACGTTGCTTATATCCCCAAGGAAAAAGTTGTGGGACTGAGTAAGTTGGCCCGCATTGTTGAGATGTATTCCCGTCGCTTGCAAGTGCAGGAGAGGTTAACCCGCCAAATTGCCGAGGCAATTCAGACCATTCTAGAACCTCAAGGCGTAGCTGTTGTGATGGAAGCTAGCCATATGTGCATGGTGATGCGGGGCGTCCAGAAACCAGGTTCTTGGACTGTGACTAGCGCAATGGTTGGTGTGTTCCAAGAGGAGCACAAAACCCGCGAAGAATTTTTTAATTTGATTCGCCACCAAGGGGCGTTCTTTTAAGTAGTGACTTAGAAGTTAGAAGTTAGGAGTTAGTTCACAACTTATCACTCCTAACTTCTAGGTAAATCAATATTTTTTAGGCTCTGAAATAGAAGTGCTACTTTGTCTAAATCCTTATCTCCAGGTGAACGTTCCACACCACTAGATAAATCAACGCCGCTAGGATTAACCTGACTTAAAGCTTCCAGAATATTATCTGCTGTTAATCCCCCAGCCAAAAACCAAGAGCAATTGGGGTTAAATTTCTCTAGCATTCTCCAATCTAAGGTTTTGCCTGTACCACCAAGTTGTTGGGGATGGTAGGCATCAAGTAGTAAAGTATCTATGTATTTAATGTAATCGATCGCTGTGTCAAGATCCTCAAGACTACGAATTCTCAGTGCTTTAATAATTTCGACATTGGGTAAAGCTTGACGTAATTGGTAGCAAAAATCTGGTGATTCATCACCGTGTAACTGCACACCAGTCAACCCAGAATCAGCAACTATTTCGCTGACTTCGGGGATGCTAGCGTTGGCAAAAACACCAATTGTGTCAATATTTGCCGCGAGTTCTGCGACTGCTGCTTGAATTTGGGATGTAGTCACGTAGCGAGGTGAGGTTGGCACACAAATAAATCCTAGTGCCGTTGCGCCCAGAGAGGCGATCGCTATAGACTGCTGTGGTTGAGTGATGCCGCAAATTTTAACGCGCATGAAAATCTGGCAAATTTTAAATAATCTCAGAAAAGTCTAAACTATCTAAAAAACTTTTGGGCCTTGTAATTTTATAATCTTGTAGGTCTACATTAACTTTTCCATTTAGGAGACAAAAGCTTGATTTCATCTATTTTACTAGCAGCAGCTGCATCTGTTCCCGCAACACCTGCGTGGAACCCCGTAGTAGGAATCATCATCAGCGTCAGCAGCTTAGTAATAGTTTTACTAAGTACTAGGATTGAAAAACCCCTAGTTGGCCCCAAGTTCCCCATCCTGCCGATTAGTATTCCAACATTCGTTGCAGCGATGGCTTTTGGTCATATTATCGGCGTTGGCATCGTTTTAGGACTGACTAACATCGGTCGTCTGTAGTTTTGTGATCACAGAGGTGTTACTTGTAACGCCGCGATCAATACAAAACTCCTAAAAACGATTTTGGGCAGGGGCACTAAGGAAGAAATAACTTATGCCCCATGATGCCAGTCGCCTCAAGTCGAGCCAGCCGCTTGCGTATTTTCCCCTCGTTGTGCGGGCTGGCGTGGGAAACCCGCCCACGGCGCTGGCTCCCCAATGCCCCTCTCCACACTTTTGCTCACAGGCATTAACAAAGTTTAAGGGTTTAATTCCCCAGCAATAGAAGGGCAGCACGAATTGAACGCCTAATTAAAATCCCCGTTACAAAACGTAATTGCAAATTGCAAATTGCGAATTAAGAAAAAGCGAATTGCTTAATTGTCTATTCTAGAAATAAGAGCATTTCTTCACTCGGCACTACCGAATTGATGCTCAATATAAATCTGTATAGGACTATGTGTAGTATCTCAGTATAAAAACTACTGGCGATATCTAGTTTTAGGGTAATGTAATGCAAACAAATTGGAAAATTGGGTCTTTATTTGGAATTCCCCTGTTTTTAGACCCGTTATGGTTTGTGATTTTAGGGTTGGCAACTCTCAATTTTGGGGTAGCTTATCAGGAATGGGGGGCTGTTATAGCTTGGAGTGCTGGAATAGTGATGGCACTGTTGTTATTTGTTTCAGTGTTGTTACATGAGTTGGGTCACAGCTTGGCAGCCCGATCGCAAGGCATTAGAGTTAATTCAATTACTCTATTTATGTTTGGCGGGATTGCTGCTATTGAAGAAGAATCTAAAACTCCTTTCAAAGCCTTTCAAGTAGCGATCGCCGGGCCTTTGGTGAGTATCGGACTATTTTTCCTGCTCCGGCTGGGAACTATTGTGATACCTGATACCAGTCCGCTCAGTGTCATGGTTGGAGATTTGGCGAGAATTAACTTGGTGGTGGCTCTATTTAACATGATTCCCGGCTTACCTCTAGATGGAGGGCAAGTGTTAAAAGCAGCACTATGGCAAATAACAGGTAATCGTTTTCAAGCGGTACACTGGGCTGCAAAGGCGGGGCAAATTTTAGGTTATGGTGCGATCGCTTTAGGATTTGTTGTAGATTTTTTGACCAGAGAATTAGTCACTGGTTTGTGGATTGCGCTGTTAGGTTGGTTTGCTGTCCGCAACGCCAACACCTATGACAACATGACTACATTACAAGAAAGCCTACTCAAGGTAGTGGCGGCTGATGCAATGACCCGTGACTTTCGCGTAATTGATGCTGACCAGACATTGCGCTCCTTTGCCGATTTATACCTGTTGGAAACCGCTCCCTCACAGGTTTATTTTGCTGCTTCTGATGGACGTTACCGGGGTCTGGTTTCCATTGACGATTTGCGTTTAACCCAAAGGAGTGAATGGGAAACCCAAACCTTACACAGCATTGTGCATCCCCTGACAGAAATACCTACCGTTACAGAAGCAACATTGATAGCTGAGGTAATTAACAAGCTGGAAAATGAGCAATTACCTCGAATTACCGTACTTTCTCCGGCTGGCGCTGTAGCTGGTGTAATTGATCGGGGAGATATTGTGCGATCGTTGGCACAAAAGTTAAATTTGCGAATAACGGATGCAGAAATTAAGCGGATCAAAGAAGAAGGTAGCTATCCGCCTGGGTTGCAACTGGCAGGAATAGCGAAATCAATTACAAATTAAACGTCATACACTCGTCATAGTTTTGCAATAGACGCGTCAAAAGAGTGTGTGATATTTAAATTGGTATTTGGTTACAAAATGCTTTTTTTGGGTAAAAGGTAGGATTTCCTACCTTTTTTTATTTTAAAAGTATGGCGATCGCCCATTGGAGAAAAGTAACGAAGTTCAATTAGACGTAAGCTAATGAATGGAGTCTTTTTCGTACCAGAACCCAGACATATCAAACGGTTTCGTAAACCAGATTTACTCGCTTTTTACTTGTCACCAATAGCCCGGAAAACCTATTTAAGGGTTCTTTGTTGGAGTTTCACCTGGAATTGTAGTGCCATACGGTAGTTTTTGGGCAGGTGGCTCCACTTTTTCTCCAGGTAATGCTTCCGGCTTACCTTGTTGTGGGTCAACAAGCTTTGATTCATCTGGCAATGTTGAGTCGTTAAGGGCATTACGGAAGTATTTTCCTGTCAGCCCTGTTGCTGTTAAACTAGGTATACCAGCTCGGAGGTCAAAAACATAAGCAATATACTTTGTTGAGCGAGGAGGATTTGAAGTTTGAAAACGGCGAGCTACAAAACCAGTAGTGTCAAAGTCTCCTTTAACTACTACTAACATCAATGGCGGTTCTTCACCCATAAAGTTAATCTCACCCAAACCAGTAGAAGGAATTTCAGCAGCTTTGATTGGACGGGCAAAGATTGCTTCAGGTGTGCCGCTTAGTATATTAAATTCAAAAGAGTGAGCAAGGGTATAGTTGACAGCAGCTTGCTTAATTTCCTTTTCCGAAGCTGAGGTTAGCGGACGTTTTTGAAATATAGTCAACCGATTGATTTCTTCAGGAGACATTTTTTTGAGTATTTCAGAGGGAATGTTGCTTGGTTGATTTTGAGTTAAACCACATCTGATGGAAAGTTATTAAAACTTCCAGTTTAAAGTGAGTAAAATGTAAGTACATGATATACTACGTCTCTCACTTACCCTGGTTTTATGGCACTGCCAATTGTTGCAATTATCGGACGCCCAAATGTGGGCAAATCCACCCTGGTTAATCGACTCGCCGGGGAACAAACGGCGATTGTCCATGATGAACCGGGAGTGACACGCGATCGCACTTATCTACCAGCTTTCTGGAACGACCGGGAATTTTTAGTGGTAGACACTGGTGGTTTAGTTTTTAATGATGATACCGAATTTTTACCACTGATTCGCCAACAGGCAATGACAGCCCTTGCAGAAGCGTGTGGTGCTATTTTTGTCGTAGATGGTCAAACAGGCCCCACATCGGCAGATTTAGAAATCGCCGAATGGATGCGCCAACAACCCGTACCAGTGCTACTAGCTGTAAATAAATGTGAATCCCCAGAACAAGGCTTAATGCAAGCTGCTGAATTTTGGGTATTGGGATTGGGCGAACCTTACCCCATCTCCGCAATTCATGGTAGTGGCACAGGAGAGTTACTCGACGAGTTAATTAATCACATACCTGCAATTGAAGACATCCCAGATACTAATGAAATCAAAGTAGCAATTGTGGGACGTCCGAATGTGGGCAAATCGAGCTTACTCAATTCTTTTGTCGGGGAAGAGAGGGCAATCGTCAGCCCAATTTCTGGCACAACCCGCGATGCTATTGATACCGTCATTGAACGAGACGGGCAAACCTACCGCTTGATTGACACCGCAGGCATTCGCAAAAAGAAACACATCGAATACGGCACAGAATTCTTTAGTATTAACCGCGCTTTCAAAGCGATTCGCCGCGCTGACGTGGTTTTATTAGTAATAGATGCCGTAGATGGAGTCACTGAGCAAGACCAAAAATTAGCTGGGCGGATTATCGAGGAAGGTCGAGCTTGCATCATCGTCGTTAATAAGTGGGATGCTGTCGAAAAAGACTCTTATACAATCTACGACTACGAAAAAACTCTGCAATCACGGTTACATTTTACCGAATGGGCAGAAACAATTTTTGTGAGTGCCTTGTCAGGACAACGGGTAGAAAAGATTCTCGAATTGGTGAAAACTGCGGCGGAATCACACAAACGCCGTGTCAGCACATCAGTAATTAACGAAGTCTTAACAGACGCTGTTAGTTGGCATTCACCGCCAGCATCTCGTGGTGGGCGTCAGGGCAAGATTTACTATGGTACACAAGTAAGTAGCCAACCACCAACGATCGCTCTATTTGTGAATGATTCCAAACGCTTCAACGACAACTACCGCCGCTACGTTGAACGCCAATTCCGGCAACAGCTAGGATTTAAAGGCACGCCAATTATTTTACTGTGGCGGAGCAAAAAAGTCCGTGATGCCGAAAGTGGTAATGTTAATAGAGCAACTCGCGTCAAAATAAGTTAGGAGACGCGATGAATCGCGTCTGTACAAGGGAGACGCGATGAATCGCGTCTGTACAGGAGTTATGAGTTAAAGCCAAAATTGCTAACTACAGAACCCTATCGACTTGAGTTTGATAGCGGCATAAGGTAAAAGTTATGAGTTAAAGTCAAAACTCCTAACTCCTCATTCCTCACTCATAACTCTAAAATGGATTTATTGCGATCGCTGCCACTTGGACTTTATTTAGAACAACCCCAAACTTGGTTGCATAAAATTGATCCGCGAGTTAAGTTCGCCTGGTTGATGAGCTTTTTAACAAGCTATGTTTTGGCTAACAACCTTTGGCGTGTACTGCTGGTGGTATTGTTGATTATTGCCACCGTAATTGCTAGAATTCCGCGACGAGTATGGCGGCAGCAAATGGGTTGGCTATTAATACTATCGTTTTTTGTCTTAGCGATCGCCGCTATCAGTCCTGATGGAATGGGTGTAGATTATCAGTCACGCCTGCCAGCGAATGAACAAATATTAACCCAGCCATCAAAGTCCAATAATATTGTTCAAGAGCAAGTAGTTGAGAAAAAAAAATACAGCTACGTGCTATTTCACAAAGGGCCAGTGAAAGTGACTCGCTACTCCTTGAGTTTGGCAGTACGCTTGAGTACACTTATATTTACCGTGATTTACAGCACTAACCTGTATCTGCTGACAACCGCACCAGAAGAAATCACATCTGGCATAGAAAGCTTAATGCAACCCCTACGACGCTTCAAGTTGCCTGTCACAGAAATTGCTTTAACTTTAACCTTATCCTTGCGCTTTATTCCTCTGGTTTTAGAAGAAGTGCAAAATTTATTTCGCTCCGTGATGACAAGGGCAATTAATTGGAAAAAGCTGGGATTAAAAGGAGGATTCAAGCTTTGGATGACAGTCGCAGAGAGACTTTTGGAAAATCTGCTCTTACGAGCTGATCAAATGGCCAATGCAATGATGGTGCGGGGTTTTACCAGTCCCAATGAGCATCGAGTCCAATGGCATGACTTACGATTAAAAGGACGTGACTGGCTTGCGATCGCAACTTTAATCTTATTCTGGGGAATACGGTTAGCTATAGGAACTCAAGTCTAAATAATCAAATACTCTCTTTTTATGCGTCTTTGTGTAAGCGCGTAAGAGATTTCCAACAAATAAATTAAATTATCCAATCTTGTGGGGTGGGCCGAAAAGCCCGCCTTTGGCTGTGGGCGGGCTTTTCGGCCCACCCCACAATAAGTAGTTGAGTATTTTTTTATTTTGAAGTCCCTAATAGTGTGCTGTTCATTCAACTACCTCATTCACAGGGAATCTATCAATCAACTGCATCGCCCGATAGGCATTGCGTTGGAAAGAGTCTGGTAAATGGGGAACGTGGGGTATTTGCGATAATAAATCTAACGTCCGCCGTAAAATTCTCACCACATCGCCTTCATCCAAAGTGGTGTTCTCGCAGAGTTCAGTCCACTCCATTCCTAGCGCCCATTGTTCCACGATCGCAATTAACTCAAACTCCAACCATATAGGCAACGCTACGTTATAGCGTCGTTGTAGTTGGAACATTTGGCGGCGAATTCCCTGCAATTTTTTCAAGGCTTCTGTCACTTCATTACTGAGTTCAAAGTTAACCTTGCTATCTGGACGGGGCGTTTCCATCACCAAAGCTGCTGCTGCTGCTGCTAAATGCTGCGGATCTAACTGGCCCAATTCACCACTAGCGAATACTAAACCCAGCCACAATTCATTCTCACCTCGAATGGCGGCAGCAATTCGCCCTAATACTGTGGGCACTAAGTTATCTAAAGCGCCAAAGTGTTGCAGAATTGAGATTAAATTCAGAAATTCTTCCCAATGACGTTGTGACTGTTGCTCTACTTGTCCTTGTAACTGTTCAAGTTCGGCTTCTAGTTCGACATAGCGGGCGCGGCGCTTGAAAAGCGTGGCAGCATTGCCTGATTGATGTAGGGGATGAGCTTCTAATTGCTCTTGGACGGCGGTAGTGCGACTGAGTTGTTCTGCTACTTCTGGTGCCAGATGCAATGATTCTACCGGATCAGGAATACGCCCAGCGATCGCAAATGTTTCTTGATTGCCACGGCGCGACTGTCCTGGTTTCAAAGGCATCTCTGGCGGTGGTAGTACATCAGGCGGCACCTCAACTCGTGGGAGTTCGGCATACAAATCGACTACATCCCCTGTCGTTGCTACATACCAGCGATTATCATTTCCCAAGCATACCAAGTAAGAAGCTTGACCAGAACCAGGCGATTTCCCCACTAAGACTGCGGTTACGGGTGAAGACACTGTGATATTTTTGCCTTTGAGACTCAACAGAGTTCCTGACACTGCAAAGTCCAACATCATCCCCAATTCTTCTTGTCTGTCTGAGAGCGCTTGCTCTTGCAGAGTTTTCAATATCTGGCGTTCCACTTTCAGGCGTTGCCGCAATTTCTCATAAACAGCCAGTTCATTTTCATCAACTGCGGCGATTTGCTCATGTAGTTGAGCTAATTGTGTTTGTAGTTCGGCAATCTCATCGTATTCTGGTCTTAAATGCAAGGTGGCCATGTACTGCCCAAAACTGCGCTCTATTAGTTCCCTAGTTTGCTCTAGGGTGTGGGTTTGCAGCAAATTGAGTACCATGCCATAACTGGGCGTAAACTGGCTAACAAGAGGGTCTGGCTTGGATGTTCCTAAATACGCGGCTTCTTTGGCTCCTTCAAAGGGAGTTTGGACTGTCACCACATGACCTTGTTTATCCATCCCTCGGCGGCCTGCTCGTCCCGCCATTTGCAAAAATTCCGAAGCGTTCAACAGGCGGTGTCCGGTGTCAGTCCGCTTAGAAAGGGTGGAAATTACCGTTGTCCGCGCGGGCATATTAATTCCCGCCGCCAGTGTCTCAGTGGCGAATACTACTTTAATCAGCCCCTGCTGAAATAGTTCTTCTACCAGTGCTTTCCAAGCAGGCAAAATTCCGGCGTGGTGGGCAGCAATTCCCCGGTATAGGGGCGCAATTTGTCCAGAACGCCCGGCATCGGGATTGCGGGCTAAAAAGTCATCAATCTGTTCCCGTAAAATTTGGGACTCTTCACTATTTACCAGCCATAAATCACCCACTTCCGCCACCGCTTTATCACATCCCCGGCGACTGAAGATAAAGTAAATCGCTGGTAACATATCCCGTTGCTCTAACTGGCTCAAGGTAAAAATTATTCCCGGAGCCTCTGGTCTACCACTTCTCCCCTTCTCCCTTTCTCCCCCTCTTCCCTTCTTTTTCTGAAGCCGGGGGTTAATTTTGGTTTTGCTATCATTCAGCAGGGGAAATAACCCTTTGGGATTGCAAAAGTGAAATTCTAAGGGGACTGGACGAAAATCGGAGTAAATCAGGTCTGTTGGGCCGTGAACGCGATTTAGCCAGTCGGTGAGTTGATCGCTGTTGGCAACGGTTGCTGAAAGGGCTGCCAGTTGCACTTCACGGGGACAATAGATGATTGATTCTTCCCAAACTGTCCCACGTTGGCGATCGTTCATGTAGTGGCACTCATCAAGTATCACCGCTTCAACGTCTACTAATGAGATGCCGATTTGGCCAATAGGTGTGCCATAGAGCATATTTCGGAAAATTTCGGTGGTCATCACCAAAATCGGCGCATCCCTGTTAATGGAAGCATCTCCAGTTAACAGTCCGACTTGATCAAAACCAAATTTTTCTCGAAAGTCACGTAATTTTTGATTCGACAGCGCCTTCAGCGGAGTCGTGTAAAATACACGTTTTCCTCGCACTAGGGCGCGATAAATAGCGTATTCCCCGACTAATGTTTTGCCCGAACCTGTGGGCGCACATACGACTACGGAGCGTCCGGCGTTTAGGGACGCGATCGCTTCTTTTTGAAACTGATCCAGTTCAAAGGGAAATATAGACCCTAAGTCAAGTTCTGGAGACGGTGCAGGATAATTCACTCAATCACATTTGCAACCAGATTGTTTACATACTAACGAGTCTTTTGTCAACTTCGTTAGGGGGAGAGGGGAGTGGGGAGTAGGGAATAGGGAGTAGGTGATTAGGAAAATAATAAATTTTATTGAATTTTCCCCACTCCCCACTCCCCATTCCCCACTCCCCACTCTCTTATTTTCCCAGTTCTTGCGATCGCTCGGTAGCAGCTTTGACTGCTTCAATTAAAGCTGAACGAAATCCTGCCTGTTCTAGCTTGGCAATCCCCGCAATCGTTGTACCGCCGGGACTGGTAACACGATCTTTGAGTTCTGCTGGGTGCAGTTTCGTTGACTGCAACAGTTTCGCTGTTCCCAGTACGGTTTGCAAGGCTAGTTGATTGGCAATTACTCTAGGTAAACCTGCGGCGACTCCGCCATCAGCAAGTGCTTCTACTAACAGCGCTACGTAAGCAGGCCCGCTACCAGATAGCCCTGTGACTGCATCCATCAGCGCTTCTGATACTTCCACAACTTCGCCCACAGCTGAAAAAACTTGCTGTGCTATTTGGTGGTGCTTGGGGGTGGTGTATGCACCTGAACAAATCGCGGTAATTCCCGCTCCCACAGTTGCTGGGGTGTTGGGCATTGCTCTAATAACTGGCAATTGCACAAATGCAGCTTCTAGATGACTTAAAGTTACACCCGCCAAAATGGAAATGATCAGGGGTGCGTGTTCTCTATTAATAATATCAATATCTGCTAGTTCTTGAGCGATCGCGCTAAACACCTGCGGCTTCACTGCCAAAAAGACAACCTCTTTTGCTTGAGTGAAAACCTGGCTATTATCTGTCGTCACAACAACATCATATTGCTGTTTTAAAAAATCTAGGCGTGAAGATAGCGGTTCGCTAACTATGACTTCTGATGATTGATAAATTCCACGCGCGATAAGGCGGGATAAGAGCGCTTCTCCCATTACCCCGCCACCAATTAAACCAAATTTTATAGTCATTGATCATTTGTCATTTGTCATTAGTCATTCGTCGTTTGTCATTTGTCACTATTACCAAAACTCAGGACAAATGACAAAGGACAAACAACTAATTTAACTTTATTGTGCCATTCGGTTAGTTTCGTTGCCCCAGGCTTGATTTGAAGAACCTGGAGGACGAGCGGGACGGGCTGGCGGTTGTGGTACTTCATGAAGAACGCCACCTTGGGTGCTAACTTGGACACAGCTTGGTGTAAACAAAAAGATGCTCTCACCGATGCGCTCTTGATGTCCATCTAGTGCGTAAGTACCACCCGCAACAAAATCTACAGCTCGTTGAGCTTGATCTGGGTCCATGATTGTCAGATTTAATACCACTGACTTGCGTTCTCGCAACGCTTGAATTGCCTGGGGCATTTCTTCAAAGGTGCGTGGTTCAAGTACTAAAACTTCCGAAATTCCGTTAATTGCTCCTGGCATACCAATCACATTCCCCATTGGCTTTGAACCTGCTGCTATATCATCTCCCATTGTAGGCACTGGTTCCCGCCAGCGTCGATTTTGAGCGGTTGCGCTCTCTTGTGGTGCTGGTTGGGGATTTTCTTGCTGATACAGATTTTGGTAATTATTATCTGTTTCTGGTTCTTCTTCGTAATACTCATATTCCACTTGCTCATTTAGACCCACAAAGTCTCTGAGTTTGGAAAATATATTGTTCATTGTGTGTGTACTCTCCTGATGCGAATAGCCTGCATTGACTTGGCTTAAGATTGATTGAGCTAGGAGCGATGCCTACATCGGTAAACTACGCTACCTCGGTGGATACTTCAGCAAATCTATTGATTGCTATTTGTAGCCTATACTACCGATTTTAGCGATGAACTGACACTTATTGCAAAGGTATGTGCATCGCCTAAACATCATAAGGAGTCAAGATTATATCCTAAGGTTTGTCCGAAGGAAAGTTCTTTATACCTTATTCTCCCTTGGCGATTACTCTTGTCAATACTATATCCTTTGTTTCCAATTGCACCAGTCTGTGAGAAAATTCTTGTGATCAAATTCTCAACTTCTATTAATACTGAAGAGCAAGGTTGATGAACAAGAGGCTAAGAGCGATCGGTTAAAAGTATTGGGCGAATATAATTTGCTACTACATAAGCTCTCGTCTACGTCCGTAGACTAATGCCATATCAAGGGCTTGCTAATCCACGTTCGTCCACCAGTCATAAATTAGACTTGACAAACATCCTTTAAGGGATTTCTAACAAATAAATTACTACTGATTGTGGCGTAGGTCGAAAAGCCCGCCCATAGCCAAAGGTGGGCTTTTTGGCCCACCCGACAATCAGTAGTTAAGTATTTTTTTATTTGTCAGCCCTTAAGAGCGATCGCCAAACAATATCGTTCCTAATCGTACCATCGTTGCGCCTGCTTGCACTGCTAGTTCGTAGTCGCCTGACATACCCATAGACAGGTGCTGCATTTTAATCTGCGACCAGTTTTGCTCCTGGATTTCTTTTGCCAGTTCACGGTTGAGATTAAACACACTTAAAATTTCGGAATCATTTAATCCTGAAGGCGGAATTGTCATCAAACCTTGAATTTGTAAATTTTTGTATTGATTGAGTGTGGGTAAATCAGCCAATAGTTCTGGTACACTCCAACCAAACTTGTTGGGATCGGGGAGAATTTTCACTTGCAGGCAAACCTGGGGACTCACTCCTAGCTGTTGTGCCAATTGATCTAAGCGCTGTGCCAGGTTCAAATTATCTACGGAGTGAATCCAAGGGAATTGTTCAATGGCTTTTTTGGCTTTATTGCTTTGCAAATGTCCAATAAAGTGCCAGGTAATATCCGGTAAGTCTTGCAACTCGACTTGTTTGCTGGCGGCTTCTTGGATACGACTCTCCCCAAAATCACGAATTCCTGCGGCATAGGCAGACCGAATGGCCTGGGCAGAAACTTGCTTGCTAACAGCAATCAATCGGACTGAAGTTGGCAGTGAGGAGCGAATGGAAATAATACGTTCGGAAATCGAACTACTCATTGGAAGGTGCGTTGGAAAACACTCTGAAGCTGATCGTACTCCTGAGATTGTCCACTGCGCCGCAGGGTACGTAAGCGATTTTCCAACATCATTCTAGCCTCAGTACGTCCTAGAGACTGGAATTTAACACCTTTAACGTCATTTGCGACCAAAAAAAATAAGCGCTGGGCATAAAGTGTGGTGAACAAATCCTGGTTCTCATCAACCATACAGATTTTGTAGAGTAAACCCCAAGTTGGATGGTTTATGTAAGTTTCTGGGTTTTCTGAATTCATTTAATGGTCAAGGTGGGAGTATGTATATCTTTTCGCAGTGAATTCCAAACATTCAGACGATAATAACTTCCTTTCGCCAGAATATTTGCTTAAAATGCAAAACTGCGGTTACAAAGACCTTGATCTAGTTCCTACTGGGCAGATAAAGCTAGTGGTAGTGAAGCGAAATGGTACAACAGAAGCCGCGAAGCGTAGATTCAAAGAGTAGAGGCTGGTGGATAAACATCACCATCTGTTTGGTGACTTCAATTTATCAATCTGTAGGGAGAAGGCACAAAATAGCCCTGATCCTCTTGTCCAAAGTTCGGCGTGGCAAGGAAAAACACCCTTTGAACTTCCCAACACCAACAGCCAACTTTTTAACTTCTTTCCATATTGCCACAAATGTCGCCCAATGGCACAAAATCTTGACACTCTCAGCGTCTTTAGACAGGCTCGATTCTTGGTTCTAAGATATAAATTGCTCAAACAGGCTTACACGCACTCCTTCGCTTAATCTGGGCAGGCTTCGGTGAGCTTTACGCTTACCGGCTAGCTTCTAAGAGCATCTGTCCATTCCTCAAGATTAATTTGAGGGGTTTGGAGTAGTGCTACAAACCGCCCCAACAATGAATTTACATTTGGCCAAATATATAGTAATGGTATGCAGTTAAAAATGCTTTTTTGGTTTCGTATATCTTCTATACATGATTAACCATGTATATCTGACAGAAGCTATAGTCGCTATCAGCCTTGTTCAACCTTAGTAGACCAAGTTTCCACTACCGCGCAACTGACGCAAAGAATTGATACATAATGGACAGTCACATTTAAATAACCTAATTGCAGCATCGCTTTCCTCGTCAGTAAAGTTCAACATGGCAACATTCTGATCTGATACCGATGTGACAATGGTTGAGGAACGTGCAGATGAGGTATAAGGTTGCTTTCTCTCTGAATCTCGAATGCAGACAAAATCTGCTCCACCATGTGGGTTAGTGATACAGGTACGACCGTCTTGTGTGTGCATTAATCGCTGTGTAATACTACCACTAGCATGGGCAGGATTAACTACTGCCAGGGTAGACATCAGGGACACAAAGATTGAGGAAGTGGAAAGCAAATTCAGGATAATTCTTTTGTTCATAAATTCCTTAAGAAAATTGTCTACTAGTTTAGGGTATTCGATTCACTTTCAAACTTCAAGTGAATTATCTCTAAGAATAGTTAGGCTGACACTTATTACCCATAAAAGTTCCATATCTACACGGTTTGATCGCAAATTAGATGGGTATAAATAAACATAATACCCAGAAGCCCGACTTTTCGCCATGCCCTGAGCGTTTTATGTTTAATTAAGTTGATCTACTTACCTGGTTCAAGTCTGCGTAGACGCGTAGCGGTGAGGCGGCGCTGCACAGAGAAGTCAACCAATTTTGGATTTTGGAGAAAGCGATAGCGCCACGGAGAGCGAGTCCGCGTACTCCTGCGGAGGACAAGCTAGCAAGAGCGTCTCGTAGAGAGCGTCTTTTGGATTAACCTCGCCCACAAGGGGACAAGGCTTGAAGATTTGGGATTTGGGATTTTGAATTTATTCCGTCCACTAGGGGCAGGGCATGAACCGAAATAATCTAAAATCTAAAATCCAAAATCTAAAATCGTTAGGTCAAAGCGGCGGCTGTGGATAAACATTCTAGCTAGGACTCAAAAACAGCCAGCTTGAAATAGTTTGCAATAACAGCCAAGCATTTAAACTGCCGATAATAATCGCTACTAACCACGATAAAATCTGCAACCACCAAGGATTGACAAATTCACCCATTAAGCCTTTATTACTTGTAAAGATCACCAACGGCACTACGGCAAATGATAGCTGTAAACTCAAAAGAACTTGGCTAAAAATTAGTAAGCCGCTTGTACTCTTTTCTCCCAAAACTATAATTGAAATTAATGCTGGGATAATCGCAATTAATCTAGTTGATAACCTACGTAACCAAGGTTTCAGACGCAGGTTCAAAAAGCCTTCCATGACAATTTGCCCTGCTAAAGTGGCGGTAAGGGTTGAACTTTGCCCGGAAGCCAGTAATGCCACGCCAAAAATGGCGCTAGCGGCATTCACACCCAATAAGGGAGAGAGCAATTTATAAGCATCTTGAATTTCGGCAACATCCTGATTACCAGAAAAATGAAACGTGGCAGCAGCAATAATCAAAATTGCTGAGTTGATAAACAAGGCGAAACATAAAGCAACTGTAGAATCGATTGTGCTAAACTTAATAGCTTCCCATTTCTTTTGGGATGTTGATTCCCAATCGCGTGTCTGCACGATTGATGAGTGTAGATATAAGTTGTGTGGCATCACCGTTGCCCCCAAAATACCAATAGCAAGGTAGAGCATTTCTGGATTCTGGACAATTTCTATTTTGGGAACATAACCTAATAAAACTCCGCCCAAATCAGGACGCGAAAAGATGATTTCTGCTGCAAAGCAGATGCCTACAGTTGCTACCAACAAGATTACCAAAGCTTCTGTATAGCGAAAACCTTTGTTTTGTAGCAGTAACAATACAAATACATCTAAGGCTGTTATACACACGCCCCAACTCAGGGGAATGCCAAAAAGCAGTTGCAGCGCGATCGCACTTCCCAAAACTTCCGCTAAGTCACAAGCGGCGATCGCTATCTCACAAAGTACCCATAACCCAAAGTTGACGCGCGGACTGAAGTTATCTCGACAAGCCTGCGCTAAATCTCGCCCTGTTGCTACTCCCAACCGCACACACAACGATTGCATTAAAATCGCCATCAAGTTGGAAAGCATAATCACCGCTAGCAAGGCATAACCAAATTTAGCCCCGCCAGCTAAGTCAGTCGCCCAGTTACCAGGGTCCATATACCCTACAGATACGAGATATCCTGGGCCTCCATAAGCCAGCATCTTCCGCCAGATGCTTTTGGTGTTAGGAATCCTAATGCTGCGGTGAACTTCAGGTAGGCTAGGCTTCCTGGTGGGTTTTTCTGGAAAGGGCATTGTTTACACTCTGATTTTTTCATAATTCTGTCATAATTTTTTAAAAAACTCACCAGGGTAGCTACTTCTATAAGGTTAGAAATCTTGATATTCACTAAATATTAGTAGAAACATTCAACAATAAACCTAAATCTTGTATTGATATAGATTCTCGTTCTTAAATTCTCAACTTGTAAAAACTTCTTTTTTTTATTACATTTGAGAATAGGCTCATATATTAAGTAACTTACTAGCCTCAACAGAAAAAATGAAGCAAAAACGACATTCAGAATCTTCAGGTTGTTCCAGCTGTGAACATGATCATCACGAGAATCATAATCATGATCATAATCATGATGAGAATCATAACCATGACCACAATCACGACCACGGTGGAGAATTCAATCTGAAAGATGAGGTATTGCCTTTGGTAATGATTTTAAGTTTATATGCGCCTGGTGTAATTTTTGAAAATCAATTACACAATACATTCTACTCGATAGGTGAATATCTGCTTTTCATCCCTGCCTATTTATTAAGTGGATGGAGTGTTTTAAAAACTGCTGGGCGTAATATCCTCAAAGGTAGAGTATTTGATGAAACATTTTTGATGACAGTAGCGACATTAGGGGCGATCGCAATTCATAAATTACCCGAAGCTGTGGGGGTAATGTTATTTTACAAAATTGGGGAATTGTTCCAAGATATTGCCGTCAGTCGTTCTCGTAGTTCCATCAAAGCCTTGTTGGAAGTGCGTCCAGATTATGCGAATATCCAAATAGAGGGAGAACTCAAGAAAGTATCGCCAGAAACAGTAAATATTGGGGATATTATTATTGTCAAACCCGGAGAAAAGATTCCCTTAGATGGCGAAATTATAGATGGTAATTCGCAAGTTGATACATCTGCATTAACTGGAGAATCTGTGCCGCGAACTGTGAGGCTGGGAGAAACAGTTTTGGCTGGGATGATCAACAAAATAGGTGTTCTCAGCATTAGAGTAACAAAACTCTTTGATGAATCTTCCATTGCCAAGATTTTAGACTTGGTGCAAAATGCCAAAAGTAAAAAAGCAGAAACAGAAAAGTTTATTACTAAATTTGCCCGATATTACACACCAGTAGTAGTTTTTACATCTCTAGCAGTTGCACTATTACCTCCTTTATTAATTTCCGGTGCAAGTTATTCAGAATGGGTTTATCGTGCCCTAATTTTATTAGTTATTTCCTGTCCGTGTGGACTGGTTATCAGTATTCCATTAGGTTACTTCGGAGGTGTGGGAGGTGCAGCTAGACGTGGTATTTTGGTTAAAGGCTCTACTTTTCTAGATACTTTAAATGCAGTTAATACAGTTGTTTTTGATAAAACTGGAACGTTAACTAAAGGTGTATTTAAAGTAGCAAATATAGTACCATTAAATGGCTGGAATGAACAAGAATTACTGCAATTAGCTGCCAAGGTAGAATCGCACTCAAATCATCCGATCGCTCAATCTATCCGCAAGGCTTATGGGGGAAAAATCGATGAATTTGAGGTGAGAGATTATCAAGAGATAGCAGGCTATGGAATTAAAGCCAAGGTTGAAAATAGGGTAGTGATAGCGGGAAGCGATCGCCTATTACATAGAGAGAAGATTGCTCATGATAATTGCCAGTTAGAGGGAACAGTTATTCATCTAGCAGTGGATAATATTTACGTTGGGTATATTGTGATTGCTGATGAACTCAAAGAAGATGCGAGACTTGCTATTCAAGCACTCAAGCGAATGGGTGTAGAGAGAACAGTAATGTTGACAGGAGATAATCAAGCGATCGCTTCCCGGATTGCTCAACAGCTTGGCATAGATGCCTATGAAGCAGAGTTATTACCTGAAGAAAAAGTTAATGCCATTGAGAAGTTACTCAGCACCGCTGGCAAGCATGGTAAAGTTGTCTTTGTTGGGGATGGCATTAATGATGCGCCAGTGATTGCTAGAGCAGATGTTGGTATGGCAATGGGTGGGTTAGGCTCAGATGCGGCGATAGAAACTGCCGATATTGTGATCATGACAGATGCACCCTCAAAAGTGGCAGAAGCAATCCAAATCGCCAGAAAAACAAGGCAAATTGTTTGGCAAAATATTGGGTTCGCTTTAGCAATTAAAGTTGTATTTATTGGATTGGGTATTTTTGGGATAGCGACAATGTGGGAAGCTGTCTTTGCTGATGTCGGAGTAGCAATGCTGGCAATTTTAAACGCAACTAGAGCGATGAAATAAACTTTCTAGAAAATCGGTAATCTGTAATTGGGAAATTGTAGTAGTTAAATTATGAGTACTTCTCACTCATATTCTACTACCCAATAATAGAACCTATGAATTCATCAATCAAAGGCATTGCTACAGCTACTTTAGCTTTACTGCTAAACTATTCAGCAAACCCAGCCTTTGCACTACCCCAGAAAATCAATCATCCAATTACTGTTGCTAAATCGCAACCATTAACAGACACCTTGATTGTTCCTGGGGAAAGAGTGGGGCCGATAACACGCACAACCACCAAGCAAGATTTAATCAAACTGTTTGGCGCGTCTCGTCTTGTTGATAAAACTATTTCCGGTGCTGAAGGAATCGGTAGTTTTGCAGCTACTCAGGTAAATCTAAATCAGGAGCGATCTTTATTGGTAGTTTGGAGTGATAAAACTCGTACTAAACCTTTAAATGTGCGTAACCTGGGTTCAGCTTGGAAAACCCGCGAAGCTATTGGAGTGGGAACCCCGTTGAGCGAGTTACGCAAGAAGTTAGGTGATTTTAAACTTTATGGATTGGCGTGGGATTACGGCGGTACTATTTTGTTAGATAGTAGTAAATTATCCCGTTATCAAGGCAAACTCATTTTACGAGTAGATACGGCTCCCAATGCTTCTGAAAAGTTCCCCAATGACTACCAAGCGGTGTCTGGGGATAGTACTTTTTCTTCTAGCAATCCCCACTGGAAACCTCTGGGAATTAGGTTAGCAGAAATTATCGTTGTATTGAATTCAAGTAAGTAGTGGTATGTTAAGACGCACTTTAGGCAGAATTTGACATCCGCAGCGAGAAGTTTAGGCAGATGAAGAAAGCTGTAGCAATTGAGGCTGGTACGGCAGTCAAGTTTCAATTAGAACAGCAACTTCTTGATGAAGAGGCAAAACTGGCACATCTTAGCGATGAACTGGATAAAATTGAGTCTGCATTGCGATCATCAGACTTGTGTAAATATACAGTTAATTGGTAGATGTAAATCAGGATTTGCTAACCCAGGCAACAAGGAAAATAGAGATATTAAGTTAATTGGTGTTTGTTTATACTATTTCAATTTTTTGTAGTGGTTATACTCATAACTTAGGTTCTACCTGGGAATTAGGAAGTGGCTTTGCCACTTCTTTTTATTTATCTAGTAGTCGATTAAAAGTTAAAAGTAATTTTGTTGAACTTTTAACCTTTATTAATTGTTATACTATTTCACAAAATATCTGCTAGTCATACATTGGTAGAGGCGTACATCTATACACCCCTACAAACGATTCATTTCTTGCAAAGATTGTTGACAATAGTTATGATACCGTGCGCGTTTAATTGGCCAAGCAGTCTGACGGAATTTTGGTCATATAGATATGATGTTAGTCATTACTCATTGTATCTTGCCATCTCTCACGTTTGGGCTTGCTCTCCACATCGCGCGATCGCGCTTCTTGCCAAGTCCCCCACATTAGGGATTGCTGTTTTTCAACATGGTTAATAAACTGCATGATTGGCTGATCTACTTTGATGGGAGTTTTCAAATCAAACTGAATTGTTTGGAGAATCTTGATGTCACCCATGAAAAAGAACTTACCTGCAATTTTAGTCAGCCATAACACAATTCGATTGCATAACCAACCAAAAATTCCTTTACGTTTCTTAGTGATCAACAAGATTTGACCTTCAGCTTTTCCCCCTTCGTGGAGGCGAACTGCTAACATCGTGTGGACATGGAAAAATTCGGGGCCAAGTGTCGCAATGCTAATGCTACCGTACCAATAGCAAATACTGTAAGTTATGGCATTTTTGTAGAAAAGACGGATGATCTTAATGAAAGAGGAATTATCTTTGATGGGTGTAGTGTTAGTGAAAATAATCGCATTCTCGTTCAGTTCCTGTCTTTCAAAAATAATTTCTATTGGCAGTTGATGAACTGTATTCAGGTGTTGAGCATCGATGGGGTTAATCATCACCACGTTGGGGTGACAGTTCATCACAAAGTGAGAATGGATGGCGACATCACACTCTTTTTGTTCCAACTCTGGAACAAAAGGTAAGGGTTGTTGTGGTATTTCTCCAGTCCAAACCCAAATCATCCCATACTTTTCAGCAGTGGGCCAAGTTTGTAATTTTAAGGAAGGCGGTGTATCTAAACAAGGGATATCAATACACATCCCTTCAGCATCAAACTTCCAGTGGTGGAAAAAACAACGTAGTGTATTACCCTCAACTTTGCCTTCAGCAAGGTGAGCGCCCATGTGTGGACAGTAGGCATCAAAGGTAACTACTCTTTTGTCTTTACCACGGTAAATCACTAATTCTCTACCCAAAATCGTGACAGGTTTTACTTCACCCACCCGCAGATTTTGAGAGGGTATTACCCAATACCATCCCTCAATAAAACGCTCTGGATTATTAAAAATTTTAGGTTTACGGGTTGAGCTAAAAGTCTGCGAGTTGAGATTCATTTTTATGGTTTCAC
Organism: Nostoc sp. JL33; assembly: GCF_017114985.1. GTDB lineage: Bacteria > Cyanobacteriota > Cyanobacteriia > Cyanobacteriales > Nostocaceae > Nostoc. The sequence continues at coordinate 237,452 of NZ_JABXKP010000100.1, read as the reverse complement.
TTGAAGTGAAGCAATTGATCTAGAAGTAACATGAGAACTATAAAAAAACAGTTACTTTCAGTACCATGACAAACAGTTACCCAATAAATGGATAAAATTAATCAGGTAAATTCTTAGGCAAATATTCTTAAAAATGTCAAAGTTATGACAATCAAATATCAGCTAGACTAAGCTAGTGTCCATTTAGAATAGATATTTGAAAAATTAAAACTTAGTAAAATCTCTAATTAGATAAAATTTTCAACTACTGATGCCAAGATTTTGCTAAACTCTCAAAGGATTTAATAATTAGTAAAATATGTCATAATAATTACAAGAGTTGGGAAAATCTACCGTGTTAACTCAAGATAAAAAACTGCTTTTAATTGGTCAGGTAACAGATTTAAGCAAAATCCCGATCAGGACAATTCGTTATTACGAAAGTTTAGGCTTAATCAATTCATCAAGACGAACAGAGGGAGGCTTTCGCCAGTTTTCATTGGATGTGCTAACTCGTCTAGCATTCATTAAAAGGGCACAAAATCTTGGTCTTAGCCTAGAGGAGATTGGAAATATTCTTCAGGTTTATGACCAAGGACAAGCTCCATGTGGTGAAATCAAAGAGAAGCTCGAAGATAAGGTATTGCAGATTGATCGCCAAATTGATCAGTTGTTAACTTTACGCTCTGAAATAGAGGGATTACTTTCAGGTTGGAAGAATATGGGCGGACAGCATGAGGATACAATTTGTCCGATTATTCAAAACACCAGTCATACAATTGACAAAAATCTTTGCAACAGATGAATCGGCTTTAGATCAATACGGTTCGGATAAGACTTGATCCCCCCAACCCCCCTTAAAAAGGGGGACTAAGAATGACTCTATTTCCCCCTTTTTAAGGGGGAATAAGGGGGATCTTTAGGGACTATGCACCTTAACCGAACCATATTTATTGGGCTGTAGATAGGTAAGATTGCACCCCTACGACGAACCGCAGATGTATCAAGATTTTCATGAATTGGTATCAGGACTTTTATAGAGAAGAAACCACCATAACTCTAGTCCAATTAAGGCTAAACCTGCGATCGCAACACCAACTTTCAAGCCCAAAGGTTGCTCAATACGATGAAATTGGCTGGTTTGCTCTGGCGAGTGGGCTGGCATTTCTGCTAATGCTACGCCTGATGTTCCAGTGAGCAGGACTAAAGCTGTAAGGCTTCCCCAAAGCGTTTTTTGACTGAACATTTCCTAAATTAACCTGCAATTATAAGATAGCTTTTGGTTGAAAGTTACGCAATCTGAGAGCATTGCTAACAACAGAAAGCGAAGAAAGAGCCATCGCCGCCCCGGCGATAATTGGATTGAGTAACCAACCAAAGATGGGGAACAGAATTCCCGCCGCAATCGGAATACCAATGACGTTGTAAATAAAGGCAAAGAAGAGATTTTGCCTAATATTATTGATGGTGGCGCGACTAAGTTGAATAGCTGTAACAATTCCTTGTAAATCTCCAGAAATTAGGGTAATATCGCTAGCTGCGATCGCTACATCTGTTCCTGTCCCAATAGCAATTCCCACATCAGCTTGTGCTAAGGCTGGGGCATCATTTATGCCATCACCTACCATTGCGACAATTTTGGATTTTGGATTTTGGATTTTGGATTTTGAATTGCGAAATCTCTCTATCTCCCCTTGCAGAGATTGGATAATTGCCGCCTTCTGATCTGGACGGACTTCGGCAAAGATTCGCTGGATGCCAACTTGTAGAGCGATCGCATCAGCAGTTTTACGATTATCTCCAGTGAGCATTACTACTTCTAAACCTAGCTTCTGTAAAGCTTTTACCACTGCTGTTGATGAAGGTTTGAGGGCATCGGCAATACCCATTATTCCTTGTAGTTCGCCATCTACAGCAATCAAAATTACTGTTTTACCAGCAGTTTCCCAGGCATCTTTATACTGTTGGAGAGTTATGGTGTTAATTCCAAGTTCGGTTAACCAACGTTGTGTACCAATTTGCACAAGCTGATTTGAAACAACTGCTTGTACACCACTACCTGCGATCGCCTGAAAGTTCTTTGCCTCTGTTAAACTCACCTCTTGAGACTGGGCGTATTTCACTACAGCTTCAGCTAAAGGATGCTCAGAATTTCGTTCTACCGTTGCTGCTAACTGTAAAAGCGTGATTTCATTACCATTAGCTGTGCCGTTGACAGTCACAAAGTCTGTAACTGTAGGTTTACCCTGAGTCAAAGTGCCAGTTTTATCTAAAACGATGGTTTTAATTTTGTGTGCTAGTTCTAAACTGTCCGCACCTTTAATCAAGATGCCATTTTCTGCACCTTTGCCCGTCCCCACCATTACAGATGTGGGGGTAGCTAAACCCAAAGCACAGGGACAAGCGATAATCAGTACACCTACCGTTGTCGTTGTTGCTAGGGTGAGGTTGCCTGTGAAATTAAACCAAATCACAAAAGTGGCGATCGCGATCGCAATCACAGCTGGTACAAACCATCCTGTGACTTGATCTGCCAAGCGCTGAATTGGGGCTTTAGAACCTTGCGCTTGTTGCACCAGTTTGACGATTTGAGCCAAAAACGTATCATTTCCGACTCGTGTCACCCGAAACTGAAACGCACCCGCACCGTTAATTGTCGCCCCAATCACCTCATCTCCTGGCTGCTTTTTGACTGGCAAACTTTCACCCGTCACCATCGCTTCATCTACCGTTGAAGCGCCTGTAATCACTTCGCCATCTACCGGAATCTTCTCACCAGGACGCACCAAAATCACATCGTTGATTATGACTTCGGCGATCGGAAGATCAATTTCCTTACCATAACGGATAACTCTGGCATCTCTAGCTTGCAGTCCAATGAGTTTGCGGATGGCTTCAGAAGTTTGTCCCCTAGCGCGATTTTCCAACAACCGCCCCAACAAAATTAAGGTAATGACGATCGCAGCAACTTCGTAATAAACATGAGGTATCAAGCCCTGAGCAATAAAAAATTTCGGGAAAACAGTCACAAACAAAGAATATAGATACGCTGCACTTGTGCCCAAAGCAATCAGCGTGTCCATCGTCGCCGTATGCCGCTTGAGCGATTTCCAGCCATTCCGGTAAAAAGATCCACCACACCAAAATACGACGGGAGTTGTCAGGACTAACTGTATCCAAGGATTTTGCAGGAAGCTTGGAATTAAGGGTAAGTTCAACCCAGTCATCATGGACAACGACCCCAAAAATAGGAAAATGCTAATTACACCTCCCACCAATACCTTGAGCGAGAGTTTGCGTTGTAATGCTTGCCTACTCGCAATCTCTGCATCGTCTTCTTCGGAGAGTATTTCTTCCTGGAGTGAGTAAGAAGAGTATCCCGCAGATGCGATCGCAGCTTGGATTTTCTCTAAATTGGCTAGAGAGCGATCGTATTTGATCGCGGCTTGCTCTGCTCCAAAGTTAACGTTGGAATCAATCACCCCAGGAACAGAGCGAATTGCCTTTTCGATGTTGTTAGCGCAAGCGGCGCAACTCATGCCTCGAAGTTTGAGTGTGAGAGTATCCATAACTAGATGAACCGCCGTGATTGGTGTGGAAGGATCTTAAACATTAGGCAACTGGATAGCCAGCAGCAGCCAACGCTTCCTTAATTGCTGTTTCTGATGCTTGGGTTTCTACACTGACAAGCTTGGTTGTTGGATCAGCCTGAACGCTAGCATTGGCATCGACTGCCTGAAGTGCTTTGGTGATGGTGCTTGCACAAGCAGAACAAGCCATGTTGGGAACTGTGAGTTGGAGAGTCATAGATTTACGGGATAAAGTGGAAAAGCTAGCCAAACCAAACTGGATGACTCAGCGTATCCCTCACACCTGAGAAATTTCTGGTTGAGAGTCGCCTTGAATTCATCCTAGACTCTCTAGCCGGCTGGAGAGTCTAGAGATTTTTAAAAGTTTTTCACTAAACTTCAAATTTCTTTACAATTTTGGTTTGGCTGAGTAAGTGTTGCCGATCAAAAATACAACGTACTACAAAACACTTGTCATCCGATGAAAGTGTGTGTTATTAAGGCTATATAACCTGTTGTTTTCCCCACAGTTCTGGGAAAATGACCCTCCGCACCACTTGAGACGCGGCTGCTGAACCCAAGTCTCCTAATCTCTTCACAACAAAGGGTCTTTTTTAAGACCTTATTTGGAGTTTTCATGCAGCCAAAAAATCTCAAACGTCTCCTGCGTGCCTTAGAGCGGCAGGGTTTGGATGTAACTTACAACAACCGCACTTATTCTATCCGTTTAGTTAATTCTCCTGATGCCCCTGTAGCAGAAGTGCTACTGCCAGAAGACTTTCCCGTAGAAGCTAAGGCACTCAAGCAGTTAGCGAATTTGGCAAGCGTCCGCCACCCGTCAGGTGGATACGTTTGTCGTGCCTGTGCTACGCCTGACTTTCACCCAGGTGATGCGGGTGTTGCCATTGGTTCAGTCATAGAAACTGTGGGTCAGGTTATCCCTGGCGCTGTCGGTTCTGACATCAATTGTGGGATGCGCCTACATGTTGCAGATTTGACAATCGAGGAATTTCTGGCAAAGCGTGACCAATTCGTAGAACGCATGAAGGGAGATTACTTCTTCGGTACGCGTGATGTGACGATGACTGCTCAGACAATGCGATCGCTATTTCAGTACGGAATTCCCGGTTGGCTGGATGCCATGCTAGATCAGCCTACGGGGAGTGTAGTCAAGTCTGATTTGGCACAACTTGCCCAAGAGAGCGATAGCTCCGCCAACGCCAAGGGCGAACGCATCTTTTTAGGTGGTTCAATGGATGGTAACTGGAAACTTGCGCCTGAAGAATTAGTTCCCGATGCTGGACTAGTACGCGATGGCGGACTGGCAACCATTGGCGGGGGTAATCATTTTGTAGAAGTGCAGCGAGTTGATAAAGTCGAAAATCGCACACTTGCCCACGCCTGGGGAGTACGCGAGGGACAGCTAGCTTTTATGATTCACTCTGGTTCTCGAAATGTCGGTAAGTATATTGGGGGAATGTGGCGAGATAAAGCTAAGGCGACTTGGCAAAAAGGTCTGAAGTACCCTGATTCTCAAATTTTTCCTCTTTCTACCCATTCTCACCCTGAACTAGTAGCTAGTTACCTGCAAGCTGAGGCCACTGCTGCTAACTATGCCTTTGTCAATCGCCTGCTGTTAGCGGAACTGCTGCGTCTGCGTTTGCGGGAAGTATATAAAGATGTGGAAGCACCTCTAGTTTATGACTTGCCGCATAACATCACCTTGCCACAACTTGAAGATGTAGAGACATTGTATACAACGTCTCTTCAATCCAAAATCCAAAATCCAAAATCCAAAATTGAAAAGTGGGTAACACGCAAGGGCGCTTGTCCCGCCCATGTAGGGCAACCAGTGATTATTCCTGGTTCAATGGGTGCTTATTCTTATCTGATGGTGGGTAGAGGCAATTCAGCATTTTGTAATTCTGCCTCACATGGGGCGGGAAGAATTCGTTCTCGCTTCGATCTCAATCGCAAAGGTGCATCTCAAAGTGAGGCGGAACTGGGATTAACTGGGGTAGACTGCATTACCCTGCGTGAAGAACGCCGAATTGAAGAAGCACCCGCCGCCTACAAACCGATTCAGTCTGTGATTGATGTGCAGGTTGAGGCAGAAATGGTGGACGTTGTGGCGCGATTGAGTCCGGTGTTGACGTTTAAGGCGTAGCTACTAAACAAAAAGCCCCTGGCGTTGACCAGGGGTATCCATCTTTATTCCCTGATATTAGGATTACATCTATAAAAAATAGTAGGTTGGGTTAAGGAACGAAACCCAACTTACCCAGTTTAAGGTTTTTGGCACTAACCCAAGCGTATTGTTCTGTAATCTGATATTAATCTCTTATTGATAAAAAGTTAGATTAAGAGATTGTGGAGTAAATATTTTACTAACTATTTATACGTTTCACTTGCTTAGTATTACTCACGAAAAAGGCAGCTTCAGTTTCAGTCCTTAAAAAACGGGACGCTACGCGTAGCTTGCTTCCACGTTCGCGTAGCGTCCTGTAGGGAAGTGGTACTACAGACTCAGGAACCATCGCAATACGCTTCAGTTAAGGCAAGAGACGCGATAAATCGCCGTCTTTACAAAGAACAGAACTTTCCAAGAGGAATTTTGAATTGTTAATATTCTGTTTGGTGAAGCAGAAAAACTTAAGTGTTTTTAGGTAGTTGCACAGTAAACAAACTACCTTTACCTAGTTCAGAAGTAACCTGAATAGTTCCGGCGTGCGCTTCTACAATCCGGTGGGATAGATGTAATCCTAAGCCACTACCTGAGCGTTTATTTTTACCTTGGCGAAATCGCTCGAAAATTGTTGCTTGATCTTCTGGCGCAATTCCATATCCTGTATCTTCTACCTCAATTGTTACCGAATCTGGATTGCCCGGATTTGGTGATCTTTCAAAAATGCGGATTGTTATGCCTCCTGTATCTGTAAATTTGATCGCATTTGCGATCAAGTTGTTTAGTACCCGCCGTAGTTCCAAGCGATCGCCCATAATAATACCAGCGTTTTTACTCAGGGGGTCTAATTCACGGGTGTCTATTTTTAGAGTCAAGCCTTTTTCACTAGTTAGAGGACTTATTTCACTCACTACTTCTTGACATATCTCACGTAAATCGCATAGCTCCCAATTCAACGTTTTTTTACCTGCCTCGAAGCGATAGACTTCTAACAGGGTGTTCACCATGTCCATCAAATTTTGGTTACTGCGAATCATCACTGCGATCGCCTGTTTCATTTCTGGCGAAATTTTGCAGAATGTTTCCATTTCAAACAAATTCAACATGCGATCGGAGGCTACTAGAGGAGTTCGCAAATCATGAGTCAGACGGGAAACAAAATCTTCCCGTTGGCGGGCCATTTTTTGTTGTTCGTCCAGACTGTGCTTGAGACGCAACAGCGATCGCACTCTTGCCAGTAGTTCATCAGTATCAAATGGTTTACGAATAAAATCGTCAGCACCAGCATCCAAACCTTCGACAACGCTGGATTCGTGAAAGGCAGTAATCAGCAGAATTGGAATATAAGAGATTGCAGGGTTATTCCGAATCCGACGGGTGACTTCATAACCATCTATTCCTGGCATCATCACATCTAATAAAATCAGATCGGGTGGAGATTGTTCAATTTGCTGTAAAGCCTTTATTCCATCTGAAACCAAATCAATTGCATACCCCTCACTTTCTAAAATTGCTTCAACCAAAATCAGATTATCTAGAATATCGTCAACTGCGAGAATACGATAAATTTTATTATTTTCAATTTCAGACATAATTCATTTATCAACTTTTATCAGTTTTTTTTGGAACTAATTAATTTATAGTTTAAATTTAGAATATCCTATTGATGCTTTACTGACTTGAGATGACTGATGTGTGCGAATTTTTACCAGAGCAAAAAATCTCGTCGCCATCTAACTGTAAAGCTGGAACATCAGCTGCTATCGATAATGTGATTTGACGCGGCAATTCTATTATAAACGTTGAACCGATTCCCAATTTGCTCTCAAGAAAGATTTTCCCGCCCATCATTCGTACCAGCGAATCTATAATTGCTAAACCCAGACCTGTACCTGGATATTTGCGAGTGATAGTTTGATCGACTTGCCAAAATGCTTCAAAAATATGTTTAAAATTTTTGGGTGCTATGCCAATACCTGTATCCCGAACAATAATTCCGACTCGATTTGCAGGTAGTTCCTTAACCTCAACCCAAATCTCACCAGACTCGGTGAACTTAATCGCGTTGGAGAGTAGATTAATTAAAATCTGTTTAATACGAACTGGATCATTAAATATTAAAGTATTTTGCAAATCGGTTTGCATTAACAATGATAGATTTTTGGCATCAGCTAGGGAACGCATTTCACCTACAGCAAGATTTACTACCTTTGATACATCAAATCTTTCCGCTTTTAAGTCTAATCGCCCTGCCTCCAGCTTGGAAAAGTCGAGAACTTCATTGACTAGCATCAGCAAATGCTTGCCATTATTAAAGATACGCTTAATCATATCTGCTTGCTGGTGCGTTAGTTGACCGAACTTAGGACGCAATAGTATTTGCGAAAAACCAATAATCGCATTCATCGGCGTTCTCAGTTCGTGGGACATAGTTGCCAAAAAATGTGATTTTAGCTGTGATGCCTCCAATAGCTTGAAGTTTTGCATTTGAATCTCTTGCTGTTGTTTTTCCAACTCTTGGTTCTTACGAATGAGTTGTTCATGACTTTCTCTGAGTTGCTGGATTGCCAAAGCTGCCTGCATTTCAGCCCGATAAACCCGAATCGCACTCCGCAAAACCTGGGACAATGTTTCTGGGGATATCTTAGACTTAGAGAGATAGTCTGTAGCACCAGCTTCGATTAATTGGACAGCAATTTGTTCATCTCCTTCACCAGTTAGAACTACTAAAGGAACTTTAATTTCCGAAGAACGTAGCTGTTGAATGAAGCTTAGTCCATTTTGGTCTAGTAAGCGATAGTTGAGTAAAACACAATCATAGGCAGTAGTGTTTAAGGCAGAAAACGCATCATTACCATCGCCTACTTCAGACAGTTTCATTTGAACACCTGCTTTAGTCAGGGCTGAACGGACTGCCATCCGGTCTACTTGGTCATCGTTTACAACCAAAATTTTCAGCGTCTCTTCCATCGCTTTTTATTTTCGCCGCCAAACATAGGTTAATATTTAACATTTATCTTTTCAGATTATCCAATTAAATAATATAAGATTTTCGGACATCTAAAATCTGTAACTTGAATAACTAAGGCATTTTGCACAATATCTAATACTTATTGGGCGTTGCCATCATTTCCAGATTCCTTAGGGAAGGTCAAAGGCAAATTCAGTCTGTTGTATCAATCTGGTAAATTTACCAGACTATTGAAATTAAACTCCTCGCAAATGAACAATGGCTTTCAAAAAATTAGCAATTAATCAAGGGAAAACTATTGATATGAATACAGCAAACATTGATATAAAGTAAAATCGAATATTTTACTAAACTTAAAACCAATTTTAAATCAGTCAACAAGCGACCGTCCTCAGTCATTGGTGAGAGTTGCATACCATTATCGTGTACCATATTGAGCAGTTTTACCCATCAGATAGGTTAGACCAAGTAAATAAGAAAGTATTGCCTATACCTATTTGTGAATCTGAAGTAATCCTACCTGCTGGAATTTTGGCAATTTTCTTAGCGATCGCCAGACCTGTGTTACTATTTTCCTGGCGATCGTTAAGAAAATTTTAGGAATAATACCAACTGCTTCCAAAGCTTCTGGCATTTGACCAAGGTTCCCTACAAGGGTTGAGCGAAAATTCCCAGCCTCTCCCCTAGAAGAAGAGAAGTCTTCCACATCCGGTGAAAAATCAGACAAACAAGCTTCCCACAAAGGACAACGAATTACTTTGCTGCTGGTCATTACAGCAAATTTTAACGCCGTCTGATTACCTTCCATGAGGATTACTATTGGCTGCATCAATCCGATGAATCCAAAGGTTTGCTTAAAAATCCCTCGAAACCATCGTTCACTTTCTCGTAAGGCAACTTTGAACTTTTGTAATTTGTCCATTTTTGAAAGTTTTATACTTAAATAATGGAACATACCAACTCAAAGCTGAATTCTAAGCAAGGGGGAACAATTTGGCATTCGTTTCAATATTTCATACTTTTTGTGCAAGTATCCATATATCTCCAGCTAGATTTGTCCTGTATCCAAATATGAAAAAATCAGGTATTTCTTATCTCTATCGGTGGATGCAGACGGGTTGAAATATCATCTATCTTTAGGTTGGGAAAAGAAAAGATAACGCTTACAAAAGGTCATACTTTGATTGAGGCAAATAGCGTAAGAGCGAGTGTAGCGATGAATGAAATTAGTATTATTTTAATTGAAGATCATGACTTAACGCGAATGGGGCTACGAGCGGCATTACAGGCTCACAGCGCATTGAAAGTAGTTGGCGAAGCGGCAAATGCTACCCAAGGATTAAAACTTTTAGAAACAGCAAAGCCAGATGTCGCTGTTGTAGATATCGGTTTGCCTGACATGGATGGTATCGAACTCACCCGTAAATTCAAACGCCAGCAAGCTGAAACTGGGCAATCGACTACGAAGATTCTAATCCTAACGATGGATCATACAGAGGATGCTGTACTTGCAGCCTTCGCGGCGGGTGCTGATTCTTATTATATGAAAGAAACAAGCATCAGTAAATTAACTGACGCCATCCAAGCAACTCACGCCGGTAATTCTTGGATTGATCCGGCGATCGCCAGTGTGGTATTGCGGAAGATGCGGCAAGGTATTCCTGGAGAGAGCCAAACCTCTGATAAGCCGAAGACTGTAAAAATTGAGGCGCTGGCGTCAGAATACGAGCAAGTTTTGGAAACATACCCTCTGACTCAGAGGGAACTGGAAATCCTAGAGTTGATTGTAGCTGGGTGTAGTAATGGACAAATTGCCGAGAAACTCTACATTACAGTTGGTACTGTGAAAACCCATGTTCGCAATATTCTAAATAAACTGTGTGCCGATGACCGTACCCAAGCTGCTGTGAGGGCGCTACGTTCTGGGTTGGTGGCGTAGGAACTAGGGATGAGGGAGCAGGGGGAGTAAGAATTTTAGATTTTAGATTTTAGATTTTAGATTAAAGAATTGAAATTTAATCCAAAAGACGCTCTCTACGCGGACTCGTTGCCGGAGCCTCTACGAAGGCGTAGCCCAAGGTAGAGAAGAGTTGAGGCTCCGCGAAGGCGCTAGCCACGCGCGTGAGGGAGAAGACCGCGCTGCTTCACGAAAATCCTTGCATTGAATTGTCCTGTTTGCCGAATACCCATTCAAAATCGTTCCTGTAAACATTCAGCAATCCGTCGTGCGGCTCCCGATTTTCCCATGCGTCGCTCACCATTTTCGGCAATAATTTGCAAAATATCAGGATCTTTGAAGAGAGACTGTACGATCTTGGCAACTTCTGCTGGCTGCTTAACTAAAATCAAAGATGAGCCTAAATGACGACTTTGAGCTTCAGCAAAGGCAGGGTTATATTGAGGCCCATTGCCAGAAATCGCGATCGCAGGTTTCCCTAAACCGATAAACTGTTCTGTAGCTGTACCTGCCATTGCGATCGCTATATCTCCCAAATGTAAGCAATCATTATAGGCTTGTTGTGTCAGCAGTAGATATGCATTCCTTTGTTTAAATGTCAATACATTTGGATCGTGAAGTTGGATAGGAGATGCTGATTCACTGCGCCAGCCTTGGGATTGCAGACTTTGGGATAAAATATTAGAGTCTAAACCCGGAGCGATCGCAGCTAAAAAAACCACTGTGCCAGAAGTGTAAAACACCGAATCTCGCTGCTGGAAACTTGCCATTAACGCAGATACGGCAATCATAATTGTTTCCCAGTTGGTGTATGCCTCTGGTGGACGGGAACCAGGAAGAAGAGTCACGATTAAAGGTCGAACTGTCTCTTGCTGTTGGCTATCCTGACTATAAAATTGTTGGCGTGAAAACGTCGCCTCCAGTCCATCCATCATGGGATTACCCAAATCAAAAGCGGGAATTGGCCATTGTTTTAATGTTTGGGTCGTCAGTGCATCTCTAGGAAACACTGCCTTACAACGGCGACGACTCATTAACCAACGTTCCCAAGGATGGTAAACTGAACCGGAAAAATTTTCCCAACGCGCACCTTGAGATTTTCGTGGTAACAATCCAGCTTCATCCCGCACATAATATTCAGATTTCGCCGTACCCACAAAAGCATAATTAGCGCCACTGAAAGTTGCAAACAACAGGGGGACAATATCTCCTACTGCTAAAATCGCTCTTTTATTACCTAATTTTTTTTGGGAACTCACCCAACGGCGGACAGCTTTAATCTGGCTGAGGGTAAGTTGCAATAAACCACCGCGTACATCCCGCACTAATTGGCGTCCATCCATATAAATAAAGCCGCCAGAAGGCATAGTGCGGACTGAACCGATCAGGGGGATATCCAACTGTTGATAAGCACGTCCTTCACCCACCAGAGGTAAAGCAAATACCTCTGGTGGGTTTGATTGTCGCTGGAATTCTTCCAAAATCCGAACTGCAATTACATCTTCCCCATGACCATTACTTAATACAAGTAACCGTAAAGGAGAAGTTGCAGCTTGCGAGTTAGAAGCTAGGGATAACTGAGATACATTACTCATAAGAAATAAAACATCAAAATTAACTGTCTGTTTGGCTAAGAGGTATAAATAGGGAAATCGGCGAAATTGAATGTAGTATACCAAGTCCAACCGATGATTGTGCGTTGGCGCAGCCCAACCCAGGCATCGCTGCAATTATCTGGTGCTATACTCATCGATCAGATACCCCAACAACGTTTGCAATCTCAGATTGGAACCACCATCAGTCCCGTTGGACTCCAGCAAGCAGTAGCATAAATTAACATCAATTAATAGACGAGCTTGCTTTGCGATCGCTTTTGCTGAAGCGATTGTCAATTGCATTAAATTGATCGCTATTGGCTGCTAATTAGGAGTCCCTAACTCATCCAAATAAATTCGCTGCACTTGGTCGCTGTTCAAAAATTAACCAAGGAAATCCCTTAAAGATTTGCTAATAAATGGAGTCGCCTTTCACTAAAATATCCGAAATAGACTGGTTATTAACTCTTCATTTTATCCTGAAAATAATCCCACATATATATAGCATTTCCTAATCACATGAGGTACATCATAGCCCCCTCCTCGCAAGTCACACAATTTTGGATTTTGGATTTTAGATTTTAGATTGACCCCAGCAATCAAGTCAGGGGCAAGTCATTTAATTTTAGATTTTGCGGAAAGTTGCTCTTGCGGCTCTGCCGACTTGAGCAAACTTTCCAAGACGGATTAAAGAATTATTCTCGCGTTTAAAGAAAGCTTGCTCTGGAACCTTTTTAAATAATGGAACGCAAGAATCTTCTCTTCTTAGGCAACGCCCAACAATTCCATTTTCCAAAATTTAAAATCTAAAATTCGGTGAGTAGGGCGTTGGGGGTGGGGTTAGAGTACCTCACAAAGACGGAGAACCGCTATATATCAAATTTTTACAGCAACTTTTCTAAATTAAAATATTAGTTAATGATTAATTATTAAGTTATTGTTATGATTCCTATAGTCGTTGATGCCCAGAAACTTGCTCAACAATTCTTTCTTGTCTACCTGATCTCTTTATCTAATTATAAAGATTACTGAATTGCTCTTTGGCTTGTAGCAAGTAGCGTGTCTAGTAGTTCTTCCTCCATGATATCACGGAGTGAAGATAGCTTGAGCCTGTTTCCTACTTCAGGATTTCTTGACTCCCGCGTTATCCTATGAAAAAGATAAAACTTTTGTGATCATGGGTAGGTCTTTCTCACTTGGAGAGTTCCAACAACCAAATTATCCCGTAGCATAAACAGGTATGAACTCTGCTTGATAAAAATATGGGAAAATTTTTGGAAATCTCTTAAAAACTCAGAACTCGCTAGTTATCTGCTCACTCAAGGCTCAGGACTCTCTATGTTAGCAGGCACAATTTTGCAGGATGGAAAATATACCCTAATCCAAGAAATAGGGCGGGGTGGCTTTGGCATTACGTTTAAAGCTACCCATCACTACTTGGGTCAGGAGGTGGTGATGAAAACCATCAATGAACGGCTGCGACAACATCCTGATTTTGCCAAATTCGAGCGCCAATTCCAAGATGAAGCCAGACGATTAGCTACGTGTATCCACCCAAATATAGTCCGAGTCAGCGATTTTTTTGTCGAAGATGGACTACCTTACATGGTGATGGAATACATTCGTGGCGAAACCTTGGGAGACGCATTTGTATTACCTGGAATACCAATGTCAGAAGCCACAGCAATTCATTACATCCGGCAAATTGGGGCAGCCTTGCAGGTAGTACATAACAATGGTTTGCTGCACCGGGATGTCAAACCAGATAATATTATCCAACGCCTGGGAACGCAGCAAGTAGTACTGATTGATTTTGGCATTGCCAGGGAATTTAATGGTGGTGTCAGGCAGACTCACACGGGTCTGGTTTCTGAGGGCTATTCTCCAATTGAGCAGTATTTGACGCAAGCATCGCGCACACCCGCCACGGATGTTTATGGTTTAGCAGCAACCTTATATGCGCTGTTGACAGCCCAAGTTCCGATGCCAGCATTATTGCGCGATCGCGAGCAAATGCCTTCCCCCCGCGAACTGCAACCACACTTGAGTGCTGCTGTCAACCAGGCGGTAATGCGCGGTATGGCGGTGGAATCTCGTTTTCGGCCAGCGACAGTTGCTGAGTGGTTACAACTGCTACCTGGAAATGAGGAGAATCTGACACCGCAAGCCTTAGCCACTTACGCAGTGCCAACTGTCAATCTATCTGCCCAGCAAGCAGCAACTTTAATTGGGAAAACTGCCCAAAATCCCATTCATAGACGATCTGCGTTGGCGCAGCCCAACCCAGGCATCGCCAAGGAAACTGTACTGGCTAAAAAACTGGGATCATCTAAAATATTTATTGGTATAGGTGTAGCCCTAGTTGCTGCTACAGCAGGTTTTGGGATCACGAGCATGTTACCCAAATCTCAGCCGCAGCCAACCGCAAAGCCACTTTTTGAACAGCCAACTAAAGAAGCACCCGCGAAAGTGCCTAGCTTCGATAGTAAATCTTCATCTCCGGGTGAAGAGACTAATACCACCTCAAGAACCGAATCACCACCTGTCTCTAATTCTAGGCAGCGTCGGCGCAATCGTCGGACTTCCCAAGAAGAATCTTCCACCAGCAGCCCTAGAGGAGAATCGCAACGCGGCGATTCCGAAAAATCCCCACCTTCACCTTCACCTAACGTTTCCCCCACACCCTCACTAGTGGAAAAACTACGGGCGATCCGGTCATCTCGTAAAGCCTCCCCTGCACCATTGCCACAAAATAACTTACCCGCTTCTAGTCCAGATTCTACCTCCCCCCAACCTGTGAATCCGTCAAAGCCTGTGGTCATCCCAGCAGTACCACCAACGCAATCCAAACAGTCAGATCCTTCTGGTGTAGTAGTACCAACACTAGAAAAGCAAAATTTACTGCCTAATAGTCAACCCCAAAATGATCAGCAATCCAAAGAAAATCTCCAAGATGACAATAATTAGTCAATTTGAGATTTTGAATTTAGGATTTTAGTTGACATTCGGAAATTTTTTTGAACGGAGAGGGGGAGATTCGAACTCCCGTTGAGTTTCCCCAAAACGCATTTCGAGTGCGTCACCATCAACCACTCGGACACCTCTCCAGCTATATCATTTACACATTTGAGTATCTATTGTATATTCAAATGCCGTGAGAATGAAGGGAAATTTTGGCGTATTCCCTATATTACTATAACATTATTGCTTTATCTGCGTAACGGAATGCTCCAAGAACGCCAATACTGGTAATGGGTTACGAACAACTTTGCAAACGTTGGTCAGAATTTCAACCTAGTATAATACCCTAAAACTTACTTTATCCATCAATGCTCAAATCAAAATCAATCAACATTCCCAAACCAACGCGCTACCAAAATGCGGCGATAGACTATTACATGGGACTGACAAATTCCCCCTATCTCCATTACGGATATTGGGAGCCACTACCTGCTGTGGGTGAGGAATTGACCATAACTCGGATGCGTGCGGCGCAAGTTGCCTATGCAGTCAAGCTTTTCAGTTTCATTCCAGAGGGTACAAAAACTGTGCTTGACGTAGGCTGTGGTATTGGTGGTAACGCAGCATATTTGTGCGATCGCGGTTTTGACGTTGAGGGATTAGCACCCGATGCAATCCAACAAGAAAAGTTTATCAAGAATACCAACTCTCAAGTACCTTTCTACTTAACCAGATTTGAAGATTTTCACACCTCAAACTCCTATGACCTAGTTCTGTTCAGTGAAAGCAGCCAATATATTGCTGCTGACGATTTAGCTCAGGGTGCAGCTCGTGTATTAAGTAGTGGTGGCTACCTATTGCTTGCGGATATGATGCGTTCTGATCCTGAATATCGAGAGGGCATTTTCTCTAATTGTCATGTCGCTAGCGAGCTTCAGGAAGCGTTAGAGCAGGCTGGATTTAAGTTAATAAAGACAGAGGACATCTCCAGCCAAATTGCGCCAACGATTGACTTGTGTCTTGATAACTTTCGTACTTTTGGACTGACTACCATCAAATATATTGCTGATGTTGTAGCGATCGCAGTCCCACCAATACACGCACTCGGTCGTTTAGCGTTCAAACGCTGGCTGGAAAA
Organism: Nostoc sp. JL33; assembly: GCF_017114985.1. GTDB lineage: Bacteria > Cyanobacteriota > Cyanobacteriia > Cyanobacteriales > Nostocaceae > Nostoc. The sequence goes on along the minus strand of NZ_JABXKP010000100.1, from coordinate 221,097 downwards.
GCCGATTGTCGAGGGTTTAGCAGCACGCAGCATTTTTGATCGCCATCTCTGTTATCAAATCCAACTCTGGCAGTTATCTAAATCATCAGGTTAACCAAGATCACCTCTAAAACAAACACCTAAGATTGGCAATAAGCTTTTATCGCCAACAATATATTAGCAATTGATTAGAGGATGTTTTAAAAGAGTCTTTTACTCTCATGGTGAGTACAGCGAAGCATCTCAGTACATGGCTGAAACCTTGTTTTTTCGTTGTAGTTGATTCAAGTTAGAACCACAAGATTATACCTTCTGGGACGAATGGCACTAAGTTAAGATACAGCCCTTGCCCTGGCTTGTTAAGAGCCTCCTCTTTCTTGACCACAGGCAGAGAGAGCCTCTGGTCATACATTAAGAGTCTTAAGATTCTTAACCAGGCAACACAAGCCTTTGGGCTTTTATATAATGCCATTCCCTTTTGGGACTTTTAAAACAACCTCTTATATCATGTCCGCATAATTAGTTATGCTAACCACAGTCATTACACCCCACCCCTAACCCCTCCCCGCAAGCGGGGAGGGGAGACAAAGCGTAGCTTTGGCTCTTTGGGGTTCTTCGGGTTTAATAAGCAATCAAGCGGACATGATATTATCCCTCTTGTGTCACCGAATTTTAGATTTTAAATTTTGGAAAATGGAATTGTTGGGCGAAGCCTAAGAAGAGAAGATTCTTGCGTTCCATTATTTAAAAGCGCTCTTTTATGACTCTCACGAGATAAAAATCAGAAACCAATGTTTCTGATTAGTTTTTATAAATCTAGGCGTAGGCTCTTGTTGGGGAGTCACTGCTACAGGTGCGGTTTCCCGATTAGCCTTGCAAGTGGCGTTTGAGGAACGTAGTTGGCTTCGAGCAGGGTAAGCCAACACCAAGATTGATTTTGTTGGGTAACACGAATGTTCAACCCAACCTACAAATATTTGATTTTTTCAGAGTAATAAAAGAGCTTAATTTTCAAGATATGGACAAACACTCCATAGATGGATAGCCTTGGGCAGAAATTAGCTTACAGTTTCTAACTTGGTTGACTGACAATCTTCAAAGATGCCGCAGCTACGCTCGTCGTAGACATCGCTTTTCTAACTGCCAAGTTATTATCTAGTCGAATACCGTGCAGCATACAGCTTGAGGTTTTGCATGAAAGTAGCAGTCTTCAGTACAAAAGTCTATGATCGGCAGTTTTTGTCAGTTGCAAATTCTCCCACCCAACACGAGTTAGTGTTTTTTGAACCCCGTTTAAACCGGGATACGGCTATTCTCGCCGCCGGATTTCCGGCGGTTTGCGTATTTGTCCATGATCAGGTTGATGCCCCAACTTTAGAAATTCTCGCCTCAGGGGGAACTCGGCTGGTTGTCCTCCGGTGTGCAGGGTTTAACAATGTAGACTTACAAGCCGCAGGAGACTTAGGAATTACCGTTGTGCGTGTTCCCGCCTATTCACCCTACGGGGTAGCAGAACATGCTGTGGGATTGATTTTAAGCTTGAATCGCAAAATTCATCGTGCTTATAACCGTGTCCGAGAAGGCAATTTTTCCCTAGATGGACTGTTGGGATTTAATTTGCATGAGCGCACAGTCGGGATTATCGGCACCGGCAAAATCGGTCTGATTTTAGGACAGATTATGAAAGGGTTTGGCTGTGAACTACTCGCCTATGACGTTTATCGCAATCCCGAATTGGAGGCGCTAGGTGGAAAGTATGTAGAACTACCTGAGCTATTTGCCAACTCCGATATTATTTCCCTGCATTGCCCTCTGATTCCGGAAACGCATCACTTGATTAACGCTGAGGCTATAGAACAGATTAAGCCAGGCGTGATGCTAATTAACACTAGCCGAGGAGCGCTGATTGATACCCAAGCAGTGATTGAGGGATTGAAGTCTGGTAAAATTGGCTATCTTGGTGTGGATGTCTACGAACAAGAATCGGAATTGTTCTTTGAGGATTTGTCTGGCGAAATTATTCAAGATGATATTTTCCAGCGTCTGACAACGTTCCCCAATGTACTAATTACCGGACATCAAGCCTTTTTTACAGCAGAAGCTCTCCACAATATTGCAGAAACAACTTTTGCTAATATTGCTGATGTTGAACATGGTCGTCCTTGCGCCAATGAAATTCGCGCTCAACCGTCAGCTTAGGTAATCCTTGGCGATCGCTATACCAACGCCAATCTGCAAATTCATGTACGCCTAAGGATAGGTAACGCGAAGACTTTGGACTAAAATCACCAGTCAATCCTGATCATCAGGCAAATTTTCCATTTCTTCAGTAATTAGCATCTGAAAATCTTCGTCAGAATGATTATGCAGATGAACCGCAGCAGCTAGGAGTTCTGCGAGAATTTCAGCTTGTTGGTTAGCAGTTAAACTAGGTAACTGTAATTGGTTAACTAAGGCTTGTACTTTCAGGCATTCTGTACCTAATTCAGCAATCAAGGTACTGAGCGTTGAATTCGTGATTGCAAGATGGCGATCGCTAATCTACATATTCATTGTCCCAATCTTTTACGCGCTTGTTGGATTGCCTTGTCAAAAGCACGAATCTCTTTTTCCTAATGCTTAATTAAACCTTCGTCAGGAAAACTCTTCTCTGATTCCAGTCTCATCTTTTCTTGATGTTCAGTAATTCTTTGAGCTAAAGATTCAATCGCCTTTTGATGGTGTCTCTTACTCATTACTTTGAACGATAGGCAACGCCAAGACTTTGGACTAAAATTACCAGAGATGCGATCGCCATTAACCCGCCCCAAAACCAGTAAGGTAAAAGCAAATATCGCTGCATTTGCGCTGTATCAGAGAGTCCAAGGGGGCCAGCAGAACTACTAAATAGATAATCAAGTTGATGGTACGTACTCACACAAGCTTGTACACCCAGAAATTGAATAACAAACCCTTGTGCCCAGCGAGGTGCTCTCAGAGCAATACCCAAGATTATTAAACCCAGTAAGGGAATTGCCACCAATCCAAACCAGGAACGTACCCAAATTAATGTGGAAAACAGCAAAAAACTCCCTAATATTTTTAAACAGAGAGTTGCTGTTGTAAAACTGCGGGAAGCCAGAATCAAAGCTGCACCAGCAAGAGGCGGCCCCATTGGCCCTGCGGCTGCGACTATTGCCGGGCCAATTGTCCCGAATGAGGAACGGATGCCATAAGTTGCGACACCGGAACCATTGCTAAAAATCTCTAATTTCTGAAACTGTCCCCCTAAGAGGAGTGCCATTAAGCCGTGACCCATTTCATGAAACCAGGTTGCTAGGATCGTAAATGGGTATAAGATATAATCACCTCCTGGTACTTGCCACAGTAAAGCAGTTGCGATCGCGGCTGCAATTAGCCACCTTAGCCCCATGCGTTCAACAACTGGCGGGGCTTCTTTGGTGAGCAAGGTTTTAAAATTTTTGTTTGCTTCCCTCATCGGTCACTCTATTTTGAATTTTAGATTTTAGATTTTAGATTTTCCCCACAGATGAATTTGGGGGGATTCAATTTTAGATTTTACCCATCCTAGTGTAACTATTAAGGTAATGGAGTTGTTGGGCAATGCAACAATTCGCACATCGAAGCGACGGCTTTAAACTATGGCGCTATCAAGAACAACATAGTTATCCGTCGCTTGTTTGATGCGGTTTATTTGTTTATCCTCCAAAATGGATGCTGGAGGATGGGCAGAAAATGCCTAGACTCATGTCACAATTGATCGAGAATCAGTTAAGCAAGTTGAAACAGGAATGTCATCAAGTCTCCTTTACCCAAGCTGATGCGATCGCCTGGACGCAAACGGTGACGATTCCCCGGTAAAAGCGGCGAATTATTAATGTAAGTGCCATTAGAACTTCCCACATCCTCTACATAGTGAGCGTCTCCCTCGACGCGAATATCTGCATGAATCCGCGAGACAATTTCTGAATTGGGAAATCCTGAAACATCTATATCTGGGGGAATCCGATCATTGGGCTTGCCGATATGAATCACAGAGAGATTTTGCGGCAATTCAATTATGCGATCGCTTTGAACGTAGATTAATCGCGCTGTAACCTGCTGCAATTGCGTTTTGGAAGCAGTTGGTGCTGGTTTTACTTCGGCTTGGGAGGCTGGCGCTGATTCCAAAGGTGGTGGAGTAGGAATACTTTTTTCAAAGACTACGGGTTGAGCTGCGACGGTTGGCGTTGGTTCTGGGGGGCTGCTTTCTATAACAGATACCTGTGGCGGAGCTACTGGGGGAACTGCCATCTCTGTTGGTGGTAAAGATGAACTGGGAGGATGTGAGTTAGTAGATTCGCTCATTCCCAAGGCATCTGGTTGTAAAAGTTCTAACAGTGGATCGGGTGGAACTAACGGCGGTACTTCCACAGGAATATCGGGAGTAACTGTTGCAGCTACCGCAGTATGAACGTGTGGAACTCCTGCGGAGTGAAGGTTATAGCCACACTGACCGCAGAATGCAGCATCTGCCTGCACAGTTGCCCCACAACTGGGACAGTTAGTAGTCGCAGGTAAGGGTGTATAGCAAGCTTCACACTGGACAGCGCCATCAGGGTTGGGATGATTGCAATTAGGGCAGACGATCATCGATATTTAGCCTTTGTTCAAGATCATCATAAATATAGGTAGGACTGGCAAGCAGAGGGCGGCCCTAGCTTTAAATTCTAGCAATTACTGGTGATGGAACAATGAATTGGACGCTCTGACACGGGGAATGGGGAGCAGGGAGAGCAAGAATTTTAGATTTTAGATTTTAGATTTTAGAATTGAAATTTAATCCAAAATCCTCAATCCAAAATTGAATTGCTCTGTTTGGCCAAATTCAATGTTGGAGTTCCAAACCTGCTGCCGCATCCAGCAGCCACCAAAGTTCTCCTTGGGGCTGAATTAAGCGAGATGGGTAAGTGAAGTCATCGGCTACAGGTGCAAAGACTTGCGCCAAAGCTGGTCGTTTATTAGCACCAGCAACCACAAAAATCACGCTGCGAGCAGAGTTGATAAAGGGGTATGTGAAAGTTATCCGAGGGTTTTCGTCTTTGTTACCCACAGTAACTAGGCGATCGCGTACTTTGAGAGCCTCTGTGTGGGGAAACAAAGATGCGGTATGTGCATCATCACCCATTCCTAGTAATACTACATCCAAGGAGGGAAACTCGACCCCAGAAGAATTGAAAAATTCTTTGAGATGTTGTTCATACTTGGTAGCAGCCAGTTCTGGATTAGCTTCTAAAGTTGGTACGGCATGAATGTTAGCTGCTGGGATGTCAACACGATCTAGCCACGCACGCCGCGCCATCAGTTCATTGCTATCGGGATGATCTGCTGGTACGTAACGCTCATCCCCCCAGAATATATGAATTTTATCCCAAGGCAGTTTTTGATTAGCAATCGCTTCGTATAACGGTTTAGGTGTACTCCCGCCAGATAAGGCGATGGTAAACTGACCACGCTGCTCAATGGCAGTTTCTAACTTCGACAGAATTAATTCTAGCGCTCGTGCAACCAGTGCTGGCTGATCCGGTAGAACTTCAATGGTTTTGTTCATGGCTTCATGATCATATTGCTGGCTTACAGCAATACAATACCGAATTTATTACAATCCCCCTTTTTAACTTTTGAAACATTTAACATCGTGGATTCGGTAGGCTGGAAAAACGTAGACGCACCGTATCACCTTCAACGGTAATTTATCAGTAGTCTGTCGTAGTAACTACTCTGGTGATTATTTTTCTTTACACCCAGTTACTTGATACTTTGTTGATTAACGCCACATCGGATACATTTATTAATTCTTATCAAAAATTAATAAAACTAATTAATCACAAACAGTGCGTCCCAGTCAGCGATCGCTTCACGTTGGGCAATTAACAATTCCTGAATTCCTTTTTGGGCGACATCTAGCAGTTGATCCAACTGAGTGCGGCTAAAGCTGCCTTCTTCGGCTGTTCCTTGGACTTCAATGATTCCCAAATGTTGATTCATTACCACATTAAAATCTACTGTTGCAGCCACATCTTCGATATAATCCAGATCCAAAAATGGCTCTCCCTCCAGTAATCCTACGGAAACTGCTGCGATCTGTCCACACAGAGGCGATCGCTCCAACACCCCCTCTTGCAACAATTTAGAAATCGCATGAGCCAACGCCACAAACGAGCCTGTAATGGCTGTTGTCCGAGTTCCAGCATCTGCTTGCAACACATCAGCATCCACAGTCAGCGTGCGTTCTCCCAGTGCCTCAAAATCCACTGCTGCGCGTAAACTGCGGCCAATTAGACGTTGAATTTCTTGCGTCCGTCCAGATAATTTCAATAATTCCCTTTCTTGCCGTTTTTGGGTAGCAGATGGTAACATTCGGTACTCAGCAGTTAGCCAGCCTTTACCAGTTCCTTCAAGAAACTTCGGAACTCCCTTATTAACGCTAACAGTACAAAGTACTTGCGTATCACCGCATCTTGCGAGAACAGAACCGGGGGCAAAGCGGGTGAAATTGGGGTGAAAGCTGATCGGACGTAGTTCGTAGGGAAGACGACCGTCAGGACGCTGCCAAGCCATTGGAGTTGCCTCAAGTTTTAGAATACTGCCTTAAGATTACCTTAGTGTTGCAAATCATCTGAGTGGGGAGTGGGGAGTGGGGAGTGGGAAAGAGGAGGCAGAAATTCTTTAATTTTGAATTATGAATTATGAATTATGAATTATGAATTGATTTGTCTCCCCTGCTTTTTTATCTAAGGAACTGAAAGCAGAGTTAAAATATTTTGCTGCACCATCTCTGGTGACTGGTCGCCGTTGATGGTCAATAGGCAGCGACGACGGTCGTAATATTCAAGTATTGGAATGGTGCGATCGTAAAATAATTCTACACGGCGTTGCACGATTTCGGCTTGGTCATCTGGTAGCGATCGCCCCAAGGATCGGCTAACCATGACAGCTTCTGGGACTTGGAGATAAATTGCCCAATCTAGCTTTTGCCCTAAATCATCCAAGAAAAAATCTAATTCTTCAGCGAGTAAGGCAGTACGGGGATAGCCTTCTAAGACCCAATCGCAGTTAATATCTGGTTGTCTGAGGCGAATTTGGATCAATTCAATGATCATTTCGTCTGGAACTAACTCCGCTTTTTCCACGTATGCCTGTGCGTGGTAACCTAGTTCACTGAGGCTAGGGTAAACCGAAAGAGAAGTCAGGGGATCGGTTTTTGACCATCGAAACTCCGATGGCAGATTATCGCCAGATATTGCTTCTTGTAAAATCTCACCTGTAGAAATCAAAGGAATATCAAAGTATCTGCAAAGCCTTTGTGCTTGAGTGCTTTTCCCCGATCCTGAACCTCCCAGAATCACCAATCTCACAACAATTAACTCCTCATCCTGTCAAATTCACTACTTGCTAAGTCTGTTTTGCCCAAACAACCGGGAAATCTAACATTTAGCGATTTTCAGCCGTTATACCCAGCTTTTTTAAATAATTGGAACTCTAACTCATGTGTTTTCATTTTTACAACTACTTTCAGAGAAAAGACGAAAATAACTCTTGACTTCAGTACAAACGTAGTGTTTGACTAAGAATGAAATTTGCCAAATCTACCACACCTGTGAAAAACAGATTGATTATACACGCAGATTTGTCATAAGTACCGCCAGCACAAACCTTTAATTTATTGTAACTTTTTGAACTTTACCCTATGGTTGCCCAGCTAGAAACCCAAAGTATAAATTCAACCCTTACCTTACCATATCCAGTTGAGGGACTAGTGCAAGTTTTCACTAGCTCCCATCGCAACTTTTTTACGAGCGTGATGGCTCAAGCACTGAGAATAGCTGGACAAGGAACGCCAGTATTAATAGTGCAGTTCCTCAAAGGAGGTATTCGTCAAGGACAGGAAAGACCTATACAATTAGGACAAAATTTAGATTGGATTCGCTGTGATTTGCCTCGTTGTATTGATACACCACATTTAGACGATGCGGAAAACCAAGCCTTACAAAAACTGTGGCAGTATACACAGCAGGTAGTGTGTGAGAGTAAGTATTCTCTCGTTGTCTTAGATGAGTTAAGTTTAGCGATTAACTTTGGTTTAATTCCTGAAACGGAAGTTTTAGCGTTTCTGGCAAAACGCCCTCCCCACGTCGATATCATTCTCACAGGGCCAGAGATGCCTAAATCTCTCCTCGATGTGGCAGATCAAATTACAGAAATCCGTCGGAGTTATCGACCTTAAACAAAATACTCGGTTTGTGCTAATATATCGAGTCGGTTGGAATTAACGTTAGCAGCGAACTTGTGATTAAGAACGATATCTGGATTACTGAAATGGCTCAACAGGGTTTGATTTCGCCCTTTGAGCCGAGCCTAATACGTCACCTTGAGAATTTACCTGTAATTTCATTTGGTCTTAGCAGCTTTGGCTATGACATCAGGCTATCACCAGATGACTTTCGTATTTTTAGGCATATTCCAGGCACTGTAGTAGATCCTAAGAATTTTAATCCTGAAAACTTGGAGCGAACAGAACTCCATACAGATGTTAATGGCAAATACTTCATTCTGCCTGCCCACTCCTATGGGCTTGGGGTTGCCCTTGAAAGGCTGGAAATACCAGATAATATTACAGTAATTTGTATAGGTAAAAGTACTTATGCTCGCTGTGGAATAATTGCAAATGTAACTCCAGCCGAAGCTGCTTGGCGCGGTTATTTGACACTAGAGTTATCCAACGCTTCTAGCGCTGATTGCCGCATTTACGCCAGTGAAGGAATAGTACAGTTGATGTTTTTGGAAGGAGAACCATGTGCTGTAAATTATGAAGCACGCCAGGGGAAGTATCAAGACCAGCTAAAGGGTGTAACTTTAGCTAAGGTTTAAGCTTCAAAAGAATTATTTAATTTTCTCTCTGCTTTCTTTAGGAAGTGTCTGTATTTCCTGTTTACCTAAAGGCTGCACAATTTGAACTATTGTTAAAACTATGGTTGCAATAGTTAAGATAATAGTAAAGTAGGTCTGATTTGTATCAATAAAATCTCTCACTCTACTTAATAAATTCTTTCTAGAGTTTCCGGCAATTTTTTTAGACCCTTTCTGATAAGGAATAACTCCTTCTTTGACATCAATTACATAAAGTGTACAAAAAACTTGTCCTTTCTTAACTTCAATCGTTCTTTTACCTAAATTGAAAACTGTGATGGAAAGTTTTCCTTCATATCCAGGGTCTATCTTGGATGATGTATTAACCCAAGTTGCTAGTTATGCAGTCTGGTGATGACACGCGACCACTTAAGCAATAAAATCCCCTCCAGGCACGAAAATTAGGAGGGGCAGATGTTAAATGAAACAATTGCGATCTATGCTATCACCGACGACCTGCTTAAGGTGCCTGGCGCATCCGCACAGTTTGTTGTTGGCGATCGCATCAATCTCCACGTGCAAGGAACTCGGAGATTTATAACCCGCAACTTGGGTTACTAGGAGCAGCTAGAACTTGTTACCCTGGCTAAAGTCTAAGCAATTCAAAATAAATAAAAGTTTGAGTTTTGAATTGTAACGTAGCCAGTAGGTATCTAATCTCGCTCTACCTAGATGCTACTTTTCATACGATTGTGCGATCGCTCTAAATCTGAATCAAAACGATAGCTATCTGCATTGGTTGGAGGATTTGCCACTAGTTCAAACAGTAAAGTGGGAGACTGTTGAAACAGTTTGTAAAATATTGAATCTCGACGCATGAAAGCATTTAAGAAATTTTTTATAAGAAGAATTCAGAACTCAGGAGCGGAGCTTTGGATTGCTCCGCCGAGGCGTCAGAATTCAGTATGAATTTATTGTGCCAAAATATGATTATGGTGCTAATCTTGCTTTACCTAGACGCTGCTTTTCATACCATTGTGCGATCGCAGGTGCCCAATCTTCAAAATGAGGCCACATCATTTCACACAACTTTTGAATTTCAAGTTGAGCATCTTTCTTATTTCTCAGGTCACAAAAATGTAAGAAAGACCTTAAATTGAAACTAACTACAAAATGCTGACGATAATCAAAAGGTACTTTACCTCTTGCATGTTCTTCGGACATTCCACCCTCAAAATCAGCTTTATATCGTTTAGCTGCTTCTAGACACCACTCCAAATCTGCTGCTCGTTGCTCTGGTGAATAGTGGTATTTTTTGCCTTGCCTATCAGTGTAATAACCAACGGGACGTAGGTAAAAAACATCTTCTATATCTTTCTTACCTTCTACTACATCAATAAATTGGTTGCCTGTGTACCGGAAAGATTGTACATCAAATGATACACTTACGCGATGAGTACGGGCCTGCTGCATCACGCTGTGGGGAAAGTAGCCACAGTTGAAAACAATCTGGGGATGCTCTAGAGGGCCATAGTGTCCCCTTTCACCCGCTAAAAGTCGCTTAACAATTACTTCGCCGCTTTGTGACTCCGAGGGCCAGGAGTCGCGCTCATCAAACACGAACCCATCAGTATAGTCCTGGTGCATCGCGGCATAAATCACCTGCTGCGGGTTTGGTGTTTTGGCAATAACCTCTACTCGAAATCGATGCATTAGCTGTTGGGGAATGGATTGGTAACTGAGATTGCTTACGCAGAAGGAGCGGAGCCTGCTTGTTATACATAGCTTTTAACTCGATCCACGATCATATCTCTGGTTGGGACTTCTACTTAAGCAGATTAAGATACTTTACAAAAATTAATAACTTTGTTACAGTTATTTACATAACAGAGAAGACAGGGAAAAATCCATGCGTACAAACACTGCTATAATTGACGACCAAGGGAAACTGAACAACTTTGCGATCGAGCCAAAGGTTTATATAGATGAGCAAGGCGATCGCACAGGCTTTACTCCTTACGCAGAAATGCTCAACGGTCGTTTAGCAATGATTGGTTTTGTCTCTCTGATAGCATTAGAAGTATTCACAGGACACGGTATCATTGGTATTTTGGCAAGTCTGTAAAAACTTATTTCTATAAATTAATTCTCAACAAATATAAGAGACGGTAAATTTACCGTCTCTTAATTTATGGAAAACTTAGTGGTAGAGTAAAAATATACTGATAGCAAAAGCCGTTATCAGCGTAAAAATATAGGGTGAACTATGGCTTTAACTGCTTCGACTATGTTGCCGCTAGGCACAAAAGCACCAGATTTTAATCTACCTGAAGTAGTATCAGGAAAGGCAACTTCACTTTCCACCTTCGCAGATAAAAAAGCGCTGTTGGTAATGTTTATTTGTCGGCATTGCCCATTTGTCAAGCACATTCAACAAGAATTAGTGCAGTTAGGAAAAGATTATTTTACAGGTGATTTAGCGATCGTTGCCATTAGTGCTAACGATGCAAAAAATTATCCAGATGATGCGCCAGAGTCGTTACAAGCATTTGCCACAGAACAAGGGTTTAATTTTACCTTATGCTACGACGAGAGCCAGGAAACCGCAAAGGCTTACACAGCAGCTTGCACACCAGATTTTTTTGTATTTGATAGCGATCGGCAACTTGTTTATCGGGGACAATTAGATGATAGCCGCCCCAGTAATGGTAAACCCGTAACAGGCGCAGATTTACGCGCAGCCATTGAAGCAGTGCTGGCGGGTAAACCTGTTACGAGTGAGCAAAAGCCGAGTGTTGGTTGCAATATTAAATGGAAACCTGGAAACCAACCCAGTTATTTTGGTTGAAAGGGATTTGGAATGGGGAATTGGCCAAACAGGCCAAACAGGCCAAACAGGGCATTGAGTATTGGGAAAACTTTTCCCTACTCCCTAGTAGAGACGCGATTAATCGCATCTCTTCCTACTCCCCACTCCCCACTCCCCATAACTATCAATGTTTAATTTCCAAATTCAGTATGTAGCATCCTAGCTGGACTTTTTCTGCCCACAATTCATATTCCAGCCGCAAATGCTCTGGCAAGGGATGTCCGTTGAGAATTAGGCTACTAGTAAAATTTCGTAAACGAATCGGATTGTTAGGTTGCAAGGACTCAGTTGGCAACCAATAGCGACTAATGCCATAAACGCCCCGTTCCCAAAAGTGACGATAACTCACTTGAGCGTTACCTTGCATGGTCATGATAACCCGATAAGGGGAAATCTCCAGCCACAAAATTCTGGGACTGTTAGGCGCGTAAGCTTTGCTCTTACTTTGGGGAAGTGTATCCTCTGGACTTACGACGCTTTCTACTTCACAGCTAATTAGGGGCGGTGCGGTCAGCAGCAAATGGAATCTATCAGTATCTTTTTGATACAATGTCGCGGCAGTTTCCACAACAGACCAAATTGGTAGGTCAGTGGAAATAAGTGATAAGCACACGGGCTTGCGGTGATGGGTCAGCATGGGAGCGATAAGGGCTAAAAGCTATTGAACAAAGTGAAATGAACACTCTAGCTGTCTAATAGGTCAGGGTAAGAAACTAAATAGTAAAACAGGCTTAATATTAATGAATCCGTTGATTTGTTAAGCTACACAGATACCAATAGAAACAGGTTAGAATGTCAGCTTAGACACTAAAAACGGTACTTTCTCTAGAGAGAGGTAATTCGTAAGTAAAGCTTGTAAATATTCTAAGGCTATAGCCTCAAAACAGTGGGAGTCTTTTTAGATGCTAAGAAACCTTCTTGAGGGAGACTTGCCGTAGATTTGAGTAAGTTTCATACAGCAAAAAGCGATAGGATATTAGGCAGGAAGTCACCAGCAGCGATTTTGTTTGTTGCTGCTGAACTTCCGGTCTATTCAAAAGCCAGTGTATCCTAATGTCGCCTTCTGTTATAACCGTAGAAACTCACGAAGACCTTTTTCACAAGTTAATTATTTAACGGCCCCCTTTTGCCTGCCTTTACGGGGTCACATCCGGGTGTTGGGGATCTTCACCATCGTCTACTGTTGGGCGCTCTAACCGAAGATGAAACCGAATTTTTGTAACTTCTCTTAAAAGAAGAACCCCGTAACGCTGCTAGTTGTTTTCAAACTCGACAAAAGGACTTTTCAAATATCCTCTAAACTTTATCGAATTACTGTAATTTAGAGTATTTGTACTGGATCACGTAGATTTTGCAAAAATTAACGCTTTTAAATTTTTTACCCTAGATGAATGGCACTAAGTTCTGGGCTGCATGTAATACTCATGAAGCGATGACGCGACAAGCGAACAAAACAGTTAAAGGTCAGTAGTGTTAATCAAGCAAATATTTTATCTCGGTTATGGGGCGCATCAAAATCAATCAGTGGCCCTTTTGGGACGATGCGAGTTGGGTTAACTTGGGGGTGGCTTCTGTAATAATGCCGTTTGATGTGGTCAAGATTGCAAGTTTCTTTAACTCCCGGCAGTTGGTAAAGTTCTTTGAGATAATTCCACAGATTCGGATAATCTACAATCCTGCGTAAGTTGCATTTGAAATGCACATAATAAACTACATCGAAACGAAACAGAGTAGTGAACATACACCAGTCCGCCTCAGTAATTTGATTTTTGCAAAGATAGCGTTGATTTCCCAATACTTTTTCCCAGTAGTCGAGAGCGGTGAATAATTCCGTTACTGCTTCATCATAAGCCGACTGAGTGGTAGCAAATCCCGCCCGGTAGACACCGTTATTTATTGGTTGATAAATTTTATCAATTGTCTCGTCAATTACTTTTTGTAAATGTTCTGGATAAAAATTGATATTTTGTTTAGCGAAAGCATTGAATTCTGTATCAAACATCCGAATGATTTCGCGGGATTCATTATTGACAATTGTCCCATTTTGGATATCCCATAAAACTGGAACTGTCACCCGACCGCTATAGTTAGGGTCAGCTTTTAGATAAAGTTGCCAAAGATATTGACTCCCGTTGACTGTATCGGGAATGCACCCCGGTTCATTACCAAATTCCCAGCTATTCTGATCAATTTCTGCTGCAACGACTGATAACCCAATGACATCTTGGAGTCCTTTCAATTGGCGGATAATAGCGGTGCGACACGCCCAAGGGCAAGCCCAAGAAATATACAGATGATAGCGCCCTGCTTCAGCTTTCAACCCACTAGAACCATCAGCTGTAATGTGGTTGCGGAAAGTAGTTGATGGACGGATAAATTTACCTTCTGAGTCTTCTTGATCTCTTTGAGATATCCACTGACCATCCTTAAGAATTCCCAAACCCATAATTATCTCCTTAGTTATTAGTCAACAGTCAAACAATTTTGGATTTTAAATTTTGGATTTTGGATTGTTCCGCTTAACCAACGGCTTGCTCAGGGCATTGCAAGGGGCGGGTATGAACCGAAATAATTTTTAATTCTTTAATTCTTTAATCTAAAATTGGCACGGTCGGCCCCTTCCCTACGGGACGCTGCGCGAACGGGGAAGTCAAAAGTCAAAAGTCAAAAGTCAAAACTTTTGACTTTTGACTCCTTCGGGGTAACGCTCTCTACGTTCGCGCAGCGTGTCGCAGACAGACGCTGCGCGTAGCTTGTCCTCCGCAGGAGTACGCAAGCTCGCTAACGCCAGTCGCTCATGGGGGGAACCCCCTGTTCCCGCGCTGGCTCACTTTTGACTATTCAGCGTTGAGGATTTTTGGAACTTTGAAAAATTCGCCTTCTTGTTCAGGCGCACTGTTGAGGATGCTTTGTCGGTCAGGATAGGGTTGCAATTCATCCTCTCGTGTGATGTTGCTGACATCAATTGCCCGCGTTGTTGGGGGCACATTGCTAACATCAAGTTCATCTAACTGTTGAATATAATCCAGAATACTTCCTAACTGGGTAGTGAATTGTTCCTCTTCTTCGGGAGTCAATTCTAAACGAGCAAGATTAGCTACTTTATGAACTTGTTCTTGGTCAATCATATTTTTTTTAGTTAGGAGAGACGCGATTAATCGCGTCTGTACAGGAGTGAGGAGAGACGCGATTAATCGCGTCTGTACAGGAGTGAATGATTTATAATTCTTAACTCATCACTATTAGAAGAATACGTCAATTTGCGATCGCCCGGTGGTTTTCAACCAGTTTTGAGCTTCGATGTAGTTATTGGGAGCCATGCGAATAGCTCGAATCCAATAGTCTGCTGCTTGGTCAAAGAGTGCTTCGCCAGCCTCGTTATCTCCAGATTCTTTCTCCTTTTCGCCTTGGTAGTGATAAATCACGGCGATGTTGTTCAAAGCTTGGGGCATACGTGGGTTTAACTCAATTGCCTGGTGATACAGTTCTAAGGCTTTGTTGTGGTCACCGTTGCTGGCATAGATTAGCCCCATATTGTAGAGAATATAGCCGCGATCGCTGGTATCTTCCTCTAGTGTTAGAGCTTCTTCATAATATTCTAATGCTTCAGCATATTCCCCTTCTGCTTGGGCTGACATGCCATCTCGATAATAAACAAACGCTTCTTTAGCTTTTTTATTGGTTGGCAGGATCTTTAGGATGATATCCGCCATCACTGTAAAGGATTTGTCAACAAAATTATCGTTCTTTTGTGTTCTTGGCATAGTAGTCTCTGGGGATTGGGGATTGGGGCTTTGGGCATGGGGCATTGGGCTTTGGGCATGGGGCATTGGGCAATTATCAATAGTTTTTTTCCCTGTTCCCCATCTCCCTCATCTCGCCAATCCCCTAGCACACTCAATAGCTAATTTAACTGATTTGTGGGGGCATTCTTCTCACTGAGTGGGATGATGCACTCTGGACTATTATGCCGAGAGTTGTTTACCAAGGTGCTAACTGGATACGCAGTCATTGCTGACGCTAGATAGGGACGCAATAGCTGCTGTAGGGTTTGGGGCGTTTGCATTTGGGAATCTAGCCATAAATCGTAATCTTTTGGCTCTAGAATCACTGGCATCCGCTCGTGGATAGGTTGGAGTAATTCGTTAGCTGCCGTTGTCAAAATTGTACAAGAGATTATTTCTTCGTTAGCAGGCGATCGCCATTTCTCCCACAAACCTGCAAAGCCGAAGGGTTCCCCATCTTGAAGGCGAAAATAAAATGGCTGCTTTTTGCCTTGTTGCCTTTGCCACTCATAAAAGCCATCAGCTAGCACTAAACAGCGTCGATGCTTAAAAGCCGAACGAAAAGAAGGTTTTTCGGCAACAGTTTCTGCCCTAGCGTTAATCAGCTTTGCCCCCATTCCTGCATCTTTGGCCCATGACGGAATTAATCCCCAATGCAACTGCTTAAATTCACGCTTTTCGCTTTCGGGATTTTGTAACACTGTTGCCACCATTTGCGTAGGTGCAATGTTATATTCTGCTGCTAAATCTGGAACTGGCTCAACATGGAAAACTTGAGCTAAACTTGCTGCCGACTGGTTTAGAGTGAATCTTCCACACATACTTTTATTCTCGACCACTAACTAAATTAAACATCTCAATCTAGAAAAAAATAATACTTTTTTTATTTTTTTAATGATTTTCTCTAGTACTCAGAAGCCAAATAACAAAACAATTATCCGGTTTTGGGAAAATATTTTGGTAAAATATTATATTTTCAACCTTCACTTTACTTCACTTATCAACATATTCTTAACTGTATTTTAGCATGGAAGTATTACGTTTGTATGATTTTTTACCCTCTGGCAATGGTTATAAGATACGTCTTTTATTGACGCAACTAGGTATGCCTTTTGAGAGGGTAGAGCTTAACATCTTGAAAGGCGAGACTCGAACACCAGAATTTTTAAGTAAAAATCCTAACGGTAAGATACCCCTTCTGGAAATTAAACCAGGGAAATACTTGGCAGAATCAAATGCCATATTGGTGTATCTGAGTGAATGCACAGAATTTTTACCCTATGACCGATTTTTACGAGCGCAGGTGCTGCAATGGTTATGTTTTGAACAGTATAGCCATGAACCTTTTATTGCTAAATCAAGATTTTGGATTTCTATTTTAGGTAAAACTGAAGAATATAGTGAAGCTATCAAGCAAAAACATGAACTAGGTTATGCAGCACTTAACTTGATGGAACTCCACTTAACTTCTCACACTTTTTTTGTGGGGGAGTGTTACACGATTGCTGATATTGCCTTGTACGCTTACACTCATGTAGCTGATGAAGGAGGGTTCGATTTAACACAATTTCCTGCTATCCAAGCTTGGATAGAACTCGTCAAAGCTCAACCCAGGTATATCAGTATTACACAACCTTAAACAATTTAAAATTCAAAATTCTTGCATTCAAGACTGTTTCAGATGGGAATTTAAAGCCCGCCTGAAACGGAAGCTACGTGTAGACGCACTCGCGTTCGTCTCCAAGAGTTGAGGTATTAAAATAATAAGAAAATTTCAATTAAATATTAAACATTTGTCCTACCAGTTCATCTTTTTTGAGGTGTTGTCACTCTAATTCTATTGGGTTGATTTCAGAGCAGTATTTGGGTAAAAAGAAGATGTACAAACCCATGTGTTCCCACTTTGTCTATAAGTCCTGCACTTCTTTGCATGGATGTATTGGCTGGTTCTCCGTATTTACTTATCTTTACATAGGTTTATTTTTTCGTACCTGCCTACTTATAAGTTAGTATTACTGGTAACTACAATATTTTAGATTCTGCATTTTATTTCAGGGATTTATGAGCTATCAGCAGCAGGTCAGCAGAAAAAGTAACAGCAATCCTGATACTTCAATACACAATACTCAAAAGGTTAAGGACTCTAACGCAGCCCTAACACAGCAATATAATATAGAAAATCAACAATATCAACAGGATAGGTTTGAAGCTACAAAACTAAAAATTCAATCCAAAAATAACAAAAATAATATGGTTACACCACAACAACAAGAAAGATCGACTGTTTTACAAACAAAAAAAACTGACTTATGGCGGAGTTCTCTAGAAAAAGCTGACCGTTACGGTCATCACCTAGCAAATGTTTCTGTAAATAGTTCTTATGTATCATCACAGCAACCGATTCAAGCAAAGTTTGAATGCACTGTACCAGCCAAGAATCTAGTATTACAACTGGCACCCAAGAATCAACCGACCGCCAACGAGTCAGTACAAGGCTTGAAAGATGATGTTGATTGGGCAATGAACTTGTTGGGAAATGAGGCGTCTCCCACCCACAATAATTTGGATACAGCTATTAATATAATGAAGAAATCAATTGGATATCGAGAAGTATCGGCACTTAACCATGGAGGAGCTAATCCAGGACATGCCGTTCGGATTGAAAAGGAGAAAACTGCCTTGAGGAACTTAGAGGTGGCGCTTATAGCTAAAGGTCAACGACCCAGTGCCGCACCACGGTTTTCCGGTCCAGCACCAACAACAGATCCGAACGCAAGTCCATTGGGAAGTGCAACATGGGCGGCAAAGAAGAAGTAGGATGTAGTCCGACATTATTTGCACGTTCGGGCAGGCATCGCCTTCAGGAAAGTGACGCCTTTAGTGTATTAGTAATTAGACCTCTTGCAAAAGTCAAACACCTGCCCGGAAATAAATTTCCTTTTCTTATAGCTCAAGTCGGTTCAAACCGACTAATGACAGTATTTTTAGTCCGTTTCAACGGAGTTTTGCTATTAGCCAGGGACTCAAGTCCCTGGCGGTTCAAGTATTTTTGCAAGAGGTTTATTAGTTAAAGCCTTTACTTCTTGATAAAAATTCGGTTTTGCGAGTTTCTGTTTCTCATTTCTTGGCTTTGGCAGAGGATGTATTGGGTGGGATATAGGCTCACATTCAGGAGACAGATAGAGTTTTCTTAGAATGTGTTACTAAACAGCAATTAAATATCTGTATCAATTTCTATCAGCTTTTGCCGGGAGGACAAACCTGATTTAATTCTGATATGAGATTTGGGTAGATCAAATTTCTCTGCTAATAGTTTAATTAACTCTTGATTCGCCTTACCATCGACTGGGGGCGATTTTAAATACACAGTTAAACTGCCATCAGGTTGTTCTTCAATCTTTTGCTGTTTTGAATTAGGTTTAACCTTGACTTTTTTTTGCATAACCTATTCCGTGTAATTGTCGCAGCCACAACCAACCTAAAACAGAACCCAATACATAATGAGGAAAATCCCACCAAACAAAGGTAGTACCAAGTAACAATTTACCTATCAAGGTGGCGCGAATTTCCTCTAAGAGTGGCGGATGCCAAAGTTGCAAGAATTCTAGTATACAGGTGATGACAAAAACCCATATAGGAATTTGGATTACCGCCGCCCGACTTCTGAAAAACCAAAATGCGAACAGACACCAAAATATTTCGTAAAATACAGCTGCTCCGTAGTCATTAAACCACTCATGGGCAGGCCCAGTGTAGTATTTAAACAAAAAGCCCATCGGTACAACGATGAGCGCAGAAAGAATAATAAATATTGTTTGGTTACGATTTGGGCGCATTTTCTCAGGGCTAAAGACTAAGCAAAATCTTAGCCTCTGTACTGCTCTTTCTTAATAATTCGTAATTTTGGATTTTAATTACCAATTACTTCCGACTTACGAATGGAAAACCTGAAACATCGTTTGCGTAGCGCATTCCCCCCTTAAAAAGCTACGGTGTACACAAGGCTTTGGTGAGGCAATTTACGGTTAAGTCTCATAGCCCCTGAGATACCTCACCCTGGTTTTACTAGGTAAAACCTGTCCCTCTCCTTACTAAGGAGAGGGATGTCTGATAGGACTCTTTGAGGTTTTGGAAGATTTTTGGGCGATCTCTTGTGCGTAAGTGCTAACTTCGTTATGGATATCTTCTGCTACCAGCACCCACTACACCGATTTTGTGGCGATAGGAGAGTTCGGCACCGAACCACCCGGAAGCGCTAGTCAGCGTACCAACAAGGAGCGAGATTAACAGTCCCCAAGGTAGTATTCGGGACTCAGCGTCGCCCAAACGCAGGAGAAAGTTGACGAGTGATAAAACTAGGATAGAAACATTAAGTATCAAATGCACCCAACCGGCGGTACGCTTGCGAACTCGTTCAATTTTCAAAAAGTCGCTCAGACCGGTTCCTGCTGCGACTAAGCCTAGACCTAATCCGAGTCCGATTAACCATAGCGAAGCCCTAGCCCAAAAGAAATCATGAGTTAACCAGTAACCGACGTCACTTCCCAAGGCTGCGGCTAAAAAGGCGATGGGAAAGATTACAGTCAGGGGATGTAGGGGATGTCCTGCGATCGCAACTGTGCTAGGTACGCCAGTATCAAGATACTCACTATCGTTACTTTCAATAACTGGTGGAATATTTGGGAAAGGTGTTGAACCTGTTTGCGTTGTGTCTGTAGTTTCCATTATTAGTATCCTAAATTTCTTAGTGTACTATATTTTAAGCTGAAGGAATTTTTTCAACATAAGCTTCAGCTTGTAGGGTTAGTTTACCTACTTCTACTTTTAATTGGTTAACTTGCAGGCTGATTCCTTCTAAATCGAAGTTACTCAAATTCAGAATTTCGCTAGTTTGATCTATCAAAGCTTTTGTCAACTCTGGCGATATTTCCTCACTTTCGCCATACTCGACATTTTCCAAAGTAACTGTTTTTCCATTGCCGCTGATCCTGGGAACTGCGGAAAAAGCAACTTGCTGATTTTCACCAGTTTCTACTAATTTAATGCTGGCATTTAGTGCTACTTTCCCATCGCCAGGTAGTCGAAAGTCTACATGTTGAGGTTCAATAGTCCTGAGTTCCCCGTTAACGTGGATTTTTTGGCTTTGCAGTTGCGATCGCACATATTCTGAGTTAAAGGCGCGATTGATATCAGCTTCGGTTAACACAACCTGTGCATTAGCTTCAGTAGGTTTAGTGAGTTCAATTTTGCCAAAAGCCACACTCAGAGGATTGATGGCAACACTAGTCATTTGCATTTGCAATTCCTCCATGCGGAGGTCTTTCTGCATAACCAAGCCTTGACCTTCAATCGTCACTGCATCCACCTCACCCTGAACCAGTTTCAGAGGATCGGTTTTGATGTCTACATCTAAATTTTCTACTTCATCTAATTGGCTAGATAATCCTATTTCTGCCGCTTTATTCAGAGCCTGCTCTCCTAATCCAGGACTGTCTGCCATTATTAAATTAACTCCTATTCAAATAGCATAATTCTTTAATAAAGTTAACAAATTACCACCTGTATTTTATCTACCTGACGATGGAATATAGATTTAAATCTTGTCTATCTAAAAGTAGAATTAAAATATTTATAATAATCAAAATTTTTGCTTTTGTATTCAGAGTTTTTAAGGCGTAGATGCAGAATAGCTTGTCCTCAGATATCACTCAAAAGAAAGATTGAATATATTGAATTTAGTAGTTATATTGCTTGTTTAGGAACTTTCGCTGAAATCTGATTAATAAAAAAAGTTCGCAGCCTACTTTAGAATCAAATTTTGGTTTGGCGCATGATCAGATAAGATTAGTATAAAATGCGTAGGTGTAGCCAGCCGTAAGCATCGCTTTTACAATAATTTTTTCAAAGCCAAGGTAAACCCAGGCACAACATCTTCACCGCTCAAGATTGCCGTAGCTGGATATTGAGTAATTGAACCATCCCGGCGATAGACTAAAGCTTGTTGATTTTTACTATCAATTAACCATCCTAATTGAACACCATTAGTAATATATTCTTCCATCTTCGCTTTGAGTTTTCCCAAACTATCATTTTTAGAACGAATTTCAATTACAAAGTCGGGTGCTAAATTAATAAATTTGTCTTCTTCTTCATCCCAACCTTCTGGCAAACGTCCTTTAGCCACAAAAGCAGCATCAGGTGCTCTGACAGCAGTATTTGCTAATCTAAAACCAGTACTTGAACTAAAAACTTCACCTAAATCCTGACTTTCTACCCAATTCAACAAATAGGCTCCTGCTTTTATTTCTCGATTACCAGAAATTCCACCAGTTGGGGGCATAGTTTCTAAGGTTCCATTAGCATTGCGTTCAAAGCGCAGTTCTGGATTTTGCGAACTCATCAGCATTAATTCTTCATCAGTGACAGTATATAAAGACTGCACCGTTATTTTTTCGCTGGTCATGATCACGCCATAGTAAGCTTGATAGATATTTCAATTTTAGCTCTGTAGCCCTCTCATCCTTTGCGACCTCGAAGCCTGGAGCGGTTTGTTATAGAATTGACAGAAATCCTTTATGAGGTGGAGTTCTCTTAACTCATTTTATACAATGCTCTCAGAACGTTTTACCGCAGCCCTCACCTACGCCACTCAACTGCACGCCAACCAAGTTCGTAAAGGTTCAGGTGTCCCTTACGTTGCCCATTTATTAGGTGTGGCTAGTATTGCTTTAGAATACGGGGCAAATGAAGATGAAGCGATCGCAGCCCTCTTACACGATGCGATCGAAGACCAAGGTGGCGCCGCAACACGAGAAGAAATTCGCCGCCGCTTTGGTGACAATGTAACAGCAATTGTAGATGGTTGTACTGACGCTGATACAACTCCCAAACCGCCTTGGCGACAGCGCAAGGAGGCATACATTGCTCATATTCCTAGCGCTTCCCCATCAATTTTGCTCGTGTCATTAGCAGATAAACTTTACAACGCCCAATCTATTCTCAAAGATTATCGCGTTTTGGGCGAATCAGTTTGGGAACGTTTTCAGGGGCGTAAAGAAGGTACTCTTTGGTATTATCGGGCGCTTGTGGATGCCTTCAGAAAGACTGAAACCACTGTAATTATTGAGGAATTAGAACGGGTTGTTGCACAGATTGAGGTATTAGCATCTCAAGAAAAAATTTTATTTACCCAGAAGTAGATAAAAGATTCATGGGAACTAGACAAATAGCCTTTTTACAGAGACGATATAATCATGTGTCTCACAAGCAAATTTTGGCTTTTAGGTTCTCTCTCTAGATAAAAAATCTTTCTCTCGGTAGATAGGTGTACTTACATGATTATGGCTGCTATGTTACCAATATGACGATAGTAAGACAAAACACCCTAAATCCAACCGTAAGTCCTTCAGGAAGCCCTCCAGAAAACTTGGCAGAAAAGTATATGGAAGCAGAGCGGATGCATGATGTTCTGCTTTTACTGCAAAACTTGATTAACAGTGAAGAAGCCACTGTGAAACTAATTCTGGATTGTCTCTATGATGTTGGTTCAGTCAATCTGATCAATCAAAAGCTTCGCTTGAAACCCTTAAATAGGGTGATGAAATTAATTGCCCGAATGTCCAAACCAGTTTTTAGAACCTTAGCTTTAAATTGGTTTAAAAAGAACTGTCCCCAACTGATTACTACTTGGCTACATACGAAAGTTTCTTTTGAAAATCCCCAAAATACACCCCAACCAGTACCTATCGAAGTTGTACAACTTGAACCATATTCCATACCACAGAAAGAAAGTCTGAGCCAAGAGATTAAAAATCTACGCTCTCAAGTCAGATTGCTAGCTGGGATTTCAATAACAGCGATCGGTATTTTAGTAGTAAGAGCCACTTGGTTAAACTGAAACCTATAAGTAGCACCGTGAGCAAATTTAATTGATTCAGCAAGCTATTTTAGGCGTAAAATCTACTTGAGTTTTACAGCAATCTGAAATTGTTTGTAAACATATTCTCTATTTCTTTCTTCTGGTGCCTCCACTGCGCGTAGCTTACTTATCCATAGAAGTAGGCGATTATTGTGATGATTTTTCCTTTATGACCTATCTGGGATTGCTATATAATCAATTATTAATTGATGCTAACGAGCAACTAAATTTAGTTATGGAAATTACCCAAAGTCCGGCATGATTATTTCAAAAAGCCCATTTATACCTGGGGTAATAATTATGAATTATGAATTATGAATTATGAATTATGAATTATGAATTATGAATTATAAATATTATGCCTTTGCCCAAACCGACCTTGGAGGACATCGAAATACATCTGCTCTTGGAAGGGCTGTATCAATACTACGGTTATGATTTTCGTGATTATGCTCTTTCCTCACTCAAGCGCCGCATTCAGGGGTTCATGCAATTAGAAGGGTTAGCAAATGTCTCTGCATTGCAAGAGCAGTTACTCCACAATCGTGCCTATTTGGAAAGATTTTTGCTTGCTCTGACGGTGAATGTCACATCAATGTTTCGTGATCCCAGCTTTTATAACACCTTCAGAAATCAAGTTATCCCCTTCTTACAAACCTATCCGTTTATTCGCATCTGGCACGCTGGATGCTCGACCGGTGAAGAAGTCTACTCAATGGCAATTTTACTGCAAGAAGAAGGACTTTACCACCGTTGCCGCATATATGCCACTGATATGAATGAGAAGGTATTACAAAATGCCAAAAGTGGTATTTTTTCTTTGAAACTAATGCAAGAATATACTCACCTTTATCTGAAAGCAGGCGGCAAGAAGTCTTTTTCAGAATATTATACAGCAGCTTATGATAACGCTATTTTTCGAGCATCTCTAAGAGAAAATGTTGTTTTTGCCCAGCATAATTTAGCAACTGACAGTTCTTTTAATGAGTTTAATGTCATCCTTTGCCGTAACGTCCTCATATATTTCAATCAGGTACTTCAAAAGCGGGTACACGAACTGTTTTATAATAGCCTTTGCACCTTTGGCATCTTGGGTTTAGGACGACAAGAATCTATCAGGTTCACCCCTTATGAGCAGTACTATGAAGAGATAATTAAGGGTGAGAAAATATATAAGAAAATTGCAGGTGCTTAAAATCTAGACCGTTTGAACCACTAGATGAACGTGATTGAACGTGAGTTCGACAAACCTCTCCCTGCTTTTACTACGCTTTCACCTGTCCCTCTCCGACTCAAAGAGGGACAGACTTGAACTTTAATTCAAGGCAGGGAGAGGTCTTTTGATTTAGGTGGATTTAACCGTAAAGATAGAGTGAGTGTAACTAAAAGTGTATTCAAATTAGCACTAAGTATTTTCCAGAAAAAATATTATGAGTAAAGTTACGATCGCTGTCAAAAGACAGTCTGTCAAACATTTTTAATTGTGTTCAGAAGACAGATACAGCGATCGCTTAAGGTAAATTACAGATTAAAGTCTTAAAGGAGATTGTCGATGCAACTTCTCGAATGTCCTCCTGTTGCAGTCATTGCTGGAGAAAATGCGGTTCAGGTTTCTCAACTACCTTCTACATGGCAAGACATTGCTAGAGGAAGCGCGAGTGTTGGACTTGACCATCCCCAAAGCTATGTTGAGATGGCACAGTTGTTCTTATATAAATTAGAGCATGGTGATGTTGACTTGTTTAGCGATCGCCCCCAACTAGCTCACTTGATACCGTCATTCTCGCAGCTATTTGCACAACTGGCATGGGAAACTCTAGAGTTTTTTGGGCAAGACTTTCTCAAACACAGCTATCCGAACTTTGCAGAAATTCTCCGTGATGTGGAATCAAAGGGAATCGAGTTCGCTGATGAAGTAAAAGTGGCTCGCATTGGTATAGATTTATTTAATGAGTTTGGTTGTGAACTACCAGCCAGCTTCTATCATGTGCATCTAGCACCAATTTACCGCGATCATGTTTTTGAAGAACGCGCCTTACGATTTGATCAGCGCGATATCGAACACAAACGCGCTTGGGATGCGATACTCCATGCAGGTAAGGTGTTTGCTATCCAGATGAAGGTGCAAAGTATTGCTTCTAAATACGGTTTTACTTATCAACACGGCTGCGGTTGCAACTCTCACCTATCTTCCATTGATGTATCTCGTGGCGCGTTTGAATATGAATTGAGTCCCGAAAAGCGTCAGCGATGGCTTCGCAGTTTCATTTGGACTGCTTGGTATGAGTATGCCTTCTTTGCGATCGTGCCAAATACGAGTTATTTAGTCTAATACCAATTTGAAAAAAGAATGGGACAAATACCATTTGTAGAGACGCGATTCATCGCGTCTTTACCCAAGGATGTGTTGCAATCATTAATTGAATTGGAATAAAGAGAAATAAGTAGAGGGAGAAGTTACTCCCTCATTCTTATTTATTGCCAAACATAGATGAGGATAAACAAAATAATCCAGATAATATCGACGAAATGCCAGAACAACGAAGTCGCATTCACGCCGAAGTGACCTGTGTCGTAATTGCCAGGAATGAACGATCGCACTAAAATTATCAACTGTAACAGGATACCTGTGAAAACGTGCAAACCGTGGAAACCTGTTAGTAGATAGAATGTACTACCAAATACCCCTGATGTGAACCCAAAAGCGAGGCCGTTCCATTCAATCGCCTGTCCAACTAAAAAGTAAGTTCCCATCGCCATTGTTGCCAACAGAAACAGGCGATATTTCACTAAGTCATGACGTTGAAGGGCGCGCTCTGCTAAGTAAATCACAAAGCTACTGGCAACAAGAATTACTGTGTTGATTGCCGGTTCTTTTACTTCTAGTCCAGTAACACCAGCTGGTAGCCAGTTAGGGGTTGTTGTTTTGTAGATCGCATATCCGGCGAAAAAACTCAGGAAAATGACGCTTTCTGAGAGGAGGAAGACGATGAAGCCAAACATCTTGTTGCCTTCTTCGTCGTGGGTATGTTCTGCGCCTGTGTGGTGCAATTCATGGGGATTGATATAAGTGTCCATTTTGCTGTTAGTTTGAGGGGAATTTGAAACGCAGAGGAACGCAAAGGGAAGCGCAGAGGGACGCGGAGGGTTTTTGCGTCTTCCCGATAGTTTGCGTTTATTCTGGGAGGTTGGCTGTTAAGGGTTCTGATTTGCCGTAGCCGTAGGGTTCGGAGATGATGATCGGGATTTCTTCAAAGTTTTCTACTGGGGGGGGTGAAGAAACTAACCACTCTAATCCAATTGCCCGCCAAGGATTAGCAGGTGCTTTCTCGCCTTGCATCCAAGAAATTACCATGTTGAATATGAAGGGCAAGGTGGACATTCCTAAGAGAAATCCACCGAGGCTAGCGATGACATTCCAGAATTGATACTCTGGGGCGTAGGAAGCAACTCGGCGTAGCATTCCTTGCAATCCTAATGGGTGCATGGGCAAAAAGTTGAGGTTGGTGCCAATGAAGGCTAACCAGAAGTGGATTTTACCCCAGCTTTCGGAGTACATCCGCCCGGTCATTTTGGGGAACCAGTGATAGATGGCAGCGAATAAGCCCATCGTCACGGTGCCGTAAAGGACGTAGTGGAAGTGTCCCACTACAAAGTAGGTATTGTTAACGTGGACATCAACGGGCACGGAGGAAAGCATAATGCCTGTGATGCCGGCGAAGACAAACATGATTAATCCGCCCAAGGCAAATAGCATCGGGGTATTTAGCCGCAGTTTACCGCCCCAAATAGTTGCTACCCAGGCAAATACTTTAATTCCTGTGGGTACAGACACGCACATTGTCGTCAGCATGAAAATCAACCGCATCAAGCCTGATGTACCACTGACGTACATGTGGTGTACCCAAACAATGCCGCTCACTGCTGCAATCAAGATGGATGAAATAGCAACTACTTTGTAACCAAATAAAGGTTTACGTGAATAAACTGGGAAGATTTCTGAGAAAATCGCAAAGACAGGCAGAATGATCACGTAAACCGCGGGGTGGGAGTAGAACCAGAAGTAATGCTGGAACATAACTGGATTGCCACCCTTGGCGGGGTCGAAAAAGGCGGTGCCAACAGTGAGGTCGAGTAGCAACATCACTGCACCAGCTGTCAGTGCAGGTAGTCCGAATAGCTGGATAATCTGGGCGCTAAACACTCCCCAGACAAACAAGGGCATCCGAAAGAAGCCCATTCCTGGGGCCCGCATCTTCACGATTGTGGTGACAAAGTTCACTGCCCCCATAATTGAGGATACGCCGGATATTGCCACCGCTAAGAGCCAGATAACTTGACCATTAATTAAGTTACCTGTGGGATTCTGGAGACTGACTGGCGGGTAAGACCACCAACCGGCTTGGGCTGGGCCACCAGGGACAAAGAAGCTACCCATCATCAGAATTCCGACTACTGGCACCATCCAAAAGGCGACGGCGTTAAGGCGGGGAAATGCCATATCTCGCGCCCCAATCATCAGTGGCACTAGATAGTTGGCAAAACCAACGAGGGAGGGAAATGTCCACAAAAACAGCATCACGGTGCCGTGCATGGTGAACATCCCGTTATAGACGGTGCGATCGACTAAATCTGATTCGGGTGTCATCAGTTCTCCCCGCATCACCATCGCAAAGATTCCGCCGACGAGAAAGAAGAAGAAGGAGGTAACGAGATACTGAATACCAATTACCTTGTGGTCAGTACTAAAGCTGAAGTATTCTTTCCAGTTACTTGGAGATTCGTGGTTAGGCTTCTCATTAGGTAGAAGAATGCCTTCAATAGGAACATTAGTCATGGTTACTTTCCTTTCAACCAGGTGAATTGACTAGAGTCGGTGCAGCAGGTGGAACTGTAACCCAACCAGTTTGGACTGATTGATTGGATGTTTGGGCATACTCAGAAGCCGCTTGATTCTTTGCTGGGGATGGCTTTTGGGTTGCAGCTTGGGCCAGCCACTGCTGATAATCTTCAGGAGATTCGACGACTACATTCGCCTGCATCGTCGCAAAGTATGTGCCGCTATATTGGGAATCGGTCAATCGGTATTGTCCGGGGCGGATAGGAGTAAATTCAAAGTCGATCGCATGGTTGGGAATAATATCCTGCTTGAGGCGAAATGCAGGAATATAGAAGCCGTGTAGAACATCTTGCGATCGCAGCGCTAAACGTATCCGGCGATCGCTCGGTAAATGCAATTCCGTACTGGTAATATCTTTTTCGGGGTAATGAAAAACCCACGCCCACTGTTTAGCTAGTACGTCGATTTTCTCAACGGATTCTGCTATAGCTGGTACATCTTTTGGTTCTGCATGAGCCGATTGCATTGCTAGCGGATTATGCAAGTGAACTAATTCTGATGGGCCTTGAATTCCCATTTGTTCGTAAACTTGATAGCTGTAACCCCCAATCCAAAACACCAAAAGAATTGGGATTGCTGTCCAGACAACTTCTAAGGTGACATTGCCATGAATTGGAGGGCCGTCGGTGAAGTCATCTTTGACTGCCCGATGGAAAATAACAGAATACATCAGAGTACTTGTTACTCCCAAGAAGATGAAAGCACCGAGGGTTACTAAGAAGCTAATCAAATCATCAATTAGTAGGGATTCGGCTGCTGCTTGCGGAGGAAGCCAAAAGTAAGCTTGTTTGCCGATCCAGAGACTACTAATAGTCACTGCGATCGCGCCTGTAAGCAGCGTCAAAATACTTAAAATCTTTTGGATTTTCATGGTCATTAGTTATTGGTCATTGGTCATTGGTCGATGGTTAGTAACTTTAAACAAAGGAATTTTGACAAATGACTTATTTGAGTGTTGTGTTGAGGTCTTGGTGCGATCGCAGCAAATTATCTGCTGTATTGTGTACGCCAAACTCAGCAGCCATTTGCGCCCCTAGTGTCCCGTGGACGTACAGAATGAACATGATTGCTATGCCTGCAAACAGATAGATCCATTGCACTTCTCTATCTGTCTGTTTATATTCTTGTTTGGCCCAAACGAAGCGCTGCCATGCTCTCCAGATGGTCAGGACAACAATCAGCGCTAATAAGAACACACCACCTACACCATGCCAAAGCATAGTTTCCATTGCCTGCAATCCCCAGGCACTTTTCATATCAGCTGCTGGTGTTGCCAACAGCATTTCGTAAAAGCCTGCTGCCACTGTGAAAAATGTGATGATGCTCGCAGCTAGCATGTTGTACCAGCCAACATCAAATAAGTTCTCACGTTCCACAGTAATTGCTAAAAATTTGAAGACCCATTTTTCAAAGGGGAACAGAACACCAACAATATCAAAGGTCATCCCAATGATGAACAAACCTATTGTCAGATGGACTAAGTTGGGATGAATGGGAATTGTGTAAGGTAATCCGTTTGCGCCTAGAGAGCCGCTCAATTGGTCAATTAATTCTGAGTTCATCGCAACAGACCATCCTTTACTGCTTCCACTACTGGCACTGTATGCAATCCATACACCCAAACAAGTTCATCTCCGAGATATACCTGCAAGCCAATTATCAAAGTCAAAATTAACCCGGCTCCCAAATAATAAATTGGTACTTTTTGCGGGTTGCGGGCACGAATTACATAACGCCAAGCTGTAATTGCCGTGATGATTCCCGAAAGTGACCAACCAATCAGCGTATGCAAATTCAGCACCGATTTAGCGAGGCTGTAAGGTTGTGCTAAACCCGCTTCAAACTGACCAAAAATGATCGCGACGAAGATGGCGATCGTGGCAACTACCATATTCCACCAACTCACCTCAAAAAGACTGGCTTTACCAGTAAAATAGCCAACTACATCGCAGAAAAAGGAAAACAATACCATCGCAATTACGAAGTGGACAACGATGGGATGAATCGTATCTGGATAGGGTAAATTGTGGTCGTTCAAAGATGTCAAATACTCAAGCATTGTATTCTCCTGGACATATCTACCGCACTTTGGTCAATCAATGCAAGGATTTTGGATTGCCAATTTTGGATTTTAGATTTATTCCGCCCCTGACGAGAGATAAACCAGAAGACCCTAATCCCAAATCTAAAATCCCAAATCTAAAATCGCTAGTCAAACTTCAATGATTCATGGATACTCACTAACATCACCACAAGTATCCATCCATAATTGACCAGAATCTGTTCAATATCTGCGCGGTGCAATACGCTTAATCATCTCTTAGCTTTTTGTAGACAAATATAGTAAACTTGCCTACATTGAATAAATTTGCTTGCGATTAATTTTTTCATACCAATAGTCTGCAACAGCAATTTTTGATGTAGCTAAACCAAATCGCTGTCGTTTGTTGATTTGCTTAACCTATCTTTTAGCTTAGGTAAATTTTTATGAATTGTCAAAACAATAAAGATTAAACTTTTAAAAGTCAATTATTTAGCAAATAAATATTTTCACAATGTATCGATTCTGTCATTAATGGAGATTTTAAAAAGCCTAAATATAATATTTAGATGTCAGGTAATTTACAATGATAAAATATTTAATTGTAATGCAAATGACAAAAATATTTAAAGAAGTCGTTCAAAGAAGTACAGTTTTGTAACGGGGATAAAGACAAGAGCCACAAAACTTAAAGCCGTCCTAGAAGGGCAGGGTTTTAGACCCATCTTTTTGATAATTTTGAGTATTTGGTATAAAAGCGAATCAAGGCAAGTTAGTAGCTGTGGTAGAACTGGAGAATGCTGAAAGAATGTTTATAAGCCATCAAGTCACACTAAGAAGATTGGAAAGTCTCAATTCATACTAGCCCTGGCGACTAGAAGTCGCGGCTATACAAACAAAACCCACCTCCGTGGGTTAAAAACCCTTGATTTTATCTTTAGTCCGCGGAGGTGATGAGAGTTTACGTAGTAAAGAATTACACTATTACAATACTTTTCAAACATCCTCTAAGATTAAAACCCACATTCTACAGGTGTGAAGACTAAACAAGTGTCATTTAAAATTGTGGTGATTGGTACTTCTTTGGGCGGATTATCAGCATTAAAAATTATCCTGGGGAACTTACCAGCAGACTTCCTAGTGCCGATCGCGATTGTGCAACACCGTCACAAGGAGTCTAACAATACACTCCTGGAGTTATTACAAGAATCCGCTTTGTTGCCGATTCGAGAAGTGGAAGACAAAGACGAAATACTATCAGGACATATCTACCTAGCTCCAGCAGATTATCACTTGCTGGTTGAACTAGATCACTTTGCTCTCTCGACTGATCAGCCTGTTTCCTATGCCAGGCCATCTATTGATGTGTTGTTTGAGTCAGCAGCCGATGTCTACAATGAGGAAGTCATCGGTGTAATATTGACAGGAGCAAATCAAGATGGTGTGCAAGGTCTTAAGAAAATAAAAGCACGGGGAGGGCTTACGATTGTACAGGAACCGGCCACAGCCCAGAGCGATATTATGCCAGAAGCAGCAATTTCTGCTGTTGCAGTAGACTGGATTTTGACACTCTCAAACATTGCTTCCCAAATGGTCAAGCTTTGTCACTCATCACGGAAATAAACCCATGCAGATGGAACCCAAAGTAAACATCCTCCTAGTGGATGATAAACTAGAAAATTTGCTAGCACTAGAAGCAATCCTAGAAAAACTAGGGGAGAATCTGGTGAGAGCTACTTCTGGGGAAGAAGCTTTGAGGTGTCTGCTGCATCAAGACTTTGCAGTAATTTTGCTGGATGTGCAAATGCCAGGGATGGATGGCTTTGAAACTGCAACCTTGATTCGCAATCGGGGGCGATCGCGTCACACTCCAATTATCTTTCTCACCGCTTTTAGCACCAGCGACCAAATGCTATTTAAAGGCTATGCCTTGGGTGCAGTTGATTATTTGCTCAAACCATTAGACCCTAATATTTTGACTTCTAAAGTCACAGTATTTGTAGAACTATTTAAGAAAACAGAAGCCGTCAAGCAACAAGCAGCGCAGCTGGTAGCTGTGAATGCAGAACTCAGGCAAAGTGAAGAACGATTGCGATCGCTGAGTACCTGTTCACCCGTTGGCATTTTTGAAATTGATACTGAAGGAGGCTGTAGGTATACTAATCCTCGGTATCAGGCAATTTGTGGCTTGAAAGCGGCAGAGAGTTTAGAAAAGAGATGGCTAGAATCTGTTCATCCAGAAGATAGAGAACGAGCAGTTACTAGTTGGTCTGTGTACATTTGTCAAGGTCACGACTACTCTGAAGAGTTTCGGTTTCAAACAGCTCACGGTAGCATCCGTTGGGTTCAGGTTCGCTCATCACCGATGCTTTCTGGTCAAGGAGAATTGCTGGGATATGTAGGCACCCTGGAAGATATTACTGAACGCAAACAAGCAGAAGAAGTCCGCGCTCAAGTGATTCGAGAACAGACGGCAAGACAGGAAGCAGAAGCAGCAAATCGGATGAAAGATGAGTTTCTCGCCGTTCTCTCCCATGAACTCCGCACACCCCTAACCTCAATGCTGGGCTGGTCAAAAATCCTCCGCTCGAAGAAACTTGACGACAAAGCCACTTCCCGCGCCTTGGAAGCGATCGAACGCAATGCTACATCTCAGATGCAACTAATTGAGGATATCTTAGATGTATCCCGGATTATCCGTGGTCAACTGCGGTTAAATGTCGCTGCGGTGAATCTGATCTCAGTGATGGAAGCAGCCTTAGAAGCAGTGCGTCCCCTTGCAGAACCAAAAGATATTAAGTTAAATACTGTCCTGGATACTTCGATAGGGTCAGTTTATGGCGATCCAGCCCGTTTACAGCAAGTTGTCTGGAACCTACTAACTAATGCGATTAAGTTTACCCCTAAGGGTGGCAGAGTAGAAGTCAGGCTATCTGCCCATTTTGGATTTTTGATTTCAGACTTTCCTGCGGAACCCTACGCGAACGGCGTGAGCGCTCAGTCGAAAGATTTTGGATTGGGTTCTGCTGGTAAAAATTTCGATTCAAACACTGATGAAAGCAGTAATCTAAAATCCGTCGTGGAAAGTTCTGATGGTCGGGAGCCGAGCCTCAGACTTCCCGCAAAATCTCAAAATCTAAAATCTCAGTACGCCCAAATTGAAGTTATCGATACGGGTATTGGCATCAGTTCCGAGTTTTTACCCAAAGTATTTGAGCGTTTCCGGCAAGCAGACAGTACCACAACGCGATCGCACAATGGACTAGGACTCGGACTAGCCATAGTTCGCCATCTAGTGGAACTGCACAAAGGTACAATTTTTGCCCAAAGTTTAGGCACAGGACAAGGAGCAACCTTTACTGTGAGACTGCCACTGCTACAAGATAATAGGGGTAGCAGGTGGAATGGACAAGCAGCAGGAGAAATTTCTTCCCCTGTGGCTTCGATGCCCCTTGCTGGATTAAGAGTTTTAATTGTAGATGATGAAGCAGATACCCGTAACTTTCTCAGTTTTATGTTTGAGGAGTATGGGGCAGTTACCACTGCGGTAGCATCAGTTGAGGAAGCGCTAGCAGTAGTTGAACAAGCAAAACCAGATATCCTGATTAGCGACATCGGCATGTCAGAGCAAGATGGTTATACGCTGATTCGGAAACTGCGCTCTTTGGAACCAGAAAAAGGCGGACGGATTCCGGCGATCGCTTTAACAGCATACACGCGAGAGGAAGACCGCCTAGAAGCGCTAAGAGCAGGATTTCAGCAGCATTTATCTAAGCCAATTGACCCCACTAAATTGATTGCTATGGTTGTGAATGTATTAAACGAAGAAGAATTCAAAATTCAGAATTCAGCAATCTTTGAGTGGGGGATTTAGCTCAAAGTGCGGTCTTCTCCCTACAGCCATTCTTTTAACGCTCATTCTACCGTAGGCGCTAGCCACGCGCGTGAGGGAGAACGGGAGACGCTAAAAGCGATCGCCCGACTCGTATATAATACCTTTCCCGTATTCTGAATTCTGACTCCTGAATTCTGAATTCTGATATTAAACCTTAATTTTGGCGAATAAAGACTCGTATTGTTTTATTGCTAATGGAGGTAAGGGAAGCAAAAATTCACTTTTATTGAAAACTTTGCGATCGCTCTCCAACAGACTCCATAATGGTTCTTGGATATCGGAAGCGGCAATATTTGTAGAAATTGGCGAATTACTTTTGGTCAGCACCGATATTTGTTTAGCTGTGCTTGATTGCCAACAAAAATCAATCCATTGATCTGATAAAGTACTCGTAGTAATACCTGCCGGACGTACCCACAAGTCTGCCCAGATTGCTGTTCCTGACTGAGGGATAACTGCGGCAAGTTCGGGATAACGTCCTAGAGCTGGCAGTACATCGCTTGACCAACCAACGGCTAGCCAAGTGTCTCCCATAATTAGAGGTTCCAAGTAGTTATTGGAACTGTAGAACTTCACCTGTTGATTTAATGTCTGTAATTCCTTTTCCAAGTCTGGTACTTGTTCAAGATTCTCTGTATTGTAAGATTTTCCTAGCTTCTTTAAAACCAGACCAATAACTTCTCGTGGTTGATTAAGTAAAGAAATGTGCTGCTGCATTCCATCGCGCCACAAATCACTCCAATCTTTGGGTGTCCATCCCAATTTTCGCAATTTGTCACGGTTATAAACAATCACCGTGCTACCCCACCGATAAGGCGCACCCCAGACCTTTCCTTGAGTGTCCAAGTTACCTTCGTCGTTACGCACTACCAGTTTCTTCCACCTTTCATCTAAAGCAGACCACTGCTTTAATTGGTTTCCCTCTAACTCTTGGAGTGGTTGAATCAATTTCTGCTCAATAGCTGCTTTTAGCCAGTAATCTCCCAATGTCATTAGGTCTACGTCAGCCGTTTTTTGACCTTGCCTAAAGGGTATAAAGCGGCTCCATCCCTGCTCATCGGTGGCTTTTGGTTTCTGCTGCCAATTTTGTAATTGCTGAAATAAATCCTGTATCTGTTCGACTGGAGCAAACTTTAACTGCACCTGGTGCTGCAAACCTTTGTGGAACTGATTCACCACCTGACCAGGTATAGAACCTTTTAATAACTGTACTTTTAGTTGCGTCTGCTTGTTTCCACCACAGCCAAAAAGCAGTTGTGAAAGTGCCAATGTACTTGTACCTAGCAAAAAAGTCCGTCGATCCATTGATTTGGGATTTGAGATTTTTGATTATACCTAATATTAAGCAGAGATTCATCAGAGGCTGACTAGCTGAAAAACTGGAGTTGGAAAATTATCGGTATTTTCTGTTGGTAATACCGATAAATCTGAGATTTGACTCAAATTAGGGAGTTTTTCGGCAAATCACTACCTAAAGATGAATTTTTCTCCATAAATTTCCTTAGTGGTACTTATAGTAAATCTTTACTTGTATTTAGAAATAATCATTTAAATGTCACATTTGCACCAAAAATTATCAATACTTAAATAATCCCTAAGTATAGTTAAGGTTGCAAGTAAATTGAATAACATAGAGAAAATGTACGGATAAAGGTATTAAATGGAGCCATTACAGCAGCAGATCCTGACTTTAAGCAAAAAACTGGATGCCCTCTGCCAAGTGATTGAGCAGCTTGATAGTAAAGTCACTCAAGCTTTCTCAGAGTGTTCTTTAGCGAATACACAAGCAAAAGATAATTATCAGGAAAATAGCGCAGTTGGTGGCTACCAGTTCAGACGTAACAATTTAAATCCAGAAATGGAACACAAGGATGTCTTGATAGATGGCATTTATCTAGATATGCATCGTCAAGGTGGAGATAACATAACACCAGAAATTCAAATACAACGACTGACAGCGCAATTAACAGCAGCATACAATCGCATTGCTGCTTTAGAAGAACAATTACTCAAAGAGAGAATTCATTAAATTTAGCCTGAGTTAAACGAATTAAAAAATGGCTGGAGGTAGCGAAAGCAAGCCTTTAGGTTCAATGTCGAGCGATCGCTTTATGGGCAGATATAATATAAGTATAAACAACTAATTAAGCGATCAAATTGATAAAAAATTAAACACACTATTACATATATTTACGTAAGAGTGTGATATACCTACCTATAGGCTTTTAGTCACTACCTCACAATGAAACAAAAAAACAAGAACCCTAAGACTAGTGTCTTTAGGATATTGTATAGTTCAAAAAACAAGATTTTCTTATTAATCTGCGTTTTTATCATTAGTGTTTTTGGCATCTTGTTATCAAATTGGTTGATGACAAGCCAAACAGCTTTCGCAAAAATTGACTTTTTGCAACCTGCTCCGACTCAACCGCTAGGCTATTACGACTATTTCGGCAAACTGCTGAGTCCTCAAGAAGCATCACAACTAGTTGTAAATAAGGGACTCGATCCTAATAACCCCATTTCCTATCAACGGGTAGGAGCAGTTAAAATTACTCAGGAATTAATCGCGCAAGGTGAAAATATATTCTTTAACCGTAAGATTGGCGACACATTTGGTTTGCAAGGCGTATTCGGTCTTGGGCAAGGCTCTGCTATTCTTGCAGAAGAATATGCTAGAGCAATTTATAATTTGCAAGGTCAGCCAACGAACAACTTACAAATTACCCTCTTGAAGGATATCCCCTTAGGTAGCCGGACTTTTATCAAAGGAACTGTGATTAATACAGGCTTAAAAGTGGACAAGGGAGGAAATATTGTAGGAAGTGCGCCTAATGGTGACTTTACCTGTGCAATTTGTCATGTAACTCTTTCCAAAGAAGGTAAACGTCTTCCGGGAGTCCCGAATAGCGAAATTGCCTTTCCCCTTTTTCTTGCCTTAGCGCCAAATTCAGCGGCTGCGTTTGCACGCGCAAAATTCAACCCCCTAGACCCACAATACCAAGGTAATGGCAAAACTATTATTGACAGTAAAGGTAATGTAGTAAGATTACCAGATCCTGAAAAATTTGAAAAAGCTTTTGATGATGCCTTATTAGGTTTACCTTTTGGTAATTTTGAGAGTTCACCAGATGGCATTAATAACACCACCCAAATTCCCAGTTTATTCACATTTAAGAATCAGCCTTATGGTGCAGATGGAACTTCGGCTGTTGGTCCCTTTGCTGGACTGACTTCTCTCACCAGCGCTGTCCATTCTTCAGAAATTAACTTGTTGGCAGCTGCTCAATTAAGTTCAAAAACTCTTGGTATTGACCCAGAAGTTTATATTGGTACATTTCTTCAGAATGCTGCCGTTCCAAGCCTACGTTTACCAGAAGGAGTGACACTAAAACCCTCGGAGTGGCTACGCAAAGTGATTGCACCGAATCCTATACAAGCAGAATTAGAAGACCAAATTCCTGCTCCTGGCACAGGAACTTATCCAAATCTGCAAGTCAATCTATTTACAAGCAACGGTTTGATTTTCAGCCCGAATAGTGGAAAGTCGGGCGATATTGCCAGTGGCTCTTTCTTATTTGCTGACAACGCTATGTCTGCTTTCCAAAATAGCTTAGTACCACCTGCTAACCAGACTTCGGACAACTGGCAAGCGTTGAACAGCAATTCTGTTAAACGTGGCGCAAAAATATTTGAGAAAGCCAATTGTGCAACTTGCCATATTCCACCCTTCTTTACTGACAACAAAGTTCATCCAATTGATGAAATTCGTACTAACCCAGCCCGTGCCCAGTCTCACTTGGCGCTGAATAAATTGTTAGTACCACCCAAGCTATACACTTTTAACACTCCTGTTCCCATACCTGCGAATGCTGAAGTGCTGGATTTACCAACGCAGGGTATTTCCGATACTCCCACAACTCTACCCAAAGGTATATTGCCAAAAGGCGGTTATAAAACTGCTTCCTTGCGTGGTCTTTATGTAAGCGCACCATATTTGCATGATGGTGGTGCAGCAGTACGGGCAGGA
Organism: Nostoc sp. JL33; assembly: GCF_017114985.1. Classification (GTDB taxonomy): domain Bacteria; phylum Cyanobacteriota; class Cyanobacteriia; order Cyanobacteriales; family Nostocaceae; genus Nostoc. The sequence continues at coordinate 182,791 of NZ_JABXKP010000100.1, read as the reverse complement.
AGCCTAAAAGTTGACTCAAATGGTAGTTTCACAGTTGTTAACAAGAGTGGCTTAGGGCTTTCTGGCACTCTAAGCCTTGGTATACCCGCCGATGCAGCTAGCAGCTTGCGTGCCTTGCTTGATCGTGATCTTCGTGCCTTAGTTGTGAAAGCCAACAAAGCTAACCCTAGTTTAGTGCGTAGTAACCTTGATGGCACAGGTCATTACTTCTACGTAGATAGACAGGCTGGGTTTAATTCCAACCAGCAAACAGACCTGATTAACTTCTTGCTGGCACTTGATGACAATCCTGGAAGTTTTTAATAAACTTACGGCTGATATCCTATGTTAATACCAAGTCCTCTAGTGATATATCATGAAGGCGACTTGGTATTACTGTAAGAGTAAGATGGCAAGCGGATTCTAACGCAATCTAGATCGGAGATCCACTATGAACCTACAGATAAATCCCTTTGTGGGGCTTCTTCTCAAAAGCTACTGCTTGCTTTCGCTTTGTCCACCAGCCAAAACCAAGAGCAAGCAATGAGCCAGTTACTGTGTAGGGTTCGGGAACAGGACGTGGTATAACAGTGACATACTCCACACACTCCCCTTTCTTTCTTGAGTGTGGGCTTCTCAGCGACTCCTCTATGAGGACATTGACTGAGCTTTAAGATCGTGCGTCCCACGGTTCTTTATGTTTATAGCGGCGTTTAAATCCCTACACAAGCTCGTATGACATACGGGACAATTGTGAATCCTTTGAGATAGCGGCTTTATTACCTTAGTACCACAACTAGAGCATTCTTGACTGGTTCCGTTAGGGTTTACAGCTATTACTTTCAAACCAGCATTTTCGGCTTTGTTTGAAAGTATTGAAATAAATTGTCCCCAAGCTGCATCGTTCACACTTTTAGCCAGTCTAGATAAGCCAAGTCCTTTGATATTTAATTTCTCAACAGCTACTACGTCGTATTTATTCAGAAGAGTTTTAGCTGTTTTAAAATGAAAGTCTTTTCTAGTATCAGCAACTTTTTTGTGCTGAATACCTAATTTTTTAATAGCTTTCTTACGGCGATTAGACCCTTTTTTTCTTCTAGAAACACGACGCTGCGCTGACTTTAATTTACGTTCAGTATGCTTTAAAAACTTTGGCGCAGCAATTCTAGTATTATCAGATGCTACATAGAAATCTATTAAACCAACGTCAATACCAACAATATTATCAGCATCGAAATCAGGTTTAGTAGTTGGAACTGTTTTATCATCAAGACTTAAAGTGACATAATAGCCATCTGCTTTTTTAGTGACAGATACAGTTTTAATATCAAAGCAGTCTGGTATTTGACGATGAACAATCACCTTTACATCACCTATTTTTGATAGCGTAATTTTACTGGCAGTAAAATAATGGTGCTTAAACTGAGGGAAAGTGAATGTTTTATATTGCCCCACGCCTTTAAATCTAGGTCTACCAGATTTCTTCCCCTTAATATCACCTTTTAACCATCGTTCAAAAGTTATTTCAACTTTCTTGGGGACTTCCTGTAGCACTTGAGAGTGAATCTCTTTGTACCAAGGTCTATCTATTTTAAGTTGGGTCAGTGATGCTTTTTGACTGTAATAGTTAGGCTTATCTTTTAGTTCTGGCAAATAACAAATTAAGGGACATCTATCGATTGGACATTTATTCTGTTCATACCAGTCAAATCTCTGAGCAAGCAGATAGTTGTACTGATATCTCAACATTTCAAGTGTTTTATCAATCTTTTCAGCTTGCAGTTCAAATTGCTAGAAAGAAGCTCTGACGCACAGATATACAGATAAGTTAGGAGCTTCTGGCTTCCTGAGATCAAAAGTTCGGGAGACACGCAGATGCAATTTGAATGACGATTAGCTTATTAACTATTAATTTGCCTAAGTACGGCTTTGGTAAAATTGTACCGAATTGAGGGTTAAAATTTAAACCCATAACTTTACGCGCCTTCCCGCAGGTAGGAGCGCAGAGTTATGCAGAGAATTCGCTACAAATCAATGAGATGCTGTACTTAGCCGTTCAAGTTGGGCTTCAATGGCTGCCAAAAGTTGGTGTTGCTGCCAATCTTGGCTAAGATGGGCGGCTATGCAAGCGGCTCCAGCACCCATACCTTCTTTGACAAAACCCTGCTCATAAGCTCTCAGTTGGGGGTAACGAGAATCAGCAAAGCTCAGATGAGTTGCTAATAGGGGAGGGGTTCTTCCACTCTGAGTTAAGCTGCCTTTTCCTAAGCTGAGGGCTAAGTCAACTGTAGCCCCAGTAGGGTCTTCTGCCACCCAGCGAGTTGTGCCTACAACTACTGCTTCTGGTCGCCATGATAAAGTGTAAACTTGAGCGATCGCACTGATCAGCGCATAAACTGCCAGCATTTGCGTCCCACCAGCCAGCATTACACCACAACTACGACTAGCTGCGATCGCCATCCCAGCTACCACCACTTGCATGGGATCACCCACAGCAGCGACAAGTTTTAGAGGATCTATAGAATTTTTGATTTTAGGTCGCACCTTTGGTGCGCTTTCAGCGCAACTTGGATTTTGGATTGGAGATTGGAAGTTTATCTCCCTGTGTTCGCTGCTTTCGATCATCTTCTCCAGCCCAGATTGCACTAGTGCCCACTTTTGCGCGTGGTTACAAACAGGGTGGCTACTGTTAACTTTTCCGGCAGCTTCTATACCCAAACCAGTTAAGATTGCCAGGGCAGTTGTAGTGCCTCCGACGACGCACTCACCGACAATCAGATATCCCTGTTGGATATTGGCAGCAAGGCGTTCTCCCCAAAGTAGCCCTTGTTTAAACAAGTGGTGTACCGTTGTGATTTCCATAGCAGCACCTCCACTTAAACACTTAGCAGGAGCGCCACCCAAATCAATTACTGGTACAGCAGGAGGCTGGGGTAAACCAGCATTAAACAAATGAACTGGTATCTTGAGTGACTCAAATACAGCGCGAGAAATCAGCACAGGCGAAGCCCCAGCCGCTAATGGTGGTAGGGGATATTGGGCTTTATGTTCCGGGCCGTAATACAAAAACTCGGCATCAGCACAAGCGGTATATTTCCGATCTTCTGGAGTGCGACCAGCCGCCGAAATTCCTGGAATTAAACCAGTTTCAGTAAATCCTAAAACACAAGCAAATACGGGTAGATAACCACGATACCGTCGCAGCCATTCTTCACCCTGTTCTTTTTGGGTATAAATACGAATTTGGGCATTGGGCATTGGGCATTGGGCATGGGACATTGGGCATGGGGCATGGGGCATTGGGCATGGGGCATGGGTGATTAGTTAGGACTCATCATTTAACCAAAGACTAATGACAAATGACTAATGACAAATAACAAATGACTATCCTTCATAATCCATCAGGACTTCCACCCAGCGTGGTGCACGAGGAATAGGGTTGCCCAGGCGGTCAAAAAGGAACCATGCTGCTAGGTGTACCACAAAAAGGTAGATAAAGTTGTTGAGTACAATTAGAGCGATCGCTCCCACTTGAATCAAAAACACACTGGGACTCGCCAACAAACTCAAGCTAAAAAATACCCACTCAATGAACTCAGTCACCTGGGTAATCACATAAATCCACAGGTCTTCACCCGACAAAACAGACAGCAACCACAGCCGAAAAAAGACTCCCAAAGTACCCAACAGCGTACCCAAGGTGATAGAAACAATCCAGGGAACACGACGATACCACGTCGCTCCTAAAAGCACGCCCATGAACCCGTAGGGCATGACAAACAGCAAACTGCGGGCTGGCCCCATCAGTACCGTCAGCAGTAACCCGGAGGTGAGTGCTGCCATCCATGCCGCACGTTTGCCCCAACGCAGATAAACTAGAGCGATCGGCACCGGAAAAAATATCCGCAAAACTGGGCCTAAGGGAAAGTAGAAATTAATAAACCAAATTAAGCTAGCGGTACTGGCTAAAAATGCCGTTTCCACCATCCTCAAAGGCGCATCAGCCTTGAGTTGAGGAGGCATTAACTGCTGTTCTTTGTCTAACCAATGATTGTGGGGAGTTGGAGATTCAGGGGATGGATCTTCCTCCGGCTGATCTGGCAGAGAATCTAAAATACTCATATTTGACAAGTTATTAAACGATCATTCTTTCCAAGGCTGACAAATCGGGAATACAAAGAGTGTCTTGATCCCGTTTAATCAACCCTTTTTTTTCTAGCCTTGTCAACACTCGTGTCACCGTTTCCCGCGCCAGTCCGCTCAAACTACTCAATTCCCGATGAGGTAAATTGGGGATTTCGGTTCCTGTTTGCCCTTTTTTTCCCTGCCCTTCTGCCAAAAATAGCAATGTATCTGCCACCCGTGACTGGCTATCAGATTCCCGCAACCGCAATCGCCGATTTACTTGCCGTAATCGTCGTGCCATTAGTTGCGCCAATCGAACTCCTGCTAAGGGTTCTATTTGAAGTAACTTGACAAAATCCTGAGCAGGCATACTGCCAATTACCGTCGGGGCTAAGGTAATCACATCTGTGGATCTAGGTACTTCGTCTAGTGCCGCCATTTCACCAAACAATTCCCCTTTGCCAAGAATATTCAGCGTTACCTCTTTTCCTTCCAGATTGTAGGTGCGAATTTTTACCCATCCGTCCAGAATAAAATACACAGAACCGCCCCAGTCATTTTCGAGCAGAATCACCTGATTGGCTGGGTGAGTGCGGGTGACAAGATGGATGAGGGCTGATTCCACAGCGTTTTCTGGCAACCCTTGAAAAAAGGGAGCCGACGTGATCATCCAGGGATTAGCCTGTGCTTGCAAGCTATATCGGTCTTCCATTACGACATTTTTATTTAAGCTGCTATATACACACAACAAACAAGAGCGCCATTTTCAGCCTCAACTATCATTGCACAGCTCCCTTTCAAAAAGAAAACTAAACTATGCTACATAAGAAAGCGACAAGAACATTTTTCTAAATAATCTTTACCTATAAGTTTAAACGGGTAAAAGTTTTGCAAAAAGTAGTTTATAGCCGACGGTTGTATTGCTTCGGGGCTAGCTGCACTGCAAAGTTGATTAATTAAGAATATAAGCAAACAACATTAATGATACTAAAGGGAGTAAATTATTGCTCAGGTATTTTAGCGATTTTCAAAAATAGGCAACCAATGACCTGCAAAATTATGTACAGCATTTCCGAAATTCGTAGTTTTTTTAAACGCTCCAGGTAGCTGAGGGAAGCGCAGAGGGACGCAGAGAATATGAAATTCTGTAATAAGCTTCTCAAACAAACGTTGACTGAAGATTGCCACGACTTCCAGTAATCCATAACATAATGACAGTCATAACTCCAAGCAGCGGCTTTTGCCACTCAAAACTTCTCCTATGGTCGATGCTGCGCGTAGCAAGATCCCCATAGGGGTACGGTGATGTAAAGTAATTGCCACATTCGTTGACATACATTTATAGGTAAGGTAATAAAAGTGACTTTCAGTACAGATGAAATTCAAAAGCTGATCGCAGACATTGACAACTTACTTGCCAACGGTGGCAAGCGTCTGTCTAGATTTCTGTCTGGTCAGGCGCAAGAGCCTAAAGAAGTTTTAGAACGAATTCGCTACTTCTTGGTGAGGTTACAAGAAAAAGAAGCGTTAGAGAGCGGCATCTCAAATCAGTCTTCTGAAGAACCGCGTTCGCCTCTACTAACAAAATTACTTGATCAAGGTAATCAGTATCCACTACCGCAGCTCGAGCCTAGTCAAGAACAGAGTACTGTTGGGGCAGGACAATTAAAAAATGAATTTTCGAGATTGATCCAGCCATTGCGATCGGAATTAGAAGGGCTATTGCAAGAGCGAGCCACTCTCATACAAGAAATTCGGCAGCTAGAGCAAAGGCGATTGCAAAACTACTCCTTAGCGCAGCAGTTGACAAACCAGGATCAGATGATTAACGAGTTTTTACAGGTACTCATGAGTCGTCTTGTGCCAACTTTAACGCCACTGCTGGCACAGACGGGGGAAAATTCGGCCAGTTCTTCAGGAGTAACTAATCACGCCACCTCTGCAACTCAACCTTTTTTAGAATCACCAGACGGTGTGGAGCGGTTAACCCAGCTGGCCAGGGAGTTGGATCAACGCCTATTATCACTAGATGGCACGGTGAATGTAGTCTTTGAGGCGCTACAGCGCAACATTAATACCTATTATGAATCCCTGTCGCAAGCACTGGCAAGAATGCATAGCAAGGGGATGCAAGGCGAAGAGCTGATGGAGAGCTTTCTGAATAATTTCACCCAGCATTTGCAGCAACAATCCCCTAGTCCCCAGTCATCTTTGTTGGGGGTAGAATCTGAAACACTACCATCATCGGCTGATACAGCCGCGATCGCTGCTGAAGTTGCGCCCCAACCCTTGGAGCTTATACAGCCAGAAACTTCATCTTCACTCCCAATTAATTCTGAGCAACAGGAGACTACCCTCACAGAGGATTTAGATGCAGCGCTGTTGCAGCTTGGTTTACACCCGTCTCAATCTTCTGAAACTGCGACCGAATTACCGGAAGATATTTCTGCGTTAATTGGTGATGAAGTAGACCAACTTTACGCCAGTTTGTTTGGTACTGATGATGTTAATAATTCCAGCCTCGATCTTGACTTATCTGCTACAGCCTCCCCATCAACGTTGAACATCGCTGAGGGCGCACCTGTTCCTCCAATAGTGGATATGAATCTTTCAACCCAAGAGACTTTAGTAGAAACCACAGATTCATCATCACAGCCACAGTCAGAACTATTTTTTGAAGAGGATACTGACCAAGACTCGCCTGTTAGCTTGTTTACGCCACAAACAGACAGTTTCCCGGTGCAATTCGACACTCAGCCAGCTAGTGTTGATACAATTAATACCCTAACTGACCTATTGCCTGATACAGGTAGTGAGCAGCAACTCCTGGAAGTATCACCCTCTGTGGATAATGGCACAACTACAGCACCAGTTACTCCAGAAGTAGCAGAAATGACCTTGGCATTCCCCTACGGGGAAGTAAGCTACGCGCAGCCCAAGGTAGACAAGCCTACCTCTGCCAGAGAAGGTATCGCCACATCGGAAGTATTAATTAACGATGATCAGCCAGAACCGTCTTCAGATAACTACATTACTGCTTCACCCCAGGAAAACTTGCTTTCTGGTGAGTCAAATCAGGCTTCAGTTGTACCTGATATTTCTTTAGATGAGGAGCAGTTAGAGCAATTAGATCGAGATTTGGCTAATTTTGATCGGCAACTAAATTCTGAGTTGCAGCCAGATACTAACTTGAATATTTCCCCGGAAGTGATTGGTAACACTCAAGACACGATCCCCACAATTTCCCCTGAGCCGGAAACAGAAAATCTCCAAATAGCAGAAAATACCTCAACTGCTGCTTTCTCTAGTTTGGCAGTTCCCCAGGTAGAAACTGAAAAAAAAAAGGAAGTCACAACTCCTATTCAAGAAAGTTCTTTACCTGCAATTGGAAACTCCATCAACAATCCAGAAGTTTCGCCCAATGTTCTAGAATCAGTCTGGTATTTAGGAATTGATTTAGGTACAACAGGAATTTCTGCGGCATTATTAAATCGCTCAACTTTTGTTGTATATCCTATCTACTGGTCAGCAGAAAATCCGCCGGAAACAAGTTCGTTTCAGCAATCGTTTCGTTTACCAACAGAGGTTTATCTGCCTACAGCTTCTATACCCCACGGTGAAAATGAAAGTATCGAAGCACATGAGCAGACAGCACCTGCGGCTGTTGCCCAAGATAAAGTGCCCGATCGCTTGGCTACCACTCCTGCAACAGCGACAACAGCAGATCCGAGGACAAATAATCTCTACTCGGCGCAGTTGAAGCCCTATTTACAAGTAGCTATTCCCTACAAGAGTGAACGGCAAAAATGGGAACCTGTTTTGCAATTAAATGAATTTTCGGCAGGGCCTTTGATTTGGGTTGTGCGATCGCTCTCTAAGCTACTATTAACCCTCAAATCCGATCATACTAGTACTACCCCTAGTTTAATCGCTGCTGCTGTTGGAATCAGCGAAGAAAATTTCCCCGATATTATCAATAATATTGCTGGTGTAATTTGTACTTGTCCATCTAGCTGGTCGGAACAATACCGCTTTAATGTGCGGGAAGCTTTACTCACTAGCAAACTGATCCAACATCCGCAACAAGTCTTTTTTGTCGAAGAAGCGATCGCTAGTCTACTCCCAGAACTCGATGCTGCTAACGGTGAGCAAGTAAAATTAAGCGATAGTCAAGGTTCTCATCCGGCAAAAGCCAGCGAACATTCGATTGTTGGCAACACCCTTGTAATTAACATTGGGACAACAGCCACAGAAATGTTGCTGGTCGATATACCAGAAACATCGCTGCAATTGACATACAATGATTTCATGCTCCACAGTTTTGCCTATGCTGGCAAGGGAATTGAACAAGATATAATCTGCCAGCTGCTATTGCCACCTAAATCTCGGCAATCACGCCCCAAAACAGCAAGCGATTGCAAAACTGTTACCAGTAATCCTTGGCAATGGCAACCGTCAATTCCCGGTTTAGACCAAATGCATTGGCAGAGTTTAGGGTTGGAAGAATTAGAACTACCCAGAGTCGGGGAACCAGATATCATCGCTCGGATTCGCCTCCAGCAGCGTCTAGAAAGTTCTCTGCTGGGACAGGCGGTATTAGATGCCGCACTAGCCCTAAAACTGATTTTGCAACACCAAGACTCTTTTACCCTGGAATTGGCTGATCAGCAGTGGATTTTGCAGCGACGAGACTTAGAAAGCCAGGTATTTATCCCCTTTGTGCGCCGCCTGAACCGAGAACTCAACAAGTTATTGGTAGCTCGTGGCATCCCCACAGAAGCAATTAATCAAGCTATCCTGACTGGTGGGGTGGCTTGTATCGGGACGGTGAATCGGTGGCTACGGCAAAAACTCCCCAACACTAAGATTATTCAAGATTTATATCTCGGCGAAAACGGCGCTCCTAATTGCAGTCGGGTTGCCTATGGTTTGGCAATGCTGCCTCTACATCCCCAGATATTAGATATACCCAGGCAACAATACACTGATTATTTCCTATTTACAGAATTGCTGCGCCTGCTACCAGATAGACCCTTATCTTTCGGTGAAGTTATCCAGTTATTTGAGGGTCGTGGGATCAATACTCGCACTTGTCAGCAACGCCTGCTAGCTTTTTTGTCAGGTGAATTGCCTTCGGGTTTGATACCTTCAGTTACAGACTCTACCTGGCTTACCCAGAGTTCGCAAGAAAATCCCGACTATCAGGCGATCGCTACAGCACCACTTTTTGAAAAACAAGGGAGTCTCACTTATCGTCCCAATTCCCAACAACTGTTGTCTTTGCGTCGCTATCTAGATGCGATCAAGACTAGTAATCAGCAATCACTCGAAGAACCATATACGGTGAATTTCGCCTTAGAGGTTCCTCATTGAGATTAGTAGATCACGCTGGAAATATAGAGAAGGCGGCTTGCCTGGAAAACGAACCGCCTTTCTATTCCGATTATTCAGATTATTTTTATTTGATGGAAAAAATACTGTAAATTTACAATATACTACCTTAATTAAAAGATTCTGTAAACTTTGGGTTTTCGGTTTTTATATTGTTGGAATTTTATGTATGTTAGCACTCGGTAGTAGCGACAAAAGCAGTAAAAATCGCCTAAAAATTATGTCCATGTCTACACTACTCATGCAAAAAGTCCTGTTGTAGATAAGTTAGCCTTTGTGGATCATCTTTATGTTTATTCAGTTAATTGCTCGGAACAGCCTTTACACCCGTCAACTTTAAGCGTGAGAAAACGATTAATTGACATTGTAGGAGCCATTCTGGGGCTGATAATTACATTTATCGTCGCAATTCCCGTAGCAATTGTTACCTTTATACATGAGCCAAGTCCAATATTTTATTCCCAAATTCGCTGTGGTTTGAACGGAAAAACTTTCCGCATGTGGAAATTCCGTTCTATGATCGTCGATGCTGATAAACTCAAGCATTTGGTTGAAAACCAAGCCAAAGGTCACATCTTTAAATCTGTTGACGATCCTCGTATTACTCATGTGGGTAAATTTTTGCGGCGTACCAGCTTGGACGAATTACCCCAATTTTGGAATGTTTTGTTAGGCGACATGAGTTTAGTTGGTACTCGTCCACCTACTCTTGATGAAGTCAGCCATTACGATCTACACCACTGGGATAGATTGCGAGTCAAACCAGGCATTACCGGAGAATGGCAGGCTAATGGTCGTTCCAGCATTACAGACTTTGAAACCATTGTCAAGATGGATATAGATTATCAACGTAAGTGGTCTGTAACTTATGACCTAAGTCTGATTATGAAAACTATCTGGGTGGTATTGAAAAAGACTGGTGCTTATTGAATTGGGCATTGGGAGAAAGATTTTTTTATCCCTTGACGCCGCTACCAGTTTCCGTGGGTACGATGTAACGTTGTAAAAATAGAAATAGTAATAATACTGGGGCGATCGCAATCACTGAGCCAGCAGCTACCAACCGCCAATCAAGGGAAAATGTCCCTGCTAGCTTTGCGACTCCCAAGGGAAGAGTGTATAAATTTTCGTCTTGGATGACAATTAAAGGCCACAAAAAGTCACTCCAAGCACCAATGAATACAAAAATAGCTAAAGTTACCAGTGCTGGGCGAATTGCTGGTAACATTATATGCCACCACAAACCTAACTCCGAACTGCCATCCATCCGGGCGGCTTCTTCTATCTCTTTGGGGACACTCATAAAAGCTTGGCGCAACAGAAAAATGCCAAAGGCAGAAGCTAAACTCGGAAAAATCATTCCCAAATAACTATTTGTCAAACCCAACTGGACTGTCAAAATATACAGGGGAATCATCACGATTTGGAAGGGAATCATAATCGTGGAGACAATCGCTACAAAAATCCAGTCTCGCCCGACAAACGACAATCTTGCCAACGGATAGGCAGCTAAAGCGCAAAACAGCAGATTTAAGCCCACAGTTAGCACTGACACCAAAGTACTGTTATACAGGTATTGTCCAAAAGGTAGAGAGTTCCACACACTAGAGAAGTTATTTAGTGTCGGTGACGCAGGCAATAACTGTGGCGGCGACTGAAAAATATTTTCCGTAGGCGATTTCAATGATGTACTAATTAGCCATAGTAAAGGAAAGAGCATCAACAGTGCGATCGCTCCCAATAGCGCATACATTAGCAGACTTTGCGATCGTGATTTTTTCCAGTTCAGCATTTGATTTTGCAAATTTTATTTTGTAATTCAACAGGAATGTAAACACTCACGCTACTTGCTGTTTATTTTGAAAAATGTTTAAGGTATATTTAGCTCTAGTTTTAAGAATATTTAATTGGTCAACTTGTGCCAATAATCTATCTAAAGTTTCAGTTTCTTCATTTGATAAATGATTTTCAGAATTTTTGATTAATAACTCCTGTAATTGTATCTGAGCTTTGGGAGATAAAGAACTTTCTGCCAAAGCTTGCAACTCATCTAGATTTAAACCAATCAATAATTCAGAATCTACAGATAAGTTGGTTAGCTGTTGGTAAGTTTCTAAATCTAGCAGTACCCCAACTTTCTCTCCCTGTGCGTTAGTGACATACTGAACTGAGTCAGACATCGCTTTACTTGAGAATTTGATTGATTTTATGCTAACCTATCATCAAAAATTTGGTTAAATAAAGTAATTCACCTAATTCTGTTATTCAATTTATTCAGATATTAATATAATTAAGTTTTTTCACTTTCCGAACTCCCTAATTCTTCCAGAATATCAAAGAAGTCATTCATTATTTTTGCGTCAAATTCTTTTACATCACTCCATGTTTGACTATTGTGAATTATATCTTGTGCTTCATAATAATAAATACCAAAAGCCTTTTTTAAAATTTCAATTGATTTGGTTTTTGAATAATTACTCAATCTGAAGAACTTAATAACAGATTCTTTATCTGCGGATTCAGTCAACATATTATTCAGCTTTTCAGTTAGTTCATTATCTTTATCCATAGTTTATCTTCAATTGAGAAAAGGCATTGTGTTGCATAAATTGAAATATTATCAGATTTTTTGAGCCATTGCTTCCTGTTCAGTAGACGTAGTAGACGTAGGTTGGGTGGAGCGGAGCGCAACCCAACATATATCAGGATGTTGGGTTACGCAAAGCCTCCACCCAACCTACACCTACAATCGATATTTTGCAAGTTCGCTGTAAAGCCTCTTGCGAGAGAGATTCACACTTCCAACAGGCTCATGCTCTAGCAGTGTATGCCAAGGGGAAAACAATATGCCCTCATCTAAACGTTTGCGTTCTTCAAAGTCAAATTCCTCCGAGTCAATCCGGTTTCGGTAGAAACAGCTTGTAGTGGTTTATCCCAAGGTTCAATCGGTATTTGAGACAAATAGGCAAAATCAAAGACAATTCCGATAGTCGGCTTTGTCTGCCACTGCGGTAAACTGAGCAAGCGATCGTAATATCCACCGCCATAACCTAAACGATATCCTTGATAGTCACAAGCTACACTGGGGACGAGAATTAAATCCACTTCGCCCGGATCTAAGATTGGAGCGTCGGGGTGTGGTTCAATAATGCCATAAGCGCCGCTTTGGATAAAATCACTCGGTGTCCAAATATGCCAAGATAGGGATTTTTTATCAACGCAGCGAGGAAATCCCCAACGGTATTTGCTGTCTGCAAATAGTGGACTGAGGTCAGGTTCTTGACGAAAGCTGAAATAAGCAAGTATTGTTTTTGCTTGGATGAACAAAGTAGAGTTTTGTAAATGAGAGCAAATGCGATCGCTTTTTTCTCTCCACTCTCCAACGGACATTGATTGACGTGTTTTGAGTAGAGTACGGCGTAGTTCTGCTTTATTTAGTTGATAATTAACTTTGTCCATAAAAATTTATTGGGTCAAACAAATAAGCTGGGTGATGCCCAGCTTAAGTACCCTATACTCACGAGTACATCGTTATGTAGAGTGTTGACGATACCACTCAATGGTATTCTTTAACCCTTGCTCAAAGCTCACCTGAGCCGTGAAATTAAAGGCAAGCTTGGCTCTTTGAGTATCTAAACAACGGCGGGGTTGACCATTTGGCTTGTCAGTTTGCCAGACAATTTCACCCTTAAACTCCATCAAGTCGCAGATTATAGTTACTAAATTAAGGATGGAGATTTCCTCACCCGTCCCCAAGTTAACTGGTTCGGATTCGTTATAGAATTGAGTCCCCATAACAATCCCCCGCGCTGCATCTTCAGAATAGAGAAACTCGCGGGTAGGACTGCCATCACCCCAAACTGGAAGTTGCTTTTCTCTCTTAATTTGGGCTTCGTGAACTTTGCGAACTAATGCTGGAATAACGTGGGAACTTCCGGTGTCAAAGTTATCTTCTGGCCCATATAAATTTACTGGCAGTAGGTAAATCCCATTAAAACCGTACTGCTGGCGGTAAGATTGCAATTGGACTAAAAGTGCTTTTTTAGCAATTCCGTAGGGGGCGTTGGTTTCCTCTGGGTAGCCATTCCAAAGATCATCTTCTTTGAATGGCACTGGGGTAAATTTAGGATAGGCGCAGATTGTGCCAACACATACGAATTTTTGTATTCCAGCTTGATAGGCAGCGTGAATTAGCTGCGTACCCATAATCAAGTTATCGTAGAACAACTCTGCGGGTTTTTCGCGGTTTAGACCGATGCCACCGACATGAGCTGCTAGGTGAATGATTATGTCTTGCTGGTCAACTGCACGTTGGCTATTTTCCCAAACACGCAAATCCCAATCGTGCGATCGCGGTATTGTAATCTTCTCACGATCAGCCCCTGCTTTACAGAGTTGATCTATCACCTGACGACCTAGAAATCCCGACCCACCAGTAACCAGAATGCGTTGATTTTTTAGTTCTAAGGCGGTCATATTTTTATCCTCTGTGGTGCGAAATCAGAAGTGCAAAGCACCCAGTTCTTGACGAGTAGTAGCAATATCATGTGGAAATTGCGAACCATTTCCATTAGGTGAAGTGTGACCCAATGCTTGTAAGTCTGCTTCTACCATTAGGGAAACTAGTTCTTCAAAGGTTACTGATGTTGTCCAGCCCAACTTCTGCCGTGCTTTGGTAGAATCGCCAATCAATAACTCTACCTCAGATGGACGGAGGTAACGCTCATCAAACTCTACATAATCTTGCCAATTCAGATTCACATAATTAAATGCCAGTTCCAAAAACTCCCGCACCGAGTGAGTTTCACCAGTAGAAATTACGTAATCCTCTGCTTGGTCTTTCTGCAACATCAACCACATGGCTTTAACGTAATCCTTCGCATAGCCCCAATCTCGCTTGGCATCTAGATTACCCATATAAATTTTTTTCTGCTTACCAGCAACGATACCAGCCACGGCTCTAGTAATTTTGCGGGTTACAAAGGTTTCACCGCGCCGTGGTGACTCGTGGTTAAAAAGTATGCCGTTACAAGCAAACAAACCATAAGACTCACGGTAATTTATAGTTTGCCAATGGGCGTAAACTTTAGCACAGGCATAGGGACTGCGGGGATAAAAGGGCGTTGTCTCATTTTGAGGTATTGCTTGTACTAAACCGTACATTTCTGAAGAACCCGCCTGGTAAAATCGCACCTGAATTCCGGTACGCTGTTGGTAGTCTCGAATTGCTTCTAACAGGCGCAGTGTGCCCATTCCTACAGCATCCACTGTATATTCTGGTGAATCAAAACTGACTCTGACATGGGATTGAGCGCCCAGGTTGTAAATCTCTACTGGCTTGACATCTTCTAAAATCCGCCGCAACGTCGTACCATCGGTTAAGTCGCCGTAGTGTAGAAACAACCGTACTCCCTCTTTGTGGGGGTCTTCATAAATGTGATCGATGCGGTCTGTGTTGAAGGTAGAAGTCCGGCGAATGATGCCATGAACCTCATAACCTTTTTCCAGCAAAAATTCACTCAGATATGAACCATCTTGACCAGTAATACCAGTAATCAACGCTCGCTTTTGTTGCGTCATGCTCAATTATACCTTATCGTCTTTGATTAAAAAGTTACAGTCAATCTGATACAACCTAGCAGCTAATTGCTAAATTGCCTAATGGGAAACCTACGAGGTTTTGTTGTTAAGAGACTTATTTCCTAAGTATATTTAGCAAAAATTAATTTAACACGTCAGCCAAGCTGAGATAGATGAAGATTGTTTAATTATCTATATTTTTTTAGGTCAAGATTCTTTTTGTGTACGTTGTTTTTTGTCAAAACTTCATATATCTCTGGTTTTGTGAAGACTAAATAAAATAGGGATTTTAAATTAAACTTCTGGCAAAAATCCAAATATGAGCAAAACCAGCCAAGAATCCACACTTAAAGAGGTCTTAGCTAAGTAGAAAGGCACAAATATAGATAACTATAAGAAAGATGAACAGTCAGTTAGTCAGTTTTACAGGAAGAATTTGGTACTTAGGGGCAGTTAATGCCCCACAGAATCGGCCCTAAGTAGTTACTCAGTATGCCCCGTTATTTTTGGGCAGAATGACCACATCAACAGTTTTCAAGATGATCCATAAATCAAGCCAGAAATTCCTAAATTTCACATAATGCAGGTCTATTTGGACTCGCCGAGGGTAGGGAATGTCATTACGCCCAGACACCTGCCACAAACCAGTAATTCCTGGACGGATTGTTAAAATCTCATTAATGTGACAACCGTATTTTGGCAGTTCTTCTGCTACTAAGGGTCGGGGGCCGACTACACTCATGTCCCCTTTTAAAACGTTCCAGAACTGGGGAAATTCGTCTAAGCTAGTAATTCGCAAAAATCGACCAATTTTGGTAATCCTGGGGTCTTGTTTCAGCTTAAAACTGCTCTCAAATTCTTGTCGCAACTGGGGCGATGTTTCCATCATTTGCACGAGGACTTCGTCCGCATTGCTCACCATTGTTCGGAATTTAATACAATTAAACGCTTTATAATTTTTCCCCACCCGTTCGTGGACATAAAAAATTGGGCCTTGTGAGCTGAAAGCAATCAGCAAGGCCAAGATTAAGTAGACGGGGAAGAACAAAATTAACACCGACAGCGAAAACACTATATCGAATAGTCGCTTGGCAAACTCTCCGTTTAAACCCTGAAAAGATAAACCTTTGGGTTTAACTTTTGGCGTCTTTGTTTTTTGACCGCGTTTTAAGAAAGTACGCGTAGACGCTCTAGTGTCTTGCCGTACGCCTCGCTTGCCGGAGAGGAGTGAGCTCTGGGCAGTCATCATACTCCTTAATAATCCACACCACACATAGTCCCAATATTAAAGCCAAAATGAGGTGCTTCTGGGGGGAAATTGCCAAAAGCCTAAAAAAATAAGACATTAACCAAGACAATCATTCCAAAAACGGTCTTTTTTCGTTGCACTTGTTTACAAAGTCTAGATAACGAGCTGCAAAGATTTGCGGTGAAAACTGCGCGGCGTGCGATCGCATATACTCGGAACTGAACGAACCCTCATAGACTTCAAATTTTTCTACTGCCTCCACCAAAGCCGCCTCTGTTTGTGTCCTGAAGAATATACCTGTCCCTGTATCCACACAAGAACGGATATCTCGCACTGTTTCTAAAGCACCTCCTGCACCATAAGCAATCACTGGCGTGCCACAAGCCTGTGCTTCCACTAGGGCAATACCAAAATCTTCACAAGCTGCATACACAAAAGCCTTAGCCCTTGACATATATTTTTTTACCACATTATCGGGTTGCCATCCGAGTATTTGGATATTGGAGTTTGCCATCTCGCGAATCTTGATCATTTCATCTCCTGTACCAATTACTACTAATGGTCGTTTTAGCTGATTAAAAGCGTTGACAATCAACGATACTTGCTTATAACTCACTAACCGGGAAACTGTCAGATAAAAGTCCTCTTTCTCAGACAGAAACGGAAATTCCGCAATATTCACTGGTGGGTAAATGACTGTGGCTTCTCGCCGATAGCAACGCCAAATCCGCCGAGCTGTATACTGCGAGTTGGCAATGAAGTAATCAACGCGATTGGCACTCAATACATCCCACTGGCGCAAACGATGTAATAAATATCGCGTTACCCACCCAGGTAAACCACTACCCAGTTTGCTGTGGCGCAGATAATCAAAGGTCAAGTCCCAGGCATAGCGCATCGGGCTATGGCAGTAGCAAATATGCATCTGTTCGGAAGTGGTAAGGATTCCTTTGGCAACAGCGTGGGATGAAGACAGAATTACGTCATAATGGCGCAAATCCAGTTGTTCAATTGCCAACGGCCACAAAGGCAAGTATTTTTGTATACCGTTGCGGGCATAGGGAAAGTCCTGGAGAAACGTCTTGCCAATCTGACGCTTGTATAAATAACTTTCTCTATTGCTGGATTCAAAATCGATCAGGGCATACAAATCAGCATCAATATGATTCAAAATTTCTCGGACAACGAGTTCTGAACCACCGGTGGCTTTGGGTGTCAGCCACTCATGAACTAGAGCATATTTCAAGGGCACAGCTAACTTGAATAAATGGAAAATACAAAGGCCAACTTGATGACGTTAACTGAAGAGTTTCTCCTTGTGATTAATTAACGCGAAGCGCCCCAGATTAGCAGATAGGACGCAATCTTTTTCTCAGAGGTTCCAGATGGGTGCTGCAACCTGATAATCTCAGAATGGGGAATGGGGAATGGGGCATTGGGCATTGGGCATTGGGCATTGGGCATTGGGCATTGGGCATTGGGCATTCGTTATTTTCTCCTTGTCTCCCTGATCTCCCCCACTCCCTACTCCCCACTCCCCACTCCCGAGTCCCTTGACGACAACTGATATAGAAAGGGGAAATTTATGCGAATTCTAATTATGGGTGGTACTCGGTTCATTGGTGTCTATTTGACTCAACTACTAGTGGAACAAGGACACGAGGTGGTGCTGTTCAATCGTGGGAATCGGCCAGCACCTGCTTTACAGGGAGTAGGACAAATTATAGGCGATCGCACGGATGCTACTCAATTAAAAGCAAAATTATCACAAGAAAACTTTGATGTCATTTTTGACAATAACGGGCGGGAACTTACTGATACTCAACCACTGGCAGAAATTTTTCAAGACCGAGTGCAACATTTTGTGTATATGAGTTCTGCGGGGGTGTATCTCAAATCTGACCAATTGCCCCATGTAGAAGGTGATCGAGTAGATCCCAAAAGTCGCCACAAGGGTAAACATGAAACAGAAGCTTATCTGACTCAATTGGGATTGCCTTTTACCTCTATTCGTCCTACTTATATTTACGGGCCTCGTAATTATAATGAGTTGGAAGGCTGGTTTTTTGACAGAATTGTACGCGATCGCCCGATTCCCATCCCTGGAAATGGCTTGCATATCACACAGCTAGGTCATGTAAAAGACTTGGCAAAAGCTTTGACTCAGGTTTTGGGTAATAAACAGGCAATAGGGCAGATTTATAATATCTCTGGCGATCGCTTTGTCACTTTTGATGGTTTAGCCCGTGCTAGTGCTGTAGCGGCTGGCAAATCACCTGATGCTGTAAAAATCGTCCATTACGACCCGAAAAAGTTTGATTTCGGTAAACGCAAAGCTTTTCCGATGCGAGTACAGCATTTCTTTGCTTCGGTGAATAAAGCGCAAACAGAATTAAATTGGCATCCTGAATATGATTTAATTTCTGGGTTACAAGACTCTCTGGAAAATGATTATTTGGCTAATGCAAAAGACAAAGCCGAAGTAGATTTCTCTGTAGATGAGGAGATTTTACAAGCTGTTTCATAATCAGATTTCCGACTTCTCTAAAAAGTCGGGAATCTAAGCCTTATATTTCATCTGGATTAATACCCAATTCGCGCAATTTTGCTGCTAATTTATCAGCCCGTCGTCTTTCTTGTTCTAGCTGTGTAGAAATCCAATTTCCTCTTTCATCGTACCAACGTAACCACAAGCGATCGATACCTTGGTAAGCGCCTTGCCAAAGCCCCAAACCTAATTGTATTCCTGGCATCCACACTCTAGAAGTAGTTACATCTATTTCGTGATAACTATCTGCAACTAGTTGAAATGCTTGCAGCTTATCAGTGTAGCGGTCAAAAAGAATATAATAGGGAACTCTTAAAATTCGTTCATAAACTTCCCATTTGGTCGGTGGTTGGTTAACTTCTCTGAGAGTTTGTCCCAAGTCTTCTTTTTCTGTCCCTGGAGACAAAAGTTCTACCATTACGAAAGGCGCAACCCCTTCTTGCCAAATCACATAACTTAAACGTAAATCTCGCTGTTCATAAAGGCGGGAAACTCCAACCACTGCAAACCAATCTGGGCGTTTGTACCACAGTGGATGGTGGAGGTCATAATAGATATTTAAGTCAGAGGCAACCAATACCTGATCTGCTAGATATGTGGGAGGAGAGAAGGTATCGCCTAAAAGTCGGGGTTGCAAAATGTGAAATTCGTCAGGCAAGCCAGAGTCCTCCGGGTATTCACTGGGAAGATCATACATGGTAGGTAGGACTTCTTTGGGGGAGAGAGGCGGATCTGTTTGGTACATAAGGGGAATCTTGACCGACTAACTTTAAGTTAACGGATCAGGGTAAAGGTTTGGTCAAAGTCAAAAGAAAAAATATTTTCTTATACCTGGGAAAGATGCGATAAATTGTGTCTTTAGTTTTTTCTGGAACAGAAATGAAAATTTTATCTATTAGACCTATCCACAAATAAAGCTCAAAATAGCTGAAATCCTTACCTAGTAAGCTTTTTAGCTAAAATAAAACAATAATCTCTAAAACCCTCTCCAGGGCTAGGTTTCAGGCAAATAAAGTTCTCATTTCCGGATAGGTCTATTAGTCAGGCAAACCTTTTTTATAATTCAATAGGGTTCAGTTAAGGCTTAACTCTTTCTCAAAGTCAATTTTTTTAACGAAGATTTGCAAACACTGTACATCACTACTGCTTCAGTTGGACTCAGCCAAGCAGAGATTGAAAAAAGTTTCTACTCTGGTGATTTGTTTGCTCTCCAGACTGATGTTAGTGGATTACCTGCATATACTTTTCAGGGGTAATTAATACTAATTCGTGATTATAGCTAGTAAGTTGGGTTGAACAAAGTGAAACCCAACCTTTACAGAGAATTATCATGGGTTTAGCTATTGCTTTATTTATCCTACAAATAATTATGATGACATACTTATCAGCACTCATAATTAACTTAATTATTTAACTCGAATCCTTCTATATTTTCGTTGCTGATTCCCAAAAAATTGGTTGATTAAACTACCTATAGACCATATGTATAACGAAGATACTACCCTTCCATGTAAACCATCTTGGATTAGTTTTTCTATTTGATAACTCTTCTTAATACCTGTTTTAAAAAAGAAAGCAATTATAAAGGAGAGGGAAGCTAGAGAAAGGATGAAGTTTTCCATTTTATTTAATCTACGTTCCTAAGCAAGACTCAAAACGTAGCCTGAAAACATAATTATTTGGTTGAATTATAAAAGTTTTCGATTTACTGAATTTTGGGAAAACTAAACAAATGTCCCAAATTGTAGACCATATAAATTGGCGTATACACCCTGTTTAGCAATCAACTCTGCATGGGTTCCACGCTCAACAATTTTACCTTGCTCAACTACCAGTACTTGGTCGGCGTTAATCACCGTGCTGAGGCGGTGAGCAATGACAAAGCTGGTGCGATCCTTAAACAGCCGAGCAAGTGCTTCCTGAACTAGGGCTTCGGTACGAGTATCAATGCTGCTGGTGGCTTCATCCAAAATCAAAATTCGAGGGTTAATTAAGACCGCTCGCGCAATGCTAATTAGTTGTTGTTGTCCTTGACTCAGGCTAGTTCCCTGCTCTCCCAAACGAGTTGCATACCCTTGGGGTAAGCTAGTGATAAACTCGTGAACATTGGCAATTTGTGCTGCTTGTTCAATCTCTGCTTGGGTGGCATCTTTTCGACCAAAGGCGATATTTTCCGCAACTGTGCTACTTAACAATATCGTGTCTTGCAAAACTACCCCAATCTGACGCCTTAAACTTGCTTGTGTGACACGCCGGATATCAATATTGTCAACAGTAATCATACCACCCAACACATCATAGAAGCGCAAAATTAAGTTTATGATTGTGCTTTTCCCTGCTCCAGTTGCACCCACCAAGGCAATCATTTGTCCTGGTTTGGCAAGAAAATTAGCGCCCTTAAGAGCCAACTGGTTAGAAGCATAGCCAAATGTCACATCCTTAAACTTGACTTCACCCTGAATTCGTGGCATTTCTATTGCATCAGGCGCATTTTGCAGCAATGCAGGTTCATCCAATAGGAGAAAAATTCGTTCTAATCCAGCGATCGCTGATTGTGCTTGGGTGTAAAATTGACTAATAATTTGAATCGGCTGAAAAAATTGCTGAACGTAAATTAGGAATGAAGTTACAGTTCCTACTGTTGCTTCACCTTTTACTGTCAGATACCCCCCATAAACTAGCACCCCTGCTGTTCCTACGGTGTTAAGAAAATCAATTGAGGGTAAAAAGGCAGAGGTAATTGCTACAGCTTGTACATTCGCATCCCGATTCGCAGCATTGAGAGCATCAAATTGCTGAATATTATGTTGTATTCGATTAAATGCTTGTGCTTCCCGAACAATGTTAATATCTTCCTCGAACCTCGCTGAAAGTTGACCGATAGTTTGTCGCGTTACCCGAAATCTTGTTTTTGCCCATGAAGCAAACAATCCTGTGGCAAAAATCATCAAGGGTACAACTAAGTTGCTGATCAATCCCAATTGCAGGTTGAGCAAAAGCATGGCGACGATAATGCCAATTAAGCTAAATACAGTGCCAATAATTTGGGCGATCGCCATTCCAAATGTCTGCTCTACAGTACTGACATCATTCAACAAACGACTCATCAAATCACCCGATTGGCTACGATCAAAAAAGCCCAAGGGTAAGGTTTGAATTTTTGTGAAAATATCACGACGTAATTGACCCAAAAGACGCTGCATAATCCAGCCAATCTGTCTAATTTGACTTCTGATGATCAAACTACCAGTAACATAGACAACTGCTAGCAGAATTAATATCTGCATTAAACCCCGCCAATTTCCACGTATAATCAAATTATCAATTGACCAACCGACAATAAATGGGCCTGTGGCTTGACACATAGCACCAGCAATTACCAATCCCATAGTGATCAAAATATCTTGGCGATAAGGGAGATAGTATTGCAGAAATCGTCGCAGTGTTTGGTAAGAAGGCAAAGTATCTTTTGATCTAAAAATATTTTTGTTAATCACTTTAAATTCAATATTTCTACTAGAACTAGAACTCCATAAACCCGATTTATTTAAGAAACCGAGTTTATTTATTTAACTTGTGATTCTAAAATAGAACCGTATAAGGGACTTTGCAGCATCAACTCTTCATGGGTTCCCTGAGCAACTAGTTCTCCTCCATCAATCAAAAGAATCCGGTCAGCATTCTTGATTGTACTGATACGTTGAGCGATCGCAAATACTGTACAAGTTCGACTCTTCATTAATTTATCAAGAGATGCGTAAATTTGTGTTGCGGTTTTGGCATCGACCGCAGATGTGCTATCATCTAAAACTAAAATTCGATAATCAGTGAGAAAGGTGCGAGCGATCGCTATCCGTTGTTTTTGCCCTCCTGATAAACCTACCCCACGTTCTCCCACAATTGTTTCATAGCCATCTGGCAAACTGATAATAAATTCATGAATATGGGCAATTCTAGCGGCTTCTATGACTAGTTCCAAAGGAGCATTGGGTATAGCATAGGCAATATTATCGCGGATGGTGCCTGAAAATAGCCTCGTTTCTTGGAAAATCATCCCAATATGCGTGCGTAAACTATGAAGCGTAAAATCGCGTACATCATTACCGTCGATGCGAATTGCTCCCGTCGTCACATCGTAAAAGCGGGGAATCAGGTTGACAAGGGTACTTTTACCTGAACCTGTCTTCCCTAAAATTGCAATCAGTTCGTTAGGTTTGGTTTCAAAGGAAACGCCTTTAAGGGCATAATTAGTCGCCCCAGGATAGCGAAAAGACACATCCTCAAAGGTAATTCTGATACTGCTGGTGTGAAAAGGAATCGCCTGGGGGCGATCGCTAATTTCCTCTTCAGTATCAATTACCTCATATACTCGTTTAGCCGAAGCCGCCGCCTGGGCAATTCCTGCCGCAGCGAAGCCCAACTGAAAAATTGGTTGGAGAACCACAGCTAAATAGGAATTAAAAGCGACTAATTCACCAACCGAGAATTGTTTCCCAATAACAGCGCTACCACCATAACCAAGCACCCCTAGCGTTACTAAATTGTTTAACAAAAATATAAACGGGAAAAGATTAGAAATTGCCCAAATTGCTTTCAGGTTAGCAGCGATTACTTCCTGATCTCTGTGGTTATAACGTTCAATTTCAGCGTCTTCTCGAACAAAAGCTTTGATTAAACGAACACCGATCAGGTTCTCTTTCAAAACTGCATTTAGTTCTCCCAATAGCTGTTGTACCCGACCAAATAGCATTCCAGCTTTAGAGAAAAACCGGATCAATAAAAACGCGGCGATGGGTACAGCAGTTAGTGTAATTAATGCCAATTGCCAGTTCATGACTAGCAAAATTACAGTAATTGTAACTAAAGTCAAGAGGGAACTGATGACCTGAAGTAAAGTAGTACCAATGAAGGTGCGTATTTGTTCAATATCTCTGGTAATCCGCGTCAATAGTTGTGAAGTTGGGGCGCGATCGTGATAGCTGAAACTGAGGTTGTGAATTTTGTAGAAAATCTGATTTCGCAATCTGTAGGCGACTCCTTGAGCAACTGCTTCTGCCCAAAAACCCTGTCCAAAATTGGACACTCCTCTAGCGATCGCCACACAAATTAACAAACTGCCTGCTTGAAAAACAATATCTAAGTCTTTTTTAGCAATACCTTGGTCAATTCCCCACCGGAAAAGCTGTGGAGTCAAAGCATTGGCAGCAATCAAAAGCAACAAACTCAGCAAAGCACCTATACCCATCCACCGATACCCGTTCAGATATCCTAAAGCCCGTTTGAGTGATTGGATTTGTGAAGGAGAAGCGACATCTTTTTTAAGCAACGTTGTACCTCGTTTATTTTGTAATTAATTCTCTAAACCGTAAAATTTCATCTGCTGCTTGCTGATACCCACCTATTCCAATACTGCGTAGGTTTGTCCTAAAAAATAAAAATGTGACGAATATTTTTAACTGAGCAGTATTGCCACCTATTCTCTCCAGAGTGCTACTTGCTGTTTGAGTTCTCTCATATCTAAATAATCGCTAGCAAAAGCTTTTCGTAAAAGTGGATGAGGAATAAATCTATCATACTTTTGGATTTCCGGTGCTTCTGAAGTACTAACTAAATCTTCTTGGCTAATTCTTTGTTCACACAATGAAGCAATTTCATGATAAAGATATTTAAATTTATTCTTGCCTAATTTAATTGTTAAATAATAGGGATTTACTCCGCTAATACTTGTAATTTCCAATGATTCTCGACAGTAGGAGTTAAGTAATCTTTCTAAGGTGCGATAAGCAACCGTACCCATCCAGGGGAAAATACAGCATTTACCTTTTTCCAATTGTAAGATATTTTGTTGATCTAATCCAACCTGCTGCACTAATTGGCGAACTTTACGTAAACGTTGCAAAGCATTTTTTTGCAAGTAACTATATTCGACATTCTCAAATAGAACGTGCTGCATTCGTTGCAAAACTTTGGTATGAATAGTGCCACCACTACCACGCCAATAAATACTAGCTTTACCCTCGGCTTGTTTAACAAAAATAGCCTTATTTTTAAAGTCAACTTCTACGACTTCCCAACTTCTCCCAGCTAAACCAAATTGATTCCCAACAGCAGGCGGCGTGACGATACTGCCAATTTGCGTTGCACCTTGCTTAACAATATATTCTTGTTGTTCAGCAAAGACAGCATAAAACTGAAATTTTCTCACGATCTTTTCTCCTGCCAAACCCAGGATTAATTTACCTTGCTCAGTATGCTGAATATGACCAATATCAATTAAATAACGTAGCAATAATAGGAAATCTTCTTTGGAAATAGCAGCAAAGGGCGGCAGACTAAAAATTTGTTTAGCTAGTGCATTAGGTGAAATTTCCCCCGTTGCTGTTAAAATACTCATTGTTTGGTGATAAAGCAAACTCAAAGGATATTTAATCGGTCTGATTGGTTCAATCCATTCTTCCTCTAAATAAAGCTGAATGATAGCGATAGACTGCAAAAGTTGCCAGGGTATTTGCTCTGGTAGAGAAGCTTCTGGTAATGGTTTATCTTCGGCACAGATAAAGCGCATATCGGCAGCTTCACCTCTTCTACCACTACGTCCTAAGCGCTGTAAAAAGCTAGCTACAGACAAGGGCGATTCTAACTGAATAACTCGCTCTAAATGACCGATATCTATGCCTAATTCTAAAGTCAGAGTGGCGGCAGTAACAGCTGGATTGTTGGGTTCACGCATCGCATTTTCAGCTGCTTGCCGCAAGCTAGCAGATATACTGCCATGATGCACATGATATATATCTGGTAGTCCTTGTTTTGTGGCAATTTGTCGCAAAGATGCGATTACAGATTCGGTACGCGTCCGATTATTAGCAAATATCAGGCATTTGCGAGATTTGCTGAGGTTGAAAATATATTGTTCATCAGCTGTCGCCTCTGATTCATCTACTTCATCAGTAATATAAAAATGTTCTACAGCTAGTTTTATTTGACGTTTTATCCCGTCAGTTGGCGGTGTAATTACTGGCTTATCTGTTCCAGAACGCAACCACTCTTCAGCTATTGAGTAATCCCCAAGAGTCGCCGACAAACCAATACGGCGCGGTTGTTTTTGCGTCAACTTTGCTAAACGTTGTAATTGGCAAATAATTTGACAACCGCGTTCTGAACCCATAAAGGCGTGAATTTCATCAATGATCACAAATCTTAAATCACCAAATAAACGAAGTAGGTCGTTATTTTTGTTGATTAACAAACTTTCTAGAGATTCTGGTGTAATTTGTAAAATTCCTTGAGGATTCTTTAAAAGCTTGTTTTTTCGACTTTGAGAAACATCACCGTGCCAGTGCCAAACAGGAATATCTGCTTCTTTGAGTAAGTCGTTGAGGCGCTCAAATTGATCATTAATTAAAGCTTTGATTGGACTAATATATAATGCCCCTATAGTTGCAGCCGGGTTAGTATGTAATAGAGTCAAAACTGGCAGAAAGGCTGCTTCTGTTTTACCCGCAGCAGTTGCAGCAGTAACTAGCAAGTGAGCATCAGTGTCAAATATAACTTGACAAGCGGCAATTTGAATTGGTCGTAATTCAGTCCACTGGTGATGATAAATATATTCTTGGATGAAGGGTGCAAGTCGGCTAAAGGCATCGCTCATGTTTTTTATGAATAATTAGTAACAGGTAATGAATTGACTATTAAATTATTACTGATTATTTATAGTGTTTTCTAATTGAGGTACAGCTTAACCTAACCCCGATAAAGCTGTGCTTTATCTCCCCTGTCTTAACTCACACAGAGGGGTTGGGGGTGAGGTTTTGATATGTACTTCATGCACCTGGGAACCGCTTTATTACACCAATAAACTTGAAATAATATTATACTAAGCGACTTCCAAATAAAAAAATATCCAATTATTTATTGTGGGGTGGGCATCTTGCCCGCCTTTGGTTATTGGGCGGGCAAGATGCCCACCCCACAAGATTGAATAATTTATTTCTTGGAAATCCCTAAGCGACGTGAACATTAAAGAATCGCTCACATACCTGAATATGGGCTGTACGGTAATTATGCAAAAGTTTGTCAATTTCTCCTCCTATTGACTCAAGGCAGATTAACATTTATAAATGAAACTTAAGTAATAGGACAAGTATATAATCAGGCAAAACCCATGAATAAGTATAAGGAAATATTACGTGTTTTCCTTGCTATATCGATCATTGTGGTTGGAGTGACACACTTTATTGTTCCAGAAGAATATGTCAAAATTGTGCCGCCGCAACTTCCTTACCCTTTAGGATTAGTTTATCTCAGTGGCTTTTATGAAATTTTGGGTGGTATCGGCTTATTAGTCCCGCCTGTAAGCCAAGCTGCTGCTTGGGGACTTCTTGCTCTTTTTATTGCTGTTTACCCTGCCAATATTAACATGGCGGTTAATCTTATTAAAATTGAACATATACCAAATTCACCTTGGGTACACGTATTTAGACTTCCCTTTCAAGCAGTTTTAATTGCTTGGGCTTGGTGGTACACGAAATCTTCTGATTGGGAAAAACAAGCTTCTATCATTCCCAAATCACTGATTCCCAAAGGACTAAAATTGAAATAAGTGCGTTTTTTATATCTAAAGTTATGCGCGTTGCAACTTTGTTTGGGATAACACTCTCGTTAGCAATAAGTATTGGAGGAGTTCCCGTGAGGGTGACTCAAGCAGTGCAGCTTAGAGATGGTACTGTCTACTTTGTCGAACCGCCGAAACTTGTTAAAGCGACAACTACTTACAAAGATGTGAATGTTTGGGGCGCGACTTATTATTTTACTATTAATTTGCCGGAGAATGCTGGAGAACCTCTCCAGAAGGTAACGATCGCACAGAGGGAGGGAGCGGAAAACATCGACTACAATCTTAATGATACCCGCGCCTTTGTCGGAACAAGCGACCGCAAAGAATCTCGGCTAACACTAGGCGCAGTCACAGCAGAACGCGAGACACGAACAGTTAATGTGAATTTTGATCCGCCTGTAACTCCGGGACAGACTATTACAATCGCCCTCCGCCCTGTAAATAATCCCAGCTTTTCTGGTGTCTACTTATTGGGTGTGACAGCGTTTCCGGTGGGTGAGAAATCCCACGGCCAATTTCTTGGCTTTGGACGGTTTCAGTTTTACAGCAATAGGGGAAGCTGGTGGTTTCCATAGGGTGCATTACGTCAATATCGAAAAAGTAGAATTAGTGCGCGTATAAGGAAAGTGTTTTTATGAGCATCCCACCTGTAGACCAGCCTACAGAAGAAAAACTGGTAACTCTCAAGGATGTTTCTTAGGAGCAATTCAAAGGGATTGAGGCACAACTTCAAGACAACCGCAATGTCAGACTGTCTTATTTGTCAGGAATATTAGAAATTATATCGCCCATTGGAGATAAACATGAAAAAGTGAAAAGTACTGTTGGCTTACTACTAGAAGCTTACATGAAAGAGTTGGGCATCCGATTTTACAGACGTGGTGGTTTCACTCTAGAAGAACCTGGGTATGCTTCTGGCACACCAGATGAGTCTTACAGTATTGGTAGTGAAAGAGAAGTTCCTGATATTGTTATTGAAATTATCGTCACCAGTGGAACCATTAACAGGAAGGAGTTATACAAGTCTAAAAAAGTGCCGGAAGTTTGGTTTTGTAAATCTAATGAAATAAAAATATTCCGTCTTAGCGAGAGTGGCGAGTATGAAGAAGTTAACCGGAGTGGCTTTTTTCCAAATTTAGACCCCGCTTTACTACTGTGTTATATCGCAATGCCTGAGCAGTACGATGCTATTATTCAATTTGAGCAAGTGAACCGAAATCAATAATATTTATCTCCAGATTATTTGCAAATTTAAAATAAATCCTGGTAAAACATCTTCTCCTGATAATTCTTCTGGGGATGTTAATATTTCCACTGGTTGGCCAAGACGATAAATTTCTACCTGACGCATTTTGGGATTAATTAACCAACCTAATTTCACTCCATTATCGATATATTCCTGCATTTTCTCTTGCGTTTCTCTCAAAGTATCGCTTGGTGACATTAACTCTAAAACAAAATCTGGGGCAATTGGGGGGAACTTTTCTTTTTGTTCAGGTGTGAGTGCATCCCATCGCTCTTGTCTAATCCAAGCAACATCAGGAGAACGGTTTGCACCATTGGGAAGTTTAAAGCAGGTGGAAGAATCAAAGCAAATTCCTAAGTGAGTTTGGCGATTCCAAATTCCGAAGTCAACAGAAATTTCAAAATTACGATTTCCAGTTTCTCCGCCTGTAGGTGGCATGATTAGAAGTTCTCCGGCTGCATTGCGTTCAAATTTGACTTCCGGGTTTTCCCGACACAACTGATAAAATTGGTTGTCGGTGAGTTGGATGATGGGGTTTAAATTAATGGCGATCGCTGTCATAGTAATTATGTTGAGATAGTAATTTCTGCCGTGTTGTAGTATTACTGTGGCAGAAGTTTGCCTACTTTTTACAAGGGCTTAAACGGCTTAAGCCCCTTGTCTAGTTAATTAATTGAGATGGTAGCTGGATTTACGCCGTGTTGTACTAGTACAATATTCCTTAATGAATAGAGATTTAATTATGGTTCAAGCTACAGAGCATATTTACATAGTTAGGGATGATGCAATTCTGGGTGGTGAACCGATTTATTCGTGGAACACGCACACCTGTGAGAGCAATTGTAGAAACTTAGCGCATGGGAGTTGCACCGGAAGAAATTCCCCAAGGCTTACCACATATTACTTTAGCTCAAGTGTTTGATGCTTTGAGTTACTATCTTGATCACCAAAATGAAATCAATAGTTATATTCAGCGTAACCGAATTCCAGATGAGCTCATTGACCCGTTGCTTCAATACCTATGAGCCAAATTTTTATTAGCCTCTATTTGGAAATAATATTTAAACCGTTGCAAACTCAGTATATTTCCTCACTTCTGGAGGCTGAAAAGCCAAGACAATATCACTTGCAGGAACATTTAAACGCATTAACTCAGTTGCCATTCCTTCCTCAGTCAAATCTTCTTCAATGTAAAATTTTTCATTTTTAATGCGAATATAGACAGAAACTCCTTTAACTCTTTTCCCTTCTTTCCAACCAATATTGAACCACAAATATTGACTTCTGTCATCATCAAACATTAATACTTCATCCACATCAGCAACAGGAACTTGTGAAGAAATTCTTTGGTACTCTGTTAAAATTTGCTTGATCAGATTTTGATATTGAGTTAACTTGTCCATTTGATAATCTCCTGTTTATTCATATCAATAACCAATAGTGAGACTTGATATTTCGCTACAACTAATTGAATTGCAACTTTTTGAAAGAAATCTTCATAGATTATTTCTCCTATTGCCAAATATAATTCCTGTTCAGGATTTTCAAGAGAAAGAAAAGCTTTATAAATGAGATACTGACCTAATGCGGTTTCAAAATCACGCATCGGAGAATGGCTCAGAAAACTTTTAATTTCAATAACAATTTGTTTTCCTTCTCTACTCGCCGCAATGTTTTTTTCTCCAGCAAGATCGGCAAACAGTTTAACTTCTTCATATTTAATTGGATAAGGATCGGCTGTAATTATCCAACCATCGTTAATTAATGCGTTTTTAACCGCATCATGGTATAAATCTTTCGCTGGCATTTTCTCTCTGGCAATCCAGACAAAGTAACTATTAGGGCTAGTTAATATAATTGTACTAAGAGCAGTTATATTTGCGATAATTCATTCTTTAGAATTCACTTAGCTGGTTTGAGTTGTTTGAGTTTGAATAGTAGATTAGGCTGGAAAGTAAAATCAAGTGGTTCGGGTGGTAAACCAAGCTTAGTACGAAAATCCTTGTCATATTTTGCTTGTTCCCAATTTTTAGTAGATTTAATTTGTTCAACAATCAGGTTTTTCACACCTCTAAGGTCAGCAAAGCTGAGGTTAGCACCACTGAGGTTTGTAAAAAAGCTGAGGTTGGCACTACTAAGGTTGGCACCGCTGAGGTTAGCACCACTGAGGTTTGTAAAAAAGCTGAGGTCGGCACCACTAAGGTTGGCACCCCTGAGGTTAACACCACTGAGGTCAGCACCTCTGAGGTCGGCACCTCTGAGGTCGGCATTAGGAGCAATTAAGTACATTTGTTGCTTAGTAGGATCGAACTTCTCAGGAAACTTAGTTTCGTGAGTGTAAATAGCACCTTTGAGGTTGGCACCTCTGAGGTCAGCATCACTAAGGTTGACACCTCTAAGGTCAGCTTTGCTGAGATTGGCACTACTAAGGTTGGCAAAGTTGAGGTTGACACCACTAAGGTTGGCAGCGCTGAGGTTAGCACCACTGAGGTTTGTAAAAAAGCTGAGGTCAGCACCTCTGAGGTCGGCACCTCTGAGGTCGGCATTAGGAGCAATTAAGTACATTTGTTGCTTAGTAGGATCGAACTTCTCAGGAAACTTAGTTTCGTGAGTGTAAATAGCACCTTTGAGGTTGGCACCTCTGAGGTCAGCAGCACTAAGGTTGACGCCTCTAAGGTCGGCTTTGCTGAGGTTGGCACTGCTGAGGTTTGTCCAAAAGGAGAGGTTAGCACCTCTAAGATTGGCACCACTGAGGTCAGCACGGCTAAGGTTGACCAAGATGAGGTTAGCGCCGCTAAGGTCGGCATCTCTAAGTTTGGCATCAGGAGCAATTAAATACATTTGTTGCTTAGTAGGGTCGAAATTCTCAGGAAACTTAGTTTCATGAGTGTAAATAGCACCTTTGAGATTGACTTTGCTGAGGTTGGCACTGCTGATATCGGCACTGCTGATATCGGCTTTGCTGAGGTTGGCACTGGTAAGGTTAACTTTGCTGAGGTTGGCACTGCTGATGTCGGCACTGCTGAGGTTGGCTTTGCTGAGGTTGGCACTGGTAAGGTTAACTTTGCTGAGTTTGGCACTGTAGAGGATGGCATCGTTGAGGTTGGCATCACTGAGGTTGGCATCACTGAGGTTGGCATCATTGAGTTTGGCACCGTTGAGGTTGGCATCACTGAGGTTGGCACCGTTGAGGATGGTACTGTTGAGGATGGCACCGTTAAGATCAGCAGAACTGAGGTTTGCACGACTGAGGTCATTACGGCTGAAATCTTGGTTAGCTAGACTGTCACCAAGTCTTACAAGCGTTTCCAGTGCCTTAATTTTTTCCCGGCTGTACTCATTTCCTTTAACAGTATCGACTGTATGCCAAAGAATCCGTTTGGTAACTACAATACCCACAATTACAGACATAATCAGTGGAATAATTAAAACAAAACCAACGAACTTAAGACGATTATTTCGTTTTTGTTTAATGCTTACTTGAATAAACTCAATAGCCAAGTCAGATAATTTCCAGTCTTCAGCTTGTTGCTCATGAAAATCCTTTGCACTTCTCAAACGGTTTCCCTGAAAGAGGTCATCTTCTGCCTTTCCCCGATCTCGCCATTCAACAGCTGCCGCTTCAATTTTCCGCTTTTGTCGTAATATATCCCGATTTTCCTCAATCCACTGGCGCAATAGCGACCAATGGCGAATCAGTGCTTCATGGGCTACATCTATGACAGCAACTTGATCAAGACCTGACCCCTTCTTAAGCAAGCTACTGCTAACAATTAACTTCTCATCTGTTAACCGTTGAATTACGCTATTAATCACAACCTCTGGATACTGTAATGTGACGAAATCTCGTTGCAAAACCTGCTTGCGGGTATCTTCTGTTCCTTCTCCCAATTGTGTCAGTTCTAAAAAAATCCGCTTTGTTATCTGCTGTTCTTCAGGTAATAATGACTCATAAACTTCTGTAGCGCGTTTTTGAAGTGTTCCTCTGACCCCACCCAGTCGAGTGTAGGCATTAAGGGTTAAGCGTTCCTCAGTCCTTTGCTTCCATATTTCTGTCAGCGTGTACTGCAATAATGGTAAACTCACCGGAGAGCTTTCTACATCTACAATCATCTGAAGAATTAACTCAGGTTCGACTTCTAAGTTCACCTGTTTTGCAGGTTTGAAAATTGCTTTTGTTAATTCCTCTCGACTCATTGTTGTTACTGTCACCAAATTATCCTGAATCTTCTTGGCTAGTCCCCCATATTCCTGTTTAATACGCATGTCAAAGAAATCAACTCGCATCGTTATTACTAAGCAAAGTTTATTGTCATGTCTCTGCAAAGCACCTAGCAAACATTCAAAAAACTTCTGTCGTTTTGCAATGTCTTGACACAGGGTAAAAGCTTCTTCAAACTGGTCTACCACTAGCACAACGCGCTGAGTTTGCCTACCTGTAATTAACTGTCCTAAACCAACTGCACCTCTAGCTATTAATTCTTCAGCTTTTGCTAATTGAGATGCGCGTTCAATATCTGATAATTCTGATTCTACAAATGCCAGTGCTAAATTTTGTAAGGGGTTAATCCCTGGCCGAAATATTTTCAACTGCCAAGTATCGCTACCTGATAATCTGCGTCCTAACTTTAATTGATAAAGTAAACCAGCTCTGACAACACTAGATTTACCACTACCTGATGCTCCCAACACAGCGAGGAAATTACCCGATCGCACTTTTTCTAATAATTCGTCGGTTAATGCTGTTCTGCCATAAAATAATTTAGCATCTGCTTCTGTGCAATCAAAATATGACAACCCTTTGTAAGGACAAATAGCTGATATTTGTACTGTGGAGTAAACAGGAGAGGAATTCCATTTGCGAGTGAGATTAATTGCTTCACCAGAGTTAGCAAATATGGGACGCTGGGGGAACGGGTGATGTTCTTGATTGAGCAAGTCTACTAAGGTGTAGTTACTCACCCAACGGTCTTGTTTTGGTTCTAAACCTTTCAGCAGTGCAGCAGTGAGAACGCTGTGTTGGCTGTTAATCTCTTCAAAAGCTACTTCAAAATCACGAGAAGCCGCAATAAAACACCTGTCTCTGCCTTTACCCCGATCGCCTGGATCAGCCTCTACAAAATTTAGCACTTCTCCGCTATAGCAGCAATCCAAAATCACAATTTGTTGTCTTACCTCACTTTCTTGCAGCAATCGCCGCAGCCATTGTAGAGATAATCCCCAATTACCTGCATCGGGGTTGACTTCACTTGTCGCTAAAAAACCTTCCTGAATCCCTTGATTTTTCCGTAATCCATGACCAGAAAAATACAGCAGTGCTGTGTCTGGCGGCTTCCCATCTGGCTTAAACAATTGAACGATCGCTTTTTCTAACTGAGTTAAACTAACTTTAGTTTGCTTACCAATGCGAATCGTCTCATTTTCCTTGTCTTTGACTGCTGGGAGCCGCGTTACCCGAAGCTCCCCATATTGTTGTAAGATTTGAGCGATCGCTTCAGCATCGGCAGCTGGTGCGTTGAGACATTTTAAGCGGTCATACGTATTAATTCCCACCACCAAAGCGTCTCGACTCATCTTAGAAAGCCTATGATAGTTGTGCCGAATTATTTTCAGCTTATACAAGAAATTTACTGCATTTTCCGTAAAAATGTTTAGCACACTTAAGCCCTGGCGAATAGAATTCGCGGCTACACAGGCAAAGTCCGCCTCCGCGGACTAACAAAAACAAGGGGCTTAATGACTTGTTGAAACCCACGGAGGTGGGTTTTGTTTGTGTAGACGCGGTTTCTAACCGCCCATTTCACTTGTTAAAACCCACGGGGGTGGGCTTCCTTTGTCTAAACGCGGTTTCTAACCGCCCATTTCGCGTTAAATTGACTACA
This sequence comes from Nostoc sp. JL33, assembly GCF_017114985.1. Lineage (GTDB taxonomy): Bacteria > Cyanobacteriota > Cyanobacteriia > Cyanobacteriales > Nostocaceae > Nostoc. The sequence continues at coordinate 148,177 of NZ_JABXKP010000100.1, read as the reverse complement.
CGCAATTCTTTTAGGCGAGATTTATCCCATGACTCAACTCACACCTATTCAGTTAGAAGATGGCACGATTATTTACATTGAAGCTACAGGTAATGTAGATGCTCCGCCAGTCATTACCGAAGTTTCTCCAGAGGGAGAGGAAGAAGCGCTAATTGATAAGGGATGGGATGCTGATGCTGCACAAAAACAGATAGTGCAAAATTTCCAAGCAATTGAAGGCACAATTCGAGCTTACACTGTTCATGCACTTAATGCTTTTAAAAAAATCCCTGTTGCTAATATTGATAAAGTTACTCTAGAATTTGGGATCAAAGTTGGCGGTGAAGCAGGTATACCTTACATAACTAAAGGCACGGCTGAAAGTAATCTTAAGGTAACGGTACAGTGTTCATTTCCTGACCAACTGGAAAAGAAAACTCAGCAATCATGAGTCAGAATATTGGCGCTGCTAAAATTTCGATTATTATTCCGGCTATTAATGAAGCAGGAAATATTAAAGAAGCAATTGCGACAACTCAACAGAGCATAAATATAGAAGTCATATTAGTAGATGCTGGCTCAAAGGATGGCACAGTAGAAATTGCTCAATCATTAGGTGTCAAAGTTATCTCATCATCTCTCGGTCGTGCTGTGCAAATGAACGCGGGTGCTTTAGCGGCTAGCGGTGAGATTCTGCTATTTCTCCACGCAGATACCCGTTTGCCAACGGGGTTTGATGAGATGATTCGCACAGTGCTACAACAACCTGGGATTGTGGCTGGTGCGTTTAACTTGCGGATTGATGCCTCACTTTTAAGTTTACGATGGGTGGAGTGGGGAGTAAATATGCGATCGCATATTTACCAAATGCCCTATGGCGACCAAGCAATTTTTTTAACAAAAGCAGTATTTCAGCAAATCGGCGGTTTTCCTGAATTGCCCATCATGGAAGACTTTGAACTCATGCGTCGTTTAAAACGCACCGGACGCATTGTAATTATTCCCACACCAGTTGTTACCTCAGCCCGTAGATGGTTGCAAAAAGGAGTATTCAAAACTACGCTACTTAATCAAATAGTAATTATTGCTTATTTACTCGGTGTTTCACCTAAGCGAATTTGTCGCTGGTATCGCCGAGAAAAATTTAAGAGGGTTTAAGCTATTTCTGATGTAGCTAGTATATCTTAGGGTATTGGATTTAAGCTTTTAACGGATTTAAAAATTCCTCTTACCCGTGCAAGTTATGAACAAGCAATTTATAGTAAATCGATTTAATCCTGGAGATTTGCGGAAGTTTTTTAGATTGATTGTATTAATATTACTAGTACTTAGTTTTGCTTTTTCATTAAACACACACCCAGCTTTGGCACAAGAATCTGCAAATCCAAATTCTTTCAATCCCCAAGCTATTTTACGCGAAGCCTTGCAGTGGATTGATAGCCTTGGTACGGTGGGAATTATAGCTTTTATTGCCGTTTATATTATCGCTACCGTTGCTTTTTTCCCAGGTTCTATTCTCACCTTGGGAGCTGGTGTGATTTTTGGTACAGTTTGGGGTTCTCTCTACGTGTTCATTGGTGCAACCTTTGGTGCTACTGCTGCTTTCCTTGTGGGACGTTATTTAGCAAGGGGCTGGGTTGCTGGTAAAATCGCAGATAACAAAAAATTTGCCGCGATTGATCAAGCTGTTGGTAGAGAAGGATTAAAAATTGTCCTGTTAACGCGACTGTCTCCCATATTTCCTTTCAATTTATTGAACTATGCTTTTGGCATCACGGGAGTTTCACTTAAAGATTACTTCATCGGTTCTGTAGGTATGATTCCCGGAACTATTCTGTATGTTTATATTGGTTCCCTTGCGGGTAATCTGGCCATGATTGGGACTGAGGCTCAACCTACCAACCCGACTTTACAATGGGCAATTCGGATTTTGGGTTTGATTGCTACAGTCGCTGTGACAGTTTATGTAACCCAGATTGCGCGGAAAGCTTTGGAAGAAAAGATAACTAGCAATTAAAATGCTAAAGATAAATTATCCATTGCTGAAACCTTTATACAGGAAAGCTTTAATAGTATCTGTCAATTCCAGACGGACAAAACAGTTTAAAGGCTGTATTCATTGTTAAATAAGCATTAAAAATAAAAGATTGAGCCGCCTAAATTTATAGGTATTCTTAATTTTGAATACCGCAAAGGCGTTGACTTGAGCATTTTTAATTCTCAAATGAGGTTCCACTAATGACCAATTCAGAATTCGAGAGAGTCACAGTTCGCCCAATGGATGAGTATAACCAAAAGTTGGTGTCTTACGTCCATCCGCCAAATTGGGTTAATCCTCAACCCGCAGATGTTTACGATTTGGTAGTAATTGGGGCTGGTACGGCGGGATTAGTCGTGGCGGCGGGTGCGGCGGGTCTGGATTTGGGTTTAAAAGTGGCGTTAATTGAAAAGCATCTCATGGGTGGGGATTGCTTAAATCTTGGTTGCGTACCATCTAAAACTATTATTCGGTCTGCCCGCGTCGTTGGCGAAATCTGGAATGCTCAAAACTTAGGAGTTAATATTCCCCAACATAATATTGATGTTGATTTTCCTAAAGTCATGGCCAGGATGCGGCGGGTTAGGGCTGGTATCAGCCATAACGACTCGGCTGAACGCTTCTCATCGTTGGGTGTCGATGTCTTTTTGGGTAGCGGTCGATTTGCAAGTAAAAATTCCGTGGAAGTTGGCGACCAAACCCTCCGGTTTAAAAAAGCTGTAATTGCGACTGGCGCAAGAGCTGCACAACCCCCGATTCCGGGAATTGAAAAGGCGGGTTATCTAACTAATGAGACGGTTTTTTCCCTAATTCAACGACCGGAACGTTTGGCGGTGATTGGTGGCGGCCCCATTGGTTGCGAATTAGCGCAAGCTTTCGGGCGCTTGGGTTGTGAGGTGATACTTTTTCATAGCGGTTCTCATCTTCTGAATAAAGAAGACGCCCAGGCGGCTGAAATTCTCCAAAAGGTTTTGATTAGCGAAGGAATTCGCCTGGTGTTGAATTCCAAGTTGGAAGAAGTGGTAACTGTCACCGAGGGGAAACGGCTTTACTTTTCCTCCAATGGTCATCGAGATTCGGTGACAGTAGATGAAATTTTAGTCGGTGCGGGGCGATCGCCGAATGTGGAAGGTTTAAATTTAGAAGTAGTGGGTGTAGAATACGACAAGCGCGAAGGTGTGAAGGTAAATGATTATCTCCAGACGACGAATCCCAAAATTTATGCAGCTGGCGATATCTGTATGAACTGGAAGTTTACCCATGCTGCTGATGCCGCAGCGCGGATTGTGATTAAAAATACGCTGTTTTCTCCCTTTGGCTTAGGACGCTCGAAACTCACTAATCTGGTGATGCCTTGGGTAACTTATACTGACCCAGAAATTGCCCATGTAGGGTTGTATGAACACGAGGCGCAGAAATTGGGTATTGAGGTGACGACAATCAAGATACCTTTTAATAGTGTAGACCGAGCGATCGCAGATGGTGAAGAGTCGGGATTTCTCAAAATCCACCATAAAAAAGGGTCTGATGAAATTATCGGTGCAACTATTGTCGCCAGTCACGGCGGTGAGATGATATCAGAAATCACTACGGCAATGGTAAATAAGATCGGTTTGAGTAAGTTAAGCAGTGTGATTCATCCTTATCCTACTCAAGCCGAAGCTATTAAAAAAGCAGCTGATGCTTATCGTCGTACACTGCTGACATCAAATACCAAAAAAATATTGGGATTTCTGACAAAGTTATCTTGACCAAAATCAGTTATTAGTTATCTGACTGTTCACTGTTGACACTCACCGCACCTTTAGGCGCGGTGATTCTTGGTTCAGCTAGTCCACTTAAACTCCCCAACTGAAGCGACTGGCGTGGGTTGGGGGGATATTCCGGGGCAAAGTATCACTAACACCAAGCGTATTGACTAATAAGTAATCGGACAAAAATATTTACAGTCATTGCGATCGCTCCCGCAATCACATTGTGTAATTAATTCAGGACTTACGCATTGACAATAAATACCAAATAGGTATATGTGAAAAACCACATCTTTCGTAGGGGTAAAGCGCATTGCTTTACCCCTACAGCATCGTCAATTTACGTAGTTTACCGCCGTAGGCATCGCAGGATAATTAACAAAAGCCTGAAAACTTCCGGGAGCATCGTTAATTCACATCATGATGCATTTGTACAGTACGTAAGTACTAGGATTTATGAATATTTCGACTACAGCGTTTAAGAACGGTTAAGCGAGGAATTTAAAAGCCAGGAAGCCGGCGATATTGTCGATCAAATGTCGTGAGGATTGCAGGTAATCGGCCGGGATGCGATTGACAACAGCTGCTTTGCGTCTACGCTGGGGGATTATTGGGAGGAATGTTAGGTACGATCGCTACTGTCTGGGCTTATTTTCTGCAATGAGGATTAGAAGTAGCGATCGCTGTAGGCACTAGTACCGCAAGGCGGAAGTCAAAAGTCAAAAGTCAAAAGTCAAAAGTATTATGGAATAACCTATGAGAGGGATTTGAAATGGTTGCTCTATTTACGCCGTGGCCTACTAGTCTGGTATGACAAATGACAAAGGACAAATGACTAACTTTTACAATTCTGATGCCGTATCTGGAGCAACAATTTCGCCAGTACCCAATTGTAGTATCAAGTCCTGCTCAGTAATCAATCCGCTGAGTTCTTTCACTTGTAAATTCATTTCTTCACAAGCTTGTCTGAGTTCTCGTGCAAATTTGTTGAGGTCTTGACCATAGCCACATTGATAAGCAGCAGTTTCAATTCCTTGCTTGGCATTTGCTCTAGCACAATCTACTAGTTCCGTGCCATGCAGTGGTGTAGGAGATGCCATAGACGTAGTTATTATTTCTTAAATGTTTGCTGCTAGATAGAGTACCAATATTTTAACATTAACTCATCCCTCCAATGGAAGACAATGAGGGTAGAGTTTAGAGTTAGGAGTTAAAAGTTAAGAGTTAAAAGTTAAGAATATATTGTTTCTAATTCCTAACTCCTAACTCCTAACTCCTAACTCCTAACTCCTAACTATATTTACTTAGCCATTGACAACATCTCCACCATTGACATGTAACACTTGTCCAGAGACATAAGAACTATCATTAGAGGCTAAATATACGTAGCTAGGAGCAACTTCTTCTGGTTGTCCGGCTCGTTCCATTGGTACTTGCTTACCAAAAGTTTCAACTTTCTCTTCGGGAAAAGTTGAGGGAATTAAAGGTGTCCAAATTGGCCCTGGCGCGACAGCATTAACGCGAATTCCTTTTGAAACCAAATTTTTTGATAAGGAGCGAGTAAAGGCAACGATCGCACCTTTTGTAGAGGAGTAATCTAGTAGTTGTGGACTACCTTTATAAGCTGTTACCGATGTGGTATTGACGATAGAACTGCCTGGTTGTAAATGCTTGAGTGCAGCTTTAGTCATGAAAAACATCGAGAATATATTAGTGCGAAAAGTTCGCTCTAGTTGTTCTTTGGTGATTTCCTCGATACTTTCTTTAGGATGTTGTTCGGCGGCGTTGTTGATCAGAATATCAAGTTTGCCAAACTCACCAACTGTTTGTTGTATAGCTTGCTGACAAAAACTTTCATCGCCAATGTCGCCTGCAATGGTTACTGCACGACGCCCTTGTTTTTCTACCAAATCTTTTGTTTCTTTGGCATCGTCGTGTTCATTCAGGTAAAGAATCGCCACATCTGCACCTTCTTTAGCAAATGCGATCGCTACAGCACGACCAATACCACTATCTGCACCCGTAATCAATGCTACTTTATCTTGTAACTTGCCACTACCCCGATACTGAGCATCATCTGCCTTGGGTTTTGGCGTCATTTCTGATTCAACCCCTGGTGCTTCTTGTTGCTGTGGCGGTTGTAATTTTTGTTCTTCTGAGTTAGCCATAGGTTTTGTTTTGGTAATTGAATATTGAATATTGAATTGGGCATTAGCGATTATTAAATAACCACCCTCTGCCTCTTCCTGATTCCAAAAGTAAACCTTGGATCGGAAATTCAACCCAAGGTTTATTTTTTGCTTTGGCTCTCATTAGCCATTTGCAATTTTAGGCGGCTCTACACCGAATGTTTGCCAAACGTACTTATTGCTGACAACTATACGTAGCTGACATTATTTATCCTCACATCTGACGACTAAAAACAACTAGACAACTCTCATCTGATGAAGAGTTTATCCTTTTGATCTGCTTTCAAGTTAACTATTATGTTGCTGTAGTTTATCGCTCCCTAGAGGGAAAGCCAGCTAAAATTTGCTCAACCTTAAGGCATAAATTAACAATTCAAAATTCATGCATTTAAAATTGTTGGATTAAAGACATTTTGCCTACGGCACGCTATTCGTGAACAGATTCTTATTTAAACGCTGACTGAAACTGAGGCTACGTGTAATGGTTGGGGTCTTAAACCCTTTAATTTACAATAAATTCAAGAAATAAGAGCTACTTAATTAGTTTATTATGATATGTTCCGGTTCAATAATCGTGCCGTTTTGGATAAATAAAAATATAGATTTCTACTTTCTTCCTTGGTAATTGTAAAAATACGTAGAATCATGCTATTGGAATCGTATTTGATTTTTGTTCGCGCAGCGTGGCGTAGCCATAATTATCTACGTAGGCGGGGAGTGGGGAGTAGGGAGTAGGGAATAAGGAATAAGGCTTTTCGAGTTGTACCGAGCTTTTTCAGAAATCAAATATTAGTCCTATATCTACTGTCGTTAATATTAATTTAGGTTGATATTTGTATAGCTGCCTTCTTGCAAATTAAATTTATTGCAAAAGTACCTGAATTTTTACGTCGGGACTATACCTCCAGACTAATCTTCCAAAAGGCTGCGTGGTGCGCTACATTGAGATCATTAGAGGGCAGGGGTTATGGCAACACTAAATATTTCCGAGTTAGAGCAGGTTGAAAAGTTTCGCGACTTACAATTAACTCTGAGCGAACGCTGGAAAACGAGCGAGTCATTTGACAATAGTGAAGCGGATATTTTAATTATTCCCTCCCTAAGTCTCGACCAGCGCGAACTCCAAAAGATCGAAGGCTGCGAACATTATGAAGAAAGATTACTATTTTCCTTAATTCGGTTACAGAATCCCCGGACGAGGCTAGTTTATGTAACATCTGTACCTCTGCATCCTAGTATCATTGATTATTATCTGCAACTGTTGCCAGGAATTCCCTTTTCTCATGCTCGCAATCGCTTGCTGCTACTTTCTACTTACGATTCCTCCCTTAAGCCTTTGAGCCAAAAGATTTTAGAACGCCCCCGTCTGCTAAAGCGGATTCATCAATCTTTGAGGCTAGACAAATCATTTATGATCTGCTATAACTCTTCGCAATGGGAAGGGGAATTGTCTGTAAAATTGGGTGTACCACTGTATGCTGCTGCACCAAATTTACAGATTTGGGGGACGAAAAGTGGCAGTCGGGAAATCTTCAAGGAAAGCGGAGTACCACATCCAGATGGCAGCGAAAAAGTTTGGAACCACACAGATTTGGCAGAAGCTACTGGTGATTTGTGGGAACGACAGCCAACATTACAACGGGTAGTGGTAAAACTCAATGAAGGCATTTCTGGAGAAGGAAATGCATTGCTGGATCTTAGACCGATTGAACATCTCGCACCAAGCAAAGCTACTCATGCTCAAAGGGTAGAAGCAATTAGCGATCGCTTCTCAACAATGCGCTTTCAAGCAAAACAAGAGAGTTGGGAGAATTTTTCCGGAAGAATCGGGGAATTAGGGGCAATTTCCGAAGCATTTGTGGATGGGAAAATTAAGCGATCGCCCAGCGTCCAAGGACGGATCACACCCACTGGCGAAGTGGAAATCCTTTCAACCCACGACCAAATTCTTGGAGGCCCAGACGGTCATATTTATCTTGGTTGCCGCTTTCCGGCTGATGAAAGCTATCGATTGCAATTACAGCAATTGGGACTACAAGTTGGCAGAAAGCTAGCAGAGAAAGGCACTTTAGAGCGATTTGGCGTAGATTTTATCGCCGTTGATCAGGGTAACAAAGAGTGGGATATTCAGGCGATCGAAATTAACCTGCGTAAAGGCGGCACAACTCATCCATTCATGACCCTGAAATTATTAACGAACGGTCGCTATGACCTTTCCACGGGTTTATTTTATAGTCAGCAAGGTCGTCCAAAATACTACATTGCCACTGATAATCTCCAAAAAGAGCGCTATCGGGGATTATTGCCTAATGATTTGATGGATATCATCGCTCACCAGAGACTACACTTCGACAGTGGTACTGAAACGGGCACAGTGTTTCATCTTATGGGTTGCCTTTCGCAGTTTGGCAAGTTAGGATTAACCAGCATCGGTGATTCCCCGCAACAAGCACAAGACATTTATAACAAAGTTGTCAAAGTTCTGGATGAAGAAACCCGCAGCGAAAATCATGATTTCTCGGCGTTTTCAGATTATTCCTTTCCCGTGGTTTGGGATGAATAGAGGTGAACTACTCAGAAAAAGCCTACGGCTGTTCGGCTTTGCCGTTCCCGAAGGGTAGTCTGAGCTTCTGTGCGATGTTCGATAAATATCTTGAGGAAGTTTTCAGGCTTTTCTTAATTATCCTGCGATGCCTACGGCGGTAAACTACGTAAATAAGCTGTTGCGCCTTTAATTTGCACTAATATTTTTTCAATATGATTGTGGGGTGGGTCGAAAAGCCCGCCCTGATAAACCTGGCAAGGAACCAAACTTTAAAACCTTCCCCCTGGACATCTGCCAACTGTGGAAAGAGGATATAAGTTTGATGTTTCTCTTGATGTGGCACTCACCAGGTGCGGTATTTAAGTTAGTATAACTTGAAGCGTTTCTTGCCAATCTAACTGCAACTTTGAGTGAGCATTGCCGCTATTAATGGCAATTTCTACCCAGCCGTGACTGCCAACTAAAGCTATTATCTCTCCAACCTTGACATCACTGTAAGTTTCACAGCCTGGTATACTCAACCCAACAGTTTGCACATACCAAGTTTTGCCTTGTACGTAACTTGCTGGAATGTTGCTCACTAAGTTGCCAAAATTGTCAATATATTGAATGCAACCCACTACACCAGTGGTTGTCTGTTTGCACTCCCCTATATCCAGTTTTACCAAACTTGCCGGATCAATTTCTTGTCCTAGCTGTTTGAGGGAGACACCACTAGCAAGATTAGCTCCCACTGGTGCAAAGATATCTCTACCGTGAAAAGTGTTGCTTGGTTGAGGAGTTCGCCAATAGTTAAGATTTGTGAGTTCGACGGCACAGGTCGCTGGACTTTGACTCAATACCCCGCTAAAGATACCATTATCTGGGCCGACGAGAAACCCTTGAGCAAATTCTACTGCGATCGCTCGTCGCTTGCTTCCCACACCCGGATCTACTACTGCCACATGCACTGTCCCAACTGGGAAATAGGCGTAAGCATTCATCAGGCAAAACCTGGCTGCTTTGATGTCTTGTGCCCCAATTTGGTGCGTTAAGTCTACCACCGCCAGTCTGGGGTTGATTTGGGCTATGACTCCCTTCATTATGCCTACATAAACATCGCGATCGCCGAAATCGCTCAGTAAAGTCACGAGTGTTGGTTGACCGATCTGGCTCTTGGACATATTTTTGTCAAATTAATTATATAAAAAGAATATTTTCTGTAGCAACAGTTACAAAATATGTGCTATGTTAAGAATACAAGACATAAAGCGAAAAATTAAAAAAGGTAATCACTATGAGTCAAAATAGACTACAAAGTGTGAGCAAAGGACAAGAAGCTCACAGAGCGAATATTCAAAAAAGCCTAGAGCATCGCTTGGAAGTAGCCAGAGCAAAGGGCGACGAAGAACTGATTCGTCAACTAGAAGCTGAGATGAGGTATTCCAGCTAAATCAAGTTTTCATTGTTCATAGTTTTGTTGTGTAACCCGCTACGGCGGGTTTTTTGTTTTCAGGGGGTTTCCTGGCAATTTCGCTCTGACAGCGTTTTTCAATTAATTGAATTACCCACTCCCTAGTACAGACGCAATTAATCGCGTCTCTCCCCATTCCCCATCTTTACACTTCCGGCTCAACACCCAAGGCTCGTAACTGTGCTGCCAAGCGTTCAGCCCGTTGCAGGGCAGTTTCTTTAGCTTCTCGCTCTTGTTCGGCTCGTAAGCGTTCTTGTTCGGCTCGTAAGCGTTCTTGTTCGGCTCGTTCTGCACCAGTAGGAATCATATTCCCTGTGGCGTCACACCACCTAAGCCAAACATCCCGCTTACCTTCATACGTACCTTCCCACAAACATAAACCTAGCTCAACTTCAGTCAGCCATTGCTCACTCATAGGTATGTATTGCCGCCCTCGCAACTCGTACATCTGTAGAACTTCACCACGAAGTTGCCGAGTTGGGTCAAAGATAATGTAAGTAAGTCGGTGAGAATAAATCAAACTAGATTAAGTAATGTAAAAAATCTTGAGATTAGTTCGTAGTGAGGACTTTAGTCCTCAAATGATGGCTGAAGCCCTCACTACAAACCTTGAATTATTCACACCGCTCTACTTAGTACATTACCCGCATCCTGGCATACTCTAAGATTTTCCGTCCTGTTTCATTGCCTTCTCGATTTGAAACAATTTCAATTACCACCTCTGGCGGTTTACCAAAGTCCCAGAAGAAATAAGAGCGATGCCGTTTTTCCCACCAGTTTTCAGCTACTTGTACATCCAGGCTCAAGAATACATCAGGTACAATCGGCGGTTGCTTGCTACTGGGAAACAACCCCACATTGGCGGCCACGAGAAACCCTTGGGCATTACTTGCGCCGTTCCAAGAACTGTAAAGGGTTTCTGTTAGTAGCCGTTGTTGTTTTTCAGATGGCAGATTATCCAAGGGTTCATCGTCCTCTGTTACCAAATGACTAACATCTGGTAACAAATCTTCTGGTAATAAGCCAGCGTCTGTTAAGGTGATAGATTCACTCATAAGGAATTCTGGGGATAGCAGCTTAATTCTATTGTGGCAGCAGGATCAATTCACTTCACGCCAGCAGTAGATTTTCTACACCTACTGTTGTCGTAGTTGCTACCTGGATAATCCTACTGTATTCACATCTGTAACCCGATACAGATTAGGAAGAGGATGATTTTTGCGTGGATATCGGCTCAATTTTCATAAAAAACCCCCTCTGCTTTCGTCATAGTAAAGTGATTACAAGGCAGAGAGGATTCATTTTTTATTTTTGTATAGGCAAATTTTAAGGAGAATGCTGGCAAAAAACCAGTTTCTCTGATTTAAAGCCTGCAAAAACCTATCTTGTGTTTATTTTAACCTGCCTACTCAGTTCAGCCTATTTCCAATCAGGAATCTCGGCATCTTCTCCACCAATACCGATTCCAGTGTTATATATTTTCGCATCCGTGAGGTTGAGATCATTCATTGATGCTTGATACACATTAGAATCGTTAATCGTAGCGCGAGTAAAATTTACCCCGTTGAGATTGGTTTGCTTCAAATTCACATTGGTTACATAAGCCGATGTTAGGTTAGCACCTGCCAAGTTTGCACCAGTTAAATCAGCACCTTCGAGGTTAGCCCCTACAAGGTTGGCTCCTTGGAGCTTCGAGCCTCTCAAATCAGCACCAATTAAATGAGCGCCACTGAGGTTAGCTCCCGATAGATCACACTTGACACATTCCCCAGTTGAAAGCAGCTTTTGTAAGTCCTGCGGATTCCCGGCTCTAACCGAGCTAGTGAAAAATAGGGGAGTTGCTAAGGCCATGGCCGCTAATAGCTGGAGTTTCATAATTTTCCCCCTTAAATAATCAAGTTGCGTCCGTTCTGTCCCTCACGACTCTATTATCTCACTAAACTTCGTGAGGTCAATCTATCTATGCCCTCAGAAGTTGGTTGCGATCGCAAACAGCTATCCTAGAGAAGGAAAAAATGTCATTTCTTCTGTTTTTTGACGATTTTTAGTCGATAAACCTGCCAATGTTAAATCACTGTTAAATCTTTTTAAAAGCTTGGACTACTCGCCAGAGATTGTCTATTTTTACAAGTATTTATACTTTATCTATTGATTTCATAACATATTAGCAAATAGTCTTAGGTTAAGTCTTGAGAAATTCTCGCATATACTGATTGACCAACTCAGGCTGTTCTTGCTGCACCCAATGGCCACAATTAGGAATGTATTTGATTTGAAAGTCCCTGACATAGGCTACGGTGTCGTAGGTTAGTTCCTTGCCGAGTGCAGTGTCATTTTCTCCCCAAATCATCAGCGTTGGCACTTCTAGAACGCCCCAATTTGGATTTAGCATTCTCTGTTGAAAAATATTGCGGTAATAGTTCAACATTGCTGTAAGGGCACCGCGTTTTGCAGCAGCATCTTTATAAGCGCCAATATCCGCTTTAGTGAAAGCACTCTTGTTAACTGCTGTACCTTTAAAAGCTGTTTCAATAGCTTGGTAGTCTGAAGATTGTAAAAGTAATTCTGGTATCCACGGTAGTTGAAAGAAGAATATGTAGTTGCTACGTAGCAACTGTTGGGGAGTGCGTAACCCTTGGGCAAATTTGGCAGGATGAGGCAGGTTAAGGATAATTAATTGCTCTAGGATTTCCGGGTGAGCATAGGCAAAATTCCAAGCGATCGCACCACCCCAATCATGTCCAACTAATACACATTTTTGGTATCCTAATCCCTTAATTACTCCCTGAATATCTTTGACAAACTCATCCATTACATAAGCTGATTGCTCATTTGGTTTATCACTATCATTGTAGCCACGTAAGTCAAGGGCGACGACTTTAAAATCTTGGGCAAATTCTGGTATTTGATGCCGCCAAGAGTACCAAAACTCAGGAAATCCATGCAACATCAACATTAAGGGGCCTTCGCCTTGGGTAACGTAGTGTAGTTTTACCCCATTGGTAGTTATATATTCGTGTTTCCAAGAACTTTCTATTAGAGACATAATTAATCTAAATTTAGCATTATAAAACACTAAATAGTAATACTGTACTTAATAAGTGTAATATTATTTTGAGCAGCCTCACATCTATTAAAAGACAGTATTACGATAGTGATTTTTTGGAAAAACATTAGACAATTTGCCCTGAGGTAGATGCGAATCGTGGGTAAATTTTGGTAAAAGGTAGATATAATAATTCTCTCCAACTACCATGACACAACAGTTGACAAACCATGCTTCATTGTGGGTTGAGCGACTGGGGCGATTTGGCTATGTTTCCAAGGGAGTAGTTTACGGTATAGTTGGACTACTGGCAGCACAAGCGGCTTTTGGTAGGGGTGGTAAAACAACTGATACCCAAGGCGCTCTCCAAACAATCGTCAACCAGCCATTTGGTAAATTTTTGCTGGCTTTAGTTGCGGTTGGCTTGATTGGATACGTAATCTGGCGTTTTGTACAGGCAATTAAAGACCCAGAAAATAAAGGTAATGATGCCAAAGGTTTGGCAGTGCGAATTGGTTACGCAGTTAATGGCCTGATTTATGCAAGTTTAGCCTTAAGTGCTGTACAAATCGTTATGGGTACAGGTAGCGCTAAAAATAGTAGTGATTCTACTGAAGATTCGACAGCACGTTTGCTTTCTCAACCCTTTGGTGAATGGTTAGTTGGAACTGTGGGGGCGTTTGTAATTGCTCTAGGTTTCTATCAGTTTTATCAAGCTTTTAGTGGCAAATTTCGTAAAGAACTCAATTTAACTGAGTTAAGCAACACACAAGTCCAATGGGTAATGAGGATTTGCAGATTTGGTTTAGCGGCACGGGGTATAGTATTTTCCATTATCGGCCGGTTTTTAATTAAAGCAGCAAGACACTCGAACGCCGCTACCGCAGAAGGTTTAGATGAAGTATTACAGACGCTAGCGCAACAGCCTAACGGAGCATGGCTTTTGGGTATTGTGGCACTAGGTTTAGTTGCCTATGGGATTTACACAATAATACAGGCGCGGTATCGTCGGTTAGTCAATATTTAGATGTTGCAGTGCCGAGAATTTCAATTTATAGAAATGGCAATAATAGAAACCCGTGGTATTTGGCTGACAACTACTGATAGTAAGGTTCTCAGGTCAAAGCAACGCATTGCTGAGGCGATGGATTTCCTGGCCGAGACGGGATTTAATGTGGTGTTTCCCGTTGTTTGGAATAAAGCAGTAACTTTATATCCTAGTCAAACAATGCAGCAGACATTTGGAGTCGAAATTGACCCTATGTCTGTAGGCCGTGACCCTTTAGAAGAGGTGATAATTGAGGCGCGGCGAGTTGGGTTGAAAGTTATTCCTTGGTTTGAATACGGTTTTGCCAGTTCCTATAATTTGAATGGTGGTGTACTTTTACAGAAAAAACCGGAATGGGCGGCGCGTGATTGTAATGGTAACTTACTTAAGAAAAACGGCTTTGAATGGTTGAATGCGCTCGATTCACAGGTGCAGGAATTCTTCTTGAACTTGGTGCTGGAAGTTGTAAAGAATTATGATGTGGATGGTGTTCAAGGTGACGATCGCTTCCCTGCATTACCCTGTGAAGGTGGCTATGATCTGGGAACTGTCACCCGCTATCGCCAGGAATTTGATCGCAATCCGCCACAGAACCCCAAGGATAGACAATGGTTACAGTGGCGTGCAGATATTCTCACTGACTTCTTGGCGAATCTCTACCGGGAGGTGAAAGCCGTGAATCCTAACTTATTGGTAGCGATCGCACCTAATATCCATGATTGGGCATTCCAGGAATATCTGCAAGACTCGCCCACATGGCTGAAGCGGGGAATAGTTGATATGATTCAGCCGCAGATTTATCGCCGTGACTTTAGGAGTTATTCTGCGATCGCTGATAAACTAGTAAACCAGCAGTTCACAGATGCGACACTGCCGAAGTTAGCACCGGGAATACTGATGAAGCTTGGCTCTTACTGCATTAGTCCAGAATATCTGGTGCAGGCAATTGAATACAATCGTCAACTTGGGATTCAAGGAGAGGTATTCTTTTTTTACGAAGGTTTGCGCGAAAATAACAATAACCTAGCTAAAGTTTTGCGAAATGGCCCCTATGCTAAGTCTGCATCATTTCCCACTCTGTCAGATTTGAGTGCGGGTAGCGTGAGTCACAAGGGGACATCTTCTATTTGGCGAGGAGTAGAAAGGTTGTTCAAAAAGATTTTTTAAGGAAAAATGCGCGTGGAATCTCAATTATCGGTGGAACGGGTAATTAATACTTTAAAAGAAGATTTACCAACCCTATTTGAAAAAGATATTTCATATCACATTTATGCAGATGATATCTACTTTAAAGACCCGGTAAATACATTCAAATATAAATTTAACTATCGGATTATATTTTGGACTTTGCGATTTCATGCTCGGCTATTTTTTACCCAAATTTACTTTGATGTGCATGAGGTTTATCAGTCAGCCGAAGATACGATTTTAGCCAAGTGGACAGTGCGGGGAGTGTTACGCGTTCCTTGGAAAGCAGGTTTGCTTTTTAATGGCTATTCAACGTATAAACTTAACCAAGATAATTTGATATACGAGCATATCGACACTTGGGATCGTAAACCAGGGGAGATTTTACGGCAGTTTTGGCAAAGAGGATAAATGGCTAATTAGCTATTAGATAATCATTTTTTATGCGAAGAATAATTAAGATTGAAATAGGTTGTTAAATTTAGTTGAAATAACCTCTAATTTTTAAGTAAGATAATGATAAGCTGGTGATAAAAGTTAAGGTTCTAAAAATGGAGAAAGCAGTAAAGTTAGAAGAAGCTCTTGAATTAGTAAAGCAGCTTTCACTAGTAGATAAAGTACGCTTGATTGAGCAAGTCGCACCTCAAATTGAAAAAGAGTTGACAATGATTCAGCCGAAACGGCGAAAGTCTTTGAGAGGGTTGTGGCGAGGAAGCAATATCAGTGAGTCAGACATTTCAGAAATTAGAGAGCAAATGTGGGTAAACTTCCCTCGAAAGGACGTTTGATGTCTAATTTGGTAACGGATACCCATGCTCTGATTTGGTATTTAGAAGATAGTTCGCGTCTTAGTCCTGCTGCTAACCAGGCTTTTGAGGAGTGTGAACGCGGTGCAATTGTTATTTACATTCCAACAATTTGCCTTGTAGAAATTGTTTATTTACAGGAAAAAGGACGTATATCAGAGGATATGAAGTCTCAGCTAGATGCTGCATTAATAGCTGGGAATAGTGGGATGATTCTAGCAAATCTTACAGATGAAGTTGTTACAGCATTGGCAACAATACCACGAGACAGTGTTCCTGATATGCCTGACAGAATTATTGCAGCCACTGCTAAATATTTGGGTTTACCCCTAATTAATAGAGACACTAGAATGCCTTTATCTGGGGTAGCTATAATCTGGTAGGATAAAAATCTTTGTAATTGGGTATGACAAAGACTACTGGAAAATGACCTTTATTTTTAACTCAGACATTTACAGCCAATTGCTGTCTCACCATCAACCTCGGATTATCAAGACAGAAGAGGAAAACGAGAAGTTTTTAGAGACTGTTGAAGAACTGCTTTCTCGTTCTCATCTGACTCCTGAAGAAGATGCTTTGCTGGAATTATTAGTAAAACTGATTGAGGATTTTGAAGATAAGCACTATCAGCTTAATTCCTCAACACCTTTTTCAAGACTCTTGCATTTGATGGAAGCTAGGAGTTTGGAACAAGCTGATTTGGTAGAAATTCTGGGTTCGAGTGAGATTGTTACTAAAATCATGAATAGCGAACTAGAAATCACTAAAAAACAAGCTGAAGCTTTGGGTAAGTTTTTTCATGTTGAGCCAAGCTTGTTTATTTGTTGATTTTGTTAAACCAATAAAGTTTTACCACCAATTGATTGATGATATAAAGTCATTAGCTGCCTAGCATTTAAAGTTTCTACGGCATAAGCTTTTCCTGTTAAGTCGCTGAATTCTACTTCAAAAACTCCAGGTTCATATTCTTCTACAATCGTTCCTACTTGACCGCGATACAATCCCAATTCTGGTAAGTCTTCGGTTAGGGCAACCACATCTAATAATTTCATAGGTATTACCTCATTGCTTAGATTACATAACAGGTGACTAGGCGGAGGAAGCCTTCATTATTACGCACTATCCAAACGCTTTGAATAATTGCTTGTTTATCTGAACGATTCAGGGGAAAATCTATGATATATTTTTGACCGTATGGATTCCTTTTACCAGGGATAGCATCATAATTTTAATTTGCTACTGCTTGTAAAAGGATCGCTTGTAATTCTTCTGCATCATCTAAATTTAAGTCTAGTGCAGATTTAAATACACGGGCTTTGTGTTTTCCCTCTGGATGTTCTGGGTTGAGACAGTAACCCGCGATTTTATCTATTTCAACGATAGCGCATTCACGGTTAGGAAGTTTCATAATACGTTTGGTACACAACCTTCTCCGCTTTTTTCACCTGGATATGACCTGTATGCAATGTACCCTAATTGCAAAAGACTAAGATTTCACCGCCGGATACTGCTTTAAAACTTGCTTTAAATATTGCCCAGTATAAGACCTGGGATTTTTTGCAACTTCCTCCGGTGTACCCACAGCAATCAATTCTCCCCCTTTGTCGCCACCTTCTGGCCCCAAATCTATCACCCAATCAGAACAACGAATTACATCTAAGTTGTGTTCAATTACTAATATTGAATTGCCTTTATCTACCAATCGTTGCAACACATCTAACAATTTGTGAACATCGTAAAAAGATAACCCTGTTGTCGGTTCATCAATTAAATAAAGTGTCTTACCTGTGGCGCGTCGAGATAGTTCTGTTGCTAATTTTACCCGTTGTGCTTCACCACCAGATAAGGTTGTCGCAGGTTGTCCTAGTTGGACATAACCCAACCCAACATCAAATAAAGTTTGCAAACGCGCGATCGCTTTGGGAATATTCTGGAAAAAGTCCAAACTTTCTTCAACTGTCATTCTCAAAACATCAGAAATAGACTTATCTTTGTACTTCACTTGCAATGTTTCGCGGTTGTATCTTGCACCTTTACAAATTTCGCATTGCACGTAAACATCGGGGAGAAAGTTCATTTCAATAACATTCACACCCTGTCCGCTACAAGCTTCGCAACGTCCACCTTTAACGTTGAAGGAAAATTGTCCGGGTTTGTAACCCCTAGCTTTGGCTTCTACTGTTTGGGAAAATACATCTCGAATGGCATCGAAAATTCCTGTGTAAGTTGCAGGGTTAGAACGTGGTGTGCGTCCAATTGGGGATTGATCGATAACGATCGCTTTATCAATAGCATTTAATCCCTGAATTTTCTCTAAATGTCTGGGTAAGGGAACTTTCTTAGTTAAATGGTGTTGCAGAGATGGGTACAGTAATTCGTTAATCAGCGTAGATTTGCCAGAACCAGACACACCAGTGATGGAGACGAGTTTACCTAATGGAATGTCTACATCTATATTTTGTAAATTGTTGCGATGGGCATTTTTAATTCCCAAACTGCGCCCATTTCCTTCTCGGCGTTCTGCTGGAGTGGTAATTACTCGCCTTCCTGATAAATAAGCCCCCGTCAAGGAATCTTCTGCTGCTAATAACGCCTGAAAATCACCTTGGGCGACAATATTTCCGCCGTGAATTCCTGCACCAGGGCCAATATCAACTATGTAGTTAGCGGCACGAATTGTTTCTTCATCATGCTCAACGACAATTAATGTATTACCCAAATCGCGCAATTTAACTAAGGTTTTCAGCAACCTGCCATTATCTCGTTGATGCAAACCAATACTCGGTTCATCTAAAACGTAGAGAACTCCTGTTAACCCAGAACCAATTTGCGTTGCTAGACGAATTCGTTGAGCTTCGCCACCAGAAAGGGTCATCGCCGGACGGTCAAGGGTGAGATAATCTAAACCTACATCCAACAAAAATTGCAATCTTGCTTTGATTTCTCTGAGTACTAAATCAGCAATTTGCAACTGCCGATCGCTCAACTTGAATTGCTCAATTCTCTCCCGACAATCCCGAATCGATACCCCAGTCAATTCTAAAATTCCATATTGTCCCAGCTTTACTGCTAAGGCTTCCGGTTTTAACCGTTTTCCCTGACAAACTTCACACGGTTGATCAATTAAATACTGCTCTAATTTTTGCTTAACTAATTCAGAGCCACCCTCATATTGTCGTTGCAAAATGGGAATAGCACCTTTAAAACTCTGCTTCCTCTGTGCCTCTGCGGTTCGTTCATCTTTCTCTCCATACAAAACAATTTGCTGCTGTTCTTCTGTCAGCTTGCTCCAATTTGTCTGTAACTCAAACCCATAGCTCTGCCCTATACTATAGAGTAATTCCAAATAATAAGAATTATCTTTTTCTGACCAAGGCGCGATCGCAGCATAAAGTGGCGCTTCCGGGTCGGGTATGATCAAGTCTGGGGCAAATCTCCTTAAAGTCCCGATTCCATGACAGTGCGGACAAGCACCATAAGGCGAATTAAACGAGAACAATCGCGGCGATAGTTCGTCCATTACCGCCCCATGTTCTGGACAAGCAAAGTTTTCCGAAAATACTAATTCTTCTTCTTTTTCTTGTCCGTCGTCAGCAAGCAAACTCACAAGAATGGTCGCAATACCACCCGATAGTTTCAGACACGTAGACAGGGAATCAACCAAACGCTCTTGGATACCATCTTTTTTCACCAGGCGGTCAATTACGACTTCGATGGTGTGGGTAAAATTTTTATCCAATTCAATCGAATCTGAGAGTTCGCGTACCTCGCCATTGATCCGCACGCGGACAAAACCTTGGGATGCCAGACTTGACAAAAGCTTACGGTGTGTGCCTTTTTTACCCCGGACAACGGGTGCAAGAATTTGGAAGCGGGTGCGATCGCTTAATTCTATAATCCGATCGCACATCTCATCGATTGTCTGGGGTGCAATACAGCGATCGCATATCGGACAATGGGGTTCGCCAGCCCGCCCAAACAACAGCCGCAAATAGTCGTAAATCTCTGTCACCGTACCCACGGTGGAACGCGGGTTATGAGAGGTTGATTTTTGGTCAATGGAAATTGCGGGACTTAAGCCTTCAATCGCCTCCACATCCGGCTTATCCAACTGTCCTAAAAATTGCCGTGCGTAGGCGCTGAGGGATTCTACATAGCGACGTTGCCCTTCAGCGAAAATGGTATCAAATGCTAGGGAAGACTTACCAGAACCAGAAACGCCAGTGAATACGATTAGGCGATCGCGCGGCAATTCCAAGTCAATATTTTTCAGATTATGCTGCCTAGCACCCCGAATCCGAATCGTATTCTGGCTGTTGTGGCTGGGGTGCGGAAGATGTCCATTCAAGGATGCTGCTAGCTGTTTGTCTGACATATTGGGCGGCAAAGAAGGAGTTTCTGATGAAACAGTCCTTAATAATACTATCTTTAATCGGTTTATTGTAGAACAATAGTACTGTTTTAGTTAGTTATAATTCCAGATTCATGCCGCAGACATACTTAAGAGTCTGCTAATTTGGAAGCATCCCGATTAAATATCCTTCTGAGGGCGAAGCTATGGTATCGCAAATCCAACCGCCGACCCAGCCAGAGGTCATCTACCCAGATAGTGACGGACAACCAGTGGCGAATAATACTATACAGTTTGGCTGGATTGTAGAAATTAAGCAGAATATCGAGTGGCTATTTACTGAAAATCCAAATGTTTTTGTCGCCGGAGATTTATTTTGGTATCCAGTAGAGGGACGCAACAAAATTGTTAACGCCCCAGATGTGCTGGTGGTATTAGGTAGACCAAAAGGCGATCGCCTGTGCTACCAACAATGGAAAGAGGAGGGAATTGCACCACAAATTGTGTTTGAAATTCTCTCTCCGAGCAACACCCAAACTGAAATGGACAAGAAATTACTTTTCTATGACCGCTATGGCGTGGAAGAGTACTACATATACGATCCTGATCGGAATAATTTGCGTGGATGGTTGCGTAGTGAAGATGGGTTAGATGTCATCCCCCAAATGGAAGATTGGGTGAGTCCTCGGTTAAAAATTCGGTTTGCTCCATCACCAGAGGGTTTACAACTATATCGCCCTGATGGAGAACCGTTTTTAACTTATACAGAAATTTCTCGCAATGCCGAGCAAGAACGGCAACGGGCTGAACAAGAACGGCAACGGGCGGAACAAGAACGGCAACGGGCGGAACTTGCAGAACAAGCCAGAAGAGATGCCATACCCCGATTATTGCAAATGAATTTGAGCATCGAACAGATTGCACAAGCTTTGGGATTGTCAGTGGAAGAAGTGCAAACGCTTGCTCAGGAGTAACGCCGTGTGCAATTTTTTAATCGAACCATTAGAAATTGAAGTTGTACTTGAGATATTCTGATTATGCTAGCCAATGCAGCCACCTATCAAGTTACCTGGGAAAAGTTACCTGATGATTTTGTTTTAGACAACGAGCCAGTGGATAACATTAATCAACCACTCTTGGCTGCGGTTTTAACAGAAAGCTTGGAACTTGCTGGCAGATTACCCGCCGATGCTTTAACCATCACTAACTACGGGATTTGCGCCACCTTGAATAATCGATTTGTGGTCAAAGCACCAGATTGGGGATATGTATCATCTATTCGAGTCTCACGAGAAGAAGTGAAGCGTAGTTATACCCCACGACTGCAAGGTGAGATTCCGGTAATTGTGATGGAATTTCTCTCAGATACTGAGGGTGGAGAGTATTCGAGTAAACCGACCTATCCCCCAGGTAAATGGTTTTATTATGAGCAGATTTTACAAGTGCCAAACTATGCCATTTTTGAACCAGAGGGAGGAGTGTTAGAAGTTTATCGGCGAGATGATTTAGGACATTATGAACTGCAAACACCGGATGCAAATAATCGTCACTGGATTGCCGAAATGAACTTGTTTTTAGGCGTATGGGAGGGAAGCCGAGAAAACCGCACAGATTATTGGTTACGTTGGTGGGATGACAACGGCGAACTATTACTGTGGGGTTTGGAGTTAGCAGCAAAAGAACGGCAAGAGAAAAACGCTGCTCAAGAGCGTGCAGAGAGATTAGCCGCTCAGTTAAAAGCGCTGGGAGTGGAACCGGAGGTTTAACTCGGAACTTCGACCTTTTTACTCGACCATTGGTATTCGGAACTCGGAACTTTCACCTTTTTGCTCGACCATTGGTATTCGGAACTCGGAACTTCCACCTTTTTGCTCGACCATTGGTATTCGGAACTCGGAACTTTCACCTTTTTGCTCGACCATTGGTGTTCGGAACTCGGAACTTCCACCTTTTTGCTCGACTATTGGTGTTCGGAACTCGAAACACCGAGTTCATAACTTGAATTGCGTCTTTTCATTATCAAGCGATGTCTACGACGGACTACGCCTACGCCTTTTACTCTACATTTAAGCTTAGAATCACTTGAAAACCGTTGTAATCCTTAGCTGAATGCGGGCTAAGGGAACTCCAAGAAATAAATTACTACTACTTGTGGGGTGGGCATCTTACCCGCCCAGTTTATATGGCGGGCAAGATGCCCACCCCACAAGAAATAATTGAATATTTTTTTATTTGGAAGTCCCTAATTAATCTTAATGTCCAGTATTTTGTCGGCAAGCGTTTAAGTCAAAACTTTGGCATTCTGTAGCTTTCAGCAGTTGCCTGACTGCACCACCAGGCTGACAACTCATCAAAGTTGCCCCCAGCGTAGCCAGTGTAACAACAGTGGCTAGTCCCAGCGCTGTAACTCGTTTTCTAGGTTTGATTGTACTGACTAAAGTATCTATCCCAGTGGCGCTACCAACAACCTCAATTTGCTTAAGTGCTTCCAAAGCAAAAGATGCATTAGCATAGCGACGTTTCCGGCTGGGTTCTACCATTCTCATCAACCACAACCGAAAATTCAGACTGATGTGAGGAACTAATTTCTGGAAATTAAAGCGAAAGTTATCATCAATTAATTTCCCAATCTCAACAGAACGGGTATTAGTAAGTAAGCAAATCAGCGTTGCTCCTAAACTATATAAATCTGATGCCTCAGTCAGGGAATGACCAAACTGTTCTTCTGGTGGCATAAAACCTGGCGTTCCTGCTACAAAGCTGCTAAAAGCTATTTTTGCACCCTGTATCCTAGCCAAACCAAAATCAACCAGATAAGCATTTAGTTCTTGATCAACCAAAATATTCTCTGGCTTAATATCCCGATGAATAATTGGGCTAACTTGCTTTTGTAGGTAAACTAAAATTTCTAAGATTGACAGAGCAATTTGCTTAATTTCTTCAGGATGAAAGCTGCATCTTATACCCAAAGATGGCGCATTTTTATATTCCTGCACCAAATAAAAAACTCCTGGCATTTCAAACGAATCTACATAGCGAGGGATGCGGGAATGATTCAGTTGTTGCAAGATTTCAATTTCGCGCTGGTAGGCTTTCACACCTGACAAATCAGCACTCGCACGAGTAAAACAAAACTCTTTAATCACTACCTGTTGATTAGAGTTGAGGACATTAGCTAAGTAAGTAATGCGTCCCCCTTCTCGGTTGCGTCCTAGTTCGCCGATAATTTGATAGCCTTGTTGGGAAAAATCTGGATGGTGGCTTAAGGGAATTACCCTTTTATGTCCATTATGCACATCAAGCTCCATTATAAACTGCATACGAGTTTGATTCTGTCAAGGTGCAATTAAAAAATTAAGATCCACTCACCCAGATTGTTAGCCCCATTTTTACCCTAGCTGGGACAAGGCACATCGGCAGAAAGCGTCTTTGCGTTTGCGTCTTGGCGCGAAATAATCACCTTTGCGCTAGCCAATCAACAATCTGGGCATTGACAACATCTGGAACCTCATCGTGGGGACAATGACCGGCATTGGGAATGGGAACAATTTTGATTTCTTTGCCATTCTCACGCGCCTCTTCGTAAATCTTTGCCCCGGTAATTGGTGTCCAGGGATCATCAGCACCCCAAATTATTAACAGAGGACGTTCTACTTTTGGCAATAGTTCCTCTGGACTTGGGCCAGGAGGTGCTGTAAGAATGGAGGCGAAAACTTGTTGCGCTCCTGGGTCGCAAGAGGGAGTATAAAGTAAATCGACTAATTCATCGGTGACGGCTTCACGATCGCGGTAAACTTGGTAGAGGGTACGGCGAATTTGGGCTTTTTGGCGGATGCGGTTATAGACAAATTTACCTGTAATTGGCGATCGCACAAACCGATTAAAAGCTGCCATCGCAATCCGTAGCGGCGGGTTCAATTCGTGGGGACGATGACTCAAACCACCCGCAGAGTTAATTAAAATACCACCAGCAGCAATTTCTGGATGTTCTACCAGTACTATCAAGCTCAAAAGTGCGCCGATGGAGTTGCCAATAAATACAGCAGGTTCGTGTATATGTGCTGTGCAGAAATCTTTCAGCAGTTCCACCCAAACTTCCACACCGTAATCAATGGGCGCTTTATCAGAACCACCAAAACCTAAAAGGTCTATGGCAAATACCTGGTAGCCAGCATTAGCTAAAACTGGGATATTTTTGCGCCAGTGTCCAATGGAAGCACCAAAGCCGTGAACCAGTACCAGAGGGCGTCCTGTACCCATGACAGTATACTGAATTTTGTAGCCGTGCCAATTCCAAAAGAATTTTTCAAAGGCGTCTTGGGTTGCAAACTGCTGTGTAGTTACAGTCATTAATAAGATTTATAAAGTCTTTCTTCAGTATAGTAATGTTCTTCCTCGTTTTCCTCGTTCCCATACTCCGTATGGGAATGCATTAATTGAGTCTCTGACTCAATTCTGACTCAATATTAACGCCGTTCTACTTATTCCCTATTTCAACTTAAATTCATCAAACTTCAATACTTCCGAATCAGGCTTGCGGGTATCAAAACGATAACTACTTATCGTGCCCGTCGCCGTATCAAAGATACTGAAAACCGTAATATCATTACTCGCAATATAAGGCATCGGCTTTTGATCTTCACCCAGCAAGGGAGAAATTGTTGGCACTATCGGTTCTAAACCATTGGGATCACCAAGCTTAACATAATCCTCTTGATATCCAATTGGCACTTCTCGCTTTCTGTCACCCCAAGCAGCGCCGTAACTATTGCCCACATTAGATGTTTCCAGAAAGTGCATTCCACTGGAAGTAACAAAGCGGTTCCACAAATGGGAATGCCCATAAAATACCAATTGCACATTAGCTGCTTCTAGTATTGGGACAACATCGCGGATAATATAATCTGCATCTTTCGGGTACTCATAACGCACTGCTTTAATATTATTATCATCCCGTTCAATTATTTGAACTGGTTCTGTATAAGCAGGAACTATATTATCACCCAGAGTGTGGGGCGGATGATGAAACATCACAACTTTGTATTTTGCTTGTTTAAACTCAGGGCTGTTGAGTTCTGCCTCTAGCCAATTGTACTGCTTGCTGCCTTTAGCAATTGGCTCATAAATCAGCTGTCCATAACCCCAATCTTCAGGATTATTTAAATCCTTTTCTGCTTCTCGATATCTACCTATACGCTTTCCATCTAAGCTGGGAGTGCGCCACATATTCGTAGCGTACAGTACCACCAAACGCACATCACCAAAGCTGACTGCATAATACCTTTTTCCACCCTCTTTACTTTTTGGTAAAGAGAAAATCTCTTCGTAGGTATTAGTATTAAAAGAATTATCTATTAAAGATTTATCCCGATACATTTTTTGAGCAACGGCACGGGGAATTGTATCATCAAATTCATCATTTAAACTTCTCGTCCTGGCAAATCGCCCCATCACCTCATGATTGCCAATGCAAGTAAACATGGGTGCGTGTTGAATTATTTGTCCACCAGTGTAAATTGTCTTTATACCGTCGTGCGTCATTTCATATTTAGCACGACCTTGTAAACCGGGAAACAACGCACCACCACTATTATCATCAAACCATTCTGAGGCGCGATCGCTAACATTGACCAAATCACCAGCAAACCACACGCCATCAACTCGTCCAACCGTTTCTACCACCTTTTGCAGATTTGCAGATGTCATCGGCTTTAACTGATGGTCAGAGGTGAGTAAAATTTTTAATGGTGTATCCGGTTTTGGAGTAGCTGCGAGGCTAAAAACATCACTGTTAACACTCTCGCCGTCTTCTCGCAGACTCGTAATGCGATAGTTTACCCGCACACCAGGAGTTAACCCAGTCACCTCAGCTTCATGTCGCCAAATGTCGCGCTGGACGGGTTCTTGATAAACTTGGCCGTCTTTGGTTTGGTTTGCAACTCTTGAGTGTTGGTCTTCACGCGTGCGACTGAGTTTGGTAATATTTGCCTTAGCAGTTTGTTTGAGATTTTCGCCGTAGGTTACTGTATGATTAACACCAGGAAACTCAGTAAACCAAACTACTCGCACTGAGGTTTCAGTTGGCAGTTGCAAAAATGGGTCGGTGAGTAGTTGGGGTGCTGATGTCATAATTGTTTGCTCAAATGAACGCACACTTACCAGAGTAAAGCATATAACAAGCACAAGCATAGCCACTGAGAAAATTTTACGGCTGCTTAAGCGTTTGAGCATGAGTAACATACCAAATTTTGTCGGGTGTCCGTGACTTAAGGCAATTTTATTATTACTCCCTTCCCGCTACAAGCTTACCTTCCTCCTTTTAAGAAGATGTTTGAAAAGTCCTCTTATCGGTAGCAAAAAGTTCTCGATCCCCCTAAATCCCCCGATAAATTGGGGGACTTTGATTCCGGTTCCCCCTTTTGAAGGGGGGTTAGGGGGGATCAATGAGTGCCTAAAACTACAGCCAACCACTTTTTAAACAACCTCTAAGATAGGACTTACGCAAAATATCTCTCAAACACTGATTTCTCTGTGTCCTCTGCGTCTCTGTGGTAGCCTGCGGCAAGCCGCTTCTCTTCGAGAGGCTTCGCCAATGCGTCTACGTTATTCCGTATACTTGTGCGTAAGTCCTATAAGAAACAAGCTTTAAATCTTACTCCCCTTCCCTTGTAGGGAAGGGGCTGGGGGTTAGGTCTGTATTTGACTCAACCCAGAAGCGCTATAGTTTCAGCATTACGCTTCATCTGTAGGATTCTCCAGTTTTCGTAAAGTTTTAGACCATATTTTTATTAGTCCAGTAATTACACTGGACAAAAGATCACATAAGTCAATTAAATTTAATTTGTATCTTTGTTTAAAGATACTACTTCTATAAATATCT
The DNA here is from genome assembly GCF_017114985.1 of Nostoc sp. JL33. Taxonomy (GTDB): domain Bacteria; phylum Cyanobacteriota; class Cyanobacteriia; order Cyanobacteriales; family Nostocaceae; genus Nostoc. Next base: position 120,903 of record NZ_JABXKP010000100.1, on the reverse strand, counting down.
CATTACAGATTAATTGTTTTTAATTTAGAGGTATAGAACAATTTAAACGCAGCAGATTTTTATCTGACTAGCGGCAATTTTTCTTACTTTCAAAACTTTGTAAATACTGTGATGTGTAAGCTTCATGGTCAAAGTTTACTGTGCGGTTTTTGCTAAAAATATAAAAATAGTAAAAGTTTTATATCTATGTCTGTATTACAAGTGCAAGAGTCTGTCTTGAATTCACTCCAAAATCTTAAAAGTCTTGATGCACTCAAAAGATTATTTTGGAGTAAATTGAACTATGAACGAGTGAATAAAGAACTTTCTCATCGAAAATTGACTGATGCAGTTACTAACCAACTTGTAGATGCTCCCTTATTATTGGCCTCTGGTGGTGCTAATAATACTTTTCACATTATTTATGCACATTTGCAATCAGAAGAGTTGTCAAGACAAAGTGAAAGAACAGTTGTCGATGCTCTTTTGAAAGAACATCCTTATGCACTATTTGTCTTTTCTAATAAATTGCGATCGCAGTGGCACTTTATTAATGTCAAATATGATAACAACGTTGAAAAACGCAAGCTATTTCGCCGCATTACCGTTGGAGAAGGCGAACAATTACGCACAGCCACAGAAAGAATTAGTCTGTTAGATTTAGAAAAATATTCTCATGCTTCAGTCTTAGAAATTCAGACACTTCATGATGAAGCATTCGATGTTGAAGCTGTCACCCAAGAATTTTTTAGAGAATATCGGAAAACTTTTGAAAAAGTTGAAGAATTAATTGACTGGAACACAGAGAAGGAACGTAAACGGTTATTCACCCAAAAGTTATTTAACCGTCTAATGTTTATTGGATTCATCCAGAAAAAAGGTTGGCTAAAATTCCAAGGAAGTATAGATTATCTATCAGCTTTGTGGGAAGCTTATCTAAAAGATGATAGTACATCAAATAAGAACTTTTATAAAGATCGACTTTCTCACCTTTTCTTTTTAGGATTGAATAATCCCCAACAATATGATATAGCAAATATTAATAATGGTGGGTTACTTAAAGACCTGATTGGTCATGTACCCTACCTCAACGGTGGTTTATTTGAACAAGATGAAGATGACAACGACCAGCAAATTATAGTTTCAGATGAATGTATAGACAGTATAATTCATAATCTATTTCAACGTTTTGCTTTTACCGTTACTGAAAGTACGCCGCTAGATGTAGAGGTAGCGGTTGACCCAGAAATGCTGGGTAAGGTCTTCGAGGAACTCGTAACAGGGAGGCATGAATCTGGCAGTTATTATACTCCTAAACCGATAGTTTCGTTTATGTGTCGTGAGGCTTTGAAAGGGTATCTCAAAACCCAGGTATTAGGAGAAGCAAGCGATAGTATATCAGAATTTGTTGATGAACATCATCCAGATAAGATTAAGAATTCAGAAGCGATTCTAGAAGCATTGCGCCGCGTCAAGTGTTGCGATTTAGCTGCTGGAAGTGGTGCTTATATACTGGGAATGCTTCATGAATTATTAGATTTGCGTCAATGTTTATTTGCTAACAAAGGTCTAGATTCTAATACTGTCTATCAGCGGAAGTTAGATATTATTGAAAATAATCTTTACGGTGTAGATATTGACATTTTTGCAGTCAACATTGCTCGGTTAAGGTTGTGGCTATCGCTGGCTGTAGAGTATGAGGGGGATAATCCGCCACCACTACCAAACCTAAAATATAAAATTGAAGTTGGAGATAGTTTGATTGCTCCAAGTCCTGCAACTACAGGAGTAATTAGACATGAGTTTATCAACCAATTTTGTCAGAAAAAAGCTGAATATATGCGGACTCATGAAGGGGGTAAGAAGCAGAAGCTAGAGCAACAAATTAATGATTTAAAAACTCAAATTGCATTAATTACTCATGGTAGCACTCAGGTCGCAGGATTTGATTGGGCTGTAGAGTTTGCAGAGGTATTTGCAGATGGTGGTTTTGATATTCAGGTAGCGAATCCGCCTTATGTGAGGCAAGAATTAATTAAGCACTTAAAGCCGACACTACAAAAAGTTTATCCGGCTGTTTATACTGGGACGGCTGATTTATATTGTTTCTTTTATGCCCGTGCTTTGCAACTTTTAAAATCAGGTGGGATGTTAGCCTTTATTTCTCCTAACAAGTGGTTTCGCGCTAAGTATGGGGATAAGCTAAAAAAGCATATTGCTGAAACTTGTCATATTCACAGTATTACAGACTTTGGAGATTTACCTGTTTTCAAGAGTGCAACTACATACCCAATGATTTTTATAGCTAAAAATAATAAATCAGCTAGAAGTTTAACTACTTTTACTCAGGTTAAATCTTTAGAATCTCCTTATCCTGATGTTTCAGCAATAATTAGGGAAAAAGGACAACAATTACAGCCTACATATCTAAATGGTTCAAATTGGACTTTAACTGATACCTCTTCTGCTAACCGACTTAAAAAGATGGAAGAAGCAGGTATTCCATTGGGTGAATATATCAAAGGTAAAATTTCTAGAGGTGTACTCACTGGTTTTAATAAAGCATTCGTTATTGACGGTAAAAAACGAGCAGAATTAATTTATGAAGACTCCAAAAATGCTGAAATAATTAAACCTTTAGTAGAAGGAAAAGATATTCGTAAATGGTGTATTGACTATCAAGATAGATGGTTAATTTTTACAAGGCGCGGCATTAATATAGATGTCTATCCCGCTATAAAAGCACATTTGAGTAATTGGCGTGCCCAATTAGAAGCAAAACCTCAAAATTATCCTTCAAATCAAAATTGGCTAGGTCGTAAATCTGGTTCATATAAATGGTATGAAATTCAAGATAATGTTGCGTATTATTTAGAATTTGATAAACCCAAAATTCTTTATCAAGAAATTTCTACATATCAATCATTTACTTTAGATTATACTGGTAAATATGTTAACAATAAAGTTTTTATAATTCCAACAGATAATTTATATCTATTCGGAGTATTTAACTCTTGCTTGGTATGGGAATTTTTACAAAATACCTGTTCCAAATTATCAGGTGGCGCTTTGGCGATGCAAACTCCTTATGTAACTAAAATACCCATTCCCAACGCTTCCACTACAGAACGAGAAGCAATATCCCAACTAGTCCAAAAATGCCTAGATGCAAAAGGCGTTAACTGTGAAATATGGGAGAAAGAAATAGATGAACGAGTCGCCGCCCTGTATGGCTTGTAGGACAATAGACTAGAATTAAACTCAATAGGGTTAACCCTAACAATTGCAGATAGTTACGAAGATGTCCTAACTGTATAAGGTTAAAAAAATCATGCAAGCAGCTTTACGTATCACAACTAAAGTTTTACCAGGAAACAAAATAGAAATAGAACTTCCAGAAGCCGAGATTGGTGACACCGTTGATGTATTTGTGATTTTGCCAGAAAAGCCTAAAGTAAAACGGCGTTCTGCAATAGAAATTATAGAAGAAGTTCACGCTAAATGCACACCAAAAAGTGCTGAAGAAATAGATAGACAGCTGCAAGAGGAACGTAATTCATGGGACAGCTAATACTTCCCTCTTCTGGCGTTATCTATATAGACACACCAGTAGTAATTTATAGCGTAGAGTGGAACCCTGATTATTATTCACTGCTGCAACCACTATAATTAAAGTTTCAGACAGGCGAAATTCAAATTATTAGTAGTGAACTCATATTGATGGAAGCTTTAGTTCTTCCTTTGAGAAACAATGATACTTTTTTACTCAATGCTTACGAAGAACTGCTGTTATCGGAAAATATGCAACTACTTCCTATCAGCCAACCTGTGCTAAGACAAGCTGCAAGTCTCCGGGCTACTACCAACCTGAAAACACCCGATGCTATTCATGCAGCTACAGCCTTATCTGTTAATTGCAACCAGTTTATAACTAACGATAAAGGCTTTCGTAATGTCCCAGGCTTACCAGTTATTATCCTCAGCGAAATCTTAAATAATTCATAGTTCATAATTCATAATTCATAATTTAAGGGTGTGAGTGTGAGTGTGAGTAATAATAACTTTGTTTCAATTGATGAAAGAACGAAAAAATTTGCAATTAGGATTATTAAAGCTTCTTGCTTTCTCGACGAGAAACCTGGGGTTTGCCGGACTTTAAGTAAACAATTGTTAAGGAGTGGAACTTCGGTAGGTGCTAATGTTCGAGAAGCTCAAAGTGCTGAATCTAATGCTGATTTTATTCATAAGTTACAGATTAGCTTAAAAGAGTGTAGAGAAACTCAATATTGGCTAGAAATATTAATGGAATCAGAAATGGTACATCCAACAAAATTTAACCCCTTACTACAAGAAGCTAATGAAATCGGCAAAATACTAGTCGTTTCCATCAATAAGCTAAAGCAAAAACCCAAATCATAAATCATAAATTATGAATTATGAATTATAAATTATGAATTATGAATTATGCATGATATTATAGATAACCGCAATCAAAAATTAGTAGACCAAATCAACTGCATTCTCGACTCATCAACAGCAGCCCATTTTGCGGTAGGTTACTTTTTCCTTTCTGGCTTCACCGCCATTGCACAACGCCTCACGAATATTAAAGAACTACGCCTACTAATTGGGAACACCAGCAACCGCGAAACCGTCGAACAAATCGCCCAAGGATATCGGCGACTAGAATTAATTGCAGATAAACTTGAAGCTCAAAAATATCCCAAACGCAGTGAAGAAAAACGGATGGCTAACGATACAGCAGCCAATATCCGTTCTAGTATAGAACTAATGGATCAAACAGATGAAGCTGAAACACTGGTAAAAAATCTCGTGCAGATGATTGAAGAAAAACGGCTTCATGTTCGAGTTTACACCAAGGGAACTTTACACGCCAAAGCCTATATTTTTGACTACGGTACTATCTATGATGGCAAAGGTAGAGCCTTAAAACGTACAGAAAAAGGTATTGCTATTGTTGGCTCATCTAATCTTACCCTTTCCGGTATCACCCATAATACTGAACTCAATGTCATAATTCACGGAAACGATAATCATACAGAATTAACCAACTGGTTTGAAGAATTATGGAACGAAGCGGAAGATTTTAATGAAGCTTTGATGCGCGAAATGAAACAATCTTGGGCGGGTTCTCCAGTGCGTCCCTATGATGTTTACATGAAAACTCTCTATAGTCTAATAAAAGATAGATTAGAAGATACCACTCCAAAAGACTTGATTTTAGAAGACGAAATTACTAAACAATTAGCAGATTTTCAAAAAGTTGCTGTTAATAATGCTATTCAAAATATCCGAGATTATGGTGGCGCTTTCGTTTCTGATGTAGTCGGACTAGGTAAAAGCTTTATTGGGGCTGCAATTGTCAAACGTTTTGAACAAACAGAACGCGCCCGTCCTTTAATTATTTGTCCTGCACCACTGCTAGAAATGTGGGAACGTTACAACGAAGTTTATCAACTAAATGCTCGTGTTCTTTCAATGGGAATGCTGAAAGAAGATGATGAAAGCGGTTTCAAAGTTTTATTAGATGATTTCAAATATAAAGATAGAGATTTTGTATTAATTGACGAAAGCCATAATCTCCGAAATCACACTACTCAAAGATATAAAATAGTAGAAACCTTTTTAGCCACAGGTAAACGTTGTTGCTTATTAACAGCAACTCCCCGGAACAAAAGCGCTTGGGATATCTACTACCAACTAAAACTATTTCATCAAGATGACAAAACAGATTTACCGATAGACCCTCCCGACTTAAAGCAATACTTCCAGTTAGTGGAAAAGGGCGAAAAGAAATTACCAGAGTTACTATCTCATATCCTGATTCGTCGTACCCGCAACCATATCTTACGTTTTTACGGCTTTGATGCCCAAACCCATCAAACAGTAGACCCCGCTAACTTCCGAGAATACCTTGACGGAACCCGACGCGCTTACGTGATTGTCGGTGGTAAACATCGATTTTTCCCCAAGCGAGAACTAGAAACTATTGAATACAGCATCGAGGACACGTACCAAGGGCTTTATCAAGAATTACGCCAATATTTAGGCATATCTCGCAAGCGTCAACTGGCTAAACCACTAGTCAACGAACTTAGCTATGCTCGTTATGGGTTATGGAATTATGTTTTAAAAGACAAACAAAAACAAGAGCCTTATAATACTTTACAACGCGCTGGCGCTAACCTGCGAGGACTAATGCGGGTGCTATTATTTAAGCGCTTTGAGTCGAGTGTTTATGCTTTTCAAGAAACTATTCAAAAATTATTGATAGTCCATGAAAGGTTCCTAAATGGACTATCTCAAGGATTTATTCCCGCAGGAGACGAAGCGCAAATCTTGCTATCAGTAGATTATAACCAAGCTGAAGAACAAGATTTGATAGATGTATTACGTCGGGTGTCTGGTAAATATGACTTGGCGGATTTTAATGGAGATAAATTACAACAGCATATTGAGCATGATATTAACATACTCAAAAAAATTCAGGCGTTAGTTGAACCAATTGCACCTGATAAAGATGCCAAATTACAAACTCTGATAAATTGGTTAGATAAACCTATACTCAAAGATAAAAAACGGCTGATTTTTACCCAATACGCTGATACTGCTAAATATCTGCATGAAAATTTAAACCCACAAGGTAAACAAGATGATATTGATGTTATTTATAGCGGAAGTAATAAGAATAAAACTCGTGTAGTTGGCAGATTTGCACCGAAAGCCAATAAAGAATATAAATTTAAGCCAGGTGAGTCTGAAATAAATACGCTCATTGCTACCGATGTATTAGCAGAAGGTTTAAACCTCCAAGATGGCGACCTCATCATAAATTATGATTTGCATTGGAACCCAGTAAAACTAATTCAACGTTTTGGTCGCATTGACAGAATTGGTAGCGATAAAGATGTAATTTATGGATACAATTTTTTACCTGAATTAGGTATTGAACGTAATTTAGGCTTGAAGCAAAAGCTCAAAAACAGAATTCAAGAGATTCATGACTCTATCGGTGAAGATGCTGCAATTCTTGACCTCACGGAACAATTAAATGAAGAAGCTATGTATGCCATTTATGAGCAACAGGGGAAACAGTTAAGTCTTTTTGATATGGAAGGTGAAGAGGATTTTTTGGATTTAAATGAAGCTGAAGAAATTCTCAGAAAATTACAGAAAGAAGGCCCAAATGAATTTGAGCGGATTGCTAATTTACCGCATGGTATTCGTACAGCTAAATTCTCTATGCAGCAGAAGGGGACATACGTTTTTTGTGAAGCTTCAGACCCCAATCGACCTGAAATCAAAGGCTATCAGCAGTTGTTTTTATTAGACGATGAGGGAAATATAGTTTCTAGGGATATCCCCCGCATTCTGGGTGCAATTAAAGCTGATTCTACTACTCCCAGCTTAACAGTTCGCAAACAGCATAACTCTGCTGTGATGCGTGTCAAATGTCAATTTGCAGAAGAAGTGAAGCATCGCCAAGCAGAACGGGAATTTAACCAGCGTTTGACTCAGGGACAACGGTATATTCTCCGTGAACTGAGAATATTTTTTAAATTAATTACAGACGAAGAAGTAAAGGGTCAAGTTAATATTCTAGAAAAAGCGTTTCGCAGTTCTATGATTCAAGTAATCAACCGAGAGTTAAATATACTGCGGCGTAATGGTTTCATCGGTCAGGAATTATTTAATCAATTGGTGCAAATTTACCGTCAACATAATATGCACGAATGGCTAAATAATAATAGTTTGCCTACGCTGTCTGTGCCAATTCCAATTATTATTTGTAGTGAAGCTTTGGAATGATTTTATGCTAAGGATTTGGTATCCTCTGGCAGACATCATTGAAAAACCTGCTAATCATTTTAAAAAGGCTAGCAGGCATGGCTTATCATCAATCGGAGCGGCGGGATTCGAACCCACGACCTCCACTACCCCAAAGTGGCGCGCTACCAAGCTGCGCTACGCCCCGGTCAGAATTATTATCATACAGCAAAACTTTAGGATAATCAAGAGGCAAGCTTAAAAAACCTTGAGCATCCCAGTAGCTTGCAGTAAATCTGGAACAGCTGAAGCATCCCATTTACCTTCTACACATCGCCCTGTATTCAAGATGAAGCGCAGACTGTAAGCATGAGAATAGCCTTCTACCTCCATCCATAATAAATCGCTTTCGGCTTCACAAGCAATTTTTTCCTCTTCCATCAATTCAGTTGCGAGTTGCTTAATGGTGTCTGCTAACTGTGCTAGTAGACGGCAAAAATCATTCAACTCGGCTTCGGTTAACTCAATTGCCCAATCATCTGTACCCACTAAACCTTTAAATTCAGGTGCGTCGGGGTTCCAGCCAATACGCCAACCAAATCCGCTTTTGACAACGCGTTCCATAAAAAGTTAGGAGTTAACAGTTAGGAGTTATTGATTTACAACTGATAACTCTCTCGTTACCTCAGTAGTTCGGCACCTCCTCGTTGGGGTGGCTGTGGGGGAGTGGATGTATTAGGGCTGGGTGTGGTGTTGGGGCTAGGGGGTGGGGTATTTTGGGAAGTGGGATTAAATATGTTGACTAAGACTTCCACTAGGGCATCTCGTTGGCTGCGGGTGAGACGGGTGATGGCTTTGCGATCGCCTTCTATCGGATTTTCCCGCAATGAATCATTCCCTGGATAGCTAGTATCATACATAATTTCATTCGCACCCAGGTAATCAGCTAAAGTCAGCTTCCAATCCAAACGATAAATTGGGGCCCGCCCTTTGGTATAAATGTGATATCTAATCAGGCGATTTATCAAGGTGTTGTTTTCGGCAACTTTCCCATTTTCTTTGCTGATATACTTATTTTCCCGTGGTAAATCTGGCAATTGTTGATATACTTGCTGCCAAACATCGCTAGGAGTGATTCTCTGAGCGATCGCAGCTTGGATGCTAAATAAATTTCTATCTATTGATTTACCCGCCCCTGAACCCAAAACAATTACACCCACTACCATTAAGGCAGTGAGTGTCTGCCAGGGCTTGAGTAGGGGTTGAATGAACGATAAATGTTTGCTCATCCTACCTTCTCTAAAGCCTTTTTTTATAATTCACCGATTATTTCTGGCTGAGTCAACTCATCGGACATTTCGATAATTGCCCTTAGCACTGGCTTCATCATCACATCTTCGTTACTTTCAAAGTCTTCATAACGCCGACGTTTAGCACGATTTGCCACCTGAACCGTAATGCGGTAACGATTTGAGGCTGCACTAATCAGATCCTCAGCACGGTGCATAATCTGAGACTGAGTTGTCTCGAACTTAGAACGCTTTAGCATAATCAGTGGTTCTTGGGGTCATTCCCCAGTGTAACAGTACTGTTGACACTCCCCATCTTAGGAGTACCTTGAAGATGGGGATTCTACATTCACTCTAGTTACTTGCTCTACCAGGGTTCCCCCAAGTAGAGTAGAGGTCGCTAGTCCTGTAGCGTTACTTCCGGTCTGCCCGACCGTAGTTTTTTACCAATATTCAGAATGTTAATGCTTGCATTATGATCTCTGTGCAAAACACAGCCACATTTACAAACATGAGTGCGGACTGACAAAGATTTTTTAACAATCACACCACAACTACTGCATTTTTGGCTTGTATATTGTGGAGAAACAGCAACTACAACAGTTCCAAACTTAGTCGCAAAATACTCTATCCATTGACGAAATAGAGTCCAACCCACATCATTAATGGACTTTGCAAGACAGTGATTTTTTACCAGACCTTTCACATTTAAATCTTCATAAGCTACGAAGGCATTAGCCTTGCATACGCAGCGTCCCAGTCTCTTGGAATGCTCATTACGTTGCCTACTTACTCTTAAATGCTTCCTTTGATATCTCGCTCTTGCTTTGCGTCGTTGATTTTTTCCTTTCTCCTTTTTGTAAATTTGACGCCCGGCGTGTTTAACTGACTTTTCAGCTTTTCTCAAAAACCTTGGATTGGGTTGGTGGTGTCCGTTGGAATCAGAGTAAAAATGCTCTAAGCCCACATCTATACCAATCTCGCCATCACCTGTTCTTGGCTCTAAACTAACTTCTATATCCAAGCAGAATTGGATGTAAAAGCCATCTGCACGTTTAACAATTCTGACTCGCTTAATGGACTTAATTGGATATGTGTGAATATCCCACTTACCCAACAACTTGAGTTCACCAATACCTTTTTTATCAGTAAATGTGATTCGTCTTTTAGTTGGATGTATTGACCATCCACAGGTCTTATACTCAACCGAACGGTTATCATGTTGGAACTTGGGATAACCCTTTTTGCCTGATCTTCCTTTTTTGCAATTGTCGTAAAATCTTGATATTGCTGTCCACGCCCTTTCAGTTGCAGACTGACAAGCCATTGAATTTAATTCTTCGGCAAATACAAACTCTTTACGCAGTGCTGTAGAGTAATTGTTTAAGGCTATTTTATTAATTTTGGACTTCAGGAGTGCATCCATCCAATAGCGGATAGCCTTATTCCTGATGAATTGAGTAGTCCGAATAGCTTCCTCAATAGCAATGGTCTGTTTTTTATTGACTACTGCTTTGTACTCTAATACTAACACTGCTTTACCACCTCCTTACTTGTTTTGTTATACTCTAACTATAGAGTATTATTTGGAGTATAACAAGTGGCTAGACAAAGAAAAATGCAGTTTAATGTGACTGAAGAGGAGTATCAAATTATCAAGGAATACTCGGAGAAAAAACAACTATCTATGGCTGAAATCCTTAGAGATTATATTAAAACCCTTACGTTGCCGAACAGAAAATAGCTCCACGACTCATACATCTGTTCTCTGTCTTACCTGCGGTAAAAATTGATTACAGATGTAATCCTCAATCGTAACCTGCAATCCCCACCGTATAGACGGATGGGGTATTACGGTGTTCTGATAAATCTGCTGCTGTGTGTTTAATCGCTAGTAACCTCTCTGTTGATAGAGGTTGAGAGTGTTTTAGTCACTTTATAAGTTAAGTTACTTATAATATTACCTGACTAAAGTCACACACCCTTATGGCTGACCTTGTAGAAACTGCTATCAACGCCGGAAACTTCAATACCCTAGTGAAGGCTGCTGAAGCTGTAAATCTCATCGAAATTCTAAAGAGTCCTGGTTCTTTCACACTATTTGCACCAACTGACGAAGCCTTTGCCAATCTGCCAGAGGGAACTTTAGATTCGCTACTACAAGATATCCCCAAACTCAAGAAAATTGTAGCCTATCATATCGCTAGTGGGGATGTTCGCTCTGACGACTTGGTACAGATTAATGAGGCAGAGACAATTGAGGGGTCAATTGTAGCGATTGAATCTGCTGACGGTAAATTTAAGGTGAATAACGCCAATGTCGTCAAAACAGATATTCTGGCAGACAATGGCGTAATCCATATTATTGATGCGGTGTTGATGCCTGCGATCGTGGCAGGAAGTTAAGGGCATTGGGCATTGGGCATTGGGCATTCGTTATTACTCCCCTGCTCCTTGCTCCCTTGCTCCTTTGCTCCCCGTTAGCCTACTCCCAGAATGCAGCCACTGCGTGCGGGAACACTCAATGACAACTGCTGAGTTTCTCCTTCACCATTCCACTTAACTTCAGCATCGCCATATAACACTTTGTTGGGTTGAGTACGCAAACTGGGGATATCTGCATTCGCTGTTGCCAAACTTGTGCCAGCATTGACGGCAATTATCAATTCTTCTGTGCCTATTCGCGCAAAAATATAAAGTTGCCCTTGAGCATAGAGGACTTGGTAATCACCTGTACGCAATGCTGGGTAAGTTTGGCGGAGGGCAATTAATTGACGGTGAGTATTGAGAATTTCTTCCTCCCACTTGGCTTCTAAAGGAAAGCTACGACGTGAGTCTGGATCTATACCACCAGGTAAACCAACTTCATCACCATAGTAGATGCTGGGGGCACCGGGAAAGGTAAGCAGTAGCAGAGTTGACAATTCTACGCTGGGTTTATCGCCGCCTGCAATGGTCATCAATCGGGCTGTATCGTGACTTGCGAGCAAATTGAGTTGAGTTAGCTGAATTTCCCAAGGGTAAAGTTGCAGTACTTCTTGGATTTTGGTGGCGTACTCGGTAGCAAATAAGGGTGGGTAGGGTTGATAGTCGCGGCCTTGTACTTGTTCTAAGACTACGCGATCGCCGGCCGCAAAGGCAATTGTCGGCCCAGTAAATAGATAATTCATCACCCCGTCAAATTGTGTTCCATCCAACCACTGGCGGGAATCTCCCCAGACTTCGCCGACAATGTAAGCTTCGGGATTGACTGCCTTAACGCGATCGCGAAATTCCTGCCAAAAGCCAGGAGTTTTTATTTCAAATGGTACATCCAATCGCCAACCGTCGATGCCGAATTTAATCCAATATTCGGCAATTTCCATAATATATTCTCGTACTTCGGGATTATCATGGTTAAATTCTGGCAAGGCACGATTTCCCACCCAACCCCCGTAGTTGGCAGGCAATTCACCAGTGTATGGTGATAGAGGCCAGCTTTCTATTTTGAACCAATTTACCCAAGGCGAATGGGGGCCATTCTCTAGAACGTCATGGAAAAAGAAAAAGCCACGACTGGAATGGTTAAACACCCCATCTAGAACAACTTTGATATTCCGTTCATGGGCTGCATCGAGCAATTCTTTAAAAGCCTCGTTACCCCCTAACATCGGGTCAACTTGGTAATAATCGTGGGTATGATAGCGGTGATTACTGGCGGATTGAAAGATCGGTGTGAAATAAATCGCGTTAATCCCCAAATCCTGGATGTAGTCTAATTGCTCCATGATGCCCCACAAATCGCCGCCTTTATAACCTTGAAGTGTTGGCATAGCGTCCCAATCTTCCCAACGGGCTTCACGCAGCAGCCGTTTGCGCGGCTGTTTGCTTCTGGCAAAGCGGTCTGGGAAGATTTGGTAGAAAATCGCGTGCTTCACCCAGTCTGGTGTTTGAATTTGCATGAATAAGTTTTTGTACCTTCAGAAGCGATCGTTGCAAATACTAGCTTCTTTATGGATCTTACTTATGATAGAAAATCTGTCATTTCTCAGTAGTCATTAGAGGATGTTTGAAAAAGACATCTCCGAAAATGAATGTAGAGACGTTGCAATGCAACGTCTCTACAAGGGTTTCAGGTAACGCATAATTAATTTCTGGAGATGTGTAAAGTATTGAGCGATCGAGATCAATACTTTAGCAGGTCGCTACCTGCTAAAGATGCGACCCGCCAGTAACATCAAGGTATTGACCCGTCACCCAACGGCTGTCAGATGAAGCGAGGAAGGCAGCCGCATCTGCAACATCGCTGGGTTGACCGACTCGACCCAGTGCTGATAGACTGGCTGCAAGTTTCTGTGAGGCTTCGTCCGAAAGTATTTCTGCATTCATCTCCGTGTCAATAATGCCGGGAGCGAGTGAATTAACCGTGATGTTGCGTACCCCAAGCTGTTTAGCAAGTAGAAGAGTGAGGGTGTTGATGGCTCCTTTGGTAAGACTATAGGCAGCCACATCAGGAAAGGCAATGCGCGTCACTCCAGAGGAGAGGTTGATAATCCGTCCACCGTCTCGCAGTCGGGGGAGTGCCTGCTGGATCAGGAAGAATGGCGCTTTCACATTGACCGCAATCAGTTCGTCGAATATTGCCTCGGTTGTTTCCTCAATAGTTACTCTGGGAGCAATCCCAGCATTGTTAACCAGGATGTCAAACTGATTCGTGCCGATTTGCTGGTTCAGTGCAGCGTCCAGTGCTTCGTAGAGCGCATAGACATTTGCCAGGGTGCCTAACTCTGCCTGGACTGAGAAAGCGGCTCCGCCATTCGCTTTAATCTCTTGGACAACGGTGTTAGCAGCATCGGCATTCCGCCCATAGTGAACGGCAACAAATGCTCCATCTTGAGCAAGCCGCAGGGCGATCGCTCTACCAATACCACGACTCGCACCCGTCACCAGGGCAACCTTGTTCTCCAGTAATTGACCCACTTCAAACTCTCCTGTGCTGTATCAATTGCACTTTGCAGATTTGCTTAGGTCGATTATAACTTGCACGATTGCAATCAGAATTGGCAATAATAGTAGACTAATTTGCATTTTTGCGACTGTGATGCTATGTCGCAAATTAAGAATTATGTTAGCGCCACATAAAGCAAGTCCGCGTATTTTTATCTGCAAAGATGCAAGCTACGCTCAGGGCAACGCCCTGAGCTTGCCGTTCGCGCAGCGTCTCGTAGGAGCATCATTAAGCTGAAAAACATCTAAATTGCATAACCTAATTAAACCTAACTCTTGTGGGGTGGGCATCTTGCCCGCCCTAATGGGAGCAAGTTAAATGTGGAACAGCTTACAAATTACGCCTTGCGGTACTAGGCGGTTTTAGCATTTTCATCTAATGTTTGGGCTGCACTAGCTTTCAAACGGCTCGACCTGATTTTGCGAATACGTTCGCTATTGCGAACACCTCCGCCCATCTCATATTCACGGCTGTTTTTGCCGTACTTGATAGCAACCACCATTAGCATCTTCTCTGAAAGACTGCTTAAGTTTTTCTCCATTTCTTCAATCTCAGTTTTAGAAGAGTCAATCACAGACAGAGCGGTATTATAAACATTAATTTTTGTACGTAACTGCTCAATTGATTCAAGGAGTTTTTCGATATTATAATTCTCATCAAATTTGATGCTGGGAACAATCGATTTAAGTCCAGTGGATCTTAACTCAGCTTTTTCTAGAATGCGGGAGGTACGTTTTCTCCGAGACATAAATTTACTCCTTTAAGATGCTTCTAGAACTAGCTTGCCTCAATTGAACTGCATTCCGGTTCAGCAGAACGCGCAATTTTTTTAATAAAATTTTCAAGCCATAGCAGTAATTCCTCGGAATTTAATTACTAGATGTTGGTCTTTATAGAAATAATATGTTTAAGTTTGATAAAAGCTTGAACGTAAACCGCTCCAGCTTGAATGTAGACCGCTCCAACTTGAACGTAGACGGTTTCAGCTTGAACGTAGACCGCTCCAGCTTGAACGTAGACGGTTTCAGCTTGAACATAGACGGTTTCAGCTTGAACGTAGACCGCTCCAGCTTGAACGTAGACCGCTCCAGCTTGAACGTAGACGGTTTCAGCTTGAACTTAGACCGCTCCAGCTTAAACTTAGACCGCTCCAGCTTAAACTTGGGAGCATCCCAATGCAAGCAAGAACATGTTTGTCATTGCGAATGAAGCGACAGCGTAGTGAAGCAATCCCATATCTTGCGATTGCTTCACTCCACTACGTTGCGCTCGCAATGACAATTTATAACCTGGGTTTGATATAACTTGCACATTTGGGATGCTCCCTTAAACTTAGACCGCTCCAGCTTAAACGTAGACGGCTTCGTTTGCATTAATGCTAAAGCGACTTCTCCTGCTAAAGTTACTATTTTGCTTTGGGCTAATAAATAAAGTTTGAGGTAAAAATGAGGCACGAAAAACTTTCTCCCGGACTACTTTTGGCATTTCAAGACTATCAAAATGAAGGAGATCAAGCTTTAGTTCAACACAAAAAATCGCTTGGTATTATTGCCCACAAAAGCCCAGTCAAACCTACTAAGAGCGTCGTTTTTATCTACTGCGACCATGATGCAGACTTGAGCTATCTCTCACAATATAATATTGAAGTCAATCAAAGCTCTGGGAGTGTGCGGACGGCTTTCTTACCAATAGATAGTTTAGATGTTTTATCCGAAGAAGATATTATCCAGCGCATTAAGCCATCACGCAAACTTCATTTGAGGATGGACACTGCACTAGAAAAAGTCAACCTGCCGGAGTTCAAGAACCAAACCGGACTGACTGGTAAAGGAGTAATCATCGGCATTATAGACAGTGGCATTGATCCGAAACACCCCGCCTTTGCTGGACGAATTTTACACATTTGGGATCAAACACTGCCAGGGCCAGGAGTAACGGAGGGCGGCTATGGGGCAGAATTTACCGGAGCGCAACTGATAATTTCTCAAGATACTGGCGGTCATGGTACTCACGTTGCTGGGATTGCCGCCGGTGCCGATGCTAACTATGGCGGAGTTGCACCAGAAGCAGAATTAGTTGTCGTCAGGTCAGATTTACAGGATGCCCACATTGCTGATGGCGTTCGTTACATTTTCCGAGTTGCTGGAGAGTTGGGACGCGCAGCAGTGGTGAATATCAGCTTGGGTGGACACGCTGATGCCCATGATGGTAGCGATTCTTTATCCAAAGTCATTAACGCCGAAAGTGGCCCTGGAAGAATTGTTTGCTGTGCTGCGGGTAACGAAGGAAACGATAACATTCATGGACAAGCGACGATACCCAGTGGACGCACTCGTGGTATGCGCTTTAATATTCCTTTGAATCAAGTAGGCATAGTTTGGTTAAATGGTTGGTATTCCAAAGACAGCGAATTAGAAGTGTCGCTACGGAGTCCTAACGGTTTTGTTACCCCCTTCCAAAAAATAATTCCTGACGGTAATGCCGCACAAGATTACCAATTACCAGATGCGCGGGTGCAATTAGTGACACCAGGGCCAGATAAAGCCAACGGCGACCATAATTTATTGGTGCAAATACGTGGTATTGACCCCTCGCCAGTAATCGGAGGAGTTTGGCAGCTGCGAGTCCGCAACACTTCTTCAACTGACACACGTTTAGATGTGTGGACACTAGATGACAGTTCCTCAGTGTTTTTCACAGGTAAAAGTGTGAAAGATGCAATAAAAATTGGTTCGCCAGGAGCCGCCAGCAGTGCAGTTACAGTTGCCGCCTATACTACTAAAGCCACGTACATAGATATTGATCACCAAGTGCGAGAAATGGGTTTAGAATTGAATACTATTTCGGAATTCAGTAGTGAAGGGCCTCTGCGGAATGATGGACAGAAGCCGGATGTAGCAGCACCAGGAGCAATGATTGTTTCCACGCTTTCCGCCGATGCAAGTTTTGACCGTTCATCGATGATTAATTCCAAGTTTGTGGTTCAGGCTGGTACGAGTATGGCGACACCGTTGGTTAGTGGGTTAGTGGCACTGCTGTTGCAGCGTGATCCCAAACTTGATCCGGCTGCTGTGAAAGACTTGCTACGTAAAAATAGTGCTATTCCCGGAAAACCCGCAGGCACATTTGATCATAAATGGGGTTATGGAGTGATTAATACCTTAAATCTCTAATTAGACTCACAAAGATGGATATTATTTTGTACAAAGGAATTGCTGATGAATTATCAAAAGCTAGACGCTGCTCTTGCTACAGCCCTGAATGATGTTCAAGATTCAGAAGAAGCGAGTTTGGCGGTTTTCATCCATACTGAACCAATTTTAACTTCTGCTGCAATTGCTGTTTTAGAAAGTTTCGGCGTGAGTGGTGTTACCAGTGGCAAAGATATTTTCACGGCAACACTGTCACCAAATGCGATTTCCCAGTTGTCAGAGGCAGCTTGGGTGAAGTATTTGAAGCGATCGCAGCAATTGCGTTTGCTAAATCAGAAGTGAAGTTTAGGTAACTTCAGTGTTTGATATGATGCACCAAAAACAATTCTCTGTTCATTTGTGGGGTGTAGCGATCGCTCCTCAACTTTTCATGCCAATTAATACAATTGTTCTAGTTAGGAAATTATTAGGCAGCACTATCCATCACCAACAGCATTCTAGAAAATTCATTTCCCAGAATCATCTGATTCCCCCTTACAAGCTGCCACATACAGTCCTAAACTGAATATGAGAGTTGAAAGGCAGTCGGGAGAAATTTTGTGAAGAAAGTATTATCAATCATTCTTGGTGGTGGCGCGGGTACGCGTCTTTATCCCCTAACCAAACTCCGTGCTAAACCAGCAGTACCAGTAGCAGGGAAGTATCGGTTAATCGATATCCCTGTTAGTAACTGCATAAATTCCGAAATATTCAAAATCTACGTCCTGACACAATACAACTCAGCTTCCCTGAATCGTCACATCGCCCGCACCTACAATTTTAGTGGCTTCAGCGAAGGCTTTGTGGAAGTGCTAGCCGCACAGCAAACGTTAGAAAACCCCAACTGGTTCCAAGGTACAGCCGATGCTGTGCGTCAGTATCTATGGCTGTTGGAAGAATGGAATGTAGACGAATATCTGATTCTCTCAGGGGATCACCTCTACCGCATGGATTACCGTCTGTTTATCCAGCGTCATAGAGAAACGGGTGCTGATATCACTCTCTCAGTCATCCCCATAGACGAGCGCCGCGCCTCAGATTTTGGTTTAATGAAAATTGACGATTCTGGTAGGGTAGTTGACTTTAGCGAAAAACCTAAAGGCGAAGCCTTAACCAAAATGCGCGTCGATACTAGTATTCTGGGATTGACAAAAGAACAAGCCCAATTACAGCCATACATCGCCTCAATGGGGATTTATGTCTTTAAAAGAGATGTTTTGATCAAGTTGTTGAAAGAATCTTTAGAACGGACGGATTTTGGTAAAGAAATTATTCCTGATGCTTCTAAGGATTACAACGTTCAAGCTTATTTATTTGATGACTATTGGGAAGATATTGGAACAATTGAGGCATTCTATCATGCCAACTTAGCGCTGACTCAGCAACCCCAGCCACCCTTTAGTTTCTACGATGAAGAAGCGCCAATTTATACCCGCGCTCGTTACTTACCTCCGACTAAACTTTTAGATTGCCACATCACCGAATCAATTATCGGCGAAGGTTGTATTTTGAAGAATTGCCGCATTCAACATTCAGTTTTAGGAGTGCGATCGCGGATTGAATCTGGCTGCGTCATCGAAGAGTCTTTGCTTATGGGTGCAGATTTTTATCAAGCTTCTGTAGAACGGCAATCTAACGTAGAAAAAGGTGACATTCCCGTAGGTATTGGTACTGACTCGCTCATTCGCCGTGCGATCATCGATAAAAACGCCAGTATCGGTCACGATGTCAAAATTATCAATAAAGATAACGTGCAAGAAGCTGACCGCGAAGCTCAAGGTTTCTACATCCGCAGTGGCATCGTTGTCGTGCTGAAAAATGCTGTAATTCCTGATGGAACGATCATTTAAGAGACGCGATTAATCGCGTCTGTACAATGAGTAGAGACGCGATTAATCGCGTCTATACAAGGAGTTTACAAACATCCTCTTAGGAGTTAGGAGTTGATGACTAAAAATTCTGATTACTCCTCACCCCTAACTCATAACTGCTCACTTTTATTGCTGATTGGTCTTCCGGGTAGTGGTAAGTCAACTTTGGCTAAACAATTACTGGCAGAATGCCCCCAGATGTCGCTGATTTCTACGGATGCGATCAGGGGGCAATTGTTCGGTTGCCAAGCGATTCAGGGTTCGTGGCTGCTGATTTGGCACGAAATTGAGCGGCAATTTCAGCAAGCAATTTCTACAGGTAATATAGCAATTTTCGATGCCACCAATGCCCAGCGCCGTCATCGTCGTGAAGTCATTGCTTTAGCCCGCAACTTGGGCTTTACCCACATTCGGGGGATTTGGGTGGATACGCCAGTTTGGCTGTGTTTAGCACGCAATAAAAGGCGATCGCGCCGGGTTCCAGAAGAAATTATTTTGCGGATGCACCGTCAACTCCGGGATGCCCCCCCAAGCCTGGAAGACGGACTAGACAACCTGATCCGCTCATCAGAAAAATCGGAGTACGGAAATTGCGATCGCGCGGTGAGGAAGAACCACACTTGATTTTCTATATTGTTTGTTAATTTAAAATCAGATTCTTTTAGCTTGGCACTATACCGGGCAAACCACAATTCTCTGAATCTTAAAAAAAAACATAACGGGAATTTCTATAGGAGGCTGGTAGATGGCTGCAACCGACTTCAAAGACTATTACGCTATTTTGGGAGTTAGTAAAACTGCCAGTCCAGAGGAAATTAAACAAGCCTTTCGGAAACTAGCACGCAAATACCACCCTGATGTTAATCCAAACAACAAACAGGCAGAGGCACGCTTCAAAGAAGTTAGCGAAGCCTACGAAGTGGTGTCAGATCCAGATAAACGCAAAAAGTATGACCAATTCGGTCAATATTGGAAACAAGCTGGTGAAGGTTTCCCATCTGGCGGCGTTGGTGCCGATATGGGTAACTTTGACTTCAGTCAATACGGTAATTTTGATGAATTCATCAATGAGTTGTTAGGACGTTTTGGTGGTGCTACCCCTCGTGGTGGGCGACAAAGTTACTCACAAAATTACTCTTACCGCCCTCCTACAGGTGCGCCAAGTGGTTTTAACGGCTTTAACGATTTTGGGTTTCAAGATGCAGGTGCGGCTACTAGCCAGGATAGTGAAGCTGCGATTTCTCTAACTTTTGCTGAAGCATTTAATGGTGTGCAAAAGCGCTTCAGTTTAGGTAACGAAACAATAGATGTCCGCATCCCATCTGGGTCTAAAAGTGGTACTCGCTTGCGCGTGCGCGGCAAAGGTCAAATCAACCCGATGACTCAACAACGTGGGGATTTGTACTTAAAAGTCGAACTTCTGCCGCACTCGTTCTTCCAAATGGAAGGCGATAATCTTGTTTGTGAAGTGGCAATCACACCAGATGAAGCGACTCTGGGAGCGTCTATTGATGTACCTACACCCGATGGTTCAGTTAATGTCAAACTGCCTGCGGGAGTGCGTTCTGGTCAATCCCTGCGTTTACGTGGCAAAGGTTGGCCTCTCGGCAAAACTGGACGCGGCGATCAGTTGGTGAAGGTGGCGATCGTTCCCCCAAAAGACCTCAGCCAACAAGAGCGGGAATATTATGAAAAAATCCGGGCTATACGCACTTATAATCCCCGTAGTCATTTGCAGCAAGTCAAGCTGTAAATATTTTGGATTGTAGAGACGCGTTAGCAAAGCGACAGGTTAGCGTAGCGGGGCGTTGGCGATCGCGTCTGTCTGCGACACGCTATTCGCGTTCGTAGAGAAGCCCAGTGGAGTTTCGCGTCTCTAAATTAATTAGGTTTGAATTTACTGTGCCATTCTCGCCACGATCATAGACTTAAAAGCTTCTATTACCTCCGGTGTAGCCTCGGTAGCTTGCCACGTTGGACGTGCTACTAAGCGATCGCACCAAGCATTTAATTTGGGATAGTCACTTAAGGAAATGCCTACACTTGGCAACACATCTACTACAGTTCCAGCCACAACTTCGGCGAGAGTCAGGTTGTGACTAGCAAAGTAAGGGCGATCGTCTAATAAATTTTCAAAAAACTTCAGCACTGTAGCAATTTTTTGCTGTGCCTTCTCGATTTTTTCTGGATCTCCTCCAGGCAAGCCGAGAAGCTGAGGTAGAAAGGTAGTGGCTGCTGGCAAAAGCTCATTCACAGTTACCAGTTGTACCATGCGGGCGATCGCTAAATCCTTGCCATCTTTAGGCAACATCGCAGGTGTAGGATATTTTGCCTCTAAATAGTCCAGAATTGCTAAAGATTCTACTACATTCAAGCCGTCATCTACCAATACTGGAATGTGATGGAAGGGGCTAATTGCTAAAAACTCTGGTTTAAACTGCTCCCCATCCAGTTTTATCTCTACTAATTCAAACTCAAGTCCTTTTTCCAGGAGAGTAATCCAAACGCGGCGCGAGTTGGGAGAAAAAGGTTGGTGATAAAGGGTCAGCATGAGAAAACCTCACAGCTTTATAACTAGGGCGGACATTGCCAATTTTACACCTTATACTCAATTTAATTGTTCTAACAATGTCTCAACACTGGCATTGTGATCCAAAAAAGAAAATAAATGCCAGTAGCGGAGTTTTCCTTCTTTATCTAATACAAACTGTGCTGGTAAAGGCGCTCCCAATGCTTGTCCTACTTGATAGGTACGAAACACTCGACAACTGGGATCACTCAGCAACGGCATTTTTAAACCTAAATCCTTCACAACTATTTGACTCTGCCGTTCATCGGTACTAGTAATCATTAAAACTTCTATACCGCGATTTTTAAATTGTTCGTAGTTTTCATTCAAAGCTTTGATGTGAGGAAAACAAAATGGACAATATTGCTTTTCGGTAAAGATGCGAGTCAAGGCGAGTAACACTGGTTGCTTGCCTTTATAATCAGACAATTTTACTAAAGTTCCGTTGGTAATATCTGGCAGTTGAAAGTCTGGTGTTCCTACTCCCAACCTAAGTTTATTGCTAGCTGGAACTGGTAAAAAGTTGCGGAAGAATCGCTCATTTAATAAGCCACTAAAATCAGTTGAAGTCAGCATGATACAATTTTAGATTTTGGATTTTAGATTTTGGATTGTCAAAGAGTTATTGGTAGTCGCTTTTTGGCGCTTAATCTGTCGGAATAATTGTTCAAACTGGATTATTTAAATACTATTTTATGAGAAAACCACAGATAGATACGGAGGTTAACACTGTTTAATGTGTATCTCTGTTAATCTGTGGTTTTCATTGATTTTGCTCTCAATTCCAACAGGATGGATTAGAGTTTGCTAGCTAAGGAAATTTAGACGGCAGAGAAGTAGACTTTAGACTTCACTGGGTCAGGGTTCATTGTCTTGTCACCAGGTTGCCAACCAGCTGGGCAAACTTCGTCGGGGTGAGACTGAACATACTGAATTGCTTGTAATGTCCGCAGGGTTTCATCAACGCTGCGACCAAAAGCTAGATTATTGATAGTGGCGTGCTGTATGATACCATCTTTATCGATGATGAACAAACCACGCAAGGCAATGCCTGCTGCTGGGTCAAGAACGTTGTAAGCGGCACTAATCTCTTTCTTGATGTCGGAGACTAGAGGATAATTCAGGTCGCCAACGCCACCAGATTTACGATCTGTTTGAATCCAAGCGAGGTGTGAGAATTCACTATCAACGGAAGCCCCAAGGATTTCCGTATTAATTTTATTGAATTCTTCGTGGCGATCGCTAAATGCTGTGATCTCAGTGGGACAAACAAAGGTAAAGTCTAGTGGGTAGAAAAACAGGACGACATACTTACCGCGATAATCGGAAAGTTTGATTGTCTTGAATTCCTGATCTACCACAGCCGTTGCTGTGAAATCGGGAGCTTGTTGACCAACGCGGAGGCTTCCTTCGGTTCCGTAAGTAAGGGACATTAACCTAATTCTCCTTTATTTGTTTAGTAGCGTTAGAATTCGGGTCAAGTAAAACTCACCCATCCACGCTCTCACCCTTTCGGGTTCAGTCAGTCCCCTAGGTCGGGCTAACCCTCCTTCAGGGCTGACTCACAGTTTAATTACGATCTGTTACGACTATATCATACTCATAACGATTTTGAGTAGCAAATGCCTGATTTAGATACAAGAGAATGGTTGCTTACTAATGGCTTGGGAAGTTTTGCCAGTGGGACAGTTTCTGATGTCCGCACGCGCACTTATCATGGTTGGCTGTTTGCCGCGACAAACCCGCCTTCTGGGCGGACTCTGCTGTTTTCGCACCTAGAAGCTAGCTTGGAAGTATTAGGCAGGGTTGTGGCACTGGGGACAAATTTTTGGGGTAACGGTCAGATTGAGCCGACAGGCTACCAACTGCTACGTTGTTTTGATATTAACCCAGTTCCAAAATGGATTTGGGGTCAAGATAACTGGCAGTTAAGTAGACAATTGGTGATGCCTTATGGTTTGGTGGGCACTGGGGACTGGGGACAAAGGGCACAAGGGGGGATAAGCAATGCCCCATCCCCCCTTGTGCCCAATGCCCACCCCCAATTTTGCGATCGCATTTTAATCCAGTATCGCTACGAGGGAAGTCATCCAGCGATTTTACGGCTGCGACTGTTGATAGCAGAACGTGACTTTCACCACCAGCAGACTGCTAGCGCCAAATTACACTTCTCACAATTGCTAGGGGAACAACAAGTCTGTCTGCAAGCAATCAATTCTGGGCATTTCGGTATACCTTGGCAGTTGCGCTGGACACAAGGAAATTATCAACCAGATGCAGTTTGGTATTGGCATTATGGATTGCCTGAGGAGACGAAACGGGGATTAGGCGACAAGGAAGACCTCTACAGTCCTGGTTACTTGATAGTCACACTCCAACCAGGAGATGCAGTGACTCTAGAAGCACGAGTAGGTTTTCCCGACTCAATGCTAAGTGTTCTCACCCCCAAAACCTTTGCAGAAGCCGTGGAGGCAGAGCAAAACCGGCTCTCACAGATTTTTGGATGGACAGAGAAAGACAGAGGGGCCCAAAAGACAAATCAATTCAAAATTAAAGAACTCCTGCCTTCTGCCTCCCCTTTCCCAATGCCCGCTCCCGACTCCCGACTCCCGACTCCCGACTCCCCACTCTGGCAACAACTACTCAAAGCAAGCGATCAGTTTATCGTCTATCGAGCCTCAATTGCTGGCCCCACGGTCATTGCTGGTTATCACTGGTTTAATGACTGGGGACGCGACACCTTAATCGCCTTACCAGGGTTGGCACTAGTTCCACAGCGCTTTGACCTGGCAAAAGGAGTATTGCAAACTTTTGGGCATTATTGTCGCTACGGTTTGATTCCTAATGCATTTCCTGATGTCAATGGCGAACCAATTTATAACAGTATTGATGCGGCGTTGTGGTGGATTGAAACTTTAGGACTTTATTTAGAAGCTACCCAAGACTGGGAATTTTTGGCAGAGCAATTCCCCGTAGTACAGCAAATCTACAAAGCATTTGTCGGTGGTACACATTTCAATATCCAGGTGGATGCTACTGATGGGCTAGTTAGTTGGGATGCTCCTGGTGTAGCCCTCACCTGGATGGATGTGGTAATTGGGGCACACCCCGTCACTCCGCGTTACGGTAAGACAGTAGAAATCAATGCGCTGTGGTATTCTGCTTTATGTTGGCTGAGTCAGTGGGCAGAACGATTGAGCCAGCTTGAGTATGGTTCGCCAGTGCGTCTGACTAAGCAAGCACAGCGTTATGCTCAACAAGCACAACGCGTAAAAACCTCGCTGCAAAAGTTCTGGAATCCTCAGCTAGGTTATCTGTACGATACTATTGAGCCGGACGATCGCCGGAATTTTCAAATTCGTCCCAATGCCGTTTTGGCGCTGTCGCTGCACCATTGTGGGTTTTCTGAACAACAAGGGTGTCAGATATTAGATTTGGCAACTACCAGCTTGCTGACCCCCTATGGTCTTCGCAGTCTCGATCCAGGAGATCCCGAATACAAAGGGAAATATGAGGGCAACTCAGAGCAACGCGATCGCGCTTATCATCAAGGCACTGTTTGGGCTTGGCTAATTGGGCCATATATTCGGGCTTGGCAACGTTTTTATCCACAGCGATCGCTGCCTTTTGATTGGCAACCCCTGCTAGATCACTTCCTATCTGATGCTTGTCTTGGTTCTATTTCTGAGATTTTTGATGGCGATTCACCTCATACACCCAGAGGTGCGATCGCTCAAGCTTGGTCAGTTGCCGAAGTCATCCGCCACATTGAATAGTGCTGAATCTACCAATCAACTCATGAGCGAAGAACGAGAAAGAGCCGATAATGATTCCCCGTGGAAAGAAATCCTAGAAGCTTACTTCCCCCAAGCAATGCAATTTTTCTTTCCGCAAACAGCAGCACTAATTAATTGGGAACGTCCCCACGAGTTTCTTGATAAGGAATTTCAACAAATAGTCCGCGAAGCAGAACTTGGTAGAAGATATGCAGATAAATTGGTCAAAGTCTGGCAAATTCAAGGAGAGGAAATTTGGCTGTTGATTCATGTCGAAATTCAGGCAAAATCGGAAGATAATTTTGCTCAAAGGATGTTTTCCTACAACCTGCGAATTTTTGACAAATTTGCTAAACCAGCCATTAGCCTAGCAATTTTGTGCGATGCTGACTCGACTTGGAGACCAAATCAATACAGTTATAATTATCCCGATTGTGGTCTGCATTTTAGATTTGGAACCGTCAAACTGCTCGATTATCAAAATCGATGGACAGAGTTAGAAAAGAGCGATAATCCCTTTGCGACGGTGGTAATGGCACATTTGAAAACCCAGCAAACTACTAAACAGCTGGGAGAAAGGAAAACGTGGAAATTTAGTTTAATTCGGCGATTGTATGAACAAGGGCTGCAAGAAAGGGATATTCGTAATCTCTATCGTTTTATCGATTGGGTTATGATTTTACCAAAAGGATTAGAAGCAGAATTTTGGCAGGAGTTTAAACAATTCGAGCAGGAGCGTACCATGAGTTACATTACCACAGGCGAACGCATTGGCTACGAGCGAGGGAAGGAGGAAGGACAACAGGAACAAGCACAAACACTTGTATTACGACAGCTACAAAAACGGGTAGGAGAGTTACCACAACAGGTTCGAGAACAGATTCAGGGTCTTTCTCTAGAACAATTGGAAACACTCGGTGAGGCTTTGTTAGATTTTAGTGCGATCGCTGATTTGCTCAACTGGCTACAAACTCATCAAACAGTTAGCGCTGAGTCCTAACTATTAGAGGTCAAAGTTACTCTATCTTAACTCCACTTATCTCTCACTACTTATAAATTTTGAAGTGGCTCAGGTCGGAGTTGAACCAACGACCCCAGGCTTATGAGTCCCGTGCTCTAACCAACTGAGCTACTGAGCCATGTTTTTCCAAATCATTAATTAGTATAGCATATAAATTTGCTCAATACTAGCCACTTTTGCAATTTTGTTATAACTTCCATCCCTGTTGAGGTAATAGAAAGTAAAAGAGGGAGGTTAACTCCCTCAACTACCAAGGCAATGATTTAGTTACAGACTACTCAAGAATTACAGGCGATTTGGTAGGAAGGCTATTGGGTTAACAGCACCCTTACCTGATGGATGAATTTCAAAGTGGCTGTGTGGGCCAGTGCTGTGACCAGTGCTACCCATTAAAGCAATTGTTTCTCCTTGATGCACCAGTTGACCAGGTTGCACCAGAATCTTGCTGTTATGACCATAGCGAGTCATGCTGCCATCGGGATGACGAATATCGACGAGGTTGCCGTAACCACCATTATTCCAGCCAGCTTTTTCGATCGTACCGTCAGCCGAGGCGACAACTGGCGTGCCAGTGGAGTTAGCAACGTCAATTCCCTTGTGCAATCTACCCCAGCGCCAACCATAACCAGAGGTGAGAGTACCCTTCGCCGGCCATGTGTAAGCTAGGGATGAGCTAGATGGAGGGGGTATAGTTTCGTCAATTTGTCTGGGAAGATATTGATCCACTGCTGCCAAAGGTGGTATTGGCATCTGTGGAGAAACTGTAGTTCCCCGCATTTTTCCTAAGGAGTCTGAGGCATTTACTCTTCCAGCAGGCGTTGCTACCCTTACCCTTGTGCCAGATGGATTGCTAGAGGGAGTCCACTGACTAGCAGAGCCTAGATTGGGCAAGAAATCTGGGTTTACTGGCTCGTTAGCCGGCATAGTAGCACGATATTGGGACTTAATTGGTTGAGGGCTATAGTTACGTCTAATAGGTGTAGGAACTGGAATTTGTATCGCTGCTAGATTATTCGGTGAAACTGCGGCGTTGGGTACAGTGAAATTATTCGGGCTAGAAACAGGAGTGAGCATCGCAGCATTATTAGTTTCGCTAGCTGCTGGCACAATTAAGTTTCCAGACTGTTGAGCGCGATATTTCTGCTGTAACCTCTGAATTTCCGCTTGTAAGCCCTGCAAACGGCCATTATTGTTATTGTTTACCCTCGCTACCCTATTTGTTGGTGTTTTAGGCTGTTGCATTTCTACAAAAGCTTTTGGCGCTGGAATGTCACCACCGACGCCATAATAAGTACCAGCAGTAGGGGCTGTTTGCTGGTCGTTGGCACTATTTCCCTGAATCTGAACAGTTACCGGTGTAGGGACGGCAACGCTACTGTTGTCGGCAATAGTTGGTGATTGTGAAGTAGGTAGATATGAGTTGGCACTACCAACATTGACAGTGGAAGTGGCAACATGAGGAGTATTGCTGGACTCTACAAAAGTGGGGTTACTCGCTACAGTTGCCTCAACTTGAGCAGCAGGAATAATCAGTTTTTGACTAATTTTCAGTTCATTTGGATTATTGAGGTTATTTGCCTTAACTAGTTGTGATACTGAAGTCTTGTATCTGCTGGCGATCGCTGCTAGTGTATCTCCAGGCTTAACTTCGTAGGCTCTATGAGTCGAGGACGCAATAACTCTAGCTGGTACAAATCCAGTCGTCTGTGTCTTCTGTTTTAACCTCGATATCAGGTTCGCTTTGCTTGCATCGCCAGAAGTGTCCGACTGGACTAATGCAGTCTTCTCAACGACAGTCTGCGGCTGCACCAACCCCATATCAGCTTGTGATAAAGTTTTGGTTTCCCCAGACCGCAACTGCGCCAAACTTTTTCTTAAACGGTTCGATTTTTCTTGTAAGCGATTTAGTGCGAACTCTTGTTGCGCCTTAAGTTGTGCATTTATTTCACTGTTGGCTGCGGTTGACGTTGCCACTGTTTGTGGCTTGGCAGTTAGTGATGCATTAATACTACCAACACCATCAGCACTATAGTCAGACAGATTATTGACTACTGGGAAACTAGTTTCCGCTAAGGTATTGTTCAATCCCTGTGCCACTTGGGGCTTCAGGTGAGTGGAATTTTTATAAACTGCTGTTGGTTGGGAAAACCTTTCTGATGCTGGAACTTGCAAAGACATTCCACTTGCCGCAACTTGCCATTTAGCTTCAAGCCCAGGCACTTGTGAAACTGCCGTTGGTTCCACGATAACAGGATTTTCCGGCACGCTCGCTGATGAGACTGCTTGGGACTCCAGCTTTGTGGAGGCGAATTTCACCTTAGTGTCACGAACAGCAGGAATCGCTGAAGTTGCCTTTTGGCTGCCTACAGGCACCGCTGCTTGGGCTTGATCGCTTTGTCGAGTCACCAAAAGGCTGGTTGCTCCCATAGAGATTGCCAAGCCAATCATGGCAGCTTTTGTCCGCACCCGGCGGTTAACTTTTGGATTCATTACATTTAGCAGTTCTACCGGGGCATGATCATCACTAGGGTTATTGTTCAACACAGCTTTTACTCTCTTTTTCAATGCTCGTTTCAAAGACGACCTCCTATGATCACTAGCGCTTAACTGACCTCGATTTCTCAGTTGGATACTAGTCAATGATTTAGATCACAACGAACGATAGATCAAGATCACATTCACCAGAGATGCTTACGCAAGATTAACCTGCTTCTCTGATTTAGACAAGTTCACCCGTGTTAGCAAAATTTCAAGTTTGCTATGTTTACTTGTCCGAACCACTCCTAACACCACTTAGGACGTTTTACTCTTTACCATTGTCCGCGCTTGTCTTGCGTCAATCGCGGGGACTGGACAAATTATTTGCCAAGCCCATAGTCGCTGTTGAGAATTAAATTGCTGCGACTTCTGGAAAAGTGATGCCCCCTGCTGTAGATATATTCAACATATTTCTACCCAATCCGTCTTCTCAACAGGAGACTTTACGTTGATTATTCCCTAAAAAACAACCCTATCAACTATCGGCTACTTTTAGGTTGCTTTCTGGCATACATTTGAGCTATTTTGGCTCAAATCTATAACCTGACTCGGCTTTAGTGGTTTTTCCCTCCAATGTAGGATGTGTCAAATTCATCAAAATCTATCATTCAAATTTGACAATATCCGAAGTTTTATATACAAATTTCTTATAACAACCTTCCTCTGCTTGTAAGTATCTTCCACTACAATTTGGTAATCAATCCAATTATATGTATATTCTTTGACAAATTATTTCCGTAAGCAATCAAATTTTCTAGTCACAAATAACTCGCCTAATCGATTTCTGGACATACCATAAGTATATATACTTGTAATGGAGATAAGCAACTATTCTAAATAGCCTAACTGACGACGGGTTTCAAATAAGCCAATTGCCACACTCACTGACAGATTCAAGCTGCGAACCCCCGGTTGGCTCATGGGAATATACAGGGTAGCATCGCAATCTGACAAAATTGCTGGTGATAAGCCAGTGGTTTCACTACCAAACAGCAGCCAATCATCAGGTTGAAACTGAAAGTTTACATAATTACAATTTCCACCAACCGTATAACCCAACCATCTGCCTCCACGCTCCTGATGTACGATTTTAAAAGCTTCTAGCGATTGGTGATAGTGCAGTTTGACATAAGGCCAGTAATCCAAGCCAGCTCTTTTAAGGTAGCGATCGCTAATTTCAAATCCCAAAGGCCCCACCAAATGTAACTCTGTACCCGTAGCTGCACAAGTACGGGCAATATTACCTGTATTAGGAGGGATTTGTGGGTTAACTAAAACTACCTGAGGCATTATCCGTATAATTTACGTATTGTATAAAAAAATTTATTGTCCATGTTAAATCTACCAAAAGGTAGAGGCGATTCATAGCTTTTGTTAATAATAATCAACCATCCTCCATCGATTAGATTTTTAAAACTAAGCACAAACTCTCCTAGAGCAATGCCTGAGAGGATATTTGGCTAAAATCAGGAAATATTAAGTTTTATGTAGAAAAAGTAGGGAGTGGGAGCCGGCAACTGCTCTTATAGCATTAAAAGGTTGTCACGTTGAAGAAGAATTCAGGAGCGTGGAGGCTTTGCTCCTGACTCCTGAATTCTGTTTTAATCAAATTCTAAATTCCTCCTCTAGGAAGCTTGACAAACTCCCTTGGGTGGATGCCTCTAGTTATGAAATAAGTATCCAATATATCAGGAAGTAAGCGACATACCCTAAGGAGACTGATTGGATGAATTTGCAGGCGATTTGGAAGTTGTTACAAGAGACATTCAAAGAATGGAGCGAGGATAAAGCCTCACGGTTAGCGGCGGCGTTAGCTTATTACACGATTTTTTCGATTGCACCGTTGTTAATTATTGTAATTGCGATCGCAGGGGCAGTATTTGGAGAAGAGGCGGCAAGGGGTCAAATCGTTGGAGAAATTCAAGGTTTAGTCGGCCGAGATGGCGCAGAATTTATCCAAACAGCTATTCAGAATGCTAATAAACCAAAGACAGGAGCGATCGCTTCTATCATTAGTGTTGTAGTTCTACTAGTAGGTGCTACTGGTTTATTTACCGAGTTGCAAGATTCCCTCAACACGATTTGGGAAGTGAAGCCGAAACCCGGACGCGGCGTAAGTAACATGATTCGCCTACGCGTTTTGTCCTTTGCAATGGTGATAGGTATTGGCTTTTTACTTTTAGTTTCTCTGGTAATTAGTACGGCATTAGCAGCATTAGTAACATTCTTTAGTAACTTGGTGCCAGGTGTCGATTTTCTCTGGCAGATTCTCAATTTCATCCTCTCTTTTGCCATCACTACGTTCCTATTCGGACTCATTTTTAAAGTTCTACCAGATGTCGAAATTGGTTGGAGTGATGTTTTAATTGGAGCCATGCTCACTTCCTTTTTGTTTTCTATCGGTAGATTTTTGTTAGGACAATATTTAGGTAATGGCAGTTTTGGTTCAGCCTATGGTGCAGCTGGTTCACTGGTGGTAATCTTAGCTTGGGTTAACTATGCCGCACAGATTCTTTTCTTCGGTGCAGAGTTTACCCAAGTTTATGCCAGAAGGTACGGTAGCGGCATAACCCCAAGTAAACATGCCATACCTTTATCTGATAACACAAAATATAATGGCACGAATCCAACGGGGGAATCGTCCACTAATAAAAAGCCTTCTTCTAGCTTGATTAATCGCTTCTTCCAGTCTTTCAAAAAGTCCAAGCGCTTAAAACAGAGAAAAAAAAATCAGCGATTTTGATTCCTGATTGGTGGGAATTCAGGGTTGTAAATCTGATAGATGTTGAAGTATTTAACTTCTAATAAAAGTCAGTTTTATGAAATAAGACCACAGATAAATAACCTGATACTGGATTTTTTCCAGAAATGTATTGAAAAAGGAAGAAAATCAGTGGGAATGGAAAAATGGTTTTTTATCAATTGGCAGGCAATCTTTATTCCTAGCATCAGCATACTTGAGTTGATTATCCGCGGGTCGCTGGTCTATTTAGCGCTATTTTCAGTGTTACGCTTGCTTCCTAGCCGACAACTAGGAACACTAGGAATTACTGATTTACTCGTAGTTGTATTATTTGCTGAAGCTGCTCAAAATGCTATGGCCAGTAATTATACATCGATTACTGAGGGCGCTATCCTGGTAGGAACCGTGATTTTTTGGAGTTACTTGCTGAACTGGTTAGGCTACAAAATACCCCAGTTCCAACGTTTTTTGAATCAGCCACCACTGCTACTGGTAAAAAATGGTCGGATGATTCAGCGTCATTTGCAACGAGAGTTAATTACAGACGATGAGTTGATGAGCAAGTTACGTCAGCAAGGTGTGGAATTTTTAGCTGATGTAAAGTTTGCATATATGGAGGCTGACGGTAGGATTAGTATCATCACCTTTGATTCAAAAACTAGTTCCGTCCCTGAGCAAAAAGCAGCACTAAAAAGTGAACTACATTAATTAAACTGTAGAATATGACGGTTGTATTCTGTGCCTAACTGTGATTGAGCGTTATACTTTGCCCGAAATGGCTAATCTATGGAGTGAAGCCTATAAACTAAAAACTTGGCTGCAAGTCGAAATTGCTGTTTGTGAAGCTCAAGCTGAACTGGGTTACATTCCATCTGAGGCGGTTGAGGAAATTAAAGCTAAGGCAGATTTTGACCCCGATAGGGTGCTGGAAATTGAGGCTGTAGTCCGCCACGATGTTATTGCATTCTTGACAAATGTCAACGAATATGTAGGTGATGCCGGACGCTATATTCACCTGGGTTTAACTAGTTCGGATGTTTTGGATACAGCTTTAGCATTGCAATTGGTTGCCAGCCTGGATATATTATTGCAACGTCTGGAAGATTTGATTCAGGTAATTCGCCAAAAAGCACGGGAACATCGTCACACGGTGATGGCTGGCCGATCGCATGGTATTCACGCTGAACCGATCACTTTTGGTTTCAAGCTAGCTGGCTGGTTAGCAGAAGTGTTGCGACACCAAGAACGCCTGAGAATACTCCACCAAACTATTGCCGTGGGCAAGATTTCTGGTGCGGTGGGAACCTATGCGAATGTTGAACCGCGTGTAGAAGCGATCGCTTGCGAAAAACTCGGACTCCAAGCCGATACGGCCTCAACGCAAGTTATTTCCCGCGATCGCCACGCCGACTATGTGCAACAATTAGCTTTGGTAGCGGCATCCATCGAACGTTTTGCTGTAGAAATTCGCAATCTTCAAAAAACAGACGTTCTGGAAGTTGAAGAATTTTTCGCCAAAGGTCAAAAAGGTTCCAGTGCAATGCCACACAAGCGCAATCCCATCCGTTCGGAACGGCTAACGGGAATGGCGCGCCTTGTCAGAAGTCATGCCGGTGCAGCTTTGGAAAACGTTGCTCTTTGGCATGAGAGGGATATTTCCCACAGTTCTGTAGAACGGGTGATTTTGCCAGATGCTTGCACTTTGACGCATTTTATGTTGGTAGAAATAACCGACTTGGTGAAAAATCTGTTGGTCTATCCTGAGAACATGGAACGAAATCTCAACTGCTATGGCGGCGTTGTGTTCAGTCAACAAGTGCTACTTGCTTTGATAGACAAGGGAAGCAAGCGAGAAGAAGCTTATGCGATCGTTCAAGAAAGCGCTCACGCCGCTTGGAACAAGCCAGAAGGTAATTTCCAGGACTTGATTAGCAAAGACCCGCGTGTTACCCAAAAGTTGTCCCCAGCAGAACTAGAGGTATGTTTTGACCCCCAGCAGCATCTGAGGCATTTAGAAGAGGTTTACCAAAGGTTGGGTATTTAGGATTAATTTGCTGGTAGTGAGCGCTTAAGCGCTTACTACTAATTTGTTATCCAAAAAATACGCAAACGCTTTGACGTTAATTTAACTAGCATACAAGCACAAGCTTTTTTCAACCAACGAATTAAGGCTTTGTCCCTCTTTCTTTGCAATAAATACAATTTTTTTGTGTAAATCAGGGTCGATTCTTAGCATGAATTTACCTGAGAATGGCTTATCAGGCTTCTCCCCACGTTCTCTACAAAAATCTAAATAATCATCCACTGAATCAGAAAAAGCTTGCTTTAGTTCGGCTACGCTACTACCTTGAAAAGTAATCACGTCCCGAATATTAATTACTGTTCCGTCGAACTCACGTTAAGATACCAAAAATCTTAAGTATTCCATTGCTGAAGACTGTCTGTTGGATGCTGGAATTTTTGCCAAGACTGGGTAGTATAAATAACAAATATCTACTTATTTATTAGTGCTTCGAGTGACTTGATGATTGAAATCCTAGCCACACTTTCAGCTTCTGCGGCAGCAGGAATGAGAATAGGTACACCTCTGCTGATTATCGGACTGTTGCAGGGTGATAACTTGTGGTCACAAGTTCCAATTTTATCTCACATTTCTCCACCAATCTTATTACGCTGCCTCATTTGTTGGTCTTTAGTTGAATTATTAGCCTCAAAAAAGCTATGGGGGCAAAGATTGCTCCAGCTGATTCAGTTATTCATGTCTCCCGTCGTGGGCGCAATTATGGGGTTAGCAGTAGCTACCGCAACCTCCCCGCCAAGCTGGGTCACTGCCTTAATTGGAGGTTTGTTAGCTTTGGTACTTCAGCTAGTGCAAGTTGGTTGGTTCTATCGCTTACGTGGCTTACCGTTGTGGGCAGTCTTTCTTCAAGATACCTTGTGTGTTGCTCTAGTACTTTTTGCCTTTGATGCTCCCTGGCAAGGAGGATTAATTGCTTTAATACTGCTCTGGTTTGCAGTTCGTAGCGCGAAGCAGTGGTATGACTGGTATTGGCAGAAAAATTAGGAACTAGCACTTCTGCCCAAGGAGGGGACGTAAGACCAAAGTCTTCTGGACGTAAAAAATCCACAAAGACAGAGGCAGTCCCCAATGAGTTGGGAAGCTTACACCGTACCGTAAGGTCGGTGTAAGTAGTTCACTGCAAAATTCCAATCATGTGCAAGAAGCCGTGACCGGTAATCAGTTCGATGATTAAGGCAATGAAGCCCAGCATGGCAATCCGACCATTCCATACTTCAGCGCTAGTAGTCAGACCCCATTCCCAACGCTCTTGGGGGTACATTTTCACCCTTTTTTTCATTTGGGCAGCTTGCGAAAGCTTGAAGCTGGGATTTTTCAGCGCATCAATCACTAAGTCTGCAAGTGCATTAATAAACACTGGATGGGTATTGGGAGCAGGAACGCGACGGAAGTTGTGAATTCCTGATTCTTCTGCTACTTCCCGATACTCAATATCAATTTCTTGTAGTGTTTCAATATGCTCTGAGACAAAACTGATAGGCACGACAACCAAATCTTTCACACCTTGTGCGCCTAGTTCTTTGAGGGCATCCTCAGTATAAGGTTGGAGCCATTCTACTGGGCCGACGCGACTTTGGTAAGCTAAGGTGTGGACATTGGGTCGATTGAGCGTCTGCATAATCAAGGCAGTACATTCTTCAATTTCTTGCTGGTAGGGGTCGCCAGCCTCTTCAACGTAGCTTTTAGGAACGCCGTGAGCGCTGAAGAATATATGAACCTCATCTGGATTAGGAAACTGTTCGAGTTCTTGGGCTACGAGTTCCGCCATTGCTTGAAGGTAGCCTGGTTCTTTGTACCAGGAAGGAATGACGGTGTAATCAATGGGTTGAAGTTTTGGGTCTTCTTGCCAAAGCTTTTCTAAAAGTCGGAAGCTGGAACCACTGGTACTGATAGAAAACTGGGGATAGAGTGGTAAAATTACCAGATGTTCTATATTATCTTGGGTGATCTGTGCGATCGCTTCTTCTGTATAGGGATTCCAATAACGCATTCCCACGTAGATATTGGCCTCTTGTCCTAAATGACTCAACTGTTCTTTTAAAGCTTCTCCTTGGGCTTCTGTGATCCGCCGCAGTGGGGAACCACCACCGATTTGCTTATAATTCTCTTGAGATGTTCTGGTTCGCCGTGAGGCAATAAACCAGGCTAGGGGCTTTTGCAACCAGCGAAATGGTAGGCGAATAATTTCCGGATCGGAAAATAGGTTGTACAAAAACGGCCCGACATCCTCTAGCTTATCGGGGCCACCGAGATTGAGTAATAAGACGCCTACACGACCCATAGCAGTTACTTTCCCCCAATCTTTTCAGGTTTTTTACTAATGTTAACAATATATCTTTATTAAATATAAAGCTTAATAGCAAGGAAATATGCAATGGCAACAATTTTAAGAGATTGGAGTTACCGCTATCAGTGGTTATATGATGGTATCTCTCGTTTAGCAGCCTTAAGTGTAGGTGGTGAAGCCCGTTTTCGGCAACTTGCTTTGCAAGGCTTAACAATTCACTCAGATACTCAGGTCTTAGATTTATGTTGTGGCAGTGGTCAAACAACGCAGTTTTTGGTAAAACTTTCACAAAATGTAACAGGATTGGACGCTTCACCCAAGTCTTTGCAACGGGCGCGGCAAAATGTACCAGAAGCTTGCTATCTCGAAGCTTTTGCCCAGGAGATGCCATTTGCAGATAATCTGTTTGATGTGGTGCATACCAGCGTTGCATTACACGAAATGCAGCCTCAGCAATTGCGGAAAATTATTAATGAAGTTTATCGGGTGCTGAAGCCAGGAGGGGTGTTTACGCTGGTGGATTTTCACGCTCCTACGAATCCGATATTTTGGCCTGGGGTGTCAGTGTTTTTGCTGTTGTTTGAGACGGAAACAGCTTGGGAACTGTTGAAAACTGATTTAGCTAAGTTGTTAACTGAGACTGGGTTTGAAGCGAGTAAGCTAACTTTGTATGCAGGCGGTAGTTTGCAAGTGATACAGGCTCAGAAGTGAACAATATTGCTTTATTAATAGTAGGTAAGATCCCCTGCTATTAATAAAGTATAGGTGATTGTTATAGCGGTTCTCGACCCTTGTGAGGTACAAGAACCCCACCCCCAACCCCCTCCCCGCAAGCGAGGAGGGGGCTATGAGATTAATAAACGCTATATATTGAAATTAGCATGATGAAATTTTGAGGTTAATAAAAATGACACAGGAATTAATAGACCTCAGAACTTGTATCCAGGAAGGGCGTTACGCAGATGCGTTGGTAATTGTAGATGAATTAGAGGGCATGAGTAAACAAGCTATTCTGCGGAATATTCAAGCTTATTTAAGAATTCTGCTGATTCATTTGATTAAGAACCAACTAGAGCAGCGATTAACAAATTCTTGGGTTGCTTCTATTCGTAATTCACTTATAGAAATTAAGAAACTCAATCTCAAAGACAATAAAAAATACTCTTATATCAATTTAAACGAATGGGATACCTATATTGAAGATGAAATAGAAGTAGCAGTGCGTGATGCCAGTGTGGAAGTCTTGAATGGAATGTACAATGAATTTCAACTGGCTGGAATGGTGGATAAAAACCAGATTATTCAGACTGTTTTGAAGTTGTTGGCGCTAACTTATTCTTATTCAGTTAAGGAGTTACCCGCAGTTGTGGCTGAAAATTTAATTCAGCTATTCGGTGGAGAAGATTGGAAAGCAGGTAGGCGGTAAAACAAATGACACAAGAACTAATAGACCTCAAAAAAAGTATTTTGGAAGGACGTTACGCAGATGCCTTGGCAATTGTAGATGAATTAGAGGGAATGAGTAAAAAGGCAATTCTGCGTCAGATTAAATCGTTTTTAAGAATTTTAGTGATTCATTTGATCAAGAATAAACTAGAACAGAGATTAACAAATTCTTGGGCTGCTTCTATTCGCAACGCTATCCGCGAAATTAAAGAAGTGAATCTTAAAGATAATAAAACATCTTATTATGTCAATTTAAATGAATGGGAAAGTTTGATGGAGGAGGAAGTTATTGAAGATGCGATCGCAGATGCCTGCGATGAAGTCATGAATGGCAAATTTACTCGTTCTCAGTTGTCAGCGATGCTAGATAAAAGCCAGATTTTGACTACAGCAAATAGTTTACTGGCTTTAACATACACTTATTCGCCAAAGGAGTTACCAGCGATTATGGATGATTATCTTATTCAGTTAGCTGGTGGAGAAGATTGGAGAAATCGGGAAAAATAAAGTTTCAATCTCTTTAGCCTTTCTGGTTCTAGCTTAGTTTCAATCCCTGATAGGGATTTTGATGAATTGCAATTCAACAAAGAATAAACGTTGGTGTAGCCACTCTAGTTTCAATCCCTAATAGGGATTTTGATGAATTGCAATATTGTCATTTAAATCCCAATCCTCGGCAACTTCAAAGTTTCAATCCCTAATAGGGATTTTGATGAATTGCAATGAGAAAGTGCTAGTAATCTGAGCCTGAGCATCAGGGTTTCAATCCCTAATAGGGATTTTGATGAATTGCAATCGGCGATCGCATTATCTCCCCCTTCACCCCTAAGCTGGTTTCAATCCCTAATAGGGATTTTGATGAATTGCAATCCGACGGACTATCAAGCATTGCCCACGACACATCCCACGATTCCAGTTTCAATCCCTAATAGGGATTTTGATGAATTGCAATATATCAGCCCAAGCAAGGCGGCAATCGAGCCAACTGTTTCAATCCCTAATAGGGATTTTGATGAATTGCAATTTCCCTGTAAGGATTTGGGAATATTTGCTTCATCAGGTTTCAATCCCTGATAGGGATTTTGATGAATTGCAATTGTCCGTTGGGCAGTTTCACGATATTATTCTTTTGGTTTCAATCCCTGATAGGGATTTTGATGAATTGCAATCTAGAATACCGTCTGAGTCCTTGGGAGAAATTAAGGTTTCAATCCCTGATAGGGATTTTGATGAATTGCAATTGCTGCTTTTGGCAGTAAGGGCAGCTAACTTGCCATTGGGTTTCAATCCCTGATAGGGATTTTGATGAATTGCAATTTGATGCTATTCGGACTGAAGAGAAAACTCATTGGTTTCAATCCCTGATAGGGATTTTGATGAATTGCAATCCCGATGGCGAATCATGGCGAGTTCGTGTTTGCCAGTTTCAATCCCTGATAGGGATTTTGATGAATTGCAATATTTTTGAGTGGGTCATCAATTATTCCGCAGTTGTGGACGAGTTTCAATCCCTGATAGGGATTTTGATGAATTGCAATTTATCTTCGCCGTACATCTCTACAAAAGCCGCGTGTTTCAATCCCTGATAGGGATTTTGATGAATTGCAATTTCAGCAGTTAGCTGGTAGCCAGGGGGTTCCCGATGTGCCGTTTCAATCCCTGATAGGGATTTTGATGAATTGCAATGCCATGCCAAGTCCCTAAGATGTTATAAAGTGCAAAATAGTTTCAATCCCTGATAGGGATTTTGATGAATTGCAATATGTTTGGATTAAATATCGCTAAAACGGCTACTGTTTCAATCCCTGATAGGGATTTTGATGAATTGCAATCTAGGGGCTACGGCTAACACTGGAGTGTCCTTACTGGTTTCAATCCCTGATAGGGATTTTGATGAATTGCAATTGTCAATGGCAAGTTACTGATCACGATCCACGTTTCAATCCCTGATAGGGATTTTGATGAATTGCAATAAACTGACGCGCTGAGTAACCCAAGACGTAACATGTTTCAATCCCTGATAGGGATTTTGATGAATTGCAATTTGTTCCGGCGGCGATCGCTCCCCAATCGACACGGGTAAATGTTTCAATCCCTGATAGGGATTTTGATGAATTGCAATCAGATAGTCTTTTAAACAAAATTAGTGCTGGCGCAGTTTCAATCCCTGATAGGGATTTTGATGAATTGCAATGGCGGGAGCCTGAAAGGCAAGCTGTATTTAGTTTTCAAGGTGCGGTTGCGCGATTCAACAGCAATCATAGCATTAGAGAATTCGTTTGGGAAGAGTGTCGGGAAAAATTCAAGGCTGAAACCCACTCTTTGTAAGCATTTCAGAGATTGCGCGGATGACAATTGGGCGATTAGTGGGTGAAATGCTTGCTGGGGTTGAGATAGAAGCAGTTTTTTCGGCTGTGGAATTTGTACACCTACCCTGCCGCGCATTTGACTATACAGAAACTTAACTATAAAGGAACTCAGCACAGAAAATTGTTTAGTCCGGTGGCTTTTATTTACCAATACGTCCAACTTTTCCCTGACAACAGCCACAGAGAAAGAACGCTTGGACTGCAAACGAAGCTAATATTATTGTAGTATTTGGTTGCCGTAGTACGGATAACAAAGAATAAAACTTTCGCCAATTCAAGGTAGAGATGATGCAAGAAGTAACTCGCCGCAAATTTATTGCAACAGCCACCCTAGCGACGGGTTTTGCCCTCGCAGTACAACCCATTTCTGCCGGAGTCATCACTACCGATGCTAAGAGTTTGGTAGCTGGTGCGGTGAAAATTCCCGTCAAAGATGGCGAAATTCCTGCATATAGAGCAGCACCAGCCAGTGGTGAAAATTTCCCAATTGTTCTGGTAATCCAAGAAATCTTTGGCGTACACGAGCATATTCAGGATATCACTCGTCGCTTTGCCCAGTTGGGGTATTTAGCGATCGCACCGGAATTATTCATCCGTCAAGGCGATGTCACTAAGTTAAGCAGCATGGACGAAATTCGCCCAATTGTCGCCAAGGTGCCAGATGCCCAAGTATTATCCGATCTCGATGCGACGGTACACTGGGCGGCGAAATCAGCTAAAGGTAATGCCAACAAATTGGCAATTACAGGCTTCTGCTGGGGCGGCCGCATTACCTGGTTATATGCAGCACATAACCCCAAGGTGAAGGCTGGTGTGGCTTGGTACGGGCGACTCGTGGGCGATGCTACCGAACTTCAGCCCAAGTATCCTGTCGATATTGCATCAAAACTGACAGTTCCCGTTCTTGGACTCTACGGCGGCAAAGATACGGGTATTCCCATCGATACAGTAGAACAGATGCGCGATCGCTTAAAGGAAAGCAGCAGCAAATCTAAAATCATCGTCTACCCCGATGCACCCCACGCTTTTTTTGCCGATTATCGCCCCTCCTACCGCGAGAAAGAAGCTAAGGACGGTTGGAAACGTCTTTTGGCATGGTTTAAGGAAAATGGCGTGTAAGTCTGCGGAACAAAAAAAGCCTCCCGGTATGGGAGGCTTAAAAGTTAGCGGAGAAAACTTGTTAAACTACTGCGTAACTACAGCGATCGCTCCTCCTAATGCAGAGAAAACGGCGGAGACGGATGCTGTGGCAAATAGCCACCAAGCGGCTGTAGCTGCGGCTTTGCGGGTTTCTTCTGCTTGTCGTTGTGCTTGATGTTTCACCTCTTCTAGGCGGCGTTGAGCTTCGTGCTGTATGCGTTCTGCACGTTGCAATACTGTGTTGCGTGCGCGTTCAATTTGGTCGATGATCCGGTTGGCATCTTCTTCGGAGATGTCCTCACGAGAACTCATAATTGCCACCAGGGTCTCACGATCAAAAGAGGATAGGCGATCGCGCAGGGCATCAAACCCCGCTTGGGGATCGTCAAAAAATGTGCGAACATCGCGCTTGATACTATCGTAATTAAGTTCCGGGCGATCCAGGGCGTTGAGATAGTTGCGAATGCGGCCGAAAACCCCATCAATTGCATCTTGAATGCCTCGTTGAATGTTCCGCACTTGTTCTACAAATTGATCCCTTACCGATACCATGTTATCGGCAATCCGCGCCGCTTCTTCATCAGAAATATCTTCCCGAATTTTTAGCAAGGCGATGATCGTAGAACGGTCAAAATGGGAAAGGCGATCGCTAAAACTTTCTACCCCAACTCGCGGATCGTGCAACAATAATTGCAAGTCGCGTTTAATACCTTCTGGGTTAAGTTCTTCCTTGCCAGTTTGCCGCAAATACTCTTCCAGATAACCTTTGAATGTTTCCACTCTTTGCTGTGTGCGGCTAGCTAGGCGACGAGGCGCACGTACAAAGTTGCGAATCGAAGTTTGGGTGGAATCAATGATTTGATTGACTTGTTCTTCACTTAAGTCTTGGCGTTGACTGAGCAACTTCACCAGTGTATCTCGGTCTACCTGCGACAACCGACGGCGCAGTGCGACAGCTCCCTGCTGGGGATTTTCAAACAATCTGGTCAAATCTCGCCCAATACCTTCTGGGTTGAGTTCTTCTTTACCAGTATTCCGCAGATAATCTGCGATCGTGGTGGTAACAGAGTCGTATTGCTCTTTGGCTTTATCCACTACAGCTTGGGGTGTGTGGCGAATGTTATGCCAGGACTCTTCAGCAGTATTGATGATTTGATTAACTTGATCTTCACTCAAATCTTCCCGTTGGCTCAATAGCTGCACCAAGGTATCGCGGTCAAAGCGAGACAAGCGGGCGCGAATTGAGCTAATTCCAGCTTGGGGATCTTCTAGTAACCTTTTGAACTCCGCGCGGATGGCATCAGGATTCAGTTCTGCTTTTCCGGTGTTACGCAGATATGATTCTACATTCAGCCACAGGGTTTCTGCTTGATATTGTGCCTGTTCTGCTAATCCTTTGGATTCTACCAAGACGCGATCGCGCTGTTTT
Source organism: Nostoc sp. JL33 (assembly GCF_017114985.1). GTDB lineage: Bacteria > Cyanobacteriota > Cyanobacteriia > Cyanobacteriales > Nostocaceae > Nostoc. The sequence continues at coordinate 78,400 of NZ_JABXKP010000100.1, read as the reverse complement.
TCCAACTCATCGAGAATGCTGTCTACTTCATATAGCTGGACATCATTACGTTGCAGCAATATCTCCCGAATTTCCTGACGCTCAATGTGCGCCAGTCGCAATGTCAGGGTTTCATAATCTGCATCTGAGTCTTGCAACAGTGGTTTGAAATTCTGCTCAATGCCTTCGGGTGTCAAATCTGCTTTCGGGGTAACGAGCAGATAACTTTCCACTGCACGTTGCAAGTCTTGAACTATCTCTCTTTCTTCGACAACTTTCACTGTTACTACCACATCTTGGCGCACAGCTTCTAGCTGATCTGCAATGCGCTGAATTTGGGCTTGGGTAAGTAGTCCTCGCTGTTGCAGGATGTTGGCGAAATCGTTGCGGGATAGTTGCTCTAGTTCCCTCTTGACTATTCCGGGGTCAGCTGCTGGGTCGTAGATGACATCACGAAATTCCTGAGCGATTTTTTCTGGGCTTAGTTGCCAAGCATAAGTGTTGTGCAGATAGTTTTCGACATCAGCCCGAATTGGGCTATAGGGTTGTGATGGTGTTGGCAACCCTAGCTTATCTGCTTGTTGGGTGACTTTCTCTTTGGCAGTAGTCAGGCTACGCAAGATTTTTTCTACATCCAAATCAGGCAAATCTGCCCGTCCCAACACAGTGGCAGTTAAGGCAGATAGCGCTTGCTGGACTGTACTTTTAATTGGGCCTGAAGCCGCCTTTTGGTCAGATCCTTGGGAACCACCCTTTTCTGCTACTAACCGATCCAGCTTGGCGTTGAGTTCATCTGTTTTGGTCTGTCCTGCTGGAAGTGATTTGAGATAATCCATTAACTCACCCAGACGGTCTTCGGTGGGTGGTTGCTGACTTACGACTTGCTGCCAAACTTTATACAACGTATCAGCAATCCGGCTAACGTCTTTTTTGGAAAGGTCGGTGCGACTGCTGACTAACTCGATAAACTTTTCGCGGTCGATGTTGCGGATATCTGGAGTCCCAGCGATCGCTTTTAATTGCGGATCGTTGAGTAAATTTTCAAAGTCACTCCGAATTTTCGACACATCTAGCTCTGGAGGACGGATCTTTTCTAAGTAATCCTCTATGTTCTCCCGGATACTCATAGGGTCGATGGCGCTCCCTAGTTCCCGACCGATAGCGGCGGCGGCGGCTTCAGCCGTGGCTACAACTTGGTTATTGATAGCTTTTGCGCCCAGTGCGGCGGTGGCTGTCCCCATAATCGCCTGAAAGCCGGAGGTTGCTGTACTCACGACTGAGCCAATTAAGGAACCCACGGTGGTGGAACTTACCCAGACGAGGAGCAAAAAGTAAGCACCCCAAATCACCAAGCCGAGAATCGCTCCCAATACTGGGTCTAAGATTACAAGGCTCAATTTTACCGCCAGAAAAGAAGCGATTAAAAGAGCGATCGTCACAGTGACTAATGTCCAAATCCCCACGGCGGTGCCGATTTTGCGAATGCTGCCGCCCAAACTTCCGGCTTCCCCACTATCTGAATCGGAATCAGATGAGTGCCCCAGGTAGGAAATACCGGCTGCAAGGGAGAGATTAGTTAGAACTAATTGGAAAGCAAAGGCTAGAATCACGCCGGAGATTAAAGCCACAAAAAAGCGCGGCCCGGAAAAGAGACCCGATGCCTGTGCTGGCGTAAGGTTTGAAGTATCTGCTTGAACCTGTGCTACCCACAATAGTGGTTTGTAGAGTCCCACCATGATTTCCGTACTATGGAACATTGTATTTCCTTGTTCTAAGTTTAATTTTAGGGAATTAAGAATTTCTTGAGAAGCAACTCTTAGTATGTATTTATGTCTGTACCTATGGCAATACCTAACTGTTTAGTTCAGAATCGTAGAATTTAGCTGGTTAAAGCATCTCTCCAAAGGCTGAAAAGCGTATCCGGCGTTAGATATAACTTTTATATCTAACGCTAAAAATATTCATATCAGATGAAAAATTTAGCTAATTATTGGCTGCTACGTTTTAATTTTTCATTCCTGAGTCACAACTATTTATTTTGCGAAAATTGCAGTTTAATTCTGATAATTTTACATTTCTTTATAATTAGATTTTTATCACCCTCTCAAGGTGGATTTATCTGCACCAAGGTGTAGTTGATGATCATCCGCAAGAAGTGCCTGTAGTTTATGCCTAAAGGCAGAAAGGATCTGAGTTTTAAATAGCTACATTAAACTTAACAAACGAAAACAAACGAATTATTAAGGAAAAACAAAAAAATGGCAACTCAAGAAACTCGCCCTTCTACTGATTTACCATCTGTTGCACCCGAATACAACGGTGTAGATCGCAATGCATTTTTGTTTGGCTGGACTCCTCAAGCCGAAATTTGGAATGGCCGCTTGGCAGCTATTGGCTTTCTCGCCTATTTACTTTGGGATTTGGCTGGTTATAGCGTTGTTCGTGACGTGCTACACATCGTTGGATATTAGTAATAGCTAAGGAGTTAGGAGGAGCCACTGCGTTGCGGGGGTTCCTCCTTTGTAGCAAGTGGCGTTGATCAGTTTGAAACATAGTATAGGACTAATATTTGATTTCTGAAAAAGCTCGGTACAACTCGAAAAGCCTTATTCCTTATTCCCTACTCCCTACTCCCCACTCCCCGCCTACGTAGATAATTTCAAAAATCAAATACGATTCCTATATTAATTAAAAACTCAAAACTGATAATTCTTAACTCCTGGCTAAGGGATTTCCAACAAATAAATTATTCAATCTTGTCGGGTGGGCTAAAAAGTCCGCCTTTGGCTATGGACAAAGAAGAAGTAGATGGACTGAAATAAATATAATATAGTTTGTCATTGCTTCACTTCGTTCGCAATGACATTTTATATTTAATTTTGCCCAGCTAGGTACAATAAATATATCCCAGAAACAAGCAAAATATCACAAGTCCCATAATTTTTGAAGAAGTAAGTTTATTTAGTAGCGAAAAAAGCCACCTATAAATAGGTGACTTATCTATGATTAAAATTTGATAAAAATTACTGAAATTCTGAACAGCGATTATTCATCAATACAACTAGGAATGCCCAAAACGGCACAGGGGAAATTAGAACCTAGAGCCTCAATCATCGGATGATTAACAGAGTTGCATCCTAGAAACAAAATATCGGCAGTTTCTGAGTCAACAACTTTCTTAAGTTCTGTGGAAATGCAGCCAAACCGCAAATGAGATTTGAAGGAACCCTGCCATTCTTCAGCTAGACTTCGGGCTTGCCAGAGAATTATATCTGCTTGTTGCAGGGGAGTTACTACTGTCTGCAATTTGGGTTGAGTTAATACCAGTGTGATAGACTTTGATACTTCACTGATTTGACATTCCAATGAAGGCTGTTGTTGTGGAAAGCTCAAGATGTTTGGATGCTGGTTGCTTTGATTGTTTTCTACCACATAAACGGCTTGAACTGTAACTTCTGCATTAGTGGCTAAACGCGTTTGATGAGCAATCCAAAAAGCAATATCTAGCGCCGTATGACTGTTAGGAGATGCGTCATAAGCAACAATTAAGTTAACTGCTTTTGAGCTTTCAGGTTTTTTAGAAAAAGGTTTTTTTGGCTCTGGCAGCAGTACCATTTGTTCAATTAAGTTATCTCGGCCTGTGGCACTTTGCAGACGTGCTAACATTGGCTTAATTTGCACAGCTTTACTTCTCCTAATGAAATGAATTAGCAATGAGAAGCAGGGGGACAAATTTTAGATTTTAGACTTCGGCTACGCTCAGTCGAACGATTTTAGATTGAGTGACGATAAGCAAAATCTCAAATCTGAAATAAGTCAAGGAAACCCCAATAATAACTGTATTACAGCCAAAGACTTGGGGGTTCCTTCCATTGCCTACGGAGTTAGCTGACGGGCTAAGACTGGAAGGTGTCTCTCTCTTAGGAGTGGTGAGTGCTGTTAGCGGATAGCTAGGGTTTAGCCACTGCTGAGTTAATTAATAATTCCTAACTCTTGACTCTTAACTCCTCACTTTCTATGAGATACGCCCCACAATATGGTTCCTCCGCTTCAAATTCAGCTTTCATGACTTTGAATTAGGCTACCCACTAAAAAAAATGATAATCTAACTTACTCGTCTTGGGTAAAATATCGATCAAGAAAATTTAGGGCGTGGTTGCGGAGTTCAAAATATTCTTTTGAGTTTCGCATGGCGGCCCGATCGCGTGGATGTTCAAAAGGAACTTTTAATATCTCTCCTATACTAGCAGCTGGGCCATTGGTCATCAAGACGATGCGATCGGACATATAAATTGCTTCATCTACATCATGGGTAATCATCATCACTGCTTGACGATTATTTTCCCAAATATCCAATACCTGGCGCTGCAATTTGCCACGAGTTAACGCATCTAGTGCCCCAAAAGGTTCATCCATCAGCAACATTTTGGGACGAATTGCTAAAGCTCTGGCAATACCTACTCGTTGTTTCATACCTCCAGAGATTTCATCAGGATATTTGTCAGCCGCCGCCGTCAAGTTTACCATTGCCAAGTGTTGATTTACAATGCTAATTTTCTCAGCCCTATTAGCATTTTTTAACACTTCATCCACGGCTAAACGGATATTTTCTCGCACAGTTAACCAAGGTAACAGCGAATAGTTCTGAAATACCATCATCCGTTCGGGCCCTGGCTGACGAATTTCTTGTCCATCTAGCCTTACTGAGCCGGAAGTTGCTTTTTCTAAACCAGCTACTATCTTTACTAGAGTTGATTTACCACAACCTGAGTGACCAATTACAGAAATATATTCATCTTCACCAATCGTCAGATTAACCCCATCTAAAACGACAAAATTATCTTTATCAGGTGTCGGATAAGACTTGACTAAATTTTCAATTTCTAAAAATCCCGGGCTGGGCAGAACTTCAGTCTGGGTATTAATAGGTAATGAGGTATATTCCATCATCAAAATGCTCCGAAAATAATTTAGTCATCAGTCAATATTTAACAAAAGAGAATAAAGGCACCAGTCGGCAGAATTCAAAATTAAATTCTGTGTGATCTGAATTCTGTATTCTTCTTTAAACTTGGGATTTAAGACATGAAAAAGTTAGTGGGAGCGTTAGCCCTGATGGCAAAACTATTAAGATAACCTACCGGATCACTGGGGTCGAAGCCTTTATTATCTATAAAGACTTCTGGTGGTTCGACCTTGTAATCATCCTTGGGACACTCGATGCCCATTTCAGATGCTATCTCCCGATATAAATCTGTTTTCCAGCCAAGCTCTGCTAGTTTCTCAGCATTTTTGGGGAATTCTTTAATTTGCCCCCACCGCGCTGCTTGTGTCATCAACCAGATACTTCTCGATCTCCACAAAAATGTGGAGTGTTCTGCTGGCTGTTTGGGAAAGTTGTCAGGAATATCGAAGAAAATCGTGGTGTCTGCGGCTTTGATGGTGCGGTCTTTGCCGTCAAAGCCGCCATAGTTGTAGTTACCGAGAATTCCCGGACTTGTAAACTTCGCGATTGGGGCATTTTTGTTTTTAGGTCTAGCGCCTGTAAAAGAACGGTCTGTAATCAGTTCAGCAACTTCTTGACGGTTTTCTACTTTGCTGCAATACTGGCAAGCTTCAATCATCGCCTTGACTAAAGAACGATAGGTTTTAGGATATTTGTCGATGAAAGATTGCATCACCCCCAACAGTCGATCTGGGTGTCCCCACCAGATTTCTTTACCTTGTGCGAAGGTAAAGCCGATATTTTCATTACCTGTAATTGCGCGTGTGTTCCAGGGTTCTGCAACCATGTAAGCTTGCATTGCACCAATCCGCACATTTGTCACCATTTGGGGGGGCGGAACGATGATGATCCGAAACTCTTTAAGCGGATCAACACCTGCGGCGGCGGATAGGTAGCGGACAAAGTATTCGTAAATGGCGGAACTCAGAACAACTGCCCAAACTTTGCGTTCTGGCGGCTGCTGGTCAAAGTAGCCTCGGAAATCGCGCCCAAAGGCTTCTAGCGCACCATCGCCATATTTTTGTTGATACTCATACCACGGACGTAGCCCAAAATCCCACATGGCTTTGTTCATGGTCATGGCGTTACCGTGGCGGTGAATGGTCATCGCTGCACACAAGGGGGCGTGGCGTGCGCCTTCAGCACCAATTCTGGCGTTGGTGACTGCACCGGATACTACGGGTGAAGCATCCAGGCGACCAAAAATTAAACCGTCGCGGGAGGTGGCCCAACTGGCTTCGCGGTTGAGTGTAACGTTCAAACCATATTTGCGGAAGAAGCCTTTTTTCCAGGCGATCGCAAATGGCGCACAATCATTAACGGGAACGTAACCAACGGTAAGATCAGATTTTTCTAGGTCTTGGGATCTAATTACTGGTTCTACAGCTAAAGCTTCTTCAGTCAATCCTTTGGCGGATCTATCTCCTGAAATCGCACAGGAGGACAGCGCTATTGATGTTGTGGTTGCTCCTATTCCCTTAATAAAATCTCGTCGATTCCAACTATTATCACCCATTTTTGTAGCTCCATTGGTGATTAATTTGGTTGCCAGATAGGCTAACCCCAAAGTGCATTAAAGAGCGTCTTAGGGTTTTGATGCGAAAAAGTTTAATCAGTTAGAAGCTGTCGGGCGGCGAGTTATTAATTCTTGGATTTTGCCCACGCCGTAATCTAGGATTAACCCAGTTAAGCCAATTATCAACACAGCTAAAAACACTGAACTCAGGTTTAAGCGACTCCATTCATCCCAGACAAAAAAGCCGATACCAATACCGCCTGTGAGCATTTCCACGGCGACGATTACTAGCCAAGCTATCCCTAAACTAATTCGTAAACCTGTAAAAATATACGGCAAACTTGCAGGCCAGATGATTTTTGTAATTCGTCGCCAACGGGGCATTTCCAGCACTCGTGCCACATCTAAATAATCTTGGGGAACGCTAGAAACTCCTAATGCGGTATTAATAATTGTCGGCCATAAGGAAGTAATAAAAATTACAAAAATGGCTGAAGGATCTGCTAAATTGAAAATTGCTAAGGCGATGGGTAGCCAAGCTAGGGGCGATACGGGCTTAAAAATTTGAATGATCGGATTGAGCGCTAACATTGCCGGTCTGGACATGCCAATTAGAAACCCCAGAGGAATCGCTACTACTGCACCTAATAAAAAGCCCAATAATACCCGGCGCAGACTTGCTATCAACAACCAACCAATTCCCAAGTTGCCGGGGCCTCGTTGATAGAAGGGATTTAAGATGTAGTCTAGATTAGCGATTAGCGCTTCTGGTGGGGTGGGCATCAATTCATGGTTGGCAAGTGCAACAATCCACCACAGCAAAATTATTCCTAAGAAGCCCAATACAGGTAGAATGAAGACATCTCTAAGGATGACAGGTTTTGTCTTCTTCCAAGCAGCTTGTCCTGCGATCGCAGCGATCGCAACCAAATTTAGTTGAAATATCATTTACGACCTCAACAGATTTAAGTGCAGGTACAAAAAATTTGAGCAGTACCAGCCTTGGACACTGATGAGATCGGAACATTATAAAAATGCCGTCTCTTCAGTCTCCTCTCAATGCCTACGAAGTTAGCTGACGGGCTAGGGCTGAGAGATGCCCTTCTGAAGAAAGTTATCAGTTATGAGTTGAATATTGAGTAAAGTAACTTCTAACTCTTCACTTTCTCTGAGATACGCCCCACAATTTGGTTCCTCCGCTCCAACGTCACCTACTGTGATCTGATGGATTAGGCTGACTTACTCTAATGGATACTAGTTATCAACAATATAACATCAATGCTCAGTAAAAGCCAACTGTATTATCATAAATGTTGTTGATTTCAATACCAAAATCAAGTTTGTTTCCTTGCTTTTCCGTAATTGACAAAATTTATAATTTTAGCTGTCTTGTGAGTGAACTCATTGCACACACAGCTAAACAACAATAGTTGAATCAATCATCAAGTTTGCTACCTGCTTAATTAACATTTCTTAACAAAAATTATATTATACCTTCCCCCTTCTATATACGGGAAGTTAATCTCGCAAACAACAGAACAGATAAAATCTATTTCTTTTGGTAGGTTAATAAAATCGCTAATTTTGGTAAAAAACCACTGCAATCGCTAAACTATTTGCATATGGAAGTTTACTCATCTATCTCCTAGCTGAATTTAACATAATGGATTTTAGTCAAGTACTGGCTGAAAAAACGGACACTATCCTTGATAAATGGATTGTAGCAGTTCGCAAGGATAGACGAATTGAAAGTGCTGATGACCTATCTTACACAGCGATCAAAAATCATATCCCTGATGTCTTGAAAGCTATGGTAACAGTGCTGTCAAAATGCCAGGAGAATGATATTGAGTCGATAGTTATTGCCAGTTTCGAGCATGGAGCTATTCGAGCTGAACAAGGCTTTTCTCCAGGAGAAATTGCCAGAGAATATCATCTGCTGCGAACAGTAATATTTGATGCTCTACAAGCAGATTTATTGGGTGGAACCCCGTCAGAGATAATTCGTTCCATGCGTTTGATAGATGCAATTGTAGATGAAGCGATCGCTCGGTGTTTCAAGAGTTATGTTGAGGAGCGGTTGCGAGAATTACAGCAGTTGCAGTCATCACTAACACTCCATAATGAAGAACTCACACGTTTAATTAGCGCTAATCAAGAGCATCTTTCGCAACTAGCCCACGAATTGAAACATCCTTTAACTTCTATTATTGGTTACTCGGATCTGTTTTTACGCCAACAACGACGAAAGACTCAGGTAAAAGACACTTCTGCCAATTTAGAACACATTGAGCGCGTGCTACGTAATGGTAGACAATTACTGCACCTGATTAACAATGTATTAGAACTTTCGCGGTATGATGCGGGGCAGATAAAACTCCAACTAGTACCCATCGATGTGCGTGAATTAATTAATAATGTATGTGAAATGTTGGAACCTTTAGCATCTGGGAAAAATTTAAAAATCGTAGTAGATTGCGATCGCGCTCCCAAAGACTTAATCACAGATTCTCTTCAATTCCAACAGATTGTCACAAATCTTATTAGTAATGCAATTCGTTATACAGAGTCGGGGACTATTATTATAATGTGCCAGGTGTTGGAGAACCAGAGATGGGCGATCGCAGTTTCTGACACTGGAATTGGCATTGCACCAGAAAACCAAGCCCAGATATTTGAACCCTACTTTCGCGTGAGTTTTAGCGATCGTCCTTATCTTCCTGATAGTACAGGATTGGGGTTAGCGATCGTCTCGCGGTTAGTGAAACTACTACAAGGTGAAATTAAGCTAGTCTCTGAGGTGGGAATTGGTTCTACTTTCACTGTAATTTTGCCCTTAGAAGTGAAGATTTGAGAAAGTTTATAGTATAGTTTAAACACTCATGAAACTGCATATTGTGTATGTTACTAGTGAAAGTGTCGCGCTAACCGATATCCCGCCCAGAACTGAAGTTCGGGGCTAATAGCTCAAGTCCACTTAAGTGGACTGAAATTTTCCATTTCACAAAGTTTAGCCATCTACATCGTTTAAAATCTTGTATTTAGTCCTCTTGAGAGGAATGCAAGCTATAAGCAAGAGGAATTGATTCTGAGGTGGGATGGGAACCAAGCGCAAGATTTAAAAGATGTTGGTAATGACAAGCTTTAAATGTAGGGAGTCATCTGTAATTATCCAGCCTTGTTGAATTGAGGCATTCTTAACAGCATCATGATAAATATCTCTTGCAGGGATATCAAAGTATATTCATTAAAATAACTCTCCTTGGGCTAGTTATGATTTGGTTTCTGCGGTAAGGCGTGAGATAAAAATCATTTTTACAACAACAAACCTTGCTTTTTCAACTCAGCTAGCGCATCTTCAGCAGCAGCTTTTTCAGCCTCTTTTTTATTGCCTCCCTGACCTTCGCCGTAAATTTTTTCATCTACCAAAACTTTTGCGATGAATTGTGGCGCGTGAGAAGGGCCACTTTGCTCTGTGAAATATTTAGGGGGATTTGGGGTAAGATTGCGTTGCACCCATTCCTGAAAGCGATTTTTTGAGTCTACATTAGAGCGAGACACAACAATATTCTCAGGTACAGAATTAAACAAAGGTTCTACAATTTTGCGAACTTCCTCAATATCTGACTTGTTATCCAGATAATAAGCACCAATCACAGCTTCAAATGTACTGCTAAGTAAATTAGGATTTTGGTAGCCTCCATCTCGTATTGCACCTTGTCCTAGACGCATCCGAAAATCTAAACCTACTTCAATAGCAAATTTTGCTAATTGCTTCTCATCTACCAGCGCAGAACGCCGCCGAGTTAATTCATCTTCTCCCTTTTCTGCGTGTTTTTCATAGAGATATTTACCACTTAAGAAATTTAGAATAGCATCACCAAGAAACTCTAGACGTTCGTTATGTTCGCCTTCTCCAGGATGTTCGTTGACATAAGAACGGTGGGTAAGTGCTTGTCGCAGAAGTTTTTCATCATGGAATATTAGAACTTTGTGCATTTTATCTTGTGGATTGTTGCGTAAATTAACTGTTGGGAAACTTTACAAGTGTGCTTTTATTCAGATATGAAAAAACCGCAAATTGCGGTGTATTGGCAAAACCCAGCTTAGGATAAAACTGGGCTTTTAAAAGCTATTTAAAATAGCTAGTTTGTCTAACTAAATTAAAAACAATTCCTGACCTTCCCTTTGCACTTTACGATCTCTTACAGCAGCATTAACAAACTGACTAAAGTTTTTAAACTTCTTGCCATCAGGCATGGAAATAGAGGAAAATCCCTGATATTTATTACAATGCTGACGCATCAATGTGTTAACGTATCCAAATACGGTAGGCTTGCCTTGGCTTAAGGCAGTGTTGATAGCTTCAGTCATATACTCTATAGCCTCATTGTAATTAATCTGAGACACAAGAGCTGTGTTTTGAGGTTGAGTCTTATTGCTATTGGCAACTAGCTGAGGTAATTCATCTACAAAGTAGAAGTTATCATTACCAACTAGTTTAATCAACTCTGAACTCTCACTACCTCGTTGAGCAAAGACAATGACTTTTTTACCTAAAGCCTTTAAAATGCAAATTAAGCCAGCATAGTCCCAGTCTCCTAATACGAGGATAATTATATTAACTGAAGCATTAAAGGCAACCCAATTAATACAGTCATTTATCAATCTATAATCTGCACTATTCTCTGAATTATCAGGAACATCAACACCCTTCATACCAAAAATTTCTAGCTCATTTTTGGTAGAAACTTGGTCTATGTAGTGTGAATTATAGTAGACATTTTTGCAGCCTATACGCCCCTTCGATTGGGCAAATTCCAGCAACAAATGACCCTTTCCTTTAATTGAAGAGACGTTTTGAATATCGGCAAAAATACCGATAGAATTTTTCTGCTGGCTTGTTTGTCTATTGAAAGATTGATTAGCGTATGCCATCGTAATGTATCCAGTATTCTTTGGTGAACTGGACAGCTTCAACAAATTACACATCTACCAGTAGTAGGGCTTTATACGAGGAATTTGCACTCAAAAAGTACTTCCCTGAAATAAAGCTCTCTACCGTCGCTTTCCTTTGGTTCAAGTCTCAGCCGTAGAACTCCTGGCTTCCTACCAAGTTTCGCGTCATCCTTTCCCCTGAACATTCATCCAAACATCTTGTCTTCCCGTTGAAAGTCTAGTCAATCAGTTGACCTGACATTGGACTGAATACTCAGCCGAAGGGATGACACGAAGCTCGGCAGGAAACTAGGAATTCTGCTGCTGAGACAACACCAAAAACCTGCGCTTTAGAGTGCGGTTATTTTGCTATCTTACATACACAATTGCATAGCTGATGCTGGATGTCAATATAGTTATTTATGAAGTTTTAGTAAAAACGTAGACGCGTAGCGGCTTGTCGTAAGACATCGCCTATTATCCCTTAAGTTTAATAATCATCTATCGTATTCTCTCAAAACCACCATTTATTTAAATAATATTTTAGCTAATAAATAATTTACGGCTTACTTTGCGCGATCGCACCATACAAAATACCTAAAATTCTCTTAATATCCTTAATATAATACTCACTCAAATCAATTGAAACTACATTGCCTTCAAGTTTGAGAAATTGCCAAATAGTACCGATAGTAACAGCACCATATATAGCTTTAATTTGATTTCCACCTCTCTCGTTAAATAACTGAGCAGCTACCATTTCGGCAATACATTGCGCTAAACCAGACCTTAAATTCTCATTTTTACTTTCTACTAAGACAATCACCGGACTACGTACAAGCAACTGCTCTGAAGAAAGACTCAAAATAAAACCACAAAAGCCATTTAATCCTCGCTGGCTATCAACAGTAAAATCAACTCCAGAAAACAAGCTGATTTCATAATTAAATTTGCGCCTAATTTCTAATAAAATTGGACTTATTATCATTTCACTCCGAGCTTTTTCTGTACTTATCGCTACTGCTAAATCAACATTTTCCCTAACAATGGTAGATAATAAATCACTACATTCTTGCTCTTGTACATTTGCGAATAGTCCAGATAACTCGTGAATAACTAAACCAAAAGAATCAATAACTTCAATAACTTTGAAATCACTATAAGCCATAAGAATTACTCTTTGCTTGGTCTTAGAGGATGTTTGAAAAGTATTGGGCGAATAGAATTCGCGGCTACACAGACAAAACCCACCGACCTGGGTTAAGAACCCCTGATTTTATATTTTCTATTCGCAGGGCGATTAATAAATTAAACTTTACAAACATCGTTTTATGCCATAGCAAAGTTTAAAAATTCTGCTTGGGCGGAAACACCCTAGCTAAATTAAGAGATAAATCAGGGAAGCAGGGAAAAGTTATTACCTCATTTGACAAGAAAATTCTCTTATTTGAATAACCATGTCTGCCTTGATTATCCTGATATGGTTCACTGTAAGCTTCCAAATAATTATCGAATAAATTGAATATCCAATAATCAGTAATACCCGCTTTAGCATAGAGAGGGATTTTCACATCTTGGTCATAAGCTAAAGAAGAATCTGCAACCTCCATCACCAATAACACATCAGTCGGTTTAGGATGAGCCGACAGATAATTATCATCTCGGTTTTGAACAATCGCAAAATCTGGTTCAGGTTCACTGTTAGGTGGTAAAGTAATTGGCGCTTGAGATTGTAGAGTTGCCCTATCTCCTACAATCTTTGGGAGTTGTTTCCATAAATTCCTTAAACAAGTTTCATGAGCTGTACCTTTGGATGCCATCTCAATAATTTCGCCGTTGATTAATTCAATGTGGTCATCTTCATGGAAAAAACCCAATTCTCCAAGCCTGTGGTATTCATCCAGTGTGAAGCGTTTAGCCTGAGCAATACTCATAACCTTACCTTTGTCTCATTGCCACCATAATACTTATTCTAAATGTGCCAGAAATTGGTATGCTAAAGGCCAAGACTCGCTATGAAAGCAAACAATGGCCGCGCCTACTATCAATTCCACGATCACTGCCTTTCCCTTGACAGCCGTAGTCGGTCAAGAAGCAATTAAATTAGCCTTGCTGTTAGCCGCAGTTGATCCTGGTTTGGGGGGAGTGGCGATCGCAGGTCGTCGCGGTACGGCAAAATCTGTGATGGCTCGTGCTATCCACGCTCTACTACCGCCGATTGAAGTTGTCAAAGGTTCAATCAGCAATTGTGACCCCAACCACCCAGAAGAATGGGATGATCAACTGTTGGCGGAGTACGCAGACAAAGACATTCAAGATGTGCCCGTCGAAATCATCAGAGCGCCTTTTTTGCAAATTCCTCTAGGTATCACTGAAGACAGACTCCTCGGTTCGGTGGATGTGGAAAAGTCGGTAAAAGAAGGTGATACAATTTTTCAGCCTGGGTTACTCGCTACAGCTAACCGGGGTGTACTGTACGTAGATGAAATTAATTTATTAGATGACCAAATATCAAATCAGCTTCTAACAGTGTTATCTGAGGGACGCAACCAGATTGAACGGGAAGGGATTAGTTTTCAGCATCCGTGTAAATCTTTGTTTATTGCCACCTACAACCCAGAAGAAGGCGGATTACGGGAGCATTTGTTAGATAGAATTGCGATCGCACTCTCTGCTGACGGTGTACTCGGCTTAGATCAAAGAGTAGAAGCAGTTGAAGTTGCGATCGCTTATTCCAAATCTCCCCAAGACTTCCTCCAACAGTACAACGAAGACTTAGACGCGCTCAAAACCCAAATCATCTTGGCACGGGAATGGTTGAAAGAAGTAATCATCACCCATGAACAAATTGCCTATTTAGTAGATGAGGCGATTCGCGGCGGAGTTCAGGGACATCGCGCCGAGTTATTCGCCACGCGGGTAGCCAAAGCGGCGGCGGCTTTGGAGGGACGAACAACAGTTAATGCTGAAGATTTGCGCCGTGCTGTGGAACTGGTGATTGTTCCACGCGCCACAGTTGTGCAGACACCACCACCAGAACAATCACCACCACCACCTCCACCCCCACCACAGAATCAAGAAGAACCCCAGGAGGAATCAGAAGAGGAACAGGAAGAACAGGAAGAAAAGGAAGAAAATCAAGAGCAAGAACCCCCCAGCATCCCGGAAGAATTCATTTTTGATCCAGAAGGGGTAATTCTTGATGACAACGTGCTTTACTTTACTCAAATGGCGAAGCGGCAAGGTAAATCTGGTAGTCGTAGTGTGATCTTTTCCGATGACAGGGGACGCTACATTAAGCCAATGTTGCCCAAGGGGAAAGCACGACGCATTGCAGTAGATGCTACCTTGAGAGCTGCTGCTCCCTATCAAAAAGCCCGAAGAGAAAGACAACCAGACAGAAAAGTTATTGTCGAACAGGCTGATATTCGCTCGAAACGCCTAGTACGTAAAGCCGGGGCGTTGGTTGTATTTGTGGTAGATGCTTCTGGCTCAATGGCCCTGAACCGAATGCAATCGGCTAAAGGTGCGGTGATGCAACTGTTGACAGAAGCTTATCAAAACCGCGACCAAATAGCATTAATTCCCTTCCGGGGAGAACAAGCAGAGGTATTATTGCCTCCAACACGTTCTATTGCTTTGGCGCGTAACCGCTTGGAAAGGTTGCCGTGTGGTGGGGGTTCGCCCTTAGCGCATGGTTTAACCCAAGCTGTGCGCGTCGGCTTAAATGCTCAGATGAGTGGAGATATTGGGCAAGTTGTGCTTGTAGCGATAACCGATGGACGAGGTAATATTCCCTTAGCGCGTTCTTTGGGTGAACAGCTAGAACCAGGAGAAAAGCCAGATATCAAAGGAGAATTATTAGAAATTGCTGCCAGAATCCGTGCTCTGGGGATGCAACTATTAGTAATTGATACGGAAAGTAAATTCGTGTCCACGGGCTTTGCTAAGGAATTATCGCAAACAGCAGGCGGTAAATATTATCATTTGCCGAAAGCGACAGATCAAGCGATTGCTGCTATGACCAAAGGTGCGATCGCTGATTTAAAATCTCGATAATTAGTCATTTGTCAGTTGCTTTTCTACTAACCACTGACCATTGACTAATGACATCAAGATCCAGTGGGCATCACCTGTGGTTGCAAATAGTAAATCAAATCCTGGATTCCCTTTTGCAGATACCGCGTTACCGTCATTGGACTAGTGCCAATATTCTTAGCAGCATCCTTGCGAGACAGTTCCTTCAAAAATACCATTTCAACTGCCATGCGGGGCTTTTCTTCCAACATATTTATTGCGCCTTGGAGTTGTTGGCGTTCTTCCTCTTCTTGCAGGAGAACATGAGAACGAGGACAAGGAAGTGCCTCACCCAAGGTTATTTGGCAATCAACATAGTTAAGTGCGGTGGCATCTAAACTCAAAGGCATACGGTTTTGAGCAGCTAACTTGGTTTCTTGCCATTCTTGCAGAGATACCCGAAGTTCCTTAGCGATTTCAGCATCTTTGGGAAGGCGACCTAAAGACATTGCCAAGTCCTTGCGAATCTTTTGCCCTTCATTGTATAGTTCTTGCCAACGACGGGGAATTTTTAATAGAGTACTGCGATCGCGCAAAAAGTGCAGCATCTCACCGCGAATATATGGTACAGCAAAGGAACTAAAAGCATATCCTTGGCTAGGGTCGAAGCGCTCAATTGCCCTAATCAAACCAAAATAACCGATTTGTTCTAAATCTTCATAAGGTTCATTACATTGATGGCTGAATTTATGAGCCATTTTCCGCACTAAGCCAGTATGTAACTGTACAAGTTTATTACGAAGTTTAATAGAAGGATTCTGGTGGTACAAGTGTAATAATTCTATACCATCAATTCGTAAAGAGGACTCACTTGTTGCCATATACATTCCCTTGTTGTAACTCCTATTCCTCAGAAATTGGAGCTGCGTATATTTTCTTTTAAGCTGTCATTATTTTCTCTAGTCAAGCCAGAATAAGCCATCGTCGTTTCACTGAACTTATCAGCAGTCGGACTTAACAGTTCAGTATTATTACGCATGATTTTCCTATTCTCTCTGTTGCAGGTTATTTTTGATTTTTAGATAAAAATTTCAACCTGGCATAATTTTTTTTGTTTAGTTGCCTTCTAACTTGCGTAACCCCTTCCTGGTTACTTGCCCTAAATCTTGGTAAGAATAGGAATAAGCAGAACGTTTCCCTAAAAAACAGTTTTTCAATATGAGCAATACCAGTAATTTTCGTGAAGCTATCCGTGAGGCTAAATCTCACGCCCTCGTTGGCCCAAATGTGATTGCCAACGCCCTCCCCTATGTCGGTGGTGGATTGGTGCTAACGGCATTAGGAACCTACGGGGGTTTGGGAGTTATTCGTACTAACCCCGGAATATTCTTTCCCACCTTCATTGGTGCGGTGATTTTGGAGTTAATTTTGTTTTTTGTTGCTCAAAATGTTGCCCAAAAAGGTAACAAGGGTCTTGCACTACCCCTGTTGGCAACCTACAGCCTCTTGTCTGGATATACTCTCAGTGGCTTGATATTTGTCGCTTTGAGATCCCAAGGTGTTGGCATTCAAGGCATTGGGTTGGCTGCCCTTGGTTGTGGTGTCACCTTTATTGCTGCCCGTCAAATTGGTTCAAATCTTTCTGAACAAGATGGGATGGCTTTGACGAAAACCATCAATCTCGGTGTTATCGCCTTGGTGGTTGTGTGCCTTGCCCAATTCGCCTTTGCCATGTTTGGTGTTTACACGCCAAATTGGTTAGAAATTGCGATCTCCGGTTTAGGAGTATTCCTGTTTGTTGGGGTTTCTGTTGTCGATTTCTACATCTTGCCCCGCACTTACAGCGATGACCAATATCTGCCTGCTGCTTTGTCGATGTACCTCACTTACATCAACTTGTTCGTCTTTATCTTGCGGTTGCTAATTGCCATCAATGGCCGCGATTAATTGTCTGTAGCCACTAACAAAAGTAAAGTTTTATAAGGTAAAACCGTGGTTAAATTTTTAGCAACCACGGTTTTTTCATCGTTTTAATAGTAGAATATGTAGATAAGTTCAGCCTCAAGTGAGCAAAACTATGCTAGAACTCTTAAACATCAAAATCGAAGTAGAAAGGTTGTCTAATATCTTGGGGAAGGCTGAAGGCTGTCTTTGACCTGGCAGAACTGAGTGCAAAAATTCAATATTTAGATCAAGTAATTGCTCAAACTGATTTTTGGAATAATCCAACTCCTGCTTATGAGACACTTCAAGAAATTGAATACTCGATATTTTACAAGCATCAGCAATATCAGCGCTGGTGTTCGATTCTAGAAGATATCAAGGCTGCACTTGAATTGTTGGAATTATCAGCCGATGAGCAATTGTTGCAAGAGGCGCAAACCAATCTTACCCAACTCCAACAAGAACTCGAAACAGCAGAAATACGACAGTTATTGTCTGACCCCCACGACCAAAAAGGTGCATTACTCACTATTACTGCTGAGGTTGATGGTGTAGATGCTGAATATTGGGCATATATGCTGCTACGAATGTACTGTAAATGGGGAGAAAGCCACAGTTACAAAATCCTGTTAGTGGAAGAATCTTGCGGAGATTTCGCTGGGATTAAATTTGCCTCCTTGGAAATAATCGGTCGTTATGCATATGGCTGCCTCAAATGAGAAACAGGCACACATCAACTACAGCAAATATCGCCCTTCGATGTTACTAACAGCTTGCGGACGAGTTTGGCTAGTGTAGAAGTTATCCCAATATTGGGTGAGTCCGTTGAGTGTGAGATTCCAGAGAAGGATTTGGAAATAACTAGGTGGCACAGCAATAGCAGGAATATCAATCACTCCGAAATATGGGTAAAGGTGGTTCACATTCCTACGGGAATTAGTGTATTTTGCGACCAAGAACGCAGCCAGATGCACAACAAAGAGAAAGCCTTAGCTATTCTCAAGAGTAAACTGTTTGCGATGCCTACGGCTGGCTACGCCTACGCACTAGCCCAAGGTGTCGAGCTTGACAAAATTCAACCTCGGCTGATACAATGTCTATCCAACAAGCTCATCCGTGAATATATCTTGCATCCTTACACCAAGGTGAAAGATTTACGTACCAATGTAGAAACACCTGCTGCGGCAGAGGTTTTAGATGGTGAAATTGATTTTTTTATCAAAGCCTATCTGCAACAACAAAATCAAACCACTTCAGTGACCAAAGAATCGCTTGATAATTTCAAGTAATTTTTGTAACCTATACAAGTTCCAGAGAATTTGCTCAACTACAGCTAAAATTAATAAATGTAAGTAGAATAAAGAGCAATTTTCCAATCCAAAGCGCTCTATCTATCATTCAGCAAGCACTATGGAAGTTTTAGAACTCAAACGCGAAATCGAAACGTTGTCTGGCCGCCTGGGTAAAACCCAGGACTATCTTTGACGTACCTGCACTGACAGCCAAAATTCAAGACCTCGAAAAAATATCAGCACAGCCAGAATTTTGGAATGACCAAACCCAAGCCCAACAAACGCTGCAAGAACTCAACGACCTGAAAGCCCACCTCCAGCAATACGATCGCTGGCATACGAATCTAGAAGATACTAAGGCTGTTGTTGAGTTGTTGGAGTTAGAAACTGATGAGGCGCTACTCCAAGAAGCAGAATCTACCATCACTAAACTGAATCGTGACCTGGATCAGTGGGAGTTACAACAGTTACTTTCTGGCCCCTATGATGCGGAAGGTGCTGTACTGACGATTAATGCTGGTGCTGGTGGCACAGACGCTCAAGACTGGGCATTTATGCTGATGCGGATGTACACCCGTTGGGGCGAAGCTCATGGCTATAAGGTAACTTTAGCTGAAGAGTCGGAGGGTGATGAAGCCGGAATTAAATCGGCAACCCTAGAAATTACTGGTCGCTATGCTTATGGTTACTTGCGATCGGAAATGGGCACACATCGCTTAGTGCGGATTTCACCTTTTAATGCCAACGGCAAGCGACAAACCAGTTTTGCAGGGGTGGAAGTGATGCCGCAGATTGATAACTCCGTGCAGTTGGATATTCCAGACAAAGATTTGGAAATCACCACAACTCGTTCTGGTGGTAAAGGTGGACAAAACGTCAACAAAGTAGAAACTGCTGTGCGGATTGTTCACCTTCCCACAGGTCTTGCCGTGCGCTGTACAGAAGAGCGATCGCAGCTGCAAAATAAAGAAAAAGCCCTAAATCGCCTCAAAGCAAAGCTGTTGGTCATCGCCAAGGAGCAACGCGCCCAAGAAATTGCCGAAATTCGCGGCGATATGGTGGAAGCCTCCTGGGGAAACCAAATCCGTAATTATGTGTTTCACCCTTACCAAATGGTGAAGGATTTACGTACAAATAGAGAAACAACGGCGATTGGCGATGTGATGAATGGCGAAATTGATCCATTCATTCAAGCTTATCTGCGCCAAGAAAATAAATTAGTAGAAAACACTTCTGCATAATTTGGGGTTATTTACAAGTGCTAAGGAGTTATTTTTAACATTACTTAGCGCTTGTTATTTATTTTTAGTGTTTCAGATTGGCGCAACGCCGATAGCGTTCGCGTAGCGTCTCGTAGAGAAGCGTTAGCGAGTCTTGCCTACGGCACGCTGCGCGAACGAGCGTCATAGCCCGTCGTAGACATCGCATAGCATTTCCTCTCATTGGAGCGTTTTTAGAGAAATTCCTTATTCTATATACAGGCGATCGCCATTCTATCCCAGAGCAACTGTTACAGTTATAAAAGAGTCTGTGGACAAATAAATAATTATGAGCAACTCTCCTTCAACAGAACCTCAACCTAGCTACGTAAAACTCGCCATGCGAAACATGGTGCGGAAAGGTGGAACTTCCCTAAAGCATTTTGCGTTGACTGCCGTCGGGCTTTTATCTCTCCTTGTTGGTCTTGCTTACCTAACTCACTAACGACAAACCGTAAACCTCAGACTAGGAGACTGTGTGCCCCTGAGAGTTGAACTATATGTGGAGGATGATTTTTACGAGTTGTCCCCGACAACATCTGTAAAATTTGAGGAGATTGATCCCCGAATTACTCCTGAAACTTGGGAAAACTGGTTTAATCGCTGGTTGGAAATACTTCACCCTCATATTCCGCCAGCGCCAAGTTATGAGATCGGGCTGCGTTTGACAGATGACTCGCAAATTCAAGAACTGAATGCTCAGTATCGTCAACAAAATAAGCCCACAGACGTTTTAGCCTTTGCTGCTTTGGAGGTGGATTTTCCTCAAAGCGAAGAAATGCTTGCTTCTCTACCATTATACTTAGGTGATATAATTGTGTCTGTAGATACAGCACAACGTCAAGCTCAACAGCAGGAACATACCTTACCAACTGAGCTAGCCTGGTTAGCTGCTCACGGTTTATTGCACCTGTTGGGCTGGGATCATCCTGATGAAGAAACTTTGGGACGAATGTTAGAACAGCAAGTGATATTGCTGAAGGCAATAGGTATTGCTATTGACATGGAATAGCAGGATGTGTATCTCTTAGTGTTAATTTTGGGTAATACTTTTATAATACTTCTGTGGAAAATTGCTTAAAGATTGCCTGAAAGTTAATTCCGCTATTAAGATCGGCGAATATTCCCACTGTAGCAACTCTGTTCTTGTTTTTTTTAAGTCTATGTCCCAAAAAATTTCTCCATCACCAACGCCCACCTCGTTACAAACACTGGTGTCTAACGAACGGGAATTTTCCTGGAAAGTAGCCTCTAATTTATTTGTTAGTTTTAAATATGCCTGGGCTGGAATCAGCTATAGTTTCCAAACTCAACGTAATTTTCGCATCCACGTAAGTGTTTGCGCTTTAGCGATCGCTTTAAGCGTTTTTTTGCATCTGCAAGCCGTGGAAATAGCCGTAATTGGCATAACTAGTGGTTTAGTTTTGGCACTAGAGTTACTAAATACAGCGATCGAGTCCCTTGTGGATTTAACCGTTAAGCAGACATACCATGAATTGGCAAAAATTGCTAAAGATTGTGCAGCTGGTGCAGTGCTTATCTCTGCTTTGGTAGCGGTGCTGGTAGCTGGTACGCTATTGCTCCCTCCTCTGGTAAAGTTAATTATATCGGCTTTGTAGATGTGATTTGCTTCGGCTAGCAAAAACCGCAGGCATCACCAAGTGACTTGGTAAGAGGATCACGCTCTGTTTGATCGCCTTTGGAGAACAAATTATAAACAATTTAAAATTTAAGTAATGCGATGTCTACGACGGGCTACGCCTACGTGCCAAGCATCCTGGGTAAAGGGTTACAGTTACTAGAGCAGAAAGCCCACTGCAACGAGCGTGTGGGGACTTGGTAATCTTTAGAAAGTGGCTGGTTGTAGAGTAGCCGCTTTATATGTACGCATCCACGTCAGCGTTATTTTTACACCTAGCGAACAAATAGCATCAGATATTGGTCTATGCTTTTTGCAACTGATGAGTGGTAAAAACCAGGAGTGATCAGCTTTGATTATAGTTATCGACAATTACGACAGTTTTACATATAATTTAGTGCAATATCTGGGAGAATTGGCAGCAGAGTTCCCAGTGGCAGATGATATTAAAGTTTTTCGTAACGACAAGATATCCATAGATGAGATTCGGGCATTAAAGCCGGAAGCCGTGGTTATTTCTCCTGGGCCAGGTCGCCCGGAAGATGCCGGCATTTCTTTAGAATTGATTGAACAGCTAGGACAAGAGTTGCCAATCTTGGGTGTCTGTTTGGGACATCAAAGCATCGGTCAAGTGTTTGGTGGTAAAATAATTCCTGCTCCAGAGTTGATGCATGGTAAAACCTCTCAGGTGTCTCACACTGGAGTCGGGGTTTTCCAGGGATTAGAAAATCCTCTAACCGCCACCAGATATCATAGTTTGGTGATAGAACGTGAGACTTGTCCAGATGTGTTAGAAATCACCGCTTGGGTTGAAGATAACACCATTATGGGAGTCCGGCACCGGAACTATCCTCACATTCAGGGCGTCCAGTTTCACCCAGAGAGTGTCCTGACATCTTCAGGAAAACAGTTATTGCGAAATTTTCTGGAACAGTTACAGTCGAGAGCATAATTAGTCACAAACCCTGCTCTAAAGAGACAGGGCTTGTAAGAGAAAGACTAACCACCTTTTCGATACAAGACTAAAAAAGTGTCTAGCTTACAGGCTTAAAGCCTAAACTGAATTGCCTGGGCGTGGTAGCCCACAACACGTTTTGAATGCTTCCCAAGTTCTTAACCTCTTAGGCAATCAGTAGCGATGGGATATACACACCTAGCAATAGGATTTATCGTAAATGTTTGTATCAGTAGTTGACAAAAATAACCGTCCTCTGATGCCAACGACACCTAGTAGAGCAAAGCGTTGGATTAAATCAGGTAAAGCTACACCATTCTTTAAAAAGGGAGTATTCTGTGTTCGATTAAATCAAGAACCAAGTAATAGAAATACTCAGCCAATTGCCGTTGGAATTGACCCTGGTAGTAAGCGTGAGGGGTTCACGGTGAAATCAAAGATACATACATATATAAATATCCACACTCATGCCGTTGATTGGGTAAAAGACCACGTAGAAGTTCGTTGTAATATGCGACGTGCTAGGCGATTTCGTAATACTCCTTGCCGACAAAATCGGAAGAACCGACTTGTAAATAAAAAAAGAATACCTCCATCTACTAAGGCGAGGTGGCAATGGAAGTTGCGTATTTGCAACTGGTTGACGTTAATATTTCCTGTCTCAACTTTTGTAGTTGAGGATATCAAGGCTAAAACCTGGAAAAATGGCACTAAGTGGAACGTAATGTTTAGCCCTTTAGAAGTTGGCAAAAAGTGGTTCTACTCAGAACTTAAAAGGCTTGCCAACTTGGAAACTCGCACAGGGAACGACACTTACGAGATGCGTCAAAGTTTAGGGTTGAAAAAGTCTAAAAATAAATTGTCCAATAGCTTTTTTGCCCACTGTGTTGATTCATGGGTGCTAGCTAACTGGTTTGTTGGTGGGCATATCAAGCCCGAAAATACAGCATTGGTTGAGGTCGTGCCATTAGAATTTCATCGTCGCCAGCTTCATAGATTACAGCATTCTGTGGGGCATATTCGTTCTAGATATGGTGGAACGATTAGTGCGGGATTTAAACGCGGTTCAGTAATCAAACATCCAAAATTTGGATTTTGTTATGTTGGTGGCTGGCAGGAGTCTCCAACTAAAAAAAATCCAGGCAGAAAAACAATCAGCTTACATTGCCTAAATACTGGTAAACGATTAACACAGAATGCATTACCAACTGAGTGTAAATTTAAGGGATATTCTTCCTGGAGAGCCACAGCAGTTAAAACTGCTGTTCGGCTTTCCTCCACTGTCTAAGCAAGCGTGGTTTCCAGCCGTATCAGGGATTTTCTTATGAAACGACGACAGTTGATGGGCTATGCTGGGGCGGGGTTGGTAACAGCTTTGGTTACTAACTTGGGTTCTGAATCTCAAGCTGACGCACAATCTAGCGGTTTATCAGTTCAGTGGTTGGGTCATACTTGCTTTCTTTTTACTGGTGGCGGTGCGAAAATTATTGTCAATCCATTTCGGGCGGCGGGCTGTACTGCTGGGTATCGTCCACCAAAAGTTGCAGCAGATTTGGTATTGATTAGCAGCCAATTACTGGATGAAGGTGCTGTGGACATACTACCGGGAAATCCAAAACTCATCTACGAACCAGGAGTTTACGAGTTCAAAGGCATTAAATTCCAAGGAATTGCCATAGACCACGATCGCAAAGGTGGTAGGCAGTTTGGTTTAAATACTGCTTGGAGTTGGAAGCAAGGCGGAATTAATATTTTACACTTAGGGGGAGCTGCTGCACCGATTTCCATTGAGCAAAAAATCTTGATGGGACGTCCCGATGTGGCATTTATTCCAGTGGGAGGCAGTGCAAAAGCCTACAATGCTGAGGAAGCAAAGCAAGCTGTTCAAGTGTTAAATCCCAAGTTGGTGATTCCGACCCATTACCGGACACAGGGCGCTGATGCTACTAAGTGCGATATTTCGCCACTCGATAATTTTCTCACCTTGATGCAAGGTATGGCAGTGCGGCGTAGCAACGGAGATAGTATTTCCATTAGCCCTAAAGATTTGCCGGAAAATAGCGTGATTCAGGTTTTGAGTTACAAGTTTTAACAAAAGAAAGTAGAGATATGAAATTTCGCCTCTCTACTAGGTTAATTAAACATTGGAGTGAAATTAAATATGTAGAGACGTAGCACTGCTACGTCAAAACAATTCTTTTTCACTTCTATGTCTATTGTCTTAACCGAACCTATTGGGTTTTAGAACGTATACCACTCTGGGCCAACCTTATCTGCGTCGTTGATAGGAGTCTCAGTGGCTGTCGTCCCATCTATAGTCCAAATCTTGTCTGCACCAGCTGTCTGATCGCGCCAGTAGATGTCGGTCTTACCATCGCCGTTGAAATCGCCAAGGGATGGTGTCAAGGCCGCGTCATTAGCCGGTAAGAACGCTTCAGTAGCAACTGTTGTACCATCCATCAACCAAGCGGTGTTCGCACCTGTGGTTCCATTGTGCCAGAAGATATCGGTCTTGCCATCACCGTTGAAATCGCCAATTTTGGAAGTCCAGGATGAGTCAAGTGTCCCCAAAGCACCCTCTGTGGTTAAGATACCATTCATCGTCCAAACCTTGTTCTCACCAGTTTGAGCGTTTCTCCACAGAATGTCAGTCTTATAGTCGCCGTTGAAATCACCAAGGCTAGGAGTCCAGGCGGCATCTTGTGATTGCAGCGCAAATTCGCTCTTTTGCGTACCATCCATAAACCAAGCGCCGTTATCGCCGGTTGTCTGATTGCGCCAGAAAATGTCACTCTTACCATTGCCGTCGAAATCAACAACGGTAGGAGTTAGTGCTGCATCTGTAGTGTCTAGAACAGTTGCATTCAGGACTGTGGTGCCATCCATCTCCCAAATAGCGTTCTCACCGGTTGTGGCATTATGCCAGAAGATATCGGTTTTGCGATCGCCATTAAAATCGCCAATTTGAGGAGTCCAAGCTGGGTCAACGCTGGTTAGAGAAGCCGCATTAGCAACTTTTGTGCCATCTATTAGCGCAATGGTATTCTCACCAGTTGTCTTATTGCGTAATAAGAAGTCGGTTTTGCCATCAGCATTGAAGTCAGCAATTTTATAATCATAGGCGGATACGTCGTAATTACCTAGAGAACCTTGTTCGATAACGTTTGTTCCATCCATCAACCGAATGATAATCTCACCCGTTGTAGAATTGACCCAAACTTTATCCGTTTTGCCATCACCGTTAAAGTCAGGAGTAATCGCCGCACTAGTTAAGTAAGGATTAGGATTGGGATTTGCTGACGTTTTAACAGGCGCACTCACCGATTCACTTTCTAGTGCTAGTAAGGAACTCTTATTCCCAAACCCCAAATCAGAATTTAAACTCTCAAAAGAAGTTGTCAAGATTTGTGATTTTGCCAAAGACTCTGATGCCCATTTAGATGTATTCAAAGATAAGGGTGAGGAATTTGTACTTTCAGGCATGGTGTATTTTTATTATTGGTTGTCATATTTTTTTAACTTTTTTAGGCAATCTCTTTCTGTAACGAAATAACATTTACCAGGCTTTTAAGATTTCTTTATAACTATTTTTTCTTTATTAATGTCATTCTTTTAAGATAAGTATCCTTTGTTTTAAACGATTATCATAAAATTTTCAAGTTCTATATAAGCAATTGCAAAATAAATTTTGTGCTTTATCTATATGATGATTTATAGATAAACATTGTTTATTTTATCTATTGTTTTTACATTTAAAATGTTCAATTAGAACATACATATTTATGTAATTGTTATTCGGTTACATAAAATACTTTCACTATGTAATCACAGCAGTATTACATAGTGGTTTGTATAGCAAGTCTAAATTATTCATGACTAGATTCCCGACTTCTTTAATAAGTCGGGGATCTGAGCTTTTCAAGATAATTGATTATTCTCTAATGATTTATGACTTGAGTGGAAACAAATATTGGTTAGAATAACTTAGATTAGCAACTACCGAGAAGCACCATCTGTGCATCCTCTAGTTGTCAAAAGTGTAAAATAACACAATATTTTCATAAATACATCAGCTATGCAAGCAGAATATCGGCAGCGTCGCGAACAGTTAATGGCAAAAATTGGTGATGGGACAGCCATTTTTCGCAGTGCGCCAATGGCAGTAATGCACAACGATGTCGAGTATGTTTATCGCCAAGACAGTGATTTTTTCTACTTGACTGGATTTAACGAACCACAGGCAGTAGCAGTGTTAGCGCCGCATCATTCAGAACATCGGTTTGTGCTGTTTGTCCAACCAAAGGATCGCGAAAAGGAAGTATGGACTGGTTATCTTTCAGGGGTAGATGCAGCCAAGGAAATTTATGGTGCTGATGAAGCGTACCCGATTAGCGAGTTAGATGAAAAGTTACCGCAGTATTTGGAAAAAGCCAGCCGCATTTACTATCACTTAGGACGCGATCGCAATTTTAACGACCAAATCCTGGGACATTACCAAAGTTTACTGCGGACTTATCCGAAGCGCGGTACAGGCCCGATCGCCATTGAAGATACTGGCCCTGTTCTCAACAGCATGAGATTAATCAAAAGTGAAGCTGAGTTGGGGTTGATGCGTCAAGCAGCTGCGATCGCAACTGAAGCGCACAATTACGCCCAAGAAATCGCCGCACCCGGACGTTATGAGTATGAAATACAGGCGGAGATGGAACGCATCTTTCGAGTTCGGGGTGGCTTAGGCCCGGCTTATCCTTCGATTGTGGCTTCCGGTGTGAATGCTTGCGTACTGCACTACATTGAAAATAATCGTCAAATGCAGGATGGAGAATTACTGCTAATTGATGCCGGTTGTGCTTACGGTTATTACAACTCAGATATTACGCGGACATTTCCTGTGGGTGGTAAATTTACGCCAGAACAAAAGACGCTGTATGAGATTGTATTGGAGGCGCAAAAACAAGCGATCGCTCAAGTGCAACCAGGTAATCCTTTCAAATTAATTCATGATACAGCAGTGCGCGTTCTCACGGAAGGTTTAGTTGAGCTTGGCATCCTCAAAGGTGAAATTGATAAGTTAATTGAAGAAGAGAAATATAAGCCATATTATATGCACCGTACCAGTCATTGGTTAGGTTTGGATGTCCATGATGTTGGGGTTTACCAACACGGTGAAGACAAACCGCAGATTTTGCAACCAGGTCAAATTTTGACAGTGGAACCGGGACTATATATTGTGCCTGACACCAAACTAGCAGAAGACCAACCAGAGACTAATCCTCGATGGATTGGTATTGGTATTCGGATTGAGGATGATGTGTTAGTTACACCTGATGGACATGAGGTGTTAACTGCGGGAGTTCCCAAGGCAGTGGATGAAGTGGAACGATAAAAAAATGGGGATGGTGTGTACCATCCCCAAGCTAAAATTGCGGACAAGCCATCAGAGTCGTTGTCAGAATTCCTAAGATTTTGTCTATTTCTTTAATAAAGTAATCGTTCTTATCGATAAAGATGGTATTTTCACAAAGTTTGAGAAATTTCCAATCTGTTCCTGTTGTAACTACACCATAAATTTCATTGATAATATTTCCTTGTTGCTGGTTAAACAATTGAGATGCAAACATTGTCGCAATGCATTGTCCTAAACCAGATTTAATACTCTCATTTTTAGCTTCCACAATAGTTACGACAGGACTAGTAATATCATATTGTTCTGGTGAACAACTGAGAATAAAATCACAGCGTCCTTCTAAGCCTTTAGAAGCATCTACATTAAACTCTGAACCAGAAAATATACTAATTTGGTATTTAAAGAAGCGTTTAACTTCAATTAAAACAGGCATAATAATTA
Organism: Nostoc sp. JL33; assembly: GCF_017114985.1. GTDB lineage: Bacteria > Cyanobacteriota > Cyanobacteriia > Cyanobacteriales > Nostocaceae > Nostoc. The sequence continues at coordinate 50,008 of NZ_JABXKP010000100.1, read as the reverse complement.
GTTCAGAACGAGCTTTTTCTGTATTTATTGCTGTCACTAAAGGTAGATGCTCAGAGAAAATCTTTCTTTAGATATTCACTAGGTGAAACTGCCTCTACATCCCGAAATAAATCTTGATTTTCAACAAAGATTAATTTAAAGTCGGTTTTTACTTTGCTAAGATTAAAGGCGCTGTACGGCATTGTATTATCTTGGGAGTAAAGTGCAGCGATGCCAAAGGCGGCAAGCTACGCAAGTTGCAGAAGCTAGGGAAGTAAGTTTGATGATATCTCAGATCAAGAACAGCCCTCGACAAATTCAACTTCTGGTAGTTTACCTGAGCGAAACTCAGTAACACGCTTACCGTCAGTCTCGAATACCACACGATAGTTCTGGTTAGCACGGTCTTTCGGTACTAATGTCAAGTAGTGTCCGCCTTGGACGTATTTATGAGGTGTGACTTTAATTTGTCCTGGGTAAAGAGACTTAATGCGTGCTTCAGTATCGCCGATTTTTGCACCTTTAAGGGTAGTAATCTGGGTATTCTGCCGCACATCTACTCTAGAAATGCGACCTTCTGTAACCATGAACGAAAGATTTTTGGGTTGGTTTTGTGGCTTAACGTAGTAGCAACTGTTATTCGGCGAATCACCCACTAGCTTAGTACCAGCAGCGTTTGCCGCTTGAGAAACAGTCATCCCAACTCGAACCGATCCAATACCATTGATGAATAATTTTGATTGGTTGGTTAATTTTGGCTGTGCTACAACTGTGCCGAGAGTTAGAGAAGAAAGAGCAAGCATTACGGTACTAAAAGTCAATAATTTAGCTTTGCTATTCATTTTCTGCAAATAAAAAGGGGTAGATATTTATATACAGTAGCCATGTTGCCAGTTTCGGATTTTTATTTAGTTGATTGGAAAAACTAAGCTACCATTCCAATCAAGCCAACAAGGCAATATTGCGACTCAGGTCAATTGACGCAATGTTAAATTTTATTCAAAGAACTTAATTAAGCGATGCCAACTCTTGGAGACCGGAGGCGAACGGCGGGCGTAGCGATCGCAATCGCCAAAATACCAAAATTGGGTTAAAATATCATTTTTTTCATAGTACAAAGGTTCACCTTGAAAGGGCTAGTTCTAAAACTATAAAATTTCACCTAAAAAAAATGAGGATGGTATGCGCCATCCCCATTTTATTTTTTGTTCTTTTACTCATTTCCAGATATTAGCCCAGAAAAGAGTTACCTACTACAGTTGAGGTACGTACTCCTGCTTGTCAGGGACTTCAGCGTACTCAGCCACAATCTGGCGGAATTCTTCGCCGTCAATGGTTTCTTTTTCGATCAGTAAATCGACTAAGCGATCGGTGACAGTGCGATGATCGCGGATAAGCTTCTTAGCATTGTCGTAGCACTGTTCAACAATTTCCCTGACTTGTCCATCGATGCGCGAGGCAATGGATTCGGAATACTCAGATCGGGTTGTCCAGTCACGACCCAAAAATACTTCTCCCTGTTGGCTTTCTAAGGAAAGTGGGCCTAAGTTTGACATCCCGAATCGCGTCACCATTTGGCGTGCCATTCCCGACAACTGTTGTAAGTCTCCACCTGCACCAGTGGTAACTTCCGCAGCCCCAAAAATCACCTCTTCGGCAGCGCGACCGCCTAAAGCACCAGTAATCCGGGCTTTCAACTGAGAACGAGAAATTAATCCCTGTTCTTCGTTGGGAGTAAACCAAGTCAAACCCTGTGCTTGTCCTCTTGGGATTAAGGTAACTTTCTGCACTGGGTCATGGTCTTTTAACAAAGTCCCAACTAAGGCGTGTCCAATTTCGTGGTAGGCAATTAAGCGCTTGCTCTTGCTATCCACCAAAGGAGTACCTTCCATCCCCGCAACTACCCGATCCACCGCATCATCAATTTCGCGGAGGGTAATCGCTTCTTTGCGTCTTCTAGCAGTGAGAATTGCTGCTTCGTTGAGTAAGTTGGCTAAGTCAGCACCAGTGAATCCAGGAGTGCGGCGAGCGATCGCATCCAAAGATACGCTAGTGTCTAGTTTCTTATTCCGCGCATGGACTTGCAATATTTCCAAACGCCCTTTGATATCAGGTGGATCGACTGTTACTTGGCGGTCAAAGCGACCGGGACGCAACAAGGCTGAGTCTAGTACGTCGGGACGGTTGGTGGCAGCAATAATAATGATGCCTGTATTACCTTCAAATCCGTCCATTTCGGTGAGCAATTGGTTGAGGGTTTGCTCTCTCTCATCGTTACCGCCACCGATACCAGCACCCCGTTGGCGTCCAACGGCGTCGATTTCATCAATGAAGATGATACAGGGGGCGTTGTCTTTAGCTTTCTTGAACAAATCGCGGACGCGGGATGCACCCACACCAACGAACATTTCCACAAATTCCGAACCGGAAATACTGAAGAAAGGTACGCCTGCTTCGCCAGCGATCGCTTTTGCTAGTAAAGTTTTACCAGTTCCAGGAGGCCCAACTAATAGCACTCCCTTGGGAATGCGTGCGCCTACTGCGGTAAATCTTTCTGGCTGTTTGAGGAAGGTGACGACTTCTTGCAGTTCTTCCTTAGCTTCTTCGATGCCGGCTACGTCGTCAAATTTCACGCCAGTTTTTGCCTCCATTTGGAAGCGGGCGCGGGATTTGCCGAAGTTCATCGCTTGACCTGGCCCGCCGGGGAGGTTGCTAGAACGCCGGAACAAAAAGAACAGCCCAGTAATCAATAAAATTGGAAACACGAGATTGCCCAACAATCCCCAAATTGCGCCATCATTCCGCATCGGGTGAGCATCAAAACTAATGGCTTTTTCTTTGAGCTTGCTGATTAACTCAGGAGCGTTAACGGGCAAATCCACCCGCCACCTTTGGACACGATTTTCGATGTCTGGATCGCGGGCTTCTATAATTGCTGTCCTACCGCCTTCGTACAGATCCACGCTGTTGACGCGATCGCCGTCCAAGTATTCTAGAAAGCGGCCATAGGTCATGCGGGTATTGGCTGTATTCTTACTCGCGTCAACAGGAGCGCCTGCAAAGGCTCCTTGCCAGAAGAAAAAGCCAATTACCAAAGCCGGCAATGTCCAGAGTACTAGGACTTTCCAGGAGAATTTCATCTTAATTTGCCTCTAGATGCCTATACAACTCATCAGCCTTAGCAACCGAATGTTAATCACTCTGTTACTTTCAGATGTTAAACGGATGTTTATAAATCCATTTTGTTTAATTTGATCTCTTATATGCACTCCCATAGAGCGATCGGCGCATTATGGCGATGCCAACAAGAATCTTAATCAAAGTTAACTTAATTTTAATACAATATCGCACGAGAAAAGGGAGCGCAATGGGATGCAAAGACACGAAGAATTTCTCCAGAATGCTCCTCGTGTCGTTCAAGCCTCTTTCAATCATCATTCTGGGGGAGTGGGGGAGATGAGGGGGATGAGGGAGATGTAGCTTTAGCTTCCCGCAGGGTGGGGGATGAGGGAGCAGGGGGAGTGAGAATTTTAGATTTTAGATTTTGGATTAAATTTCAATTCTTTAATCTAAAATCCAAAATTGAATTGCCCCATGCCCTACTTAACTTCTGTAATTTGTAGAGTGTAAGGAAGATACTTGCCTTTTTCGTAGGAACCAACCCAAACTTGGTAACTTCCAGCCTGCCATTCACCAACCATACCGGCATTTTTGCCATCAAAATCGTCATTGCACCAAGTACCACCAGGCCCCTTAATAATCATGGTGGTGTCTTCAGGACTTTGCACTTGCAATTTCAGGTAGTCAAATTTACTTGTTAGTTCTAATGTATGGTCTGGTGTTTCATCAACAAATCCAGTACAAGGGCCAGTGGCTGTTTCGCTCCTCCCACCTACTTGACTCCCAGATATTGAGCCACCACTCATCCCGCGAACTGTCAGGGGGTCTGGCGAAAACTGTGGGTCAATAGTGACATCTCCAAATATCGTTGGCGCTTCCTGAGCATCAGTCACAGCATTAACTGTTGATGTGATGCAGAGCGTAACTATCATCAACGATAATCTCATCCCTCTATTGAGCGCTTTTGTCGGCATTGTAATTACTTCGCTTCTAAGTGTTTTTGAAGACATGAATTTTACACACCAAGTTCCCAACATGAGGAGAATTGACTACCTATTTTAGATTTGAAATTGGGGATAATCCATTAGTAATTAGCCAATGATTTCTTGTTCCTATAGTTGCTCTACCTTATGGATAAGGGCACACAAATGTGCGCCCCTAAAATCTAAAATATTTCTAAAATTCGGAAGTTACCACTAATTAGCTTCCGTTAATGCCCGACTCAAGCGCGACTTATCTAAACCAATTTGATTTAGTAGTAACCAAGATTGGATCAGATCGGGGCCATGAACATCTCCAGTTAAGGCTGCTCTGAGCGATCGCATGACTAAGCCTTTTTTGACTTTTTGCTCTTTCACCACTTGTTTGATAATGTCCTGGGCGCTGGCTTCCGACAGTTGCGGCTGATTTTCTAAAGCTGTGACAATCCCCTCAAGGACAGCAGCAGAACCTTCTTGTTTCAGTTGTGTACTAGCTTCTTCGCTAAATTCAACTGTGTCGCTAAAAAACAGTTGGCTTTGAGGTACTGCATCTACCAGGCGAGTCAAACTCTGGCTAATTAAAGTTACTAGCTGCTCTAACCAGGCGCGATCTCTTCCACCATCAAATTTATACCCAGCCGCTTGCCAATAGGGTATGAGTAAATCTGTGAGTTTATCTACTGGCGTCTTGTGGACATACTGACTGTTCAACCAGTCCAGCTTATCCCAGTCAAACTTTGCACCTGCTTTATTTACACGCTCAAAACCAAATTCTTTCGCTGCTTCTTCTAAGGTAAATATTTCTTGCGTCGAGTCTGGTGGCGACCAACCCAGCAATGTCATGTAATTCACTAAGCCTTCAGCAGTAAAGCCCATTTGCTGAAATTCAGAAATGGAAGTGACACCATCCCGCTTAGAAAGCTTGCGCCCTTCGATGTTCAAAATTAGCGGCGTGTGGGAGAACTCTGGAATTTTTGCACCCATTGCTTCATACAGCAGAATTTGCTTGGCAGTATTGGCGATGTGGTCTTCTCCCCGGATGACATGGGTGATTTGCATATCGATATCATCCACTACAACGACAAAGTTGTATAAAGGTTGGCCGCTACCCTCTTCTGAGGCGCGGGCGATGACCATATCACCACCTAAATCGCTACCCCGCCAAGACATCTTTCCCCTTACTAGGTCATTCCAGACAATTTCCCGCCCATCTTCGATTTTGAAGCGAATCACAGAGGAGCGACCTTCTGCTTCAAATGCGGCGCGTTGTTCTGGCGTGAGATTGCGGTGACGGTTGTCATAGCGAGGAGCTTCGTTTCTAGCTTTTTGGGCTTCTCTTAGAGCCTCTAGTTCTTCAGAAGTAGTGTAGCAGCGATAGGCTAATCCTTGATCTAGCAGTTTTTGCACTGCTTCTTTATAAAGATCCAGGCGTTGGGATTGGAAAAATGGCCCTTCATCCCAGTTCAGTCCTAGCCAGCGCAATCCTTCAAGAATATTCTCCGTGTATTCGGGACGCGATCGCTCTAAATCTGTGTCTTCTATTCGCAATATAAATTTCCCACCGTGGTGGCGGGCAAATAACCAGTTAAATACAGCCGTTCTAGCTGTACCAATATGTAAATTTCCGGTTGGACTTGGCGCAATACGGACTCTAACAGTCACAGTTGATTCTCTCTTTTGCAAAGCATGATAAATGTAGCTTATATTCAAACCCTGAATTCTGAGTCAATCCCTTTGGGGAATTCAAAATCTAAATTCACCGAACTTTAGTTCGGTGATTCACTACTCATAAATTTAGAACGGGACTGACGGGGCTCGAACCCGCAACTTCCGCCGTGACAGGGCGGTGCTCTAACCAATTGAACTACAGTCCCTTGTTTGGCAACTTTGCTATTATCACTATTTTTTTTCTACTTGTCAAGTCTTTTGAGTTGGGAATTTGTCCCGTCTCTCCAAGGTGCGAATTTTTCGTTAAATAGAGCCTGATAATACAACCTGTGGCTCTGATTCCAGATGCTGCAATATCCGGGATTGCATTTGTTTATACTGCTGCTTTAATAGCTGTTTGCTCAACTGAGGTTTATAAGCGGGTGGTAGACTCCGACTCTGTTTCACCCAACTTTTCAACATTTGGCGCTGAGTTGGCTCAATGCCACTGCTGAGAACGTTGGTGCAAGAATGTGGTGCTTCTAGGCTAAAGAAAATCAAAGGGTAGCGTTCATTTTCAGCCAGGAAACTTACCAGCCTAAGATTTTGAGGATTTTGCATATCTAGATAGCAGGGTAGCCACTTAGGAGCTAATTGCCGATTGTAGAGTACAGTCACCCACAACAGCATTGGGTGAGGGGATGTGATGAAGATAAACTGGTTATAACGAGTAGAAAGGGCATAATTTTTGATTTTTTGTTCAGGCAACATCAACCATAGTGCTGTTATAGATCCTTGTACAGTGTCTAGAAGCTGGGGAAAAACAATTTCTTGAATTGGCTTATTTTCAGGCCACAAAAGTTGCCGACAGCTTTCTTCTACTGTGATTGGCAATCCAGAATATAAGGGACGGCTAAGGATGGGACTAGAAGCTAAAATTGTCGGAAAATTGGGATAAGTGGACTGTTCTAAACTGTTTATAACTTGCAGAATTTCAGCGATATTTTCTGGGCGATCGCTTGCTTTTTTAGCAAGACAAGCCATGATTAAATTATTTAGCTTTTCAGGTACTTGAAGATTGGGTTTAACATCTGCGATCGCTCTTGGTTCTTCAAACTGATGTGCTTTGTACCAAGCACCAAAGTAATCAGTTTCTGGTTCCCAAGGTTTTTTGCCTGTGAGCATCTCAAACATCATTACACCCAGGCTATAAATATCAGAGCGACTATCTAATTTTTCCCCATCTAGCTGTTCTGGAGAACAGTAAGGTAAAGTGCCATTAAATCCCCTACTTGTAGTACCTGTTGATGTATAATTCAAAAATCTAGCAATACCAAAATCAAGAATTTTAACTAACTGACCCAATATCGGATCGGGAATAACTAATATATTGGCAGGCTTGATATCTCTATGAACTAACGGACAAATTTTGCCATCAATGTTAATACCTTGATGAGCGCACTGTAAGCCCAAACAAATTTGGCGGGAGAGAGTCAAAAACATCGGCAAGGGCAACGGAATTAAATCTTTTAAACTCTTGCCGCTTAGATATTCCATAACGTAGTATGGTTTTCCTTTTTCATTCACACCATAATCATACGCCCGCACTATATGTACGCTCCTTTGACTCAAAGCTGCACTCATTAAAGCTTCACAAGCAAAGTCTTGTTCCATCTTGGCATCGACAACAGTCTGAGTCAAAAACTTGATAGCAACTGGTATACCTCCTAACAAAATATCATTTGCTAAAAAAACTTCACCCATGCCACCGCTACCAATTAATTGCTGGAGTTGATAACGATTGGCAAGCAAGCCCGTACTACTTGGAGATGTAAATGGGCTTTGATTCACTTTGATCACCTTTACTGCTGAGTCGATTTAAAGTTAGTAATACACACATAAGAATATCATTAGGTAATCGTGGCAAGGATTTTGATTTTGATAACGGACTTTCAATGACGTGATAAAAGTTTTAAAAAAATCACCAAAAATTTAGCCATCCATTTTTTTAAACCTTCTTTCTGAGTTTTTTGATCTGCGGCTAAATTTTGTAAAATATCTAACTTCAGTTTTTCGTACTCTGTTTTTAGCAGATTTTTGGCTTGATTCGGTAAAATTATTTCATTTAACTGTTGACTCATATCTAAGCAATCTATAAGTTGCTGGCGCTGGTTAGCCGTGAGGCTTAAAGTCGTTACATGAGAGCAACGGGTTGGATCTTCTAGGGCAAAAAGTAGTAGATGATAGTAGCCTACTTCTGCTAAACTACGCACTATCTTCTGCCCTTTATTATCTTTCAAATCCAAAAAGTAAGGTAGCCACTTAGTCAGAGAAGGCTGGGCATTGTATAGGACTGTAACCCATAATAGCATCGGGTATACATTCATTTGACTAATAAATTCAGTGCTATGTATTCTATCCAAAAAGTTTGTAATCTCTTGTTTGGGCAACATTGCCCAAAAAGTTGGTATAGGTCTTTGGGAAGTATGTAGTAAATGCGGAAATCCAATTGGCGCAATTGGTTTATTTTTAGGCCAAATTTTCTGCAAACACTCTTTTTCTGATAATAATGTTGCAGGTACTAATTGGATGGGACATGAAAGGTTAATAATCTCACTACTATTGTGATGACTAACTTCATTAAGCTGAATATTAACCTTTTCTAAATCTTCTAATATTTGGTTGATATTTTGAGGGCGATCGCTTACTTCTTTAGCTAAACAACTCATCAACATTTTTTCTAATATCTGCGGTATTTTGACTTGCGGATTCACTTGCTCAACTGTAGGTGGCATTTGAAAACGATGAGCTTGATACCAAGTACCAAAGGAGTTACTTTTTGTCTGAAATGGATGCTTTCCTGTCAGCATTTCAAACATTAGTACTCCCAAACTGTAAATATCAGAGCGCACATCTAGCAATTTGCGCCCTTCCATATGTTCTGGAGAACAGTAAGGTAAACTGCCAATAAAAGAGCCTGTCAGGGTCATCCCACTTCGCTCTGTTAAAAACTTGGCAATACCAAAATCTAGGATTTTAACAATTTTTCCTTGTTTACTATCTTCACTAATGAATATATTTTCTGGTTTTATATCCCTGTGAACAATCGGATAAATCTCTCCTTTGAGGCTGATACCTTGGTGGGCACATTGTAAGCCTAAACAAATTTGATTACAAATCTCCAAAAAATTAGATATTGTTAATGGCTGAATTTTAAGAATTTGTTTGAGATTTTTTCCTTGGAGGTATTCCATTACATAAAATGGAGTTTTATCCTCAGTAGCTCCGTAACTTAAAATACGAACAATATGTTTACTTTTGCGACCCAATTGAGCGCCAATAAAAATCTCTCTGGCAAAGCGTTGGGACATTTGCTGATTTGCCAAACTGAGTGATAAGATTTTGATTGCGATCGGCATACCGCCTTTAGCAGTATCTTCTGCTAAATAAACTCTACCCATCCCCCCTTTGCCAATCAATTCTTTGATTAAATAGCGATTATTTAAAAATTGTCCAATGTAATTGTCTACCTCTGCTTTTTGCCCTACCATATTCTCAATTTTAGTTTGTGACATAAAAATCATTTATAAGAAATGTTTTTGGCAAAATACTTTAATAAGCCTAGCTAATTATTAAATTTAAATCTAAAAAATATCATCATTGGGAGAAAATTAATTATATGCTGTAATTATAGTTAATTTCTCTGCAAAAGATCCTAAACATTGTGTAACATATTTATTAATGAATACGGTTGAGAAATTACACGTAAACTATAAATATGCTAGAAAAAGTTGCCTATTAGATTCCGTAAATCCACAGACATAAGTTTCAAATAAGTAAATAGCAATAAAGACGCGATGTCTACGACGGGCTACGCCGGAGCGCCTTATTCTGCATACAGCTAATGGTTGTAATTCGGGAATAAACGGCGTAATAACCTGATTAGTGGTGTTTCGATTTTAATTTTAAAGGCTAGTATCTGGGTGCGTTGCAGGGAGTTGAAATTGTTATCGCTGACGAGAATTAGTGATTGCTGGCTATCGGGTAGTTTAGGGCCAAGAGTTAAGCCTTCGATGTTGTCTAGCAGTACATCTAGAGTTCTCAAATCTAACAACAGTTTTTTCTTAACTGGTTTAATATTCTTAGAGTCAACTGCTAAAAGGCCATCTATTTTATGAATATCATCTGCTCCTTCTAAAGAAACCTGAAACAGGGAAATAGCAAATCCTAAACCAGTAAAAGACCGTTCTAGACTTAGGAAGTGTCCTTGATTATCGAGAGCAAGTAAATCAGGTAATCCACTAGCGAATTTGCCAGTCAGATCCAAAAATGGTGTAACTGGTTCAGTTTGGTAAAGAAATTCCTTTTCTGGCTGGTTGTTGAGCAAGTTGTATTGCAAAATCCGGCAAGGGCTACCGATATTAGGTTTGGCTGCGACACCATCTTGAATTAGAGCATTTTCGGTGGCTGTGAATATATGCTTTTTATCAGGTGTGATGGTAAGGCTTTCAAAAGCCAAATTGTTGCGGATACCTTTTTGACTAGTTTTATCTGGCAAAAATTTGTTTGGTATGGGAAGCGTTGCAATTTCTCTACCAGAAGATAGGGAGAACTCTTTGATAAAAGGATTAATTAATTTTCTAACATCGCCTTCAGAAGAAATAAACACAGTTGCTTTATTAGTTAATGCAATACCTTCTGTATCAGTTTCACTAGGGCGAAATTTTTGACCATTTTCATTTAATAATGTGGTAACACTGACAGGAATAACTGTATCTTTTTGTAGGGAACCTTTGCTCAAGTCTATTTTTAGAGTGTAGAAACGGGCGGCAGCTTTTTGTCCCCGATCATCGGAAATAGCATAATAAAGGTTGTTTTTTGCATCGTAGGTAATTCCAGATAAACCTCCAACTTCAGTTTTTTTAAAGATTAAACCTCTCGGTAAAGTGGCTTCCCCGATAAACTCTATGCTACTGACTTCAACCGCGTTTGATAGGAAATGTGTGAATAAGAAAATGATAATTATAATCGGGATAAAGAAGTAAATAATTCGTGGGATTGCGAAGATTTTTTTAATTAGCTGCATAGATTTTTTTTGTTAAATCAACACACGTAGGGAGGCACAACTATATTTAACTTGCATAATTAAGGCGGGCAAGATGCCCACCCCACAAGAGTTTAATTTAATTCGAGTATGCAATTTAGATGTTTTTCAGATGACAAGCCTGGAAACTCTTATGAAATCAGGTTTTCTTAATTTTGCAGGACTTACGCACTAAAAACCTGAAACCTCGTTCGCGTAGCGTGCGCGAAGCGCACTCCCCCCTAACCCCCCGATAAATTGGGGGGAAACTCAAAGAGCCAACTTTTTAAGGGGGTTGGGGGATCTCTTGTGCGTAAGTTCTATTTTTAATTGGCATAATATGTATTCCAACCAATTGAAAACCTTTAGAAAATACGAAATTCCTTAAGCAAGTCGCAAATCATATTCATCCTGAAAAAAGTTGACAAGCCAATCTTTGACTCTGCGGGTAGCGCGGCAATCATCTTCGTTGTAGCTTTGGATAATTTCTAGTAAGGTGCGATCGCCTGTTTCTAGCCACTGATCATACCAATAAATACACTTGGCACCACTAGCTTCTTTTTCCCGCCACTCAAATCCTAACCAACGAGCGATCGCTTTCAAGGCATAACTTTCTACGGGCAATGCTACACTTTGGGTTAATTGTTCATACACATCCACAAATCGACTTAATACAGGACGCACTGAAGAGTAGGGAGTGCCGTAAAGTTTTGCCAACCGCTTGACTGTATCAAACTCGTAGACACAAAAATGATAAATTGGCGCTTCGGGATATTGCCAAACCAAATCCAAAAATTGCTGCCAAACTAATTCTTCGTCTTCTGGTTTGTCTGCTAAAAACGAATAAAATTGTTCTGTGTTGGCAAGTCTATCAACGACCAAAACCCCCAAAAGATAATCTAAATCTAAGTCGGGCTGTGCTTCAATATCAAAGTAAAGCTCTATGGGTGCTGTGAATGTGATATCTTTTATTGGTAGCGGGTAGGGTAAGATTAGGGGTCGTTTTTCCAGTGTAGATTGAGCTTGCACTACTAGCTTGGGCGCTACTTCAGTGTCAAAACCAACCAGGTTTTCTAGGGCGCTGGGACTGGTGTTAGCGAGAGATTCCAGTGTGGTGATGGCTAAAGCTTGCAGTTGAGTGTAGCGAATCGGTGTTACGCCTGGTAACAGGGAGAGATGTTTTTCAGATTGAGCGATCGCATAACATTGACTATACCAATGGCAAAGATTGCACTTTTGACGGGCAATGAATACCTCTGGCGGATTCGGTAACTCTAAAACTTGAATAAACTCCTCTAGAATCTGCTGCATCCGTGGTGTCCATTTGAACAAATCCACAGGATAATTTCTATCTTTGCTACGCAATATCAGCCAAGCTGTTTCTGGTGTAAAGTCCTGTACTGTTGCCAAAACTTGGGTGTGAAATGCGGCAACAACTTGATATTCTTGCTTAGGGCGCTTACCCAGTTCAATACTAGCCGGAACGTATATCCAATCTCCAAAGCGGGATTTTCCTGGCCGTTTCACGAGTAAATCTGGACGACTTAGCAGGGTGTATTCTTCAGAATAAGGTGCTGACAGTACTCCTTTATATATGTATTCAACCCCACGCTGCATCAATTCTAAAGTTGCCTTCTCTCCGCTTTCCCAGTTTCCGTATGAATAATCTGGTTGGTGATAAGTCATCTGTGCCAAAGCACTCATTTGATGGGCGATTTTGTCCTGTTGCAGTTTCCCAAGGAACTCATTGGGAGCATCGCGCTGACTTTTGTCACCGTGGATATCTAGAAAAGGCCGGCGTTTACAGCGTTGGTATTGCAGTAGGAGTTCAGCATTAATTAGCATTTCTTTAAGTTAACAAGAATTAGCACACTCTGGCAGTAACTCAGACAATTAATAATGGAATGGGAGAATGAGGGAGATGAGAAACTAAGACTAATCCGAAATTCAAAATCCAAAATCTAAAATTGGTATGACCAGTACTTCTGTCGCACAAACCAGGTTGCATAGCCATCGAGAGCAATTTCCCGCTTTAGCGAATAAGACTTATTTCAATTATGGGGGACAAGGGCCGATGCCCCAAAGGGCAATGGATGCGATCGCTCAAACTCAAGCTCATGTTCAGCAAATAGGCCCCTTTGGCACTGAGGCGTATCGCTGGATAGCACCTCAGACTCAAGCTGCTAGAGTTGCGATCGCTTCCGAGTTACATGCAGCAGTTGAAACAATTACTCTGACTCAGAATGTCACTATTGGCTGTAATATCGCCATGTGGGGCATTGAGTGGCGTGCTGGCGACCATATGCTGCTCTCAGATTGCGAACACCCAGGCGTGATTGCCACAGCGCAGGAAATCGCGCGGAGATTCGCTGTGGAAGTTACCACCTGTCCCCTAAAAGCGACTTTAAATGAGGGCGATCCCGTAAAAGTTATTGCCCAGCACTTGCGCCCAAATACCCGTCTTGTGATATTGAGTCATGTTTTCTGGAATACTGGTCAAGTTTTACCTCTTGATAAAATTGCCGAAGTATGCAGAAATAATCATTCTTTACTATTGATAGATGCTGCCCAATCTGCTGGTTTGTTGCCTTTAAACTTGACTGAATTGGGAGTAGATTTTTATGCTTTCACTGGTCATAAATGGTTATGTGGGCCTGCGGGTGCTGGTGGTTTGTATGTTCGACCAGAAGCACGAGAAAGCCTGAAACCTACATTTATTGGCTTAAGTGGCATTGTTGTGGATAGTCAATCTCAGCCTGTGGATTGGCTTCCAGATGGGCGACGATACGAAGTGTCTACATTAGCTTATCCTTTGTATGTTGGGTTACGGGAGGCGATCGCAATCCATCAGCAATGGGGAACGTCACAGGAACGTTACGAGCAAATTTGCCATAACAGTGACTACCTCTGGCGAGAATTGACGGCGTTACCCGATATTAAATGTCTACGAACTTCCCCACCTGAAAGCGGTATAGTTTCTTTTCAACTAATAAATAATCAGCCGCAACCTCATTTGCAGTTGGTGCAATTTTTAGAGTCACAAAGGATATTAACTCGGACAATTGCCGATCCTAGCTGTATACGCGTCACCGTTCATTACTTTACTTTAGAATCGGAAATCGACTTATTAGTTGAGAGGATTCAAAGCTTTTGCAAAACTTAGTTAAAAAGTGGGAGTTATAGATATTTTGTTGCGTAAGTCCTAATATGAATGCGTTGCACCTTAACCCGCCCTGCAATAAATTGCGGGCTAATAGCTCAAGTCCACTAAAGTGGACTGAATATACTTTTGAGTCTACTTTAGGGAACTCCAAGAAATAAATTATTCAATCTTGTGGGGTGGGCGTCTCGCCCGCGCCCAGTTTATATGGCGGGCGAGACGCCCACCCCACAATAAATAATTGAATATTTTTTTATTTGGAAGTCCCTTAGTAGACTTAAGCTATTAGCTTGGGAATTGATTCCCAAGCGGGATGAAAGCGAAAGAACAAGACTTTAAGGACTTTTGTCAGTCAACTTAACTCCTGTACAGACGCGATTAATCGCATCTCTACTCAATACTCCTGTACAGACGCGATTAATCGCGTCTCTCTTTACTCCTAAATTAAAAATGGAACGCCCAATTTTATACATAGCCATAACTAACCACGGCTTTGGTCATGCTGCCCGCACGGCTTCTGTAGCTGCGACAATTCAAAAATTATGTCCAGAAATTCTGCTAATTCTTGTTACCACTGCCCCACGCTGGTTGTTAGAGTGCTATATAGAAGGCGATTTTATCTATCGTCCCCGTGCATTTGATTTGGGTGTAGTGCAAACCGATAGTTTGACAATGGATAAAGTAGCGACTTTAGAAAAGTTGCTGCATATTAAGAAGCATCAAAATTCGCTGATTGCCTCAGAAGTGAATTTTATCCGCCAAAATCGCGTTAATCTCATCTTGGCAGATATTCCCTTCCTCGCTCCTGGGTTTGCCAAAGCTGCAAACATTCCCTGCTGGATGATGAGTAACTTTGGCTGGGACTTTATCTACCGGGATTGGGGAGGTGAATTTACCACAATTGCTGATTGGATTAGTGATTGGTACTCAAAGTGCGATCGCCTATTTCGTCTCCCTTTCCACGAACCAATGCCAGCTTTTAACAATATCACAGATGTTGGCTTAACAGGCGGTTCCCCCCGTCACTCTGCTGATGATTTACGCTCTCTTTGGAGAATAACTGCACCTGTTGAAAAAACTATTTTGTTGACCTTTGGCGGTTTGGGTTTGCAGCAAATACCATATCATAACCTACGCCAATTTCCAGATTGGCAATTTATTGTCTTTGATCAATCTGCCCCTGATTTACCTAATTTAGTGAAAATTAATGACCGTAAATATCGCCCTGTGGATTTTATGCCTATTTGTGGGCGAGTCGTTTCTAAACCCGGTTACAGCACTTTTTCTGAAGCCACACTGCTAGGAGTACCTATCGTTACCATGCCGCGTGATGACTTTGCCGAAGCAACTTTTATAATAGAAGGCATAACTAATTATAACCAGCATCAAATTATCACCTCATCTGAGTTTTTCCAGGGGACTTGGGATTTTCTACATGAGTTACCCCAACCACCAAAACAATCTCAACCAATTGCTAAAGATGGTAATGAAGCGATCGCTCATGCCGTTATTAACTATTTCCAGTCAAATTAAAGTTATTCAAAACAACGTGAATTTATAATGGAAAATCCAACAATAGACAAAGAAACGTTGGAATTAGCCGCCCAAGATGTGCGTCGAGTGATTGAAAGACAAAAGGAAGAACGGCAAATTTTAATCACTCAGATGAACATCCTATTTGTCACAAACACCGCACTATTAAGTTTTCTAACAATATCTAGACTGATTACGAGATTTAGTATTTTCAGTGTAACAGAAATATTGTTACTGCTTTTCAACTTTATGCTACTAGTACGGGCTTTATTGCCACGCAAATTTTTTGTCAGTCCCAACCTAGAAACTGGCGATTTCCAGAATAAATATTTAAAGTTTTCACCTCAAGAATACCAGTCACACATGTTAGCTAACTTGAGAGAGACTTATAATAAAAACCAGAAGCAAGTAGATGATATTTCCCTAGCCTTGAAATATGCTACTGGTGTTACGGCTGGAATTACTGTGGTTGCCTTGTTACATCAAGTAACAGTTTATTTCATTCCTGAACTACAAAAACTATGAATACCAACCAAGACGATACAACATATTCTAAAGAGAGTTTGGAACTGCTAAAACCGAACCTAGATAACATTACAGCTTTGTCTCACAATCTGCCTAACACACCTATCATCCCCGGTATCCTAAAAGATTTTGTAAATGCCGTGTTAAGCTTCTTTAGGAGAAGACATACTCAGTCTAGTGATCAACCAACGGCAGAACAACAACCAAATCAAGCAGATTGAACTGCTAATTAGCTTTTACTGTCATCAATAATTACTGTTTTAAATGAGTCACTACCAAAAGTTACTAAAAATTTCCACCACTGGCAAATCTTTTTACAATATAACCGCGAAAATTGAAGCCATAGTTACAGAATCGGGAGTTGAAACTGGCCTTTGTACTTTATTTTTGCGCCACACTTCAGCTAGTTTAGTCATCCAAGAAAATGCCGATCCTGATGTTCTTGTGGATCTAGCTAATTTTATGGCAAAACTCGTGCCAGAATCAGGCAAATACATCCACGATGCAGAAGGCCCCGATGATATGCCGGCACACATTCGTACCGCACTCACCCACACTTCTGAACATATTCCGATTAATCGTGGCCATTTGGTACTGGGAACTTGGCAGGGAATTTATATTTGGGAACACCGCCACCGCAGTCATTTAAGAGAATTGGTTGTTCACATTTCTGGATAGATAATTCTTAATTGTAGTTTATTTAAAGTGCCGCTTTGTAGAGTTTAAATACTCTGTTTATACTGCATATTATTTGGGTATAATATTGTAAACTGCGCGGTGATAAGCATTAAATACATTTCGCTGTGATAACTTGAGCATAAAAATTATTTATGCCAAGTTTACCAAATACACATTTCGAGAATTCGTGTCAATTTGTAAATGAAAAAGTTAAGTTTATTTGTGGTTATTTAATAATCTAGTTGTTCCGATATACACTAATGTTTAGTGTAAGCTGCCTGGGCTATTTCAATTACTATGAAGCAAGAACTGACACCAACTCATACTTTCCATTTTATTGATGAAATATTTGCCCAGCAGTCTATAAACCTATTGTCACTTAATCCCCACAAGACATTAATTACCAGTTTTGCAGAATTAGGAAATTTGATTATTGAACAAAACACCGATATTAAACTCCTCACAACCCTTCAGGAAACTCTCCAATCCATAGTATATACTCAGTTACAAAATTTTCCAGAAAACATCTTCTGGGATTTTGATTTTCTGGTAAGTAGTATGCTTAGGCAGGCTTTAGTAGCAGATGAGGGCGCTGTTCCTTATTTAAAAGTTTTTGCTAAAAAGATGGTTTCTCTGATAGAGATGTTCGGAAATAAAACGGAAATGCGCTTTCGTTACGTTCACGATTTTATGTATGGATTTGACTGGGCAAGATGGGTACAAAAAGAGCCACAAAAACGCGCACATATAGAGCCTTTTAGTCTGGTTTTTTTAGATTATTTACTCGTCAAAGGTAAAGAACTTTTACAACGTATTAGTCACGGTCAGGTCATATCTTATAAACTGTGTGATACTGGCTACCGCAATCCCTTCACTTTTTCTCGTGAACCAGAAGATGAATATCGTCTGCTAACTTATCTTGCTGAAGAACAACTTATCCCGGTGGCAGTGTGGGACTGGAATGCTAGCCCTGTATGGAACAAACCTTTCCAAGAAATGCGCCAGCAATTAGCATTAAAATTAGATATTCAACCACAGAGACACTGATTAGCAATTAAAAATTAAAAATTGCTGAAGAAAATAATTATGAAAATTGCTGATTTAATTACTTGGTTTGAAGCATGGGCAAATCCCGCTTGGTGTGAAAGCTGGGATAATTGTGGCTGGCAGATTGAACCAGGAGTTTTGCAGGAAAAAGCACGGGTTTTGGTGTGTTTGACACCGACTTTAGCAGTAATCGAAGAAGCGATCGCTCTAAATGCTAATCTGATATTTGCCCATCATCCCTTAATTTTTAATCCTCTCAAGTCCTTACGCACTGGTGAAGCGATCGCGGAAATGGTACGGTTAGCCTTTACCCACAATATTGGTATTTACACTGCTCACACGAATTTCGACCAAGTGCAGGATGGTACGGCTGACGTTTTGGCTCAGATTTTAGAACTCAAAGAAGTTACTCCCATAGTACCTACACAAGCCGGATTAGGATATGGGCGTGTTGGTTTGCTAGAGCCATTTTTGACATTACAGGAGTTACTCACAGCGATTCAAACCCGACTTGCTTCCCCTAATTTGATTTTTTCCCCAACTGCTGATTTGCAGCAAACAATTTCACGAGTTGCCGTTTTGGGCGGTTCGGGGGCTAGTTACATTTCAGACGTCGCCAAAACTGGCGCTCAAGCTTATCTGACTTCTGATTGTAAATTTCATCAGTTTCAAGAAAGCCGCGATTGCAATCTCATTTTAATCGATGCTGGACATTATGCTACCGAACGTCCGGCTTGCGATCGCTTGGTGCAAAAATTCCAGTCCTTAAATCTAGACTGGGTGCAATTAAGTCAAAAAGATGAAGATTTCCGCCAGTTTTTTGCTTGATTGCTGGGGTAATCTCAAATCTCAAATCTAAAATCCTTTGATTGTATGACTGATTATTGTGATGCTATTGTGATACAAATCACCAATTAAATGTAACTATAATCACACAATACTTATGTTCCATATCAATTAGTAGCAGAGAAAAATGTTCCACACTTGACGTAACAAATTGTTCACTCTGCCCTAATCAAGATGATTCGCACACTCGTTGAATCTGCCTTCCAAACTGGATATCTTAGTGTTGAATCTGAGGGTTTACTCCAGCAAGTGCTGGCCACTAAATGCTGGAAGGAACAGGATTTGTCAGCCCTGGCAACCCTATACAATGCAGTTCGCGCAGGTCAAATTAAACGAGAAGCGTCCTCGTCGAACGTGCTTATGGAATTTCCCCTACCATATAAATCTTGCTGATATTGCCACAGAAGATGGCGGATAGAGGGGAATTTTCTCATCGTCTTTCCCCTCTATCCGCCATCTCCTTTGCCTCTGGAGCCTCTTGTCCTGACTCCGTTGCCTTTTATCTTAGTCAAGCATGACATGAGCAGCCAAAAACCTTAAAAACTCAAAACTCTTTGAATGTTGTTGTTGAAAACCGTCAAGGTCAGCAAGAGAATGAGTTAAGATCAGATACAAGTGGGTAAAAGTAAAGCCAAGTCCCCGGACTTCCCAGTAATGCCAATGATTAAAAGTAGGCAAGTTAAACAACCGCAATCAACGATTATTTTGGAGTATTCTTTATTACATAATGGTAAGAATGACTCACCAACAAATATAAACCTGCTTAGGACAGGTACCGAATTGTTTGACTTCTATAAAGCAGACATTCCCTAGAACCATCCGGGGGGGGATTGAGTTCATTGCTAGAGCAACCATTGATTAATGACCCAACATTTCCCGATATTTTGACAACTACAAGCAAGTCTTGGGATTGGGTCATGAAGCGTACTTGTTCTCAACGGTGAAATTAACCTCTTAAAGGTGTAATCTAATGGGGTAGAACCCAGATTTTGACAGGTTTAACTACGTTGTTTAAAAAGGCAGAAACAGTACATGCTACACCGCAAGATTTATCAACTCTGTTGCGATGGGCGCGAGGTATGTGTTTTCTTGCGGGACCAGCAACGCTGGATCGAACGCGCCCGCATCATCGACATAGAGGGAGATTTAGTGACCCTACGCTATGAAACAGAAGAAGAGGACGAAGTTTGTTCTTGGGAAGAAATGGTTCGCCTCGAGAGCATTGGTGCTGTAACGCAAAAATTGGCTTCAGTACCACGCGGGAATGTGGAACCTCTGATGACAGAAGATTGTCCCGAAGCTGAACGCATCCACAACCGTTACACTGACTCGAATCCAGAATAATCAGTGCTGAGTCACCGACTGTCAGATGTAAGCAAGCCTTATCTTTGACTTCTCGCCGAGTGCTGAGTAATAAATCCTAACTCAGCACTCAAGACTCAGGACTAGATAAACCTTCAAAGGCAGGACAGTAACCTTCTAGAGTTACCTTAAAGTTATATAACGGGGAAGCTGGATTCCAACACCGCTGCCCCCTTTGATGTCGGCAGGTACCGCAACAGTCTACATCTGTCCATGTATAGCGATCGCTATTTTGGTTGAGCAGTTCTCGTTGAGACAATCCCCTTAATACTAGTTCTTCCCCTTGCCAACGAGCTTCGATTAAACCAGTATCGGCAAATTGCCGCCAACGCGGATCGGCAGTAATCACATTGGGTAGGGTGATGGTGATTACTGTTGCCAACTCTGTTAGTTCACCTTCGTAGTTAGTTTCTGGTGCTGCTGGTTGTAAAAATGTATCGCCGATGGGCAGTTCTACTAAGGTGTCAGCCGCCGGGGAATGTACATGGTAGCGGTTTTGCAACTCCTCTAAGCTAGTCAGGTCTGCCAAGTAGGCAGGAGAACCGTGGACGAAAATGACGTGCTGGGGTCGCAAATTATGAATTAGCTGCGTAGTACCAGGCCCATCACTATGTTGAGCTAAAAGATAGGTTTCGACAGTGGTAGGCGCTAAATATTCTTTGTTAACTTTTATATCAATTTTTTCTGGTAGGAGGATCAGCCAAGGGCCTGAGTCTAGTTGGCAGTGCTTACCCAAATCATCTTTAGAGTCGGTAAGGACTATACAAGGTGACTTGCCTACTGTGGGACGGTGTTCTGATTGTAAACGACGCACGCGGGGACGCACCCGTTCATCCCAAAACAAGGGTTGATGGCGGGCAAAGTTCTGCACGGATGGGGGGAGGTGGGGTAGCAGTTCTAGATATGCATCACATCCAGTCGCCACAGCACCATCTACCCAGATATCTAAATCTCGTCCGGTGAAGTGGTGATGTGACCGTAAGAGCATTAGCAGTTCTTGACCCAATCCTAAAGCTGGGGTGGGAAGGATGACAGAACAATGGTCAGCGATCGCCCGATTAATTCGCTCTGCTAGTTGATTTTCTTGGGTACGGCGATGAGGATGACGCGATGTGCCATAACTGCCTTCAATGATCAGCACATCCAAGTCTAAGCCTCGCAATTCCTCTAAACGCAAACCTTCTACCAACCGTGAGTTTGACAGGAAAAAGTCGCCTGTATACAGTAGCTTGTAAATACGCTGCTTGGTGGTGTAGGTAAGTAGAATTGCCACTGCCCCTGGTAGATGCCCGGCGGGAAATAATTCTGCTACCAGACCCTCTTGAAATTCCACAGGCGATCGCAACGGCAAAGCATGACAAAATTGGGAAATTCCCTCTCTTTCTTGCTCTAGCCAATTGAGCGGCAGCAACTTGCTAGTCACCTCACTACCATAAATAGGTAACTTGGGAAAAGCTTTATGCAGTGCCAGTAACCCTCTGGCGTGATCTGGGTGGGCGTGACTAATCAAAACTAAATCTGCTGGTAGGGGCGAACTAGCTCCACGTACCGACTCATTAAGCCCTTTAGCCAGCGATGAAATATCCTCCAAACCACAGTCCAACAGGATGCGATGTGGCCCCATCTTCACCAATAAACACACGCCCTCATTGTCATGCTGGACACTATAGGGCAAACATTCTAATTCACTACCTGCTTCGGCAGCATCTACGCGAGAAGATGCCGACAGATTATCCCTCATGCTTCCTCCCCTCAAACCTCATCATCATGGACATATCCCAAAAGCCAAAAGTTACACAAATTTTGGTTTTGTGACTTAGGGGTAAGTTTTATTGTGCGCCCCTACACCCTGAGAATACGGATTTTTGATTGGGGAGGACGCCTCCACCGAACCTGCACTGGTTCGGAAAGGTGGGCTAACAAGAAAGTCATCAAACTAGGAGCTAAAGGATGCTTCTTGTTTATTTTCCCTTTGTAAGTTCTGAGCTATCTTAGCCAACTCACCCTACGGGAAGTCGCCCAAGTGTCTACAGACTTATCTCAATGTGCGGAGCCATTGCCGTGATAGTTATCTGAATCATAGAATCCATTTTTCGTGCCAAAAAATAAGCACGAAAGCGTAAAGATAACTGTTAATCCAGCTAGAATCAGCTTTACATCCATTAGTTTGCTGTCCCTTACTTAAAGACTTTCCTATATTAATTTAGTGCTTCCGCAATCAAACGGAATCACTAGAAAATCTTTACTATGCTTATATGGATTGGGCAATAGGTAAAATTACCGCAATCAGTCAGATTGTAGAACTTTTCGGTTCACCTGTCTATCTATCTAGATGTAAACCAATATGAGAGCGATCCTCTACAGCCGGTAAAAATCTTCATCTAGAATCTGCTCAATCGAAAAAGGGCAAACCGTGGGATATTCACTTTCCTGGGGTATCCGAACCCCAAACTTAGCCAGCTTACCTTCCTTAATCCCTAGCTTTCGAGCATCTGGGTAGGCTTTTTCCACCGCTTCTACCAGAAAACTTTTTAGAGAAGGAGTATCTGCCAAATTATTCAAAACTCGCTGACGATGTTCAAGTATTGAGCTATACCAGCTGCCTTTCATGCTATCCGGTACATGATGCTGAACTTGTAACTTGAGTAAATGCGCCAACAAAATTGTCAGATTGCTTTTGAGCGCATTTTTCTCAGCTTTACCCAAATCAACTAGCTCTTCAATCAAATGCTCAATATCCAACGCCTCAAAATCATGATTTTGTAACTGTTGAATGGTTTGCTCAATCCATAATTGCAAATCTTGATCGTATAGCGTGTTAGGCATTTCTCAGATCAGCTCCCAGTTATTCAACATTCCAGCTAGCCTTGAAAGTTTATCCGATCATAGCGATGAAAGCGATGTCTACGACGGGCTACGCCTACGCACATTCAAGTGTTAAGGGAGGGGGGTGGGGAGTCGGGGAGATGAGGGAGAAATAATCAATACCCAATGCCCCATGCCCCATGCCCAATGCCCCACTTATCTAGTCCGCAACAACTGCACAAAAGTATTACTCACCGTATTGTCTCTCGTGTCAGCCGCGTATTGAATCAATTTTTCCCGCAGTTCTTTGGCTGCATCTATCTCAAGTAAGGTTGCTAGCAAGAAATAAACACCACGAAATCGCGGATCGCCCATTCTATCAACTAATAGTCCTTCGGCGGCATCAGTTTCGCCCAGAAAGTTTTGCACTAAGAAGAAATCCATGATTTTATCATGGCGGAAGTACCATTCTTTCTTGGCTTCGCTTTTTTCATCTTGCCACTGACGGCTGACTACCATCTTGTATTTCTCGTCTTCCAAAGACTTGACAACTTGGTGAAATTCATCGGCGGGTAAGGCTTGTTTGTCTTCGAGTCGCATTTGGTAGACGGCGGCGGAAAATCTTTTGAGCGGAAATTCTTGATTCCATTCTTGCTGGTATTCTGCCGCCATCAGGTTGTATTGCTGTTCTTGCAGGCGAAACAAGTTTGGCTGTTTACCTTGTGATAACATCAGCGCTACCACAGTTAGATCCATTGGGTTGGAAAGAATTCGGCGGACAGCATCTAACTCTTCTTGGGCTTGTTGCTGTTTGAGGACTTCTGTTAAATAATTCGTGCAGGCTTTTTCGTAATCAGCACCTTGAATTTTGGCATCTTGGGGTAGTCGCGGCTGACGGGAGATCAAAAACTCTTGAATTTGTTGTTGCTCAAGGGGCTGCAAGTAGTATGTTTTGGCTGTTGAGGGGGGTGTCCACTCTAGGGGCTGGGTAGTCATTATAATGTTGCCCCGGAAATAGCTTTCGACAAACTGGCAGATTTTTGCGCGGGTGTCGGCGGTGACTTCGTTGAGTCCGTCGATGCAGATATCTATCGCGCCACTGTAAATCAGGTTTTTCAGAAAGCCTGCATCTTGGGCTTGGCCGTGTAGCTTGTCTTGGATGGCTTCAATTACGCCTTTATGACATTTCTGGGCGGGGAGATAAACGACTATGCGCTGGGAGTTTTTCAACAGATGGCGGAGAAACATCGACTTTCCTAAGCCAGAATCGCCTTCTAAGATAATTTGTCCTTGAATGCTGGGTAAGGCTGGGGTAATTGGCAGGATGTCTCCTGAAGCGGGAACTTTGACTTGAGATTCTGGGAAGTATGATTGGTCATGAAAATTATCTAACCCAGCATCGGCTAATAGGGAAGGTTTGAAGGGTTCAAATAATTTGCGGCGGAAGGGGGGAAACCAGGTGAGGAGAAAGCCGACATAGCCCACGCCGAGAATACGGCGTACCCAAGGGTTCCAGAAGAAGATGGCTTGGACTTGGGGAAATTTGGGGTAGGCAAAGATGAGGAGAAGCCAAAAGGCAGCGTGAATCAAAATAGTAGTTCTGGCGTTAAAAAACCACTGCCAACCCTTGAGGTTAATTATGACTGATTGCAGTGAATCAGCTTCGTTGAGTCCTTTGAGGTTGTTGTAGTGCTTTTCTAAAATGAGAATATCTCCTGGATGCCAAGAAACTTTTCTGGCGACTACAGCGATTTCCTTGGCTAAGTCTTCGTGTAATCGTGCTAAATCTCGGCTGGGTTCCCAGGCTTTAAGGAAGAGTTCTAGTGTTTTTACACCTTCATCGTGTGTCAGTTTATCAGGAATTGCTTGAGGTCTGCCTAGCCATGTCAGTAGGGTTTTGACTTCCTCGCTACTGCCACCTAAGAAATAAGTCCAAAATCGCCAAAATTCAAAGTTATTATTCTCAGAGTAAGAACCAAAGAATTGTTGATTTGGTTCGTAGGCATAATTCAAAATTACGACAACCTCTTCTAACTTCAGTTGTCTGATTTTCCCTAATGCCTCTGCCGCACTGACACGAACAGACTTGTCCACCTTTTGATCTTTGAGGATTTGGGCGATGTCAGGGACATAGTTAGCCGCAGCTGGCCCCAGATTCCCTAATGCCTTTGCCGCACTGGCATGAACAGAGTAGTCCACCTTTTGATCTTTGAGGATTTGGAGGATGTCAGGGACATAGTTAGCCGCAGCTGGCCCCAGATTCCCTAATGCCTCTGCCGCTCTGCCACGAACATACTTGTCCACCTTTTGATCTTTGAGGATTTGGGCGATGTCAGGGACATAGTTAGCCGCAGCTGGCCCCAGATTCCCTAATGCCTCTGCCGCACTGGCACGAACAGAGTAGTACACCTTTTCATCTTTGAGAATTTGGGCGATGTCAGGGACATAGTTAGCCGCAGCTGGCCCCAGATTCCCTAATGCCT
>NZ_JABXKP010000100.1:0-24750 GCF_017114985.1 Nostoc sp. JL33 | reverse complement strand
GATGTCAGGGACATAGTTAGCCGCAGCTGGCCCCAGATTCCCTAATGCCTCTGCCGCTCTGCCACGAACATACTTGTCCACCTTTTGATCTTTGAGGATTTGGGCGATGTCAGGGACATAGTTAGCCGCAGCTGGCCCCAGATTCCCTAATGCCTTTGCCGCACTGGCATGAACAGAGTAGTCCACCTTTTGATCTTTGAGGATTTGGAGGATGTCAGGGACATAGTTAGCCGCAGCTGGCCCCAGATTCCCTAATGCCTCTGCCGCTCTGCCACGAACATACTTGTCCACCTTTTGATCTTTGAGGATTTGGGCGATGTCAGGGACATAGTTAGCCGCAGCTGGCCCCAGATTCCCTAATGCCTCTGCCGCACTGGCACGAACAGAGTAGTACACCTTTTCATCTTTGAGAATTTGGGCGATGTCAGGGACATAGTTAGCCGCAGCTGGCCCCAGATTCCCTAATGCCTCTGCCGCACTGCCACGAACATAGCTGTCCACCTTTTGATCTTTGAGGATTTGGGCTATGTCAGGGACATAGTTAACCGCAGCTGGCCCCAGATTCCCTAATGCCTCTGCCGCACTGGCACGAACAGAGTAGTACACCTTTTGATCTTTGAGAATTTGGGCAACTTTTTGAGCCAAATCCTCCGGTTTCTTGCCCACGGATTTCAAATCTTTCAGATCATATTTAATTAATTGCTTGAGAGCATGTCCCTTAACTTGGTCGTATCCATCATCAAGGGCTGCTGATATACCGTTAATCTGCCAACCTTGGGGTTTGGGTTTGGGGGTTTCTTTGGCGTTTATCCAAGGTAGGGAGAGGAAGAAAGTCAGGAGTAGGGTGAAACAGAAAAGGAAAAAGAGCGGCTTGCTGGTGCGGCGGGGTATGGTGAGCATAATTGGGTGCAAGGTGGCAGATTACACGCGGCTACCAGCATAATAGCAAGCTTGCCCGGAGTTCTGAAGTGAAAGTACAAGTCCTGCGAAATTTAACTCCTTCTCTACAAAGCAATACGGCTTTTAAAGCCTCTCTCCCAATAGGTTACGGTGTACACACAAGTTATGCGATTACCCAAAAGTCCGTTCATACCTCACCCTGTCCTAACGGACATCCCTCTCCTTACTAAGGAGAGGGAAAGGTTTTGCGTAGCAGAACCAGGGTGAGGTTTTCTTAGGCTATTCAATAAGTTCTAAATACTGGCTCACGAGTATTAAAGACTCTCCCGCGAGTATTAAAGACTCTCCCGCGAGTATCAAAGACTCGTCCACAAGTATTAAAGACTCTCCCGCGAGTATCAAAGACTCGCCGACGAGTATCAAAGACTCTCCCGCGAGTATTAAAGACTCGTCCACAAGTATCAAAGACTCGTCCACAAGTATTAAAGACTCTCCCACGAGTATCAAAGACTCTCCCACGAGTATCAAAGACTCTCCCACGAGTATCAAAGACTCATTCAGCAGTTAAGAAAAGAAAAAGGGGAAAAGAAAAGGATGTGCATCAACCTTTAACTTTTCCCCTTTCACTCTTCCCGTATCTCTGGCAAAGTTTACAGCCTATGAACCAGAAGCAGTTTTAGCAGGTTTACTTTTAATAGCTTTAAACCGTTCCCCTAACTGTTCGGCAATAGTTTTTAACCCTGGAGTCTTCTTAGCAGCAGTCTTGACATAATCATAAACAGTCAAACTGCTACCCATTGCTTCGCTACCGACTGCCATTAGGGTATCATCTACCTGTTCTGTCAGTTGTTGCAGTTTAATCAACAGTTCGGTAAGCGTTGCTGCTAATTGATAATCGCGCACAAATTCGTCTACATCAAAGCTAGCTGGTAAAATGTCTCGGTTAGATTGGGCAGCAGTCAGGCTAGTATTGACAAAGGCTAGGCTTTTATCGCCCATCTTAAATAACTTGCGTCGTTCTTCCACACTCAGGGTAACGAGAAAAGGCATCTTTGCTTGGATAGTCGCAAAGGCAGCTTTAATTTCTTGGATATCTGCTGGGGAAAGGGAGGCGGTGATATTTTGGTAAGCCATTGGATATTTACTCTGGTGAATCTGTTTGTTATGATTCCCATTGGTAAATGCGATCGCACAAAATTGGGCATTGGGCAGAAGAATTTTAGATTTTGAATTTTGGATTGAACAATCTAAAATCTAAAATTGCAAATCCAAAATTGAGCGGGCATGGGGTATTATGGGCGCGGTGGTTTCTTACCAAAGCCATAGCGCAATGTATGCTTAATCCAATTTTGGAAGTTAATATCACTGGTACTACCACCAGTGTCAGCAGGGTGGAAGTTGTGAAACCGCCTATAATGGCAATTCCCATTGGTTGGCGAACTTCAGAACCTGCAACAATTCCTAATGCTAGGGGCAAAATATGTGCGATCGTTGCCAGAGAAGTCATTAAAATCGGGCAAATTATTTTTTCTATGCAACCCAGAATTTCTCTAAAGCCTTTGTGTTGCCAGGAAGAGATTGCAAAATCATGCAATACAAGCCGCAGTCAAGCTAGCGTCCACAGCTATATATGAGTTACAAAGGAGCCAACTACATTGCTCTAAATTCCAGTAAGGTGGCCCTGATTATGGAATTTTCAAATCAATCAAATCAATAAATAATTGGTATTTACCAGAGTAAACAGATATGTTCAATGCCACTGAAATTTTAATTGATGCCTTCGTAAATGAAATTCGAGAAGGCTACCGTCGCACCTATGGTTGCTTTAAAAATGATTATCAGGACATTATCGCCTGGGCTGGTAATATGGCTTTGGAAAACATTGCCAATAGCGACGCTCTTTATCACAATGTTGAACACACTGTCCTTGTCACCCTAGTGGGGCAAGAAATCTTACGTGGCAAACACATTAGAGAAGGCGGTGTTTCTAGTGAAGATTGGTTGCATTGTATAATTTCCTTGCTGTGTCATGATATTGGCTACGTTAAGGGAGTTTGCCGACAAGATCGAGAAACAGCAGACTTATATGCCACAGGTAAAAATGGCAGAATGATTTCTGTAGCTTCTGGCGCTTCTGATGCCAGTCTCACACCCTATCATGTTGATAGAGCCAAGCTGTTTATTGATGAGCGTTTTGGCGGTCACAAGTTGATAGATGCTGAGGCAATTAAGAGCAATATTGAATTGACTCGATTTCCCGTGCCTGCGGCAGAAGATCAGCAAGAGACAAAGTGCTTTGCCGGATTAGTACGTGCTGCTGATTTGATTGGGCAACTAAGTGACCCGCGTTACTTGAAGAAAATTACTTCTTTATTTTACGAGTTTGAAGAAACTGGTGTAAATAAAGTTTTGGGCTATAAAACCCCTGCCGATTTACGTAATAACTACGCTAAGTTTTACTGGAATGGTGTCTTTCCCTATATCCAAGACGGACTGCATTATCTATCACTGACACAACAGGGAAAACAAATTCTCGCTAATCTCTACTCAAACGTGTTTGTTGTAGAACACGAAAAACAACAGCAAGAACAGCAGCGCTATTTAGAAAAGTTAGGAGTTGGCAGTTGAGAGTGGGGAGTGGAAAGTTAGGAGTTAGGAGTTAGGAGTTGGGAGTTGAGAGTGGGGAGTGGGGAGTGGGGAGTGGGGAGTTAAGAATTATTAATTATGAATGAGTTATGAATTAAGATAAAACTTTGATAACTCATAACTTATAACTCCTAACTCCTAACTACTATGGATTGGTGGCGACGACTGAAGAAAAATCCATTGGCACGATTTGGGGCAATTTTGCTGTTAGTTTTCTATGTAGCAGTAATTGCAGCTGATTTTGTGGCTCCTTATGATCCGTATGCTTCACAGGCCAATGGTTCACTGCTGCCACCAACTAAGATACACTGGCTTTCTCAGTCAGGGCAGTTTATCGGGCCTCATGTTTATCCGACGACTCAGGGAGACACGAATTTAGAAACAGGCGATCGCCAACTCATTGTAGACTTCAAAAAGCCTTCACCCCTGCGTTTATTTGTCCCCGGGCCAGAATACCGATTGTTGCAGATGAGTTTGCCTTTACCCCCGAAGTGGGATGAGGTGACAATCTTTTCTGGTATCCCCTT
Source organism: Nostoc sp. JL33 (assembly GCF_017114985.1). Classification (GTDB taxonomy): domain Bacteria; phylum Cyanobacteriota; class Cyanobacteriia; order Cyanobacteriales; family Nostocaceae; genus Nostoc. The sequence continues at coordinate 20,677 of NZ_JABXKP010000100.1, read as the reverse complement.
AAATTGGCATTTATTTGGGACAACAAGTGGCGCAAAGTTCAACATCTTAGGGACTGATGACCAAGGCCGCGACCAATTTAGTCGCCTGCTGCATGGCGGTCGCATCAGTATGTTTATCGGCATTTTTGGCATTATCATTACCTATCCCCTCGGTTTGCTGATTGGGGGAATTTCCGGCTATTTGGGCGGTGTAACTGATAGCGTCATTATGCGCTTGGCAGAAGTGCTAATGACTTTCCCCAGTATTTATCTTTTGGTGACTTTGGGAGCAGTCTTACCACCTGGCTTAAGCAGTACCCAGCGCTTTTTGCTGATTGTGGTGATTACTTCGGTTATTAGCTGGGCTGGTTTAGCACGGGTGATTCGCGGACAGGTACTATCAATTAAAGAGCGAGAATTTGTCCAAGCGGCACGCGCAATGGGCGGTAATCCACTTTATATCATCCTCCGCCACGTTTTGCCGCAAACGGCTAGTTATATAATTATTTCTGCTACTCTTGCAATTCCCAGCTTTATTGGTGCAGAAGCAATACTGAGTCTCATCGGCTTGGGTATTCAACAACCAGACCCCTCTTGGGGCAATATGCTTTCTCTGGCTAGCAATGCTTCAATTTTGGTGCTGCAACCTTGGTTAATCTGGCCGCCGGCTGTGCTGATTATCCTCACAGTGTTGGCATTCAACTTACTTGGTGATGGGCTGAGAGATGCACTCGATCCTCGTAGTTTAAGAAGATAGGCTTTTAGAAGCTTAAGTTGATATTTGTGCAAAAATTAGGTGTGTATTCTTCAACTAGAAACTAAACGGAGTAGTAGTTCTATGGCCTACAGCGAGTTTAGTTTAGCTAAAGCAAAACAAGAGTTTAATTTAACCACATTAGAAAAACGCGATATTTTCGCTGCTGTTCCTGAATTAACAGCGAGTAATTTACTTGTAGAAACCCTCAATTATAACCTGGAGATCGCTTTAGGTAGTAATAGTGAAAAAGCTCGTTCTGAGTTAATTATTGCTCCCATTTTAGTTGATTTACGCCGACAATTACGAGAAGAAATTGGTTTATTTTCTGGGGTAGATTTCACTGTCGATAATAGCAAAGGATTAAACGGTACTTGCGATTTTATTATTACTAAATCTCCAGAAATTCTAATTTTGACAGCACCAGTAATTACAGTTGTAGAAGCTAAAAAAGAAAATATTAATGCGGGTTTGGGTCAGTGTGCAGCAGAAATGGTAGCAGCCCAAATTTTTAATGAGCAAGCTGCAACTGAGATTAAAATAATTTACGGAGCAGTCACAACGGGCAGTATTTGGCAATTTCTGAAATTAGAAGAACAAACATTGACTATTGATTTAAGCGAATATTATCTCAAAGATGTGAATAAAATTCTTGGTATTTTAGCAAGTGGTATTTCTTAATAAAATTAACAAAATGTCAAGCAGCTTAATGCCGAATTCGCGGATCTTTATCACGAATGGGTTTGTTTAGATTGTCTCAATAACCGAACCAGTACTTTTCCTGTAATAATTGCATTTACAAAACCAAAAATAATCCCAACAACAGGCAATGGAAAACCAAACATATAGCTTGCTTCATATGATGATTTTATACCGAAAAAAGAACCTATTGCATTAAAAATACGAGCGCCTATACATCCTACAGTCCAACCTAGACTCCAACTTAGAGACCAACTTACAGTACTAGTGATTATCCACAAGTAATTTACAGAAAAATTCTTTCTAATTAAAAGATGTTGAATTATTCCAGTAATAATTCCTCCTACAGCACCTCCAATCGCACCTCCTATACTGCCTATTAAAAATCCCTGTGTTAGTTCATGAGTACCTTGTAAAAAATTAATAATAAATAGTAGAGTAAAACCACAAGCTACAAATGTAGACATCAAACCTAAATACAATCCGGGTACATTGGATAGTATCCATAACCAACTTATCGTGGGAATCTTTTTGAGAAGTAGTAACCACTGTGATAGTCCAATTACAACACCAGGGGAAAAAAAACTAATAAGAAATATAGTATTCTTTAACCAATAGTCTAAATCTGGTTTAATATTATCCATCACTAATCCTACAATTAACCAGATTAAAAAAGCTAAAAAACAACTAACAGTATTTGTAGTTATCCATTGTATCTGAAAGTTTTCATAATCTTGTCTACTAAGCATACGATTTCCTAATATAAAATTATTATAAATATCAAAAACCACTTCTTATCATTTTTATATCAAAGAAGACAACAAAACAAAAACCTCACCCTGTCCTGACGGACATCCCTCTCCTTAGTAAGGAGAGGGACAGGTTTTGCGTAGCATAACCAGGGTGAGGTTTCTTTGGGCTATTCGATAAACTGTAAATTGCGTCAAGAGAGACTTGTGTGTACACGGTAGCCTTTTAGGAGATAGGTAAGAGTAAAGGAAAAACGCTATATTTACGAATTACGAATTATTTTAATAACTCTTTACTAATATCGAATTCGCGGATCTACATAAGCATTTAAAATATCAATTAAAATGCTGGCACTCACAACGATCGCACCAAAAAATACTAGTACTCCCTGGACTGTGGGATAATCGCGATCGGCGATCGCTTGATACAGTCGATTAGCTAAACCAGGCCAAGAAAATGTCACTTCTGTTAAAATCGCTCCACCCAACAGAGACGCAAAGGTTAATCCCAAGACTGTAATAACTGGAATTAGCGCATTTTTTAAAGCGTGGGAGGCTAAAATCTTATTTTCACCAATACCTCTGGCTCTAGCGGCTTCTACATAATCTGCTTGCAAGGTTTGCTTTAAATTCACTCGCACAATTCGCTCAAAAATCCCACTGAGCAAAATTCCTAGTGTGAGACTCGGTAGAGCCAGATGGTGCAAAGATGTGAAAAACTGGGTGAAGTTTCCACCGAGTAAGCTATCAATTGTATACAATCCAGTCACAAGAGTGGGAGCCGGAAGATTAGGCGGAAAGCGATTGGAATTAGGAAACCAACCCAATTGGACTGAGAAAATCAACTGCAAAAGCATTCCCGCCCAAAACATGGGGAGTGCGTAGGTGATGATACCAAATAAGCGCCCACCAACATCAAAATACGTTCCAGGACGAGAGGCCGAAAGAGTCCCAACCGCAATACCAACGATGAGTGCAACGGCCATACTACATACTGCTAACTCCACCGTCGCCGGGAAATATTGCCCAATTATGTCCCAAACATTCTCTCCCCGACTCATTAAAGAGGTTCCCAAGTCAAAGCGCAGTATGCTTCCCAAATAGTTTAGGTACTGTAGCCACAGAGGAAGGTTTAAACCTAGTTGTTTTCGCAATTCTTCTTTAGCAGCTTCTGGCGCACGTCCACCGAGAATTGCATCTGCTGGATCTCCTGGTGTTGCTCTTAGTAAGAGAAATACAATGGTGATGATTGTTAATAGCTGGAGTGGCGCGAGAAGCAACCGAGAAACAATGTAATATTGTAAAGCTTTTGAGCGAGACATATTTAATTAAAACAGACGCGATTAATCGCGTCTCTACTCCTAACTACTTTTTAATTGTCTGGTAAACCAGAATTTGGGTGGGGTTAAGTTGTACGCTGCTAACACCTTTTTGAGCAAATACATAGTCTTTGTTTTGCCATAAGGGAACGTAAGGTACATCAGTTGTTACTTGCGTTTGAATTTCTCTAAAAATTTTCTGACGCGCTTCGGGGTTTAGTTCTTTGCGTTGCTGATCAATCAGTTTATTCACAGCTTCGCTATAGTAGAACGAACCCTGAGTTTGACTGCCTCCATCTTCGCATCCTTTAGCAACTGAACCTTTGTCACAAGACAAAAACGGCTGGACGTAATTATCTGGATCTAAAAAGTCTGGATACCAATCAAGTAAAGCTGCGGGATACAAACCCTTGGCAATGTCTTTAAAAAAGGCAGGCCCTTCGGCGGGGGTGACTTCAAATTGCAGTATTCCATCCATTTTGACATCGACAAGGGATTTGAGGGTTTGTGCTGCCAAACTACGAGTAGGCGAACTAGAAGGATACCAAACTTGCACTTTTGCGGGATTTTCTTTGGAGAAACCAGCAGTAGTTAACAATTTTTTAGCTTGCTCAAAGTTAGCATCGCCATATTTATCTTTGAATAATGGCACAGAAACATTAAACGTTGTGGGAATCATGCTATAAAGCGGATCTGCTTGACCAAGTAATACTCGCTCGTTTAAAAGTGGACGGTCAATTATTGAGGCGATCGCTTGTCTTACCTCTAATTTATCTAAAGGCTTTTGATTCCGGTTTAATACTAGATAACTTACTACACTACCGTTAGCAGCGATCGCTTGCCAATCCCCTTTTTTACCACCTTCTGACAAACTACGATTTTGATCTGGTTGTAGTGACAGATAAGCTACATCGATTGCGCCTGTACGGAAAGCATTAAACAAATTAACTGGACTAGTTTGAATTTGGAGGTTAACACCCTTGTTAACTGGTTTTTCTCCCCAATACTTATCAAACGGATCAAATCGGATTGAATCAGTACCATACTGTCCTAATTTGTAAGGGCCAGTCCCCACAAAGATATTCGGCTTAAATTTCCCAGCACCGAGTTCGTAAGCTTTTGGTGAAACTGCACACACACCAGGAAACGCCAGCAATGAAGGAAACGCTGCAAAGGGCTTTTTCAACTTGATGGTTAACTCATACTCGCTTGTACTTTTTACCGAATCTACTATATCAGCTAGTAAGAATGAGGGTTTTCCCTTATTTTCAATAAAGCGCTGGATAGTAAAGGCCATTGCTTGAGCATTGAAAGGAGTTCCATCGTGAAAAACTACTCCCTGACGTAAGGGAATGGTATAAGTTAAGGCATCTTGGCTAACTTTGGGTAATGCTGTAGCTAGCTGGGGCTTAATTTCCGTGCTTCCTGGTTCGTAGGTGTAGAGGCGATCGCTCATATTAAACACCAAACCTAAAGATGCTAACTCATAAGCATCAGCCGGATCAAGGGTTCTTGGCTTTGCTGTTGTACCTATAGTAATCCGACCATCACCTGTAGGGCTATTTACAGAACCGGATGGTGGTGTAGTTGGCTGTGGACGAGGAGTGCAACTAACAACTAATAATAAACATAGACAGAATAAAGATAGAAATTGTGTAATCCGACTCCACCGTTTCACGGACAAGGAAAACCAGGTCATACAGTTAAATTTTATGTACTGATCGGTCAGTGATTATACTATATCTTCGCTAGTCTTATAGCATTTATTACAATTAATTACTAATTTACCCACTTTTGATACAGGGTTTTGCTCCAATAAATAGATATATTTGGGATTATTAAATAAAAATACTTAGAAAGTGTTCTATAGAATCATTAGATATTTAAAATTAATTGTTCCCAGTTTTGATAGGTAGAGTCAAGAGAACAGTAGTTTAATATAAAAATTTCTTTTCCCTTATATCGTTCCCCTTTAAAGTTATCTTGTTTTCTTTTTCCATTTTTTTGATTATCGGTTCTATTAATTGTATAATTCCATTCTTTGTCGTGTATTTCCAATGCCCAGTCATATAGTTCTCTAATTGCGTCGCTATTATCATAAGTTATAAGAAATTTTATTCTTTGCTTATGTCTGTTTAATATTTGGCATAGCCTGAAATGATCATCTTTAGCAAATGAATGAACATAAAATTTATCTTGATCCGCATTGAAATAAGGAGGATCAATAAATAAAAAAGATCCATCAGGTACAGATTCGATCACTTCTTCAAAGTCGAGATTAGTAATTTTAACGTTTTGAAGTTTCTCAGAAGTTCGACGTATATTTCTAGGCCAATTCTCTGGACGCATACTGTATTTTTCACCATATCCCCAATAACAGTTTTGATGTTTCATGATCCCAGAGTAGGAGGTTCTGTTGAGGTAAAACCATCTACCAGCTTGTTCTAATTTATTTTGTGGGATGAATTCATTTTTATAATATGTATGCCTTTCTTTAGTGGCAGATTCACCTTCTAAAAAATTTATTAACTCTTCGGGTTGATCTCGAACTATTAATAAGGTATTTATTAATAAGTCATCAATATCATTGAGCCAATTACTATTTACTTTATCTTTTACAAAGAAGATAGACCCACCGCCAGCAAAAGGTTCAGTATAATAAGTGTGAGAGGGGATATGATTAAGAATCAAATTACGAGCATAAAATTTGCCGCCTGGATATCTAAATGGTGAGTTTATAGGTTTGTTCATAATTACCTAAAGTAGTCATAATATGTTGCTGCCTTGCTAACATATTATACATAAAAATATCTTGTTAACTTGGCAAAAAAATAAAATTATTAGCGTCAAATTAGATATTATAATCTTGTGATTTTTTGTACCGATCCAAGTGATCTAAGTAATGATTTTTCCTATTAAAACGTGGGCAATAACTTAAATAGCCTTCATTTAAAATATCATTAGTTATACATTAACAAATCAGATATGTAAGATATGGTAAATAGGAAATAGAAAGTCTAATAGTGAGACTAAGACCGTGAAGTATTTCTTTCTATCTGAGGGATGGACAGTTGCTAGAGTCTGGGCATCTGATGGACTATGGCAAATAACTGCATGGCGACGCCAACCAGATATTCAGCGAATGAATATTTGTTTAGTCGAACAAAACGAATTGCTATGGCTTTATCGAGTTGAAGAAGCCATTTTAACCGTGGAAGTCAAGCCAATAACACCAGTAATTGCCAGTAAAACCATAGGTCAAGTAGTACTCAAGCGTCTGATGAGTGCTGAACAGGTAATTGAACGCCTGGATACGGCTGAGGCGAAGTGTCAATTGCAAAATATCCAGTTGGTGGTTTAGTAGGGCATGGGGCATGGGGCATAGGGCATTATTTATTCTTCCTCATCTCCCTCATCCCCACCCTCCTCGTAAAGAAAATATAAGTAAATTTAATCTGTGATGGGGATTGGTAGCGAAAAAACTTGGAGATGCTACGCGATCGCATCAATTTACACGCTTGCAAACAATTCCATCAATAGTTACACTTTTTAAAACATTCTCATTTTTTGCTTGGCGATGGCTACCCTACAGGGTAAATCTCAAGGGAACGATTAAGCATTGCCGAAGCGCCCACGCTGTCTGACTTATAAGACTAAGCTGTGGTAACACTCTGGCTCTGGCAATAACAAAAAACAAGAGAGAGTTTTCTGAGTGGCGGCTTTCGTCTCTCAGAACCTCAGTAAGAAAATTGCTTTGTAAACTAACTCATCGAGGAGGAGCGTAGTCGATGGGACTACCCTGGTACCGAGTACATACAGTCGTTCTGAATGATCCAGGGCGGCTGATTTCTGTACACCTAATGCACACAGCCTTAGTAGCAGGCTGGGCTGGTTCGATGGCACTCTACGAACTGGCTGTTTTTGACCCTAGCGATCCGGTTCTCAACCCGATGTGGCGTCAAGGGATGTTCGTTCTGCCCTTCATGTCGCGTTTGGGCGTCACCCAATCTTGGGGTGGTTGGAACGTTACTGGTGGCCCAGCAACTGATCCTGGCTTCTGGTCATTTGAAGGCGTTGCTGCGGCTCACATTGTTCTTTCCGGTCTTTTGTTCCTAGCTGCCGTTTGGCACTGGGTTTACTGGGATTTGGAACTCTTTAGAGATCCCCGCACTGGTGAACCTGCCTTAGACTTGCCAAAGATGTTTGGCATTCACCTGTTCTTATCTGGTCTACTTTGTTTTGGGTTTGGTGCTTTTCACCTCACCGGACTATTTGGCCCAGGCATGTGGGTTACTGACCCCTACGGTATAACTGGAGCCGCGCAAGCAGTCGCACCAGAATGGGGGCCAGATGGTTTTAACCCATATAACCCTGGTGGCATTGTGGCTCACCACATTGCTGCTGGCGTTGTTGGTATTATCGCAGGCTTATTCCACCTCACAGTCAGACCCCCCGAACGGCTCTACAAAGCCCTACGGATGGGGAACATTGAAACAGTACTTTCTAGCAGTATTGCAGCAGTCTTCTTTGCTGCTTTCGTTGTTGCTGGTACTATGTGGTACGGTAACGCCGCCACACCCATCGAATTGTTTGGCCCTACCCGCTATCAATGGGATCAAGGCTACTTCGGTCAAGAAATTCAGCGCCGCGTCCAAACTAGCGTTGCTGAAGGTGCAACCCTTGAACAAGCTTGGTCGCAGATTCCAGAAAAACTGGCTTTCTACGATTACGTCGGCAATAGCCCCGCTAAAGGCGGTCTATTCCGTACAGGGCCGATGGTCAAGGGTGATGGCATTGCCCAGTCTTGGCAAGGTCACGCCGTATTCAAAGATTCTGAAGGACGGGAATTGACCGTGCGTCGTCTCCCCAACTTCTTTGAAACCTTCCCAGTGGTTTTGACCGACGCAGATGGAATTGTCCGCGCTGACATTCCCTTCCGTCGGGCAGAATCTAAGTATAGCTTCGAGCAATCTGGTGTCACCGTCAGCTTCTATGGTGGCGATCTCAATGGTAAGACCTTTACAGAGCCAGCTGATGTGAAGAAGTATGCCCGTAAAGCTCAAGGCGGTGAAATCTTTGAATTTGACCGGGAAACCTTGAATTCTGATGGTGTATTCCGCACCAGTCCTAGAGGTTGGTTTACCTTTGGACATGCTGTATTTGCTCTGCTGTTCTTCTTTGGTCATCTCTGGCATGGCGCTCGGACAATCTACCGAGACGTATTTGCTGGTGTTGATGCCGATCTAGAAGAACAAGTTGAATGGGGTCTATTCCAGAAAGTGGGTGATAAGTCAACCCGCCGCAAGGAAGCTCTCTAATTTCAGTGCTGAGTTATGAGTACTGAGTTCCGAGTTAAGGCTCTGACTCAGCACTCAGGTGACTCAGCACTAAGAACTTTAATTACTGGCTCGATAGGCAGGAAATCGTAATATGGAAAGCGTTGCGTACATCTTGATTTTTACTCTGTGTATAGGTACTCTCTTCTTTGCGATCGCATTTCGCGAACCCCCTCGTTTTGAGAAACCAAAAGATAAGTAGATCCTATATACCAGACCTTTAAGCAGATTTAATCTTAATATCCGTTGCTACCATCTTTAGTAGCAACGGATATTATTTTGTTTATCCTTTGTTGGTTCTAACTACTAAGTAAAATGACCAATCATTTTAAGATTGTGATATAATTTCCAATCTTGGGAGTAGATATGTGTTAATACTAGCTTTTCTGCGCTAGGATGAAAAAGGATGTTAAGTGTAAGCTGCCATAAAAGTGCTTGCATAAGAGATCGCGCTTGCCGCACAACCTTTACGGAGACTAGAACCAGGAACAAATCAGCATGGTCAATCAGAATTTAACCGCTACAGAAATTGGATTCACTCACGAAGATTTCGCTGCTCTACTTGACAAATACGATTATCATTTTAGCCCTGGTGATGTTGTACCAGGAACAGTTTTCAGTATAGAGCCGCGCGGCGCTCTGATTGACATTGGTGCTAAAACCGCAGCATATATACCTATACAAGAAATGTCTATTAACCGGGTAGATAGCCCGGAAGAAGTCTTACAGTCAAACGAAACGCGGGAATTTTTCATCCTTACCGATGAAAACGAAGATGGTCAATTAACCCTTTCCATTCGCCGTATTGAATATATGCGGGCTTGGGAGCGCGTGCGACAGTTGCAAGCCGAAGATGCGACTGTACGTTCTGGCGTGTTTGCAACCAATCGCGGCGGAGCATTGGTACGGATTGAGGGATTACGTGGCTTTATCCCCGGTTCCCATATCAGTACCCGCAAACCTAAAGAAGAATTGGTAGGCGAAGATTTGCCATTGAAATTCCTAGAGGTGGACGAAGAACGTAACCGCTTAGTTCTATCTCACCGTCGGGCGCTGGTTGAGCGCAAGATGAACCGCCTAGAAGTCGGCGAAGTAGTAATTGGTACAGTTCGTGGCATCAAACCCTACGGTGCTTTCATCGACATTGGCGGCGTTAGTGGTCTACTGCACATTTCTGAGATTTCTCACGAACATATTGATACACCTCATAGCGTGTTCAATGTCAATGATGAAGTGAAAGTTATGATCATTGACTTGGATGCAGAAAGGGGTCGGATTTCCCTATCTACCAAGCAGCTAGAACCCGAACCCGGCGACATGATTAAAAACCGGGATTTGGTCTACGATAAGGCAGAAGAAATGGCTGCTAAGTATCGCGAACAGCTGTTAGCCAAGCAACAAGGTGCTACTGCTGCGTCGGCTGCACCTGCGGAAGTTGTAGCAGAAGAAGATATTCCACCAGCCGCGGAACTTGAAGAAGATATTCCACCAGCAGCAGAACTTGAAGAAGATATTCCACCAGCAGCAGAACTTGAAGAAGTAATTCCAGTAGTTGCGGAAACTGAAGAAGAAATTCCAGCAGCAACGGAAACTGAAGAAGAAATTCCAGCAGCAACGGAAACTGAAGAGGGAATTCCAGCAGCTATTGAAGAATAATACATTTATAGTTTTACTTGTTTTTAAGTAAGAGTATTAAATCATTGTATAAAGAGGGTTTTCCCCTCTTTTTTTATGTGGAGAATTGGTAACAGTTAGGAGTTAAGGATAAAAACTCATAACTCTTCACTTTTAAGTAAATAAATGGAATGAAATATTATGGCAACTATTAAGTGTAGAAACATCACTTTTGATAATATCCAGGCAATCTTGTTTGATAAAAACGGTACTCTAGAAGATTCAGAAACGTATTTGCGAGCGATCGCACAAAAAGCAGCAAGATTAATAGATGCCCAAATCCCTGGAACTGGGGAACCCTTATTAATGGCATTTGGCGTCAATGGCAATCTTCTAGATCCCGCAGGTTTAATATCAGTAGCAAGCCGCCGCGAAACAGAAGTCGCAGCTGCGGCATATATTGCCGAGACGGGAAAAGGATGGTTTGAGTCGTTAAAAATAGCCCGTCAAGCTTTGGATGAAGCACAGAAACACATTGGACAAACTCCTTCACCACTGTTTGTGGGTAGCTTAGAAATTTTGAAATCCCTGCAGGAAGGCGGACTAAAACTCGGTATCCTTTCAGCTGCGACAACTGAAGAAGTACGTAAGTTCGTAGCTAATCACCAATTAAGTGATTATATCCAGTTGGAAATGGGAGTAGATGAGGGGCCGAGTAAACCAGATCCAGTGCTATTTTTGCAAGCTTGCCAAGCTTTGGGAGTTGAACCAGGCGCTACATTGATGGTAGGTGATTCAGTTGGTGATATGCAAATGGCGCGTGATGCTAAAGCCGCAGGTTGTATTGGTATCACTTGGGTGGGTAAGTCAGATAATGTCCGAGGTGCGGATGTGGTGATTAATCAACTTGATGAAATACAGATTTTAGAAGATTAATTTATAGCAGTTTTCAATTGCATAAAGTAGGGGCACACAGATATACGCCCCTATATATCATAGTATATGTAGTGTGTCAAGTTAAAAATGCTAGGATATTAATTGCTCCTCCAGTTGCTGAACAAGTCATGCAAAACCCAGAAACGACGTTAAAGCTTCGCCTGTGGACAGTTGAAGAATACCACCGGATGGCTGAGGCTGGGATTTTTGGTGCAGATGAACGAGTAGAACTGCTAGAAGGAAAGATAATTTGGATGATTGCTAAAGGGACAGCCCATAGATCAGCAGTAGGGAGAACAGATAGATTGCTGCAAAATAGTTTAAGGAATCGGGCTTTGATATGTGTTCAAGACCCAGTAAAATTAAACGCACGCTCTGAACCAGAACCGGATATAGCTGTCCTTAAAGTAGATCCGTTGGACTACGCAGATCACCATCCCATTCCAAAAGAAGTTTATCTGATTATTGAGATAGCAGATAGCAGCCTGAAACTAGATTGTGAAATCAAAGCTAAAGCTTACTCCCAAGCGGGAATTATAGATTATTGGGTGTTAGATGTGGTTAGTCGCCAATTGTATGTCTTTCGAGAACCAACCGAGGATGGCTATCAAAGCGAAGTGATTTTGGCAGAAGATGCGACTATTTCACCTTTAGAGTTTCCTGATTTAAGTATTGCAGTTTTGGAAATGTTACCACCGTTGAGACGATCTTAGGTAAGAGCAATGTCTGATCACAAGCCCTGACGCTCTCGCCTTTGGGAGAGGACTCGCTACTGCTTGGCTATCGGGTTCGCAGTCGTCTGACGCACTTAATGGCGGTTGCTACAACGGAGGGAAACCCTACCAAGAGCGCTGTCTCACTGCTACCTGTCTACGTACTTTCTCGCAATAATTTGTCAAAATTTACAAAATATGTGTCTTTAGATAGATAGAATATACTTCTCAGGTGGCTTATTGTAATTATTAACACATTATTGTGAACGCAATTCTTAATTGAAAAAGAATTCAGGAGTCAGAATCAATTAGTCAGGGATTCAGGGGAAAATCGGAGCAGCGGCTTACGGTGATCTGAACTTTCCACTCTTAGAGGATGTTTGAAAAGTATTATTCCTAACACTAAAAGCTCTCAAACCTAACCTACCGAGCAAGCCTTCCCTACAAGGGAATGGGGGTTCCATTCCTCTCTCCCCGAAATGGAGGAAGGAATGGAACCGGGGTTTTTAGTATACTTTAAGACTTTCCAAACATCCTCTTAAACCCGCCACTTTCTTGTTGACCACTAAATCTTCTCAAAAGGAGAAGATTTAGTAGGGGTCTTAAACCCATTTATTCAGACGCTCTCTACAAGACGCTCTTGCTAGCTTGCTTCCCCACAGGGTTACGCAGACTCGCTCTAAGCGAAGGCGCAGAGCGTCTCTAAGAGTTGCTATGCCGTTGGCTTTACGCTGCGCTATTTGCCAGTCGGACTCCAATTCAATTGGAGAATTGTCATTTTTGACTACTAAATTCTTTTCTAATAAGTGAAATACGCTGATAAATAATTTCAGAGCCAGAAATTCATTGTTTTTTACTATTTTCTGTCTCCTTTAACCAGAGCGTATTGCACAGAATTAAGAATTGCTATGAATTCCCAAAACTCAAAGAAGCTGCTGGGTAATATTTCTTTGTTTAGAAGTATCTTAGGGAATTTTAAGTTGCAGCTAATGTGCATAGGAAATTACACGTTTTTGCGGAGTCCAAAATATGAAAATTTTAACTGGCATTATTTCCAGTTTGACGCTACTGAGTTTAAATCTTGTGGGTTTATCTCAGGTACAGGCTCAAACACAAGAAGGATTTACCTTTCAAAAAGTTCCAGTCACTCTTTTCGGAAATGGTTGCCCAAAGGGAACAGCAGAGGGAATTTTGGTTGGAGATACTCTTTCAGTAACATTTTCTGAGTTTGAAGCTAAAGCTGAACCTCCTAAGGTTGTATCAAAATCCTGCAATCTGCGGATCGGTCTGAATGTACCTTCTGGAATTAACGTTCAGCCGATTAACGTCAAGTATCTTGGCTTTGCAGATGTGCCTGCAAAAGGCAGTGCTAACCTGAACGTTAGAATACTCTTTCAAGGTCAAATAGTTCCAACTACCAATAATCCAAACGCAACGTTTAACCCTGGCTTTTCAGATGTTTGGAACAAAGATGTAGGTATTGTATTAGGCACAATAAATGCGTGTAAGAGACCAGTGAATTCAATTTTTGGTATCAATACAAATCTAACGGCAAGAGCTACAGATGTATCACAGACACCTACAGGTCTAGAAACCCAAGTCCGAGTTGATACAATTGACACAACAATAGGCCCTGTATTGTTCCAAATCAAGTTTGCTTTTAATCCTTGTTAGGTTTTTTAAATGCATAATCTGCATTTAATTTTTCACAAAAGCTGATGCCTCTAAGAGGATGTTTTAAAAGTCCCGGTAGCTCAGGTCAACTGCGACGAAAAACATAAGGTTTCAGCCATGTCCTGAGATAATTACCCATGCTTTATCATGAGAGCAAAATACCGTTTTAAAACATCCTCTAAAGTTGCTTTACTAAACTTATCTAAAGATTTCTTCCAATCGCTCTGAAGAAATGTTTGGCTCTCTGTTTGGAAAAATAGTATTGGTAACAAAATGGCAATTCTTAAATAAATGAATACGCTAATAAATAATTAATTTCACAGCCAGAAATTGATTGTTTTATCCTATTTCTGTCTGTCTTAACCAGAGTGTATTGCAGACAATTAAGAACTGCCATAAGTCTCCAAACCCGAAAGAGGCTAATCGGTAAAATTCCTTTGTGTAAAAGTATCTTAGGGAATTTTAAGTTGCAGCTAATTTGTACAGGAAATTACACGTTTTCGCGGAGTCCAAAAGTATGAAAATTTTAACTGGCATTATTTCTAGCTTGACGCTACTGAGTTTAAATGTTGTGGGTTTATCTCAGGTACAGGCTCAAACACAAGAAGGATTTACGTTTCAAAATGTTCCAGTATCTCTTACGGGAAATGGTTGCCCAGACGGAACAGCACAGGGAGTTTTGAATGGAGATACCCTTTCAATAACATTTTCTGAATTTGAAGCTAAAGCTCCACGTCCTAATGTTATATCAAAATCCTGTAATCTGCGGATCGGTCTGAATGTACCTTCTGGATTTAACGTTCAGCCGATTAACGTCAAGTATCTTGGTTTTGCAGATGTACCGAAAGGAGGCAGTGCTGACCTGAACGTGAAACTACTCTTTCAAGGTCAAGTAATTCCAACTGACGATAGTCCAAACCGAACGTTTTCGGCTGGCTTCTCAGATGTTTGGAGCAAAGATGTAGGTATTACATTAGGCACAATAAATGCATGTAGTAGACCAGTGAGTTCGGTTTTTGGTATCAATTCAACTCTGACGGCAAGAGCTACAAATCTACCAAGTAGACCTAGAGGTCTAGAAACCCAAATCCGAATTGATACAATCGACACAACAATCGGGCCTGTATTGTTCCAAATCAAGTTTGCTTTTAATCCTTGTTAGGTTTTTTAAATGCATAGTTAGTTTTGCATTTAATTTTTCTCAAAAGCTACTCCCTATAAAGCTGCTTTACCAATTTATCGAAAGATTTATTCCAATACCTCTGAATAAATCTTTTACTCTCTATCTTGATAAATAGTTAGGTCAAGTCAAAGTAGCTGATAAATCTAACGAAATCACAATTTGCAAAATATATATCTTTGGATAGGTAAAATATATTTCTCTGTGATTTTGAATTTTTTCAAGGCTTATTATGAGGGCAATTCTGAATTGAAGAAGAATTCAAAAGTAAGAATTCAGGAGTCAGAATCACTTAGTGGGGGGTTCAGACCCGCCATTTTATTTTTGAATACTAAATCGAACGCGAGTGCGTCTCCAAAAGAGAAGATTTAGTGGGGGGTCTTAAACCCATTTATTCATCTGCTGGTAGACTCGCTACCACTGCGCTATCCGCCAGTTGGACTCCAATTCAATTAGAGAATTCTAAGTCCTGACTCCTGAATTATTTTCTGATAAGTGAAATACGCTATAATCTTATCAAGACTTGTTTTGAGTGCAATTCTCAATTTAAGAAGAACTCAGAAGTAAGAATTCAGGAGTCAGAATCAATTAGTGGGGGGTTCAGTCCCGCCATTTTATTGTTTAACACTAAATCCTTCGCGTAGCGTCTCCAAAGGAGAACATTTAGTGAGGGTCTTAAAGCTATTTATTCATCCGCTCTCTACGTTCGCGCAGCGTGTCGCAGACAGACGCTCTTGCTAGCTTGTCCTCCGCAGGAGTACGTAGACTCGCTACTGCTGTGCTATTTAGCAGTCGGACTCCAATTCAATTGGAGAATTCTAAGTCCTAACTCCTGAATTATTTTCTGATAAGTGAAATACGCTCATAAATAATTTCCGAGTCAGAAATTGATTGTTTTATCCTATTTCTGTCTCCCTTAACCAGAGCGTATTGCACACATTTAAGAACTGCTAGAAATCCCCAAACCCCAAAGAGGCTGCCAGGTAAAATTTCTTTGTGTAGAAGTATCTTAGGAATTTTAAGTTGCAGCTAATATGTACAGAAAATTAAACGTTTTCGCGGAGTCAAAAATATGAAAGTTTTAAGTACTCTTATTTCCAGTTTGACGCTACTGAGTTTAAATGTTGTGGGTTTATCTCAGGTACAGGCTCAACAACAGGGATTTCAGTTTCAATCAGTTCCAGTAACTCTTTTCGGAAATGGTTGCCCGTCGGGAAATGCCCAAGCAAGTTTGAAGGGAGATATTCTGTCTATAACTTTACCTTCATTTGAGGCTACAGCTTTACCTCCTAAGGTTGTATCAAAATCTTGCAGTCTGAGGATCGGTCTTAATGTGCCTGCTGGGTACAGAGTTAAGCCAATTAATATCACATATCGTGGCTTTGCAAATGTGCCTCAGGGAGGCAGTGGTGACCTAAGAACTAGATTAGTGTTTCAAGGCAAAGATGTTCCAAATTCTAGTAATAATCCAAACGCAACGTTTCCGTCCGGCTTTTATGGTGGATGGAGAAAAGATGTAGCAATTACACCAGATGCAATAAACGCGTGTACTGTACCAATAAATTCGGTTTTCGGCATCAACACAACTTTGATAGCGCGTGCCACAAATGCAGTGGGAGGGCAAACCAAAGTTAGAATCGATAACGGCTATCAAATTAAGTTTACTTTTACTCGTTGTTAAGCTAATCGGCGTTTAAGTTGCATAATCAGGGCGGGCTTTTCGGCCCACCCCAGAAGATATTGAGAAAATTTATTTTAATATGCTTTCTTAGATGTGTTTTAGCTTAGTAGGGGTAAGCGCATTTCAAATGCTTGTCGAGCTAAGGAAGAGAGGCCCGGCTATTAAGGTATTAAAAAGCTATGAAATGGGTTGACGAAACTGGTTGGGGATCAATATCAGATTCGCTTAAGTCAATAAAACCGAGTCACATTTTATGTCAATACAGCGCACCATATAGTCGAAATCATACAAGTCGGCGGTCATACATAATCTTACTTTTCACGGGATGTGAAAAGTAAGACAAGAAATGAGTGAAAAGCCAGCGCGTCAGCCTCAGTATGATACTGTCCTAGTGCTTGCGTATATCCTTGTGCAATTATCTCATCAGCATCTGCGAGTACACAGCCTACTGGTGGATTTGGCAAAGATTCTGGCAACGCTTTTCTGCTGTGAGCTAAAGAAAGCAGCAAGCATAACTACTTCCACACTGCCAACTAAATTGAATAAGATAGTGGGAAGGACTTCGCATCCTTTGGCTTCACATACACTCGCTGTTTCGCTTCTAACTCTAAGTCATTAAAGCGATCGCGTGTTAAATGCGCCATCACCACTTGTCCATCATCGAAAGTTAATTCCACCTGAATTTCCCAACCCAAATGTACCAATCGGCTCACTGTTGCTGGTGTAGTGGCACCGTTGGCAACCTTTTCTAAAATCACATCTTGCGGGCGCAAAAATACTTGTGGGTGTGGCGCATCAAATCCGCTACTTTGAAAAATCTTCGAGGTGCTGGGTAATATGTTCACCGGGCCGATGAAGCTCATCACAAATGCGGTCGCAGGATTATCGTAAATTTCTGCTGGTGTCCCCACCTGTTCCACACGCCCTTTATTCATGACCACAACTTCATCGGAGACTTCCATTGCTTCCTCTTGGTCGTGGGTGACGAAAACGGTGGTAACATGAACCTCATCATGGAGGCGACGTAACCATGCGCGTAAGTCTTTGCGGACTTTAGCATCTAGTGCGCCGAAGGGTTCATCTAGCAATAATACTTCAGGTTCTACTGCCAGTGCCCTTGCTAATGCTACCCGTTGTCTTTGACCACCAGAAAGTTGTGATGGATAGCGATCGCCTAGTCCAGTCAACTGCACCAATTCTAGTAACTGTTCTACCCGCCCCTTAATTTTCTTCGGCTGTGCCTTACGAATTTCTAAACCAAAGGCAATATTCTGCCTGACGGTTAGATGCTTGAATAGGGCATAGTGCTGAAACACAAACCCAATATTTCGCTGTTGCACGCTTTGGTATGTAGCGTCCTTACCGGTAAGCAGGATTTTGCCGCTATCTGGCATTTCTAAACCTGAAATTAACCGTAGTAGCGTAGATTTCCCTGATCCCGATGGCCCGAGCAACGCAACTAGCGCACCACTCTTAATTTCCAGGCTGACCTGATCAACTGCCTTGAAACTCCCGAATTGTTTGGAGACGTTCTCAACTACTATGCCCACTGCTGCTGTACCTCTGCAACTTAATCTCCAGTTCCTTGCTAGGATTACTGTGTCTTACATATACCATACATAATTATTTATAGATGAACAAGATTTAGCTACCGCAACTGCCGCAATCAAGGAAGCTACAGTCAGCACAACTACAATCTAGAAAACTGCAATCAGCAGCACCGCAATCTAGGGAACCACAATCAGGAGCCATGCTAACCATCTCGGCACAATTGCAGCCAATATCGGCACAATCAAAACAGTTAGTATTGTCGCTGCTAATAAATGAGGATTTTTGAGCAACTTTACCAGATGCTTCTTGTGATTGCTGCGTATCTGTTTCCTCCTGTGTGGATTCTTCTGAGTTCTCGGTTTGCGTAGACGCGCAGCGACTTGCCGCAAGGCATCGTAAAATTTGGTTAGCTTGCTTGCAAGCTTGAAATCGTTCACGGGAATTAACAAAAGCTGCTTTTAACCCTTCCTTGGCAACTATCCGCTTGATGTATTGAGAGCAAGATTGGCCGCCATATAGTAAGTATTCTGTGGGCACAAGCAAAACCTTTGTGTGGGGAAATGTGCTTTTGATTTCTACTAATTGCGGCGTTACTAACTTGTCTAGTAAAAGAATCCAACAAGGAAATCTGCATATTTTGGAACTGAGGACTGTGGACTAGGCAATATTCTTTATTCTTCCCAATACCCACTCCCCATTCGTATCGAAACATTAAGGAATATTGCATTTCAACAGAAAGCTGAAGGGAAAGCGTCAAATCACCAGAAAGACCGTGGTAGTATGCTCTCGGTAAATGTGAAGATTGGGAGAAAGACCTTTGACACTACGGGTTGCTGTTATTGGGTCAGGCCCTGCTGGTTCATCTGCCGCAGAAACACTGGCAGCCTCTGGGATTGAAACCTACCTGTTTGAGCGGAAGCTAGACAATGCAAAGCCTTGTGGGGGCGCAATTCCCCTATGTATGGTAAGTGAGTTTGATCTACCACCAGAGATTATCGATCGCCGGGTACGGAAGATGAAAATGATTTCGCCTTCCAATCGTGAGGTTGATATCAATCTGGTAAATGAAGATGAATATATAGGAATGTGCCGCCGGGAAGTGCTAGATGGGTTTTTGCGCGATCGCGCGGCAAAAGTAGGCGCAAATTTAATTAATGCGACTGTTCATAAACTTGATATACCAGGAAACAATACTGATCCCTATACCATCCATTACATTGACCACACAGATGGGATATCACAGGGTATTGCCAAAACTCTGAAGGTAGATTTAATTATTGGGGCGGATGGGGCTAATTCCCGCGTTGCTAAAGAAATGGACGCTGGGGATTACAATTATGCGATCGCCTTCCAAGAGCGGATTCGCTTACCCGAAGACAAAATGGCCTACTATAACGACCTCGCCGAAATGTATGTTGGTGATGACGTTTCTACTGACTTCTACGCTTGGGTTTTCCCCAAACATGACCACGTAGCTGTCGGTACTGGTACAATGCACATCAATAAAGCCAGCATCAAACAGTTACAAGCTGGTATCCGCGCCCGTGCTTCCGAGAAGTTGGCAGGCGGTAAAATCATCAAAGTAGAAGCGCACCCCATTCCTGAACATCCCCGTCCCCGTCGTGTTGTCGGTCGCATCGCTTTGGTGGGAGATGCTGCTGGTTATGTTACCAAGTCTTCTGGTGAAGGTATTTATTTTGCCGCTAAATCTGGGCGGATGTGTGCCGAAACCATTGTAGAAACATCTAACAGTGGTAGCCGTATTCCTACGGAAGATGACCTCAAGGTTTATCTGAAGCGTTGGGATAAAAGATACGGACTCACTTACAAGGTGTTGGACATTCTGCAAACCGTGTTCTATCGTTCCAACGCCACCCGCGAAGCTTTTGTGGAAATGTGCGATGACCTCGATGTGCAGCGGCTAACATTCGATAGCTATTTGTATAAGACCGTTGTCCCAGCTAATCCGATCACCCAACTGAAAATTACTGCCAAAACCATTGGTAGTCTAATTCGGGGTAATGCTCTTGCACCTTAACTGAGTGCAAAGGACTGGTACTTGCAACAAATAAATTACCAATTTTGTGGGGTGGACATCCTGCACGCTTATTAATCAGGGCGGGCGAGACGCCCACCCCACAAAATATATCAATACTTCATCGGACAGAATTGAGCAATCTAACTACAGTGTCTTCGTCAGATATACCCTTTTTTTTAAAAGTCCGCCCACACCCCAGAGAATTAATGCAGTAGTTGTCCCAGCCTCGGGAATCGATGCTGGAGGTTCGGAAGGAATTTTGACAACTTGCAATGAAGTTAAAACTGTACTATCATAACAAGCTGCTAATCCTCCTCTTCCCATATTTGACCTGTAATACAGTCTCACATCAGAACCAACTCCACAAGAAAAATCAAAGAACTTGCTTCCAAAGAAATCTATAGCGGTTCTCAGTTGGGTGCAATATAGTAACAGCAGTGGGTAAACCATCCAA
>NZ_JABXKP010000095.1 GCF_017114985.1 Nostoc sp. JL33 | reverse complement strand
TAGCTCGTAATCATAGTAGCTCACCTGCTTAAGAATTATTTTATAAACACCCTCTTAGGCATTGACAAGAAATACCAAATAATGAATCAAGGTTAAAAACCATATCTTTCGTAAGCGCACAGCATTGCTGTGCCCCTACAGCATGATCTATTTACGTAGTTTACCGCCGTAGGCATCACAGGATCATTAAGAAAAGCCTGAAAACTTCCTCAAGATCGTTAATTGACATCACGATGCATTTGTACAGTGCGTAAGTCCTATAATGTTCAAAATCTTAAATGAGAAAAGGGACAAGGAAGAATTGTTGAGCAAGTTTCTCCCTTGTCTCACCCATGAAGACAATCTCTGAATACTGAATCAACGTTCTAGTAGAGTCTTACCCCTTGGTTATAAGCATTTACAAAACTCGTGTAGTCATACTCGACTTGAGTTGCATAGTCCACCGCAAAGTTAACAATTTCCTCTTTGAATACAGCCTTGTTACGGCTCACAATATCAGTCACTTCTTTGTCAATACTTACGGAAATAATCGCAGCGTCATAGTCTTTATCAGAGATTGCATGGTTCTTGGCAACGACCTTCCCTACATATCCCACCGCATCCATGAATTTTGACTTAGTGGTTAGCAACGTATAGTCAAAGTCCACTTTGTAGGGTGATTTTTCATGCAGCATAAAGGGGATATTACTGACCGTAGTGTAGCCAACTAACGGATCAGTATTGGAGAGCATCGCTTTCGTGGCGATCGCCACCCTCGCACCTTCTTGATTTCCGTAAACTGAAGTTGGCAGCAGACCTGGAACTGCGATCGCCTCCGGTGGGCGGAACGCCATCGCCACGGCGCTACTGCCTTCCTGCTTCATCTCCAAAATGCGATCGTCGTCGGTTGCTGAACTTGGCCCCTCAATCAGCAAGTAATATCGGTACTTACCAAGACTACCAATGCCTGAACCTAATTTGATCCGAATGTCCTTGAGGGTATAGGAACTATTGTTATAGCGCTTACTGCTAGGAATTGAGGCGATGTAGCTGCTCATAGCACCAGCAATATCGGAATAGGCGCTGCTGGATACAGGCTGAAGTTTCTTTTTTGTTTTGAAAACTTGATTGCCACTATTATTTAGCAGCGTGTAATTACTTAGAAAATTAGAACGGCTCTTACCTGATGCTTCTTGGATCAAATCCTTTACCACACCGTTCGTATTGCCAGATTCTAGACGATAGGACAGTTCGTCGTTGGTTCCCTTAAAGTCACTCATCTTATTGAGATAAGCATCCAAGAAATTGCGGACAATATCCTCAGCATCACTTGAGTTAAGACCGTTCTCTTTAGCTGCTAACAGAATGGAGACTGCCATACGTCGCAAGTCCCAAACGTAGGGGCCAAGATAGCCTTCATCAAAGTCAGTGGTATCAAAAACGTTGTTGTCATTGCTATCTCTGATCCCCCCAAGATTTTGCAGATGCATATCTCCCCCTAACCAGATGGCTGAGGTTGAAGAATTTACAAATCCTGAACTTGGTAAGGTCTGCATATCACGATAAAAAATGTGATCTGTTCCCCGATAAAAGGCGAAGGGGCTAGCTTTCATCTTTTGCATCTTCGTTGCCAGTTCTTGAGGCAATTGAGAAGCAAAGGGATGATTGTATTGGTAAATTTCATTCTCCACCCAAGTTGAACGGGGAGTTGCAGCTTGAACTGGAGATGCAAGCCCCAAAATAAAAATTAAGACAAATATAATTGCAGATATGTGTTTGAGCATGACAGTCTCTTAGGCGTAAAAAAATTGACTCTTGTGTAGAGGCAATCATCCAACAACAATTCTTTTACCACCTTGAGCCATAGCTGAGAAAGTGATTTAAAGCACAATACAACAACTATTCATGGAATAACTCTTGTGGGGATTGACGCCCTTATAGCCCAGCCTGGAATCGAACTAGGATTTCTCGGAACCGATTAACTCGCTGCAAGCCGTCCTAGCTTAAACTATTGGGCTATCTTAGTTTAGTCACTGGGGATTCATGGCAAAGGGTTGAAAAAGGTAAAATTATTAAAGAAATTAAAGAACCGCCAGAACATAATCATGTCAGCTATCCAAACAACAGTGGTTCTTGCCATGACGGCCGATGGAAAGATTAGCGCCGTAGATCCGAAAGCGCCTCGTGATTCCGATGTAGCTGATCAAGCACACTTGGAGTATCAAGTCTCCCTTGCTGATCTGGTCTTGGTAGGAGCAGGGACGATTCGGGCTGAGGGGTCAACCTTTACAATTCGCAATCCCGAACTGTTGGCAGCACGTAAGGTTCGGAATCAGCCTCCCCAGCCCATCACCTGCGTTGTCTCAGGTTCCCTTGACCTATCGCTGGACTTGCCTTTTTTGAGCCAGGACATTGAGCGATGGATATTTACGACACGGACTGGTTTGAAGCGCAATTCTGATGCAACAACCTTGCAAAAACTAGCTGAATTAATTGATTTGGGAGATACAGACCTAGACTGGGATCGAGCCTACACCTTGATGGCAGAGCGGGGTATTCACAAGATCGTTGCTTTGGGAGGTGGCTCTTTAACAGCTTCTCTAGTCCAGGCAAAGCGAATTGACGATTGGTGGTTGACAATTTGGCCTGTCATTTATGGAGGAAAGCACGCCCCTACCCCAGTGGAGGGAGAGGGTTTTGTTCCTAATGCTGCTCCTCATCTCCAACTCGTCGAAACTCGTCAGGTTGGAAGTGAGTTGTTTTTACACTACCGTACACTCAACTGAGAATGCGCTGATACTAAAAAAGCGCCCTCCCAGATTGGGAGGGCGCTTTTTAATTTAGCTAAACTTTACTATTTAACCGTTGATAGCAGGAGCGGTTAGAGCTACAGGAGCAAAATCACCAGCAGCCAAATCTAGGGGGAAGTTGTGAGCGTTGCGCTCGTGCATTACTTCCATAC
Organism: Nostoc sp. JL33; assembly: GCF_017114985.1. Lineage (GTDB taxonomy): Bacteria > Cyanobacteriota > Cyanobacteriia > Cyanobacteriales > Nostocaceae > Nostoc. The sequence goes on along the minus strand of NZ_JABXKP010000095.1, from coordinate 20,568 downwards.
CCAGGTTAGCCCGGTTGATTACATCTGCCCAAGTTGCAATCACACGACCTTCAGAATCAATGATTGATTGGTTAAAGTTGAAACCGTTCAAGTTGAACGCCATTGTGCTTACACCCAAGGCGGTAAACCAGATGCCGATTACAGGCCACGCTGCTAAGAAGAAGTGCAAGCTGCGGCTGTTGTTGAAGGAAGCGTATTGGAAGATTAAGCGACCGAAGTAGCCGTGGGCTGCAACGATGTTGTAGGTTTCTTCTTCTTGACCGAACTTGTAACCGTAGTTAAGGGACTCAGTTTCGGTAGTTTCACGAACTAAGGAAGAAGTAACAAGAGAACCGTGCATTGCAGAGAACAAACTTCCGCCGAATACACCTGCTACACCTAATTGGTGGAAGGGGTGCATTAAGATGTTGTGTTCTGCTTGGAACACGATCATGAAGTTGAATGTTCCAGAAATACCCAAGGGCATACCATCAGAGAAAGAACCTTGTCCGATGGGGTATACCAAGAATACTGCACTTGCTGCTGCTACTGGTGCTGAGTAGGCGATCGCAATCCAAGGACGCATTCCTAAGCGGTAGGATAGTTCCCATTCACGACCCATGTAGCAGAATATGCCAATCAGGAAGTGGAAAATTACCAATTGGTAAGGGCCGCCGTTGTACAACCACTCATCTAGAGAAGCTGCTTCCCAAATTGGGTAGAAGTGCAAGCCGATAGCGTTGGAGGAAGGTACTACTGCACCAGAGATGATGTTGTTTCCGTAGATTAAAGAACCTGCAACTGGTTCACGGATTCCATCGATGTCTACTGGAGGTGCGGCGATGAAAGCGATTACGAAGCAAGCGGTGGCGGCTAGCAGGGTGGGGATCATGACTACGCCGAACCAACCGATGTAGATACGGTTGTTGGTGCTGGTGATCCACTCGCAGAACCGATCCCATACGTTGCCGCTTTCGCGACGTTGTAAGGTTGTTGTCATTGTTTTATAAATGCGATTATTTGTGAATGAATTTAGGTAGCTTTGACTACCTGTTACACATCTTAAATAATTTATTGCGTTTTGTAAAGTACTTTCAGAAAAAAATTTTCTCTTGGGATTTACGCACCCGCAACAGAAAATCCCCAATCGGCTGAGAAAGGGGACTTTGCGTAAATTCTGTTCTAGAAATTTTGTAAAAACCTCTTAACGAAACTAAACACTTTCTATATATATTCTTCTTCAATTCCCTGCTGGCTGCTGGGACATTGAGTCTACACCCACTTCTGGTAAAGGTGGACGCACAGATAAATAAATCAATGGCCCGAATAGCGGTATCAATGCTATTAACCAGAACAACTGCGGATTTTTCCAGCTGCGACGCGCCATATCATCCCCTAACAATGTAGGAAATAAGAGGCAAAGTAGGCAGAAATCTAAACTCATCACATTGATGAAGCGGTTGGTTTGCCACTGTTGTACAAAACTGTCCCAATCTCCTGCTGTTAAACCGTAGGCAACTAGAATAACCGTGGCTACAGTCAAGACAACCCCAGTCACACGAGAATCTAGCAGCTTCAGCAAGGCATTCTTTTTACCGACAAAATTATTATTTGGTTCTCGTAGGGCTAAGTACGGCAACAAGGCAAAAGCACCAACTGCGAAAGAGGCGATCGCAAATGGCCAAGCAGGTATTTTTTGCCCTCTGCCATCAATAAACACAACTGCACTGTAAATAAGAGGCCAGATGCCCATGAGGTTGAATAGGGCGATTACTAACGGGTTAATGCCCTGCCACTGACCAATAGAAAGGTTTTTAATTAACTCCAATGTACCGGGTTGCTCAGGAGGAGCCAGGAAAAAAGCATAGGTAAGGAGTCCCAGCCATAGAACGCCAAAGGTGATTTTTCTAACCATGAAAGATTTAAGTAGTATTAATTATTGATTTTGCCGCTACAAATTGGGCTTATCTGCCTGCTATTGTATTATTCACTGCTTAAACCCGTAGCCACTTGTCCCTAAATATCAGATGATCCGATTAAGGATTGAAATAACTGAAAGCTTCTGAGAGGTAATCAGCAGCAGATGCTACGACTGCGATCGCACTTTCATAATCTAGACGTGTTGGGCCCAAAACTCCCACACTTCCTACTGGTATTGAACCTCGGCGATAGTTGGAAGAAATCAAGGTGCAGGTGCGTATCGGTTCTAGTGGGTTTTCTGCGCCAATACGAACCGTTACCTTTGGTTTACTACCCACATCCTCAGGCTCTGGTTCCTCAAATATTAATCGCCATAGTTGGTCTTGTTCTTCTTCCAGCAGGTGGATAATCGTTTGTACTTGCTGTAACTGGGAAAATTCCGGCTGGCGTAAAACTTCTGACACACCCCGAACCATAATTTGGGTTGCAGTCGGTGCAAGCGTGCGACGAGTCAATTCCGCAACTGAATTTTTTAAGAATTCCCCGTAGCGTTGGAACTCCTGATCTAGTTCGCTCCAGTCGAGGTAGGCTAATTCCAACAGACTTCGCCCCCGCAAGTGGCTATTCAAAAAGTTAGAAACAATCTGCAACTCGCGATCGATTACCTCTGGATCGCGTTGTGTTTCCTCTGGTACTGGCGACAAATCCATCAACTTGGAATGTGTCTCATAACTATCTGTCACCACAATCAGCATGATCCTTCCGGCTTCAATTTGCACTAATTGCAGATGTCGCACTAGCGCTGTAGTCGTTTGCGGCATGGTAATCAAGCTAATGCAACCACTCAAGGTTGCTAAAATTTGTGCAGCTCCTTGCAGTAGGGTTTCTAAACTCCAATCTTCCCACTGGAGACTCTTTTGCAGTGCTACCTCTACTTCTCGCCCTAAAGTTTCCGTACCACTTCCCTGCGGGACGCTACGCGAACGTGGAAGCAAGCTAGCAAGAGCGTCTGTCTGCGACACGCTGCGCGAACGCAGAGAAGGTGTCATTAGCTGGTCAACATAAATGCGATAGCCTGAGTCAGAAGGTACTCGTCCGGCGGAGGCGTGTGGTTGATAAAGTAAGCCAGACTTTTCTAAAACGCCCATCACATTGCGAATTGTGGCTGAACTTACACCTAGGTCGTACTCATCAACCAAAGCTTTTGAACCAACAGGCTCTGCTGTAGCAATATAGTGGCGTACCGTTGCCCAAAGTATATGCTGTTGTCGATTTGTTAACTGGACTTCCATATGGCATGTTTTACTGAAGGCAAATTTTAATCAAACTCTGAAAAAATTTCTGGATTTGATCGCAAACAGAGATTATTAATAATTAATTAAGATAGCAAATTAGGCAGTTCTCTAATGATAAGTATTTTTAAAGCTTACGTGCTGATTTTTTGAGAATGCGCTTGAAATAGGAGCTAGACTTGTACTGCAAAAGCTGCATTTAATTGTAACCGTATTTTTGCATAATTTTAAACTTATAACAGTATTATGGAATACGTATTTTTTGGGAATAGCTGATATATTTGGGTCGAAAAGCTCTGTGAATATATACTCACTAGCCAAAGGTGTAAATTTTTCCCTCAAAACCCTAAGTTGATCCAGTCCTATTTTTACAATAGCAGAAGCCAGCTGGAAGAGTAAATTCCAGCTGAGTCATGAATTCAGTCAGAAATTAATATTGGGGAATTGAAGGATCAACTAATAGGGAGTAGGCATCAATACCACCGGAAATATTTTGTACATTTGTAAAACCTTGAGCAATTAACCACTGGCACATTTGGGCAGAGCGGATGCCGTGGTGGCATAGTACAAGGGTTTCAGTTTGAGGATTGAAGAGAGTGGGTACTTCATCTCCCCATTCGGCAAATTGACTTAGAGGTAGATTGACAAAGCCCTCAATGCTTGCGATCGCCAATTCTTCTGGCTCACGCACATCTACTAGCTGAATACTTGCATCACTAGAAGATAGACGTTGTGCCAGTTCTTTTACACTAATATGGTTCATCAGTTCCCTGTCATGAGGTTTCTGTAAACAGTCCTAATACTATTTATGGTGACAGAAAATCTCTGCCTTGGCATGAGCATCCATTCTCAAGAGGCTGATTAATTCTGGTAAGCTTTCTGCTTAAATGGCTGTAAACCGTCTTTTTTAATAGGTTTAATGTGAATAGGCAACGTTCATTTATCGGTTTTATCGTCGCTGGTGCGATCGCACTGCTAGTAATTGCGATCGCTGGGTTTTACTGGTTTTTCGGCAAAAGTCCGGCTAACCTGATTGCTTCTACCTCTAGGTCTGGTTCAGCCATATTCGTGTCGAAACTTTCCCCTGTAATGGTATCATTACTGGCGAATCCTGACCGTTTGCAGGCGTTGGAGCAGGAAGAGGAACTATCTAAACTCAAAACCAGCTTATTCGCCAAGAGTGGCATAGATTACAAACAAGACATTCAACCCTGGTTAGGGGACGAAATTACATTAGCTATCACCACCTTAGATATTGATCGCGACCGAGAAAACGGACAGCAGCCAGGGTATCTATTGGCACTAGCAACCGAGCAACCGGAGAAAAGCCGCGAGTTTGTCGAGTTGTTGTTTTCCAAACGCGCGTTAGGTGGGGCAAACTTAGCTGTTGAACAATACAAAGGCGTAAAGCTGATTTACGACAATCAAGAAGTAATCACAGAAGGGAAAATCCAAAATCCAAAATCCGAAATCCAAAATTATCTAGCTGGTGCTGTTGTTGGTGAAGGCTTTGTGTTGTTTGCCAACGATCCGAAGGTGCTGCGAGATGCGATCAATAACGTCCAAGCGCCCGATCTGAATTTGACTACCTCCCCCGAATACCAAAAAGCTACCAAACAACTTCCCAAAGATGGTTTAGCTGTAGCTTTCTTAAATCTTCCGATTGTGGCAAAATGGCAAGGCTTAGAGTTACCAGAACAACTTTATAACAGCCAAATCATATCCTTGGCGTTGAACCCCAAAGGATTGCTAGCAGAAACCACCTTTCTGGCTTCATCGGAAATTGTCTCTCCATCTGCACCGCTATCTAAACCTGTGGGAGCATTGCAGTATATTCCAGCATCCGCAGGTTTGGCAATTTCCGGCTCAAATTTGAGTAATTTGGGTGACAGTGATTTAGCCAAACTCTGGAGACAAGCGACAGCAACTCTATATGGTTCTGAGGAAGATGTGGTTTCTCGGTTAGCAAAACCTTTGGCGGATGTTCAAAAACGCTGGGGTATAAACTTACCAGAGGATATTTTTAGCTGGGTACAGGGAGAATATGCCATAGCATTGTTACCTCAAGAACAAACAACCCCCCATTGGATTTTTGTGGTAGAAAAATCCGAGGGTGTAGAACAAGGCGTTGCTCGTTTGGATGCGATCGCTTCATCCAACGGACTCAGTATCAATCCCCTAACTATAAACAAGCAAAAAATCTCCGCTTGGACAGAGTTAACTACGGCTACAAAAAAAACTGATGCCAAAGAAGGAGCATCTTTCAGCATTGAAACAAAAGTGCGAGGATTGCATACAACTTTAGGAAATTATGAAATTTTTACGTCTGACTTAGAGACGATGGATGAAATTCTCACAGCCAAGGATAATTCGATAATTGACAATCCCAATTTCAAAGATAGTATCGCTGCAATTCCCTTACCAAACCAAGGCTATATATATCTTGACTGGACAAAGAGCCAGAATTTGTTAGAGCGTCAAGTACCGATTCTCAAGCTAGTAGAAGTCTTAGGTAAACCATTTTTTAACAATCTGCGATCGCTCACAGTCAGTAGTTATGGAACTGAGGCGCGATCGCTCAAAGGCGGCGTTTTCTTCAAACTTCATAATTCGTAAGATTCTCATAAAAGCTCAAAGTGCAGAAGGTAAAAAATTCTTTTACCTTCTGCCTTTTTTTTATGATATTTACGTAGATTTTCTGTAACATTTGCCATTTGTATTTGTAATCCAATACAGTTCAGTTAGCGCCAAAAACCCTAAACTGGGTAGGTTGGGTTGAGGAACGAAACCCAACATTTCCGGGGCTTTGTTGGGTTGCGCTTTGCTTAACCCAACCTACAATTTTTCTTAACTGAACTGTATTGATTTGTAATCTAGCTGTATATGTTGAATTTTTACTAAGATTTCATATAAGGAATTGCTTGCTGGTTAATTTCTTTCACAATAAGAATAAATCTTTTGAAGTTTTCAATAATAACCATGAATTCCATTAAATTAAATGATTTATTAAAATGATTTCCATACAATTTTTGATAATCTTCCATTTGAGTAAAATGAGCAATTTCACCATAAAGCAAAGCTTCTAAAATCTCTTTATTTGTATAATACGTAGTATGATGTTCACGCTCATTAATCCAAATTATAGATTCTATTGAAAATAATAGACCTCTTGCAAAAATCCTTGAATCACCCCTCCCCAATACATCGGGGAGGGTTGGGGAGCCACTGCGTTGGGCGGCTTTGCCGACTTGAAGCAAGTGGCGTGAGGGGGCAAGATTTCAAGTTTCCCCCCAATATATCGGGGGAATTAAGGGGGGTCTATTCGACTTATGCAAGAGGTCTAATGATTCTTTCTTAAGGAAATTATTAAAGTTACTTCTAGACTCTACAAAACCATCTTTTAATTCATTGGGTATCTCTGGGTTACTAAACTTGGGGAATTGTAGCTACTGTCTAGATCAAGAAACAGCCTAGCAACTAGCTGCCTGCTTTGAAAGCCATTACTTGTGGCACATTTTAATCTGGCACAAGTAACTGAAATATCACTGAAGTTTTTTCATTAGAATATGTATATATCACTACTAATTTAAAAGCCTGTTGGAGGGCTACTATGAAATACTGTCGCCCCCGACTTCAGTTTAAAAGCAGCTGGCTGTTGGCTATACTTACGGCCATAACAGTTAGCCCTGCAATAGCAGAGCCAGCAAATTTTGGTACTTTAAATTTATCAAAAAACTTTGATCCAGCACAAGGAATAGTGCATGGGTTTACAAGTGGTTCTTACTCATTGTCTGCCATAAGTAACCGCGATCGCGATCAAAAAGCCTGTATTGGCTTTGCCGATCCCAATCCAGATCATATTATGGTTTTGGAAAAGGACTTTTCCGAGCTGACAATACAAGTCGATAGCAACAACAACGACACCACTTTACTGATCCAAGGGCCAGATAAAACAACAATTCGTTGCGGCGATGACACCGGCAAAAGTAAAGATGCTAGCGTTAGCGATCGCAACTGGAAAAGTGGCACCTATCAGATTTGGGTAGGTACATTTAATTCTGGGGTTAAGCACGATTATACTCTGACAGTGGAGCAGCAGTGAAGTGGGGAGTGGGGAGTGGGGAGTGGGGAGTGGGGGGATGAGGGAGATGAGGGAGATGAGGAAGAAGAACTAACTAATCCCCAATCCTCAATGCCCTGTTTGGCCCATGCCCCCCATTCCCAATTTTTATGTGTAACGTCTGAAAGGATAATATGGGAGAGTAGCTTTTTGTGCTTTCCGAGGGTGCTATCTCGTGCTATCTATAATGCGTGCTGACTTTAGTATCATATTTGAACGTGACCCAGCTGCCCGTAACTGGTTGGAAGTTTTATTTTGTTACCCTGGTTTGCAAGCCCTGCTATTCCATAGGCTGGCTCACTGGCTGTATACTATTGGTCTTCCCTTTATTCCCCGCCTGATTTCTCATTTGGCTCGGTTTTTGACTGGAATTGAAATCCACCCTGGTGCAGCAATTGGGCAAAGTGTGTTTATTGACCACGGGATGGGTGTAGTAATTGGCGAAACTGCGATCGTCGGAGACTATGCGCTAATTTATCAAGGTGTCACCCTTGGGGGTACTGGTAAAGAATGTGGCAAGCGCCATCCCACTGTGGGCGAAAATGTCGTAGTTGGAGCTGGTGCCAAGGTGCTGGGCAATATCCAAGTTGGCAATAATGTCCGTATTGGCGCTGGGTCTGTTGTTCTAAGGGATGTGCCGTCAGACTGTACTGTAGTGGGCGTGCCTGGGCGGATTATATATCGTTCTGGAGTCCGGGTTGCACCTCTTGAACACAATAACTTACCAGATTCGGAAGCTGAAGTGATTCGTGCTTTAGTAGACCGGATTGAGGCGCTGGAAGAACAAATACAAACTCTTCAGCGCACCAACTCTTCTGAAAAAACTCTTGTCTTGACAGGTTGTGTAGCTTCTAACCAAGCTGATTTATCACAAAATGCTCCTGTGTGCAGCCTTAAAGATAAGGCAATACAGCAGTTTCTAGATGGTGCGGGTATTTAAATCAAGTTAGGAGTTAAGAGTGAGGAGTGAGGAATAAAAATTATCTTTGCACCTTCCAACTTATAACTCCTAACTGACAAAATTAAGGATTAATTTCTTCACAAAACCATTCCTGATTTTCATCGCGGCGATAAAACTTTCTATTCTGTGGTTCGCCTCGCAATTCTAAGTGGTCTACCTGCACTGGGTCGAGTAGCAGTAAACAAAAATTAGGCACTGGTTGCACGGGGTCGGGTGCTGGTGGCTCAAAAGCTTCTAATTCCTGGACTCTAGGTTTACCGGGATGAGGCCAAGCAAACTGTAAACGTGCAGCATCACTCAGTTCTTGCCAAATGTCTATGCGGGCTGGCTGTAAATCCTGGTGAGAATCATCACCACTGACCAGGGTCAAACAGCCATTGATTCGGAATTGTTCTCGTGTATTCGGGAAATACCAGCAAACTTCTGCCCAAGGTTGTTGCTGTATGTAGTCAGCTTTAGCGCTACGACTATCGGTGATAAATTTTAGCTGGTTTGTATCTTCCAGAAAGCCGCGAAAGACTAGGGTACGATTAGCTGGGCGACCGTTTGCCTGCACCGTTGCTAGTTGGAGGTAACGGGCATAAACAAGGCTGCGGTTGCGATCGATAGCACGAGCGATCGCGCTTCGCCAAGGAGCAAGAGTCATTGTAAAGTTCCGTACCTAAGCATTGAGTATACTACTGTTAACAAAACAAAAACACAAATTTTCTAATTATATATAAATGGTTACAATTCCAATAATAGATTTAACTGCGTTTACCAATGGCGACACAATAACTCGGCAAACTCTTATCAAAAAAATCTATCAAGCTGGCCATGAAATTGGCTTCATGTACTTACAGAATTCAGGAATATCAAAAGACTTGATAAGGCAAGTATTCACTTACAGCAAATCTTTCTTCAATTTACCTTTAGAAGTTAAGCAAAAGCAAGCTTGGAGTGATAAATTTAGTAACACAGGTTACGTTGGTCTTGAGAGAGAACGTCTTAACCCCAATAAACCAGGCGACCTGAAAGAGGCGTTGAATTTAGGCAAACAAGAGGCTGTAGACATAGATGCTTCTATTGTCGCCTTTTATGATAGTTGCACAGAACTTGCTAACACGATACTGCAAGCATTTGCTTTGGCGTTGGAATTGCCAGAAGATTTTTTTATAACAAGACACAATCAACAAAATCATACCTTGCGCTCGCTCCACTATCCCCGATTGCAGACACCACCTAAACCCGGACAAGTGCGTGCTGGTGAGCATTCCGATTATGGTAGTATTACCTTACTTTTCCAAGATGACGTTGGGGGGCTGGAAGTACAGACAATATCTGGAGAGTGGATTGCCGCACCTGCAATTCCTGATACTGTAGTAGTCAATACTGGCGATTTAATGCAACGGTGGACAAATCATGTGTTTTGCTCAACCAAGCATCGAGTGATGATTCCCAGCGATAACAGGGTGAACCAGTCCCGATATTCTATCGCTTTTTTCTGTCATCCTAATGATCATACAGAAATTGCTTGTCTGGAAAGTTGCCAGAAAGAACAATCGCCTATTTATCCCCCTATCCTTGCAGGAGAATATCTTTTACAACGTTTACAAGCAACTTATGGTAATTCGTAATTCGTAATTAAGAAAAATATTTAATATGAAAACCTACGACTGGATTGTGGTTGGCGGTGGAATCGCGGGTGCAGCACTGGCATACGAATTAGTAAAAACTGGCTTTTGTGTACTTTTGTTGGAGCAATACAGCAGACCACAGAATGCAACTCGTTATAGTTATGGTGGACTTGCCTATTGGTCGGGTACTACACCACTAACTCGGCAATTGTGCGAAGATGCGATGTCTACGACTGGCTACGCCTACGCGCGTTACCATATCTTATCTCAAGAGTTAGACGCTGATATTCAATTTCGGGAATTAGATTTATTACTAACGATTTCAGCCGCCAGTGACCCAGAAGCAACTGCTGCATTATATAAGGATTGTGCCATTCCACCGCGTTTACTGAGTGTACAAGAAGCTTGTGAGTTAGAACCACTGCTAAATCGAGAGGCGATATCTGGGGCTTTAACTCTTAAACACGGTCATATTCACCCAGAAAAAACAGCACAAGCCTACATCCAAGCCTTTCTGCGGGCTGGGGGTGAAATGCAGATTACCCAAGTATTGCAAGTATTGAAAGATGGTGTAAAAACCACCACTGCAACTTTCCACAGCGCTAAGGTTGTCATTTGTGCGGGTGGACTCAGCCGCCAGCTTCTAAAATCTGCTGGTATTCCTATCAAGCTGTATTTTACCCACGCAGAAATAATTGAAACCCCACCTGTAGATGTGCAATTACGCACTTTAGTTATGCCAGCTAATGTGCAACGGTTTCAACTAGAAGCTAAATCTTCTCAAGTTGATGAATTGTGGAATCAACCAGGTAATGAGCCACTACCGCCAATTTTAGATGCGGGTGCGATTCAGTTTCAAGATGGTAGCTTCCGCATCGGTCAAATTAGCCGCGTTCTCACAGATCCTCATGCCAAAGTAAACTCAGAGGTAAGTGAAAAATGGTTGCGAAAAAGTATAAAGCAAATTTTGCCAACTTTAGAGAATTTACCAGGAACTTGGTATCATTGCTTAGTGGCATTTAGTAGCGATCGCCTACCCTTAATTGGTACTATTCCTGGATTTGAAAGCATTCATTTATTTTCTGGTTTTAGCAATCCTTTGGTGATTATACCACCTTTGGCAAAGCGCTTTGCTAATTTTGCATCTGGCAAAAAAGATGAGATTATTATCCAGCTATCTCTTCATCACTGATAATAATTTCACAATCCCAAGCTTAACAAATTTTAATATTGTAAAGTTATTTTTTTGTTACAAAATCAGCCATTTTGTATAAGAAGTAACTTTTTACTAGTAAACTATCGCACTATCATCACACTTTAAAGTTTAATATTGTCAGCTTTCTATTAAGTTGGTTGATTGATCAAGAGGAAAATTCATAAAAAGATGAGAAGACAATTTAACAGACGCAAGTTTTTAATCTACGGTTCTTTAACTTTTGGAAGCAGCTTTTTTCTGAAGGCTTGCGCGAATAATTCCCCAACTGCTACAGAGAGGCCAGCAGCACCTCCTACTGCTTCACCAGCTGCTGCTACTGCTGGTGGCACAATCAAAGTAGGTATTTTGCACTCTCTGAGTGGCACAATGGCTATTAGTGAAAAAAGCGTTGTCGATGCAGAAAAATTAGCAATAAAAGAAATTAACGCTGCTGGTGGTATCTTAGGTAAACAAATTGAAGCAGTTACCGAAGATGGTGCTTCTAACTGGGATACTTTTAGAGAAAAGGCAACTAAGCTAATTGATCAAGATAAAGTCGCTGTAGTTTTTGGTTGTTGGACATCTGCTAGCCGCAAGAATGTGAAGCCAGTATTTGAGAGCAAAAACCATATGCTCTGGTATCCTGTGCAGTACGAAGGTCAAGAGTGTTCTAAAAATATTTTCTACACTGGCGCTGCGCCAAATCAACAAATCGAACCATCTGTTGATTGGCTGTTAAAAAATAAAGGGAAAGAATTCTTCTTAGTTGGTTCTGACTACGTTTTTCCTCGGACTGCTAACACAATTATTAAAGCTCAACTAGAAGCTTTAGGCGGAAAAATAGCTGGTGAGGATTATTTACCTCTTGGCAATACAGAAGTTACACCTATCATTACTAAAATCAAGCAAAATTTGCCCAATGGTGGTGTGATTTATAATACTTTAAATGGTGATAGCAACGTGGCTTTTTTCAAACAATTGAAAGGGGCTGGATTGACACCAGAAAAATATCCCTCTATGTCTGTTAGTATTGCCGAAGAAGAAGTCAAAGCAATTGGTGTAGAGTATCTCAAAGGTCACTATGCAGCTTGGAATTACTTCCAAACAGTAGACACACCTGCTAATAAGAAGTTTGTTGCAGCTTTCAAAAAAGAGTACGGTGAAAATCGGGTGACAAATGACCCAATGGAAGCAGCCTACATCGCAGTTTATTTGTGGAAGCAAGCAGTAGAAAAAGCTGGTACTACAGACATAGCAAAAGTGAGTGCTGCGGCGTATGGTCAAACCATAGATGCACCTGAAGGTAAAGTGACAATGGATGCCAATCATCACATATCTAAAATTGTGCGGATTGGTCAAGTTAGGCAAGATGGTTTATTTGATATTGTCTATGCTACTCCGACAGCAGTTGAGCCAGTTCCTTGGAATCAATTTGTAAAAGAGACTAAGGGATTTGCTTGTGATTGGACTGACCCTGCTAAAGGTGGTAAGTACAAGAAAGTTTAATTCATTAGTCCATTTCTCGTTTCCAGGTAGAACCTGGAAATGCACCTCATTGCGGCTCTGCCGCTTCTACAGGAGGCAGAGCCTCCTAATAGGCATTCCCAGTCGGAGACTGGGAACGAGGCAAGCTGAATATATAGGGGGAAAAAGTGTTAGCAGGATTTTTAGAAGCTATATTTAATGGTATTAGTATTGGTGCTGTATTATTAATTGCCGCGTTGGGATTGGCGATTATATTTGGCCTGATGGGCGTCATTAATATGGCACATGGTGAATTGATGATGTTCGGCGCTTATACAACATTTGTTGTGCAAAATGTTTGTAAGCAATTGGGCGGGGTATGGTTTGAAGTTTATATATTTTTGGCTTTGATTATTGCTTTTATATTCACCGCTACTGTGGGATTAATCTTAGAAAGAAGCGTGATTCGTTATCTCTATGGACGCCCTCTAGAAACTCTCCTAGCAACTTGGGGAGTCAGTCTGATTTTTCAGCAGTTTGTTCGCAGCGTGAATTGGGTATTGATAATTGGCATAGCTATATTTTCTCTATTGTTTTTTGGAGGTTTATGGATTTTAAATTCTCGCACTGATTTGGGAAGAGTTCGTAACTGGATTGTGGCAGTGATATTTTTATTATCGCTGGGGGTGACAATGACAACGGGCAATTTATTGAGTCAAACTTATCAGCTAGCAGTGACTAAACCTTGGTTTGGCGCTCAAAATGTGGATGTAACTGCGCCTACTTGGTTACAAGCGGGGATATCTTTAGGTGGTGTACAATTACCCTTTGCCAGGTTATTTATTATTGCTTTAACAATAATCTGTGTGGCGGGAATTTATTTATTTTTACAACGTTCTAGCTGGGGTTTAAGGATTCGGGCTGTGACGCAAAACCGAAGTATGAGTGCTTGTTTGGGTATCCCAACTCAAAAGGTTGATGCGATTACTTTTGCACTAGGTTCTGGTTTAGCTGGTGTGGCTGGATGTGCTATTAGTTTGCTAGGTTCTGTAGGGCCAAATACGGGACAAAACTATATTATTGATACTTTTATGGTGGTTGTCGTTGGGGGTGTGGGGAATTTGGCAGGTACGATTGTGGCAGCTTTGGCTATTGGTACGGCTAATTTTTTAATTGGTTCTGGGACTCTGGCTTTGTTGTTGACTCCTGTTAAGCCTTTGGCTGATTTGTTTACTTTTTTTGCGACGACGAGTATGGCTAAGGTGATGGTATTTGCACTGATTATTGTGTTTTTACAGTGGAAGCCTGGGGGGATTTTTCCGCAGAAGGGACGTACTGTTGATGTTTAAACGAACCGCAGAGACGCAGAGGACGCAGAGAATGAGGAAGAGGGGAGGAGGGTTATTAATTGAGGTGGGGGTGGTGGTTGCGATCGCACTTTTCCTTATAATTATTATGCCACTGTTGCTTACGGAGTTTCGTCTAAATTTGTTGGGACGATTTTTGTCGCTGGCGATTGTGGCTTTGGGTATCGATTTGATTTGGGGTTATACTGGTTTACTAAGTTTGGGACATGGTATTTTCTTCGGTTTGGGTGGATATGCGATCGCAATGTACCTGAAACTGCAAGTCCCTACTGGTGAATTGCCTGATTTTATGGGACTTTATGGGGTTACGGAACTTCCCGCCTTTTGGCAACCTTTTTATTCTTTTCCTTTGACAATAGCTTTTGTAGTACTAATTCCAGGGTTATTGGCGGGATTATTGGGATATTTAGTTTTCCGCAATCGCCTTAAGGGAGTTTATTTTTCTATCTTGACTCAAGCCGGAACTATTGTATTTTTCAACTTCTTTAACGGTCAACAACAACTTTTCAACGGTACGAACGGACTCATCGATTTTACAACCTTGTTTGGGGCAACGGTCAGCGATGCGAAAACGCAAATGGTTTTCTACATCCTGACGGTAGTGTTTCTCGCAGCCATCTATGGGATTTGTCGCTGGTTGACAAGTGGACGCTTTGGGAGGTTGTTGATAGCTATTCGTGATGATGAAAGTCGGGTAAGATTTTCTGGCTACGACCCGACAGATTTTAAGGTGCTGGTGTTTGCAGTTTCAGGTGCGATCGCAGGCATAGCAGGAGCATTTTACACCATCCAGAGTGGTTCTATCTCACCCAGATCAATGGATATTGCCTTTTCGATTGAAATGGTCATTTGGGTAGCTGTAGGAGGACGCGCTACTTTAATTGGCGCGATTGTTGGAACTTTGTTAGTAAATTATGCCCGCACTTTTTTAAGTGAACAATTTGCGGAAATCTGGCTATTTTTCCAAGGCGCACTATTTTTGATAGTTGTCACAGTGCTTCCTGACGGCATAGTGGGATGGTTGCGTAGTCAGAATATTTCTCTTTTCAATCGCCGCCAACAAATTGCTACATATCCCACCTTGGAAGAAGATGCCGAAGTGCAACATGAACGCGAAAATATTGGAAACTGAAAACGTAACTGTTAGTTTTGACGGTTTTAAGGCTTTAAATCAGCTTAACTTTAATATGGATGTGGGTGAATTGCGGGTAGTAATTGGCCCCAATGGTGCGGGAAAGACAACATTTCTGGATGTGATTACGGGAAAAGTGCAACCAAGTGTTGGGCGAGTTATGTTCAAAGGAAGAAACCTACGTTCTTTACCTGAACATAAAATTGCGCGGTTAGGAATTGGGCGCAAGTTTCAAACACCCCGAATTTACCTGAACTTAACGCCCCGCGAAAATCTAGAAATTACCAGTAACAAGAAGAAAAATGTCTTTTCTACTTTGTTTGAACGTTCTAATGCTGTTGAAAAAAATAATATTAAAGGATTATTAGAAACTATCGGTTTAACTCCTAAAGCAGACATCAGAGCCGCTTTACTTTCTCACGGAGAAAAGCAACGTTTAGAAATTGGAATGTTAGTCGCACAGTCTCCAGACTTATTACTTGTTGATGAACCCGTTGCTGGTTTAACAGACGAAGAAACCTACAATATCGGCGAATTACTTTTAGCACTTGCACAAAGTCATTCAATTTTAGTAATTGAACACGATATGGAATTTGTGCGTCAAATTGCCAAGAAAGTAACGGTATTACATGAAGGTTCGGTGCTGTGCGAAGGGAATTTTGAGGAAGTGCAAAATGATTCTCGTGTGATTGAAGTATATCTAGGAAAACAGGAAGACTAAATTTTTAGCTCTACAAAGCTTAGATATACTATAGTCACAAGCTTAGTGTATGAGGAAATATGAGGTTTAATGTAACGGTTGATCGTGATGAAGATGGTGCATGGATAGTAGAATGCCCCAGCATTCCGGGTTGTGTCAGTCAAGGTCAGACTAAGGAAGAAGCACTAGAGAATATCAAAGATGCGATAGCTGCCTGCCTACAAGTTCGTGCCGAGCGCGGTTTGCCACTTACCATAGAGACTCACCAAGTAGAGGTTGTGGCTTAGTTATGGCGTCTACTCTTCCTGTTCTTAGTGGACGTGAAGTCGCTCGTGTGTTTGAGTCATTTGGTTGGGAAGTTGCACGTCAAAGTGGAAGCCATATCATCCTGGTTAAGGAAGGAGAGTTAGCCACACTGTCTGTTCCTGAGCATCGTGAAGTAGCAAAAGGAACGTTGCGAAGTTTGATTCGCACTGCAGGGCTTACAGTCAACGAGTTTGTTTCTGCAATTTGATGCGGAGTGCATCCCAGTTTTTATTTTTCAATAAGATTCTATTTGCTTGGTAATTCTGGTCGGTTTGCACTGTTAAACACCTGCTCTACTGTTAGCACCCAATCAGCAATTATCACTGATTCCATGCAAGTAGCACCTGTAAATACCTTATCCTCATACTGTCCGTCTACCCACTGGCAAATTGTAATTTGTTGCATCTGCGGGTCAACAATCCAATACTCTAATATTTCCCTAGCAGCATACTCCGTCCGCTTGTAGCGATAATCACGAACATGGTTCGCCGTACCCGGAGAAACAATTTCAATCACTAGCGCAGGCGGCGGCATATCACGGGTGAGGGTGGCACGAGTAGCACCGATAAGGGCAGCATAAGATTCTTCTGTGTGAACCATTAAGTCAGGTAAACGACATCTCGAGCGTCGGCCTGCCACCTCAATTTCTGTATCCTTGTGAGCAACTAAATAAAAAGGGAAATGTTTTAGTAGTTCAACGAATAGAAATCTTGCCAGATTACTATTTTCCTGACTTTCTGGTGGCATCTCGACTAGTTCTCCATCCACCAACTCATAGCGCGTGTCTGTACCATCGTCATAGGTAAGATACTCCTCAAAGGTCAGCAGTTTTTGGGTTTTCGTCGTTTGGGTCATTTGCTTTGCCTTCTTACCCTACACAGACTACCACTAAATGTTATTGCTATTCTAATCCAATAGAAGATTTCACTTTCTCATTTAGGACTGCTATATACATGACTATGACAGGTCATAAAGATACACAAAAAGCACAAGTTAAGCGCCTGATGCACCAGATTCACAATTAGCTGCTAGGAGTGTACGAGAGAGTGCGCCAACGCGAACACTCTACTTCGTTGCATTTGCAATGAGGTATCATAAGGGATTACCGGACTCCTAATGAACCGTGGTTTATTACTGTCTTAACAGAGCTATTACCAGTTAAAGACTTGATATGAAAACTAACAGTTAAAAATTATTTTATGCTAAAAATCTCTAACCTTAACGTTTACTACGGCGAAAGCCACATTCTCCGCAATGTAGATTTGAGCGTACCATCTGGGCAAATGATATGCCTAATTGGACGCAATGGTGTAGGGAAATCTACTTTACTAAAAACAATTATGGGTTTACTCAAACCCCGCAGTGGTACAATTAATTTAGCTGAACAATTAATCAACTCCAAATCTCCAGACCAAAGGGCAAAGTTGGGAATTGGTTATGTTCCCCAAGGACGAGAAATTATCCCCCGTTTGACAGTCAAAGAAAATCTGCTGCTGGGGTTGGAAGCTAGACGCAAACCAGTAAAAAAAGCAGAAATTTCAGAGGAAGTTTTTAGCTTATTCCCAGTATTGAAAACCATGCTTTCGCGGATGGGTGGTGATTTGAGTGGGGGACAGCAGCAACAATTAGCGATCGCGCGTGCTTTAATGGGAGAACCTCAATTACTCGTCTTAGATGAACCCACCGAAGGTATTCAACCCTCCATCATCCTAGAAATTGAAGCCGCAGTCCGTCGCATCGTCGAAACCACAGGCATTTCGGTTTTATTGGTAGAGCAACATTTGCACTTTGTTCGTCAAGCTGATTACTATTACGCTATGCAAAAAGGTGGTATCGTCGCCTCCGGTTCAACAGCCGAACTCAGTCAAGATGTGATTCAACGCTTTTTAGCTGTTTAATTTTTGATATTTCTATATCAATTGTATCTGAAGCAATCAAGTCTGCTGCTTCTTGTAAAAGCTCATTTTGTTCCTTTTGAATTGCTTCCAAACGATGAGAAATTTCTGCTAATCGTTGTTGCTTACTTGGTTGAAAATTTTCAGGTAGTAAAACTGGTAGGTTATCAATTGTTTCAGTAGCAGTCATTTGTTGAACAGCAAAACTGCCAACTTTAGTTAAGGATAAAAAACTAACTTCAATCAAAGCCTGAAGCAATTTGAACGGAACTTGCAGTATTGACCAACTAGCTGTTTCAATCAAGCGGACAATAGCTTTGATGATGCTCCAAAGTAGAGCAAGTGTAAACAGCAAAATTACTACACTAATAATTGGGTGATTAGTCGCCCAACCTAGTATTTGAACTAACCTAAAAAATATTGGGTGTTGTATCAGCCAATCACTTACAGAAGATGCCAACGCATCTTTAACTGCGCCCGATGTTGTACTCTTAAATTTATCAGCAGTTTGCCAAGTTTGTTCTAAGCTTGTCGTAACTGTATCAATTGCTTTATCAGTCGTTGTAGTTGCTGTTGCCTTTAAAGACTCCCCAGCTTGCTGTGCTGAGTTACTTAGAGAGTTAACATTTTCACCCACAAAATCTTTCACATTTTGCAAGCGTTGTAAAACTCCGTTAGGCAAATGTATGTCTATTTGGGATACCATAAAACATTTCACCGAGGTTGAAATCGAACCCGCAACCCATCTTTAGGACGATTGCTGGGAAATAACACTGTCTCTAAACTTTGATTTGGTAATATCTCCCAATGATAATTGCGTAGAAGGCAGGCCGCAATAATCTTCATTTCCATTTTGGCAAAGGCTATACCAATACAGATGCGTGGCCCACCACCGAAACCAACTAAACTAAAAGGATACTTTTTGTGTTCTTGGCGCTCTTGACTGAAACGATCTGGATCAAAACGCTCTGGTTCAAGGTAGATTTCCTTTAGGCTATGAGTTAGGGACTGACAAATAAAAAAATACTCAACTACTTCTTGTGGGGTGGGCGACACGATAGCCCTAAGCCAGAGGCGGGCTTTTCGGCCCACCCCACAAGTAGTGGTAATTTATTTGTTGGAAGTCCCTTATCACAATTGAATAAAGCAACTGCCAACCAGCACAGCACTACTGCTAATATTACCTGCTTCCCATGACCAGCTACTAAAAGCGTAGCCAGTCTGGTAAAACAAAAATAGTCCAAAGAGGCTGCCGACAAGATTTCCCAAGCTGCTGAGGGTAGCGATAAAAAAGTTAATACGATACTCCAAAGAGGCTGCGATCGCAGTACCCTAAAATAGTCTTAGTACTTTCAAATATCTTCGGATCTTGCACCCTTAACCCAAAACCTGCCATCTGTCATGACATTTTCCCAAATTAAACAATAACTTTACGCAAATTTAATATTACTTTTTGTTCAGGAAAATTGCTAAACGTTAAGATGTTGTGGGTCTATTTTTGAAAGGTAAGAAATTCTATGCATCTGGATTTACCACAACTGATTAAATCACTCGGCTACTTTGGGGTATGGGCGATTGTCTTTGCTGAATCTGGCTTGTTAATTGGTTTTTTCCTGCCTGGAGATAGTTTATTGTTCACTGCTGGATTTGTCGCATCTCAGAATTTACTCAACATTTGGGTTCTGATTTTTGGTGCTTTTATTTGTGCAGTCTTAGGTGACAATGTTGGCTATTTTACTGGGCATAAATTTGGCAGAAGGCTATTTCAGAAGGAAGATTCATGGTTGTTTCGTAAAAAACATCTTATCAAAACCCAAGATTTTTATCAACAACACGGTAAAAAAACGATTGTTTTAGCACGGTTTTTACCTATTGTACGGACTTTTGCGCCGATTGTGGCTGGGATTGGTGCGATGCATTATCGAACATTTATGTCTTACAACTTAATCGGTGGGTTTCTTTGGACATTCGGCATCACCATATTAGGGTTTTTCTTAGGAAAATCTCTGCCACCTGAACAGGTAGATAAGTATTTGTTACCGATTATTGGATTAATTATAGTTGTTTCTTTAGTGCCATCGATTATTCATCTAATACAAGAAAATAGAGCAAACAAAAGTTGAAATATTTTTTGTAGCTCCCTAGTAGATGTATTTTTGTATAGATGTTTCTCAATTGCCACGGCTGTTTTGCTGGGAAGTAAAATTAAACTCTGACGTTAGCTAGGGGTTAATCGCAGAATTAGCCCTTTTTATCAAAAAAGTGCCAACGTCTGCTTTTAGCCGAACAACATATTACACCCACGGCCGAGTACCTTAGACATCTCCAGAAATTAAATATGCGTTACCCAGAACCCTTGTAGAGACGTAGCACTGCTACGTGTCTACATTCTTTTCTGGAGATGTCTCTTGATTACTCAACATTGGTTTGGATTTTCTAAAGGCAAGCGCAGTCGTTTGCGAAATTCTGGGTTATAGCAGGCTTGATCCCAATTTTCGGCTGCTTTTAACTTTTGAAAAGTTAGGTGACGAGCGCTTTTCAAGTTGGCAGTCTTGAGGTTGGCACCTTCAAGGTTGGCATTTTCAAGGTTGGCATTTTCAAGGTTGGCATTTTCAAGGTTG
>NZ_JABXKP010000046.1 GCF_017114985.1 Nostoc sp. JL33 | reverse complement strand
GAATACTAGTAAGTCTTCCTAATTTACTAGCTACCCCGACTTATTGAGCCGATACAAAATTGCCACGTATTAAACTTTTAGACATCGACTGAATTTAAATATGCGTTATGCAGAACCCTTGTAGAGACGTAGCACTGATACGTCTCTACATTCTTAGTCCTGACGAGATAATTGTGATTGCGATTGTGAAGCTTTATAGCCAGCCAGTGCTAGCTCTGTGCTCTTTTCCATTTCCTGAGTGTACATGCCAAGGCTTGCAGCACCGTTACACTTTGCCCGATGTAGCAAAGCACTTTGTGCTGCTTTTACATTAGCATTTTGCCCCTTCCATAGTTCTAATGCGGGTTGCTGAATAGCACGACCAAAAGAAAAAGTTAACGGCCAAGGCAGGGTTGAGCCAAACCGGACATGCATCTCATTTAAATGGGCAGTTGCTAATTCATTGCTTTGACCACCCGATAAAAATGCTACGCCTTGTACGGTAGTAGGAACCACATTCAACAGGCAATTCACCGTAGCTTCTGCGACTTCGGGGACACTGGCTTGCTGGGGACAACCCTTACCGGAAATTACCATGTTGGGCTTGAGAATAATTTGCTCCAAAACTACCCCTTGCAAGTGGAGTTGATCAAAGACAGTTCCTAAGACTTCCTCAGTTACAACATAGCAACGTTTAATAGTATGGTCGCCATCCATCAAAACTTCAGGTTCGACAATGGGAACAAGTCCACCTTGTTGACAAAGCAGTGCATAGCGAGCTAAAGCCTGGGCGTTGGCCTCGATACAATCACGACTAGGAATTTCCTTGCCAATAGTGATGACAGCCCGCCATTTAGCAAAACGCGCCCCTATTTTGACGTATTCGGCAATGCGATTACTCAAATCATCTAGACCTTGTGTAATTTTTTCGCCAGGATGATTTGGTAAATCTTTCACACCAGTGTCAACCTTAATGCCGACAAGAATTCCCGCATCGTTCATCACTTTGACAAAGGGCGTTCCATCTTTTGTAGTTTGGCGGATTGTTTCATCATATAAAATTGCGCCATTGATATAGTTAGCCAAACCAGGAGTAGTTAAAAGCAACTCCCGGTAAGCACGGCGATTTTCCTCTGTTGGCGCAATTCCCAACTTCTCAAAGCGCTTGTTACAAGTACTGTTGCTCTCATCTATAGCCAAGATACCTTTACCAGTAGCAACCATTGCTTTAACAGTGGCGATAAGTTTTGGTGAACTCATTATTTAAAACCTTTTAGCTCTAAAGGGTTGATTTTTTATTTGCAGATGCGATCGATATATAAGAGGATGTTTGAAAAGTCCTTTTCTTAGTAGCAAAACGTTTTAGATCCCCTAAATCCCCCGATAAATTGGGGGACTTTGATTCCAGTTCCCCCCTTTTTAAGGGGGGTTAGGGGGGATCAACAAGTGCCTAAAATCACAGCTAAATACTTTTCAAACAACCTTTAAGACCAGTCCGTTTTAGCGCAACTACAAACCTTAGTGCTACGAATTACGAATTACGAATTATTTTAGTAAGGCCACTTCCAGTTGACGATTTCTGGCTGATCAATACCGTGCTTATGAGCATAATTCCGGTTGTTAATAATTTCGTTCTTCATGCGTTCTCTAACATAGACAGCAGCAGAACCCAACTTAGGAACCCGATCAATCACGTCAATCACCAGATTGAACCGATCAACTTGGTTGTTGATGGCTAACTCAAGTGGTGTGTTAATGCTGCCCTTTTCCTTGTAGCCGCGCACATGAATATTTTCATGATTAGTGCGATGATAAGCAAGTTTGTGAATCAGCCAAGGATAGCCGTGGAAGTTGAAAATTACAGGCTTATCTGTGGTGAAAAGACTATCGAAATCCCAGTCTGATAATCCATGTGGATGTTCTGTATCTGGTTGCAACTTGTACAAGTCAACAACATTAATAAACCGCACCTTGAGATCGGGGAACTCATCTCTTAAGATGGCAGTTGCAGCTAAGGCTTCCATAGTCACAACATCTCCACAAGATGCCATGACGACATCAGGAAGATCGGGTTCTTGCCCATGATGGTCATTGCTTGCCCAGTCCCAAATACCGATGCCTTTGGTGCAATGTGCGATCGCTTCTTCTATGCTAAGAAACTGGAGGTGTTTTTGCTTATCTGCAACGATGACGTTGACGTAGTTGGTGCTACGTAGGCAATGATCGGCTACAGAAAGTAGACAGTTAGCGTCGGGAGGTAGATAAATCCGGGTAACTTCAGCACTCTTATTAGTAACCAAATCTATGAATCCTGGATCTTGGTGGCTAAAACCGTTGTTGTCTTGTCGCCAAACAGTAGAGGATAGTAAGATATTCTCAGAAGAAATCGGCGATCGCCAAGCAACTTCATTTTTGCTGATTTCCAGCCATTTGGCGTGCTGGTTAAACATAGAGTCAACAACGTGAGCAAAAGCTTCATAACTGTGGAAGAAACCATGCCGCCCAGATAAAAGATAGCCTTCCAGCCAGCCGAACAGGTTATGTTCACTGAGCATTTCCATCACTCGCCCATCGGTAGATAGCTCACTCCCATCTGCATCTTCAGGGAGCATATCTGCCAACCAGACTTTCTCACTGACTTCGTAGATAGCACTGAGTCGATTGGAGGCGGTTTCATCTGGCCCGAATACGCGGAAATTATTCATGTTATTACGCATGATATCTCGCAGGAAGTTCCCTAGAGGCTTAGTGTTTTCCACCTCAACTGCGCCGGGTTTGACTACTTCAACTGCATTGTTGCGGAAGTCGGGCATACGCAATTCTTTACGTAGAATTCCACCGTTAGCAACGGGATTGGCACTGATGCGGCGATTACCAATCGGAGCCAGCTTTTTGAGTTGGGGAATTAGACTGCCATGCTCATCAAATAATTCTTCTGGCTTGTAACTTTTCATCCAGTGTTCTAAAATCTTCATGTGGGCAGGATTACTAGTTACATCTGTAATTGGTACTTGGTGCGATCGCCAAAATCCCTCTAATTTATGACCGTCTATTTCTGCCGGCGCAGTCCATCCTTTAGGGGTGCGAAGGACAATCATCGGCCAACGAGGACGTTTTGCAACACCCGAAGTCCTGGCTTCGGTTTGGATTTTCTTGATTTCCAAAATAACTGTTTCCAGGGTTGCTGCCATCAGTTGATGCACTAGCGCTGGCTCATGCCCTTCCACAAAGTAAGGTGTGTAACCGTAGCCCTTGAATAAGTCCTCTAGTTCCTCGTGGCTGATGCGGGCTAGGATGGTGGGGTTAGCAATCTTGTAGCCATTCAAATGCAAGATTGGTAAAACTGCACCATCCCGAATGGGGTTGATAAATTTATTGGAATGCCAAGCTGTTGCCAGAGGGCCTGTTTCTGCTTCCCCGTCACCAACAACTGCTGTCACAATCAAATCCGGGTTATCGAAAGCAGCCCCGTAAGCGTGGGAGAGGCTGTAACCTAACTCGCCGCCTTCGTGAATCGAGCCAGGAGTTTCAGGTGTGCAATGGCTACCAATTCCACCAGGAAAGGAGAACTGTTTGAAAAACTTCAGCATACCTTCCTCGGACTCGCTCTTATCAGGATAAA
Organism: Nostoc sp. JL33; assembly: GCF_017114985.1. Classification (GTDB taxonomy): domain Bacteria; phylum Cyanobacteriota; class Cyanobacteriia; order Cyanobacteriales; family Nostocaceae; genus Nostoc. The sequence continues at coordinate 20,149 of NZ_JABXKP010000046.1, read as the reverse complement.
CCTCAGAATAGGTTCCTTCTAAATATGTAGGGCCAAGGATGCCCGGAGCGCCATGACCAGGGCCTGCGATGTAAATCACGTCCAAATCATATTTCTTGATTAAACGGTTGAGATGGACGTAGATAAAGCTCAAACCGGGACTTGTACCCCAATGCCCTAAAAGGCGATTCTTGATGTGTTCGGGCTTGAGGGGTTCTTTTAGCAGTGGGTTGTCCTGCAAATATATCATACCTAGAGCTAAATAGTTACAGGCACGCCAGTAAGCATTGATTAGACGCAGTTCTTCAGTGTTAAGTGTGGCAGATTTATCGTTTTCGACATCTGAAACCTTTGGCTTAGAAGGAGAAATAGTCATAGAGTCTGAATCCTACTAATCTATTTTTAGTTAAAGAATCGTTGAACACACGATGTCTGATGACAAACTGCTCCACGTCTACACAGTTTTAAAACCCGATGTTTCAAGGCTAGATATGAATACCAAAGAAGTGATGTAGTAAAGTACATCTACTATTAGGTACTACATTGGTCAATCTCAAAATGGTTAAGCGGATATCAATCGATAACTACGGTTTTACTTGCGGTTCACTTATACAATCAGCACTTCCAATACAGTTTGCATAAGGTTAGCAATTAACAAGACTATGAAATAATTGAGTCATAAAATCGATCTTTCCCAATTAGAAAAATCTCGATTTTTAGCTAATCTAATTGTATTGCCTGCACTTCACTATTCACTACTATCTTGTTTAAAAGTCCCTTATATCCTGATTAAAAGGGTGGAATGTGCATTACATACAGTATAACTACTTATATTCTGATATATCTTCTAACTTAAACATCCAACTAAAGGTAGATAAAATCCACTTTAAAAGTTAAATAAATTGGGCTGCAAAATTAGTGTTATATCTGAAAAATAGATAGATCTAAATATTTTAATTTAAATTAAAAATAATGACATAAACTTAGTTTAACGTTAACCATTAATTAACCTATTTATGATTTTTTAGGTCAGTGGTGGTGTTGATGGTACGTTAGCGTACCACCCCCGTTTTCTAAATGGGCATTTCCTGATAGCAGTAACTACAGCGCCAGTAAAGTTCTCCCAAACGCACATGACGGAGTAAAATGTCTGAACAGTTAGGGCAAAAATACTTACTCATCATCGATTGACTGATTGTTGTAGATATACTCAATTTGCGAGGATTTGTTAATAAAGCTTTGTTAAGCATATATTTCGCTAAACTTTGTCAATTTGTTGATAAAGGTTAGTATGACACTCTAAGATTAGAGATCATGTTTAACCAAGCGTTTGATTAGTGTATAAGTTGTACAAGTTTTACTAAGATATTTTATTTTTAACCTTTATCTAATAACTTTTGAGCGTTTATTTCTCGTATGGTGTAATTCCATTAAAAAAAATATTTACAACATATCAACTGTATTGTTGCCCAAAACCATGAAGTTATTAAATCAGACTAGAGAGCAGAACTGACCCAACAAGAGACACAGTTAGGATCTAGCGACTTAGCCAATCAGCGTTTTCGCGCAGGACGCTCTCTACGAAACGCTACGCAAACGCGGACTCGCTCTAAGCCAACACAAGTGTGTCTCTAAGAGCTGCTATGCCGCAGGCTTTACGCTACGCTATCCACTATGAAGTTCAAAATACCTTTCCTGTATTCTGGCTTCTGGCTTCTGACTTCTGAATTCTGTTTCGATAACCCAAGTTGCTAGTTACTCTTATGAACGATCACTTTCAGACGATAATTGATAACTATTTACATTACTGAATCAGGCAACTTTTGCTGATGCACAAATGATTGAAGTATGCTTAATTTGTGCGGAAATGGTTGATGCAGACCTGAGTGGAACAGACTTGACGGGAGCAAATTTAAGTGGAGCTGATTTAAGCTGTGTCAAGCTAGGTGGAGCCAACTTAAGGGGGGCAAACTTAGGTGAAACAGACCTCACCGGAGCGGATCTTAGGGGAGCGGAACTGAGTGAAGCTAACTTGAAAGGAGCAAAGCTAGCTGGGGCAGATATGGACGGGGCATATTTAGATAAGGCAGACCTGACTGGCGCAGATATCGACGGGGCAAATATGCGGAGAGTCGGATTAACTGGAGCAAAAATGCCCGATGGAACAGTTCACGACTAAGTGACTTGAGCGATTTTTAACCTAAGTTTATACATCAAGGCTATAATCGGGCTGCGATTATAGATAATTACTGCCTGACAAATAAGTTGTTTATCCAACGTTTGTTCAGGCAGTAATTAACACTATCTTAATGATGTTGATAATACCATTATCCTCAGCAACATCTAGTATTGTAACAGTAGCATTATTCAGCCTAGACAACGAAAAAATGTTGTTAGTGATAAATATATAGTGATAAGCTAATAGGCATTTAAGTTGCATAATCAGGGCGCTCATCTTGCCGACCCCACAAGATATTGATAAAATTTTAATCTGCAAATTAGATGTGTTTTAGCTTAATAGAGATTTAGTATTTATACTCAGATAATTCAGTAACTATTCCCAGATTTTTGTATTGCTTTTTACACTACAAAATGACGTGCATAATGTGGGTTAAATATTTAGCCTCGGCGAGGGGATGAGAAATTGTTTTGCGGTGGATCGGGGTGGGTGCGATTGGCTCTGCCGCTGCCCCTTGGGCAATCGCTGTTCTAGCGATATCCTGATGCTAGAATAAGTCTAAAATTAAGAACATTCATAATGTTACATGAATTTCTCTTAGCAGAACGTGACGAAATTCTCGCCTTGTGTTCAAAAAAGATCGCGCGTCTTGCTGATTCCATGAGTTCGAGCGACGAAATGGAAAGAGGATTACCTGTGTTCTACGATGAACTCATTGAGGTATTACGTGCTGATGCTGATATAGATGAATCTGGGGAAGCATATAACAATTCTATAGAAAGTCTTCACAGAGCCGCAGCAGAGCGCCGGGGAAAAGAGTCGTTAAAACTTGGCTATAGCATTTCTCAGGTTGTTCATGGCTACGGCGCTCTTTGTCAAGCTATCACTCAGTATATTCAGGAGAATAGTAGTGAAACAGCATCCCCTCGTGAATTCAATCGATTAAATTTCTGCCTCGATATCGCTATTGCTGAAGCGGTTACAGAGTTTAATCGAGGTCAGCGCGAGAATGCAGAGCGGGATGAGATTCTACGTCTTGGATTTATAGCACATGAGTTGCGAAATGCGTTGACCTCCGCTAGTTTAGCTTCCCAACTTATAATCACAGGGAAAGTCGGAACTAATGGAAGTACATCTCGTATTCTTGAAAATGCCCATAGGCGCATGAGAGACATTATTGATCGTTCACTTGTTGAGGTGCGACTGCGGAACGAATCAACCGGACAATATCAAAGATGTCGAGTTATTCACCTAGTCAGTGAAGTTGAGGCTACTGCATGGTTTGAAGCGAGTGGGAAATCAATTGAGGTGCGTGTTGAGGTAGCGCCGGAATTGGAGGTTTTAATAGACCGTCACCTAATAATATCTGCCCTATCGAATCTGGTTCAAAATGCCATTAAGTTCACGAAGCAGGGTGGGATTGTATGGATACGCGGTAAGGCTGTAGGTGGGCGTGTTTTGCTTGAAATAGAGGATCAATGTGGAGGACTCCCGCCTGGTGAGGCGCAAGAACTTTTTAAGGCTTTTTCTCAGATGGGAACAGATAAATCAGGATTGGGGATTGGGCTTACAATTTCACGACGCGCCGTATCGTTAAACAAGGGTATACTCTCAGTTCGCGATGTCCCCCATCAAGGATGTGTGTTCTCAATTGATTTACCCAAAGCCTCCTCCCCTCTTCCCACTACATAATCCTCTAGCTCCATCTTCGCTACTCTGACTTATGTAAACTCCAACTATTTTTCTAGTATTTTTAGCTTTGGATAAAAAGAAATAATTTTAGTTACTAAATCTCTATTATCACTACATATTTCCCACTACCAAAATGTTTATAATTGCTAAAAACCAACTATATGTTAGTATTTCTAAAGCATAACAGTAACCAAGGTTAGGACTCAACTATTTAACAAAGCTATAGATGTTATTAGTTATGGTTTTCTGCTCAACCAAAATATCCACTTTATCTGCATTTCTAGGTCGTATATCTCCAGACAAGGAGCAACATCATCATGAAAAGCTGCTATTAGATAGAAAAGACTGCATATAGCTACTCAACTTAATTATTGCAGTGATTATTATTTATTTTTTTTAGCCCGGAGCGAAAATATTTAGCTAGGAAATTATTTTCGACAATATAACTAGTTGTATAGTTTTGAGGGATGAGATGTAGTGCTTGTACAACTAAATCATTTAAGTCTAATAGGTGTTCATAGGATACATTTTGACCAAGCCAGATAAGGGCTATAACTTGTCCTTTTTCTTCAGAAGAAAAATCGTCTAGATATTTATGTAGTACTCTGGGCGATGTTCTTCCTGTCATTTCAAAATCTTCTAAATAATTAGACAATTTGTCTAGAAAAGTTTCTGGGATATTTACTTTCCCAAACAGTATATCTGATGACTTTGGGCAATAAATTAATTCAGCAAGCTCAATGATTTTATAGACTTTACTAATTAATAAAAAATTCATATTTATCTTCAAGCTAAAATCATAGTCAATAAGGACGAATATTGATCAGCCCTTAATCTGTACTTCATAGAGTATGACAGATGGGTGCTTGAGATTAGGTATTGCTCCAAATTTCAAATGTATAAAATAAGTTTATAGGGTTTGATTTTGTTACAAAAAGTAATAGGATCTCACTAGATATAGAGTATTTTTTCTTAATTGTGTATATCCTTAACCAAAGAGAGAGTGATTACCACAAAAAAAACTCTAGTATCAAAGGTGTTAATAAAAATTTGAGTTCTTGATTTTAGAAGTTTTTTTCCTATGGTCAAGCGATCGCTTGAAGCATCACTCACTGGGATTCAAGAGGCTAAAAGAGCGTTTGCTCGCAAGGGGTGGACACAAGAGAATCTAGCTCTTGAAGTCAACCTCAAGACTAGACAACCAATTTGGCGGTTTTTCAGTGGCCGTCCAGTTGAGCGTCATACCTTTATTGAGATTTGTTTAGTGTTGTCACTGAATTGGCGGGAGATTGCGACTAATCCTCCAGCAGAATTCTTGGAAAGAGAAGAATACGCCCAGCCGACTGTGCTGGATATTGATAAGTTAGTGCAAAAAGTGCGATCGCAACGCTTCGACAAAATTCAAGACCAGTGTGGTATTTTGCAGTTATTGGATATTAGCCGTCCAGTTGCGATCAATGACATATATATAGATGTGAATATTTTGGAGGAGATTGCCAGTCTTCAGTGGTTAGAAATCACTGATCTGCAAAACCTTGATCCCAAAGAATTTGACCGTATTGGCTTAGGTGAAGTTGACGAGAAACAAATACCTGGTACACAGGCAGTTGAAACATACTCCAAGCTCAGGGTGCTAGGCAAACCAGGAGTAGGTAAAACCACCTTTTTACAACATCTTGCCATTCAATGTAACCAAAGCGCATTTGCGGCAAATCAAGTGCCAGTCTTGATCACACTGAGAAACTTTGCCCAAGAGTCTAAGATTACCAACGAGTTCAGCCTATTAAACTACATCCGCCAGGAGTTCCTTGCATCTGGAATTTCCGATATCTCAGTCATCGAAACCTTGCTGAATGAAGGTAGGGTATTACTGTTGCTTGATGGCATGGATGAAGTTCTTAATCAACAAAGCAATGCTATCTTGAACGAAATTCGGAGGTTTTCAGAGAAGTATCACAAAAATCGGTTCGTGGCGACCTGTCGAACAGCAGCTCAAAAACTCAGACTTCGAGGCTTTACCGATGTTGAAATTGCCCCATTTACCTTAGAACAAATCCGAGCCTTCGCTCAAAAATGGTTTCTGGCCTTTAGCAAGACAAGCCAAAAAGATGGTCAGGCGCAGTCCGTTCAGTTTATTCAGAAGTTGGAATTAGATGAAAATTGGCAATTTCGCCAACTCGTCGTCACACCCCTATTTTTGCATCTTGCCTGTTGGGTGTTTCACGGTAAAGGAAAATTTCCAACTAAGCGGACTGACTTTTATAAGGAAGGTTTAGACCTTCTATTAAGCAAATGGGATGAAGCCAGAGGCGTTGAACGGGATGACGTTTACGGAGGGTTTTTATTATCACAAAAACTCAAGTTATTTAGTCAGATTGCAGCCGCGACATTTGAGCAGGGTCAGTACTTTTTTGAGCAACGCATCGTTGAGCAATACATTGGTGATTATATTGACAATCTAAGCAACCTGCCAATGGATGCAGAAGAATTGCAAATAGAAAGTGAAGCAGTGCTGAAGTCAATCGAGGCTCAACATGGACTACTGGCAGAACGGGCGCGGGGAATTTTTTCCTTTTCCTATCTAGCATTTCAAGAATACTTCACAGCGAGGAAAATCGTTGCCAGCCATAACTTAGAGGCATTTGGCCAAGCGCTATTCGGTCTAGTCAGTCATATCACTGACCCCCACTGGCGCGAAATCTTCTTGTTAACCGCTACCATGCTCAGGAGTGCAGACTCTCTAGTACTGTTGATGAAGCAACAGATTGATACACTCGTTGCCCAAGATGCTTATTTACAAGAGTTTTTGACCTGGGCTAGCCAAAAATCTCGCAGTATTCCTACCCAATCAAAAGATGCGACAGTGAGAGCATTTTACCTGGCCTTAAGTCGGACTCCTCACATAGCTTCCCACTTTGCCCTAGCCAGCAGCCTCGACCAGGGGATGTTTCTGGATGCGGCATTAGATGACCTGCTGATAGAGTGTGCAATTGATGGGAGCCAGGACTTTGCCCACATCCACGCCTGCGGAGATGCTATGAGCAACATTCTGGGTATTGTTCTGGATGTTGGACTCCATAAATCCCTGCAACAACTCTCTGACCAGTTGCCAAATTCTGGCCAAAGTCAACAACGGTTTGAGCTATGGTCGCAAACGAACTATTCAGCTTGGGCTGAACAGGTAAACAAGACGGTGATTAATTATCGCAATATTAACCACGAGTGGCAGTTTAGCTCTGAGCAAGAGCAAGTGTTGCAACGCTACTATGATGCTAATCAGTTACTACTCGATTGCCTACATAGCAATTGTGAGGTGACAGCTGCTATTAGACAAGAAATTGAAGCCACTTTATTGTTGCCGATAAAGGAACTTGAGGATAGGGAATGGCAATAATTCTTTTGGTTAATTCCTAAAAGAGGTTTGGATTGCAAAAATCATCAAGAATTAAGTTTTATATCGTAGTTAATCAACTAATTCACAAAATCAAACAACACCAAATCATAGTACAGGAGCTAGGCTAATACAAAAATTCCAAACATTTATGTCTTCAAAAGAAAAAGAAATTCTAGCGATCGCTTTTACTGGCAATACTGAAGGCTCTTGCGTCTGTATATCCAAAAGCCTTTGGTGAAACAGTTAGTAACAGAAACAGCAAAACTGCTTAAACATCCTGGTAAAAGATCATGAAAACGGCAAGAAATAACCCACTAGATATACGCCACATTAGTCTTAAAGTAACAGAGTTGATTAAGCAATACGCTGTTGTAAATAACTGTACGCAGGATGAAATGTTAGAGCGTATTGTTTTGGAGTGGAACACCCAACAAAGCGAGAGCGAACGACCATCAGGAGATGAAGATGAATAGCTTTTTTGTACAAGCCCTTGGCGTAATTCGTAATACTTTGGCTGCGCTCAGTAAAAGTTCGTAATTCGTAATTACCATTGCGTAAGGGTTTTAGACATTTTAAATGGATGGCTTATTTCCGCCGATCTATACTATGCTTTTTCATCAACTGAGAGATTAAAATTTTACGTGGCTGTAAAACACTCGTTTAACATTCTCAGCCGCAGTCACGTAGAACAACACGATCGCTCCCAGAACCAGCACAAAACTCAACGGCAACGGTTGAAATCCCAGTAGGGTTGCCAACGGTGTCCAGGGAATGATTATTGTCACTCCAATAGTCGCCAGCGTTGCCATCAACAAGTATTTTCCAGGCTTACTGTTGAAAATGGATTGGCGGGTACGAACGACTAGCACAACTAGCGATGCAGAGATGACAGATTCCAAAAACCAGCCTGTTCTAAACTGTTGTGGTTGAGCGTGCAGCAGCAACAGTAGCGCTCCAAAGGTGAGATAATCAAATACTGAACTCAGCAAACCAAACACGATCATGAAATTGCGGATAAACTTGATATCCATCCGGCGAGGTTTGTTGACTAACTCCTTATCTACGCGATCTGTTGCGATCGTCAATTCCGGGAAATCGGTGAGTAGGTTCGTCAGCAAAATCTGACTAGGTAGAAGCGGCAAAAAGGGCAGAAACAGAGAAATTCCCGCCATGCTAAACATATTGCCAAAATTGGCGCTAGTTGCCATAAATACATATTTTAAAGTGTTGGCAAATGTCACTCGTCCTTCCTTTACGCCTTCAATGAGGACATTTAAATCCTTTGCCATCAACACAATATCAGCAGCTTCCTTAGCGACATCGACTGCGCTCTCGACTGAAATGCCAACATCGGCAGCATGAAGCGCAGAGGCATCGTTAATGCCGTCTCCCAGATATCCAACTACATTCCCCGCTTTTTTGAGGGCAATAATGATTCGCTCTTTTTGGTTTGGCTCTACCTCAGCAAAGACATTTGTATCTTGTACTCGATGCATCAAGGCTTCATCACTGAGCTTTTCTAGTTCGGAGCCTGTCAACGCCTTTGGTTGGGGCAATCCTACCTGCTGAATGATACTCATTGCCACCGCCTTGCTGTCTCCGGTAATCATCTTCGGGGTGATTCCTAGCAGTTGCAACTCTTTCAGGGTGTCAGCGATGCCAGCTTTGGGCGGATCGAAGAGAGCGAGGTAGCCGAGAAATGTCATGTTCGTTTCATCATCTTTGGTGAAAGAATCTTGATTAAAATCACGATAAGCCACACCCAAGGCTCTAAATCCCTTACTGCCCAAGTCTTGGGCCTGTTGGTGGAGTTTTTGTCGCTGATCTGCAATTGGAATCGCTTTACCCTCACCAATCTCAACGGTTGAGCAAACATCCAAAATATTTTTTAGTGCGCCTTTAGTGATAATCAGATGCGTACTTTCTTGCTTGAATAAAATGCTTAGACGTTTACGGTTAAAGTCATAAGGCACTTCATCTAGCTTTTGATAGCCAGAAATATCGAATGTTTTGTATTCACGAATCGCTGCATCAATGGGATTGACATAACCCGACTCAGATGCGGCATTCAAATAAGCGTAAAGTAGAACGCGAGTCGCCTGCGGCGAGGCTTCGCCAACGCTTTCTTTCCCTTGCACATCAACCGCAGAGTGAATTTTCACCTCTCCTTCCGTCAGCGTACCCGTTTTATCGGTGCAAAATACATTCATGCTGCCGAAGTTTTCGATCGCGGGTAAGCGCTTTACAATCACCTGCTTTTTCGCCATTTTCTTGGCACCACGAGCCAGGTTAACGCTAACGATCGCAGGTAGCAGTTGAGGAGTCAAACCCACCGCCAGTGCCAGAGAAAATAGAAATGATTCCAGTACTGGGCGATGCAGGTAGACGTTAGCGACAAAAATTAGCACTACCAAAATTAGCGTTACTTCCATCAGAAAGTAGCCAAACTTGCTCAATCCCCTTTCAAATTCGGTTTCGCTCGGTCTGAGTTTCAGGCGTTCCGATACTTTGCCAAATTCAGTTTCTTTTCCGGTATGAACGACTACTGCTTTCGCCGTTCCACTAATCACATTAGTTCCCAGATACAAGGAATTGGTGCGTTGGCTCAGTCCAGTTTCAGCTGGCAATACGCCACTTAGCTTGTCAACCGGATAGGTTTCTCCTGTCAGTGCTGCTTCATTCACCGATAAATCTTTCGACTCTAAAACTAGACAGTCGCCCGGAATATTTTTACCTGCACTCAGCAACACAATGTCACCCCTGACCACTTCTTCATTGGGGATTTCTTGAGATTGACCATCTCTCAAAACAGTTGCTTTAACTTGCACTAATGCCAATAACTTTTCGACAGCGTTTGAGGCTCCTCGCTCTTGCCAAAATCCTAATAGCCCACTGATGAAGACGATGGTCAAAATGATTATGGCATCTGCCGCATCTTTCAGAAAAATCGATAGCACCGCCGCAAAAATCAGAATCAAGATAATCGGACTCTTGAATTGATTAAGCAACAGCATCCATGCGCTCGATTTGTGTTTTTGTTTGAGGCTGTTTGCGCCGAACTCATTCAGGCGTTGTTTGGCATCTTGACGGCTTAACCCTGCGGTTGTAGAGTGCATCTGCTGAAGCACCTGATCCGTGGATAAGCTCCAAAACGTGGAGAGTTGGGGATTCATCAGTTTGGGTTTTTGGAGTTAGTCAACGAGCAGAAATTTTTTGCCACTCTTGGATCGCTGTGGATGGGATTTGTAACTCGATCGGTGAGCCAGTTACCATCGGTAAAGTTAGATGAAGAGGAATTTCAGCCTGCAACTGCGGTAGGACAGACTTAATGTCATATTCTGCAACATTGGCTGGGGTTGGTGTGTCCTGAGAAATTTCGCTAGAAATATCCTTGGCGGTTAGAGTTTGCCCCATAGATGTTATTAGCGTCAGTGGTTGAGTGCGATCGAATTCCACCCCACTAGGAAAGCCCACTAGCCGCAGAGAGACAATAGCACTACCTATCCAAATGATAGCAGCGATCGCTTCTAATAGAGGATTCAACCCCCAAACTAGCTCAACAATAAAAAGTCCCAACCAAGCAAAGCCCAGCACCAGCATCGGCATTTCTAACCAATCTTCCAACTGTTGCAGCACTTCGCTGCGCTCATGATCTAATGCAGGCTTTGACCGTTGGTTCAGATAGCTCATAATGAGTTCGATGAATGAGACTGATACACTTTTAGCTGTGCCCGTAATTGGGCAATTTCAGTTGCCATATCTAGCACCATTGCCGCTCCGACTAAGTTTAGCCTTAAATCTCGACGCAAGCGTTGAATCTGAGCAATTCGCGCAATCTCGCGGGAATGCAGTAAATCACCAATGGGTTCAATTACGCCTAACTCAACGTAAAACTTCACCAGGGTAATCGAAGTCTTAGTGATCAACGCAGCATATTCAAAGCTGTAGAGTTGCTCACCTTCTAGTGAAACCACGGTTTTTGAAAGGCTGAAGGTCATAATTTTATCTCCTCTAATTGGGTACGTGGGTTAAAGCTAGTGTTTGCCTGGATTTTTTCGTAGTATTCTTGCTCGATCGCACTCAGGTCTTGCGAGGTGACAATCTGAAGTTTGGCAAATAAATCACCTCGTCCCCCTTTTGGCAATGTCCAGCCTTTGCCGCGTAGTCTCAGCGATTGCCCCGATCGCACCCCTTTAGGAACTTTCATCTTCACGCTACCATCGGGGGTTGGCACGCTAATTTCTGCCCCTAAAACCGCTTCATCGGGACGAATTGGAATGTCACAAACGAGGTTATCGCCCTCAAATCGATAGAAGGGATGGGTTAACACTTCGATAGTTAGATATAAATCGCCGCGCTGTTGAGAGAACGGACTAGGACGACCTTTACCCTTGAGCCGAATTCGACTGCCTGGTTTTGCACCTGCGGGAATACGGACGTTGATCGTTTCCTCGTCGAGTTGTAAACGCTTTTGAACACCGTGAAATGCTTCGGAAAATGTAAGGGCGATCGCAGCTTCCGTATCCGGTGCGGGAGCTTGAGAATGAAATCCCCCACCAAAATCATCAAAGCCTCCAGTGGAGGTTTTACGTCTCGTTCGACCCAGCAGATCATTGATAAACGAATCAAAATCGCCGTACTGATCGAAGTCGCCTGTCGCAACATTAGTTCCGCTAGGTGGCGGTGCTTCAGTGTAACCAGGATTATTCCAGTGCTGACCAAAGCGATCGTACTTCTCCCGCTTCTCTGGGTCGGAGAGTACTTCATTCGCTTCGTTCAATTCTTTGAACTTTGTTTCTGCGTCTTTGTCTCCAGGATTGAGGTCAGGATGATATTTGCGGGCAAGCTTGCGGTAAACCCGTTTGATTTCTTCGGGGGTTGCGGTTTTGCTTACTCCCAAAATGGCATAGTAGTCTTTAAAATCTGTTGTAGTTGGCATCAGTTACCTCTTGTTCACGTAGCGGCAATTTAGGAGAATTGCAGGTTTTTTGCGGTGGGTGTATTTTCAGTTAGAGATAAGTTGCAATTCAATCATGCTAACAATAGCTCTCACGAAGTCTAGCGAAGCTTCACACTTTTTCTTTCAAGGCGATGACTGTGTTTCCAATAAGCAAAGCCACTAGCAATAATCATCACAAAGGCAGGAGCCGCAAGCCATAACCAGAAGCCAGGAAGTAACTTGATTAATAGAAGCTGACTATCAGGACTACTACCATTAGGTAACGCAAACCAATATGTTGAGATTGTGCCTGTAAAACCTACAATAATTGAACTAAAAGCAGAAGCTATTGAGAACTTGTATTTTTTCTGTAGAAAAAATTTACAGGAATACCAGGAATTGAAAGTATACACAGATACCACTACAGCTACAAACTAGGTAGCAAGGTACACGACAAGACCCTAAATAAGGCAATCATAGAACCATCAGTCCGATACGCGGATGACATGGTTATTATACTCCGACCCGAAGATGATGCAACAGAGATACTTGAAAGAATCAGCGAGTTCCTCCGCAAACGCGGAATGAATGTAAGCCAAAAGAAAACCAAAGTTACCGCCGCGACAGATGGGTTTGATTTCCTCGGCTGGCACTTCAAAGTCCAGACAAACGGAAAGTTCAGAAGCATCCCATCAGTGGATAACTTCAAAGCGTTCCGTAAGAAAGTAAAACACATCGTCAACAACTCGAATTATGGTGCTACCACAAAGGCTGAGAAATTAGCCCCGGTAGTTAGAGGTTGGAGAAATTACCATAAGTTCTGCAAGATGGACGGGTCATCGGGAGCCGTGTACACGGAAACGGGTACGCACGGATCTACTGAGAGGTGCGCGGGATAATACCCGCCATCGACTCAACCAGTGCAAAACTCCCGATAAACGTCAACGTAGATAAGTTTGTATCTTGAGTTTGATGGGCTTCAGGAAGAATTTCTTCAACGATCGCCACCATTAAAGTACCTGTTGTAAATGCAAGTACAATTAACTTGGGTAGATCAGTTTGTCCGCGCAACCCCCAATAGCCCAGCGTCGCACCCAGCCAAACAGGGATAAGAAACGCCGCAAGTAACCAAAATCGCTGTGTTCGCGGCATATTTTGACTCTTAAACTCTGCGTTGGTGACAAATCCTTCGGGAATGTGAGCGACAACTCTCCCCGATGTCAGCACTACGCCTAGATGAGGTACGATGTCTGCGACGGGCTACGCCTACGTTAGACTAGTGCCAATCATTAAACCATCACCAAATAAGTCGATAGCAATGCTCAGAAAAATCACCCAACTAACGGTATTATGATCAACGCCACGCAGTCGATTTTTGCTTAAATTGAGAAGCTGATTAATCCAGACAAAAAAAGCTCCACCAAAAAACAATGCTAGAATAGCTGCCCAAACAAATTTAGCGAGCGCAACTCTCGGTATCAGTTCGGTAGAGGCGTTCGCGCAGCGTCTCCGCAGGAGAATCGCTAGCAGTACACCAGCAGCAGCGTGCAGTGCAAGCCCTAATGTTTGTTTTGATGACGGTAAGGCTTCAGCGATCATTGCTCCCATGAAGTTGCTGGCAACGGGCAAAGCTGATAGTGTTAGAGCAAATAGAAATTCCTGCATAGGTCAGGCTCCGCTAGTCGTAACAGACTTTTTGATATTTGTTTCGATTGGAGTCCATCAAGACGCGAACTCATAGTGAATCTCTGTAGTTCTTCCTTTAAAATAGAGCCGAGTGCCTTCTGGATACTCCCATCCCACCTCGCCTTCTAAGGGAATAAGCATCCCATTACGAACTGAATATTCCCAGAATCGACCGACCCAAGGCATAGCAGTCAACTTGTCACGATAACGAGCCTCAGCCCGACAAGTAGCGATCGTGCCTTCAGCATTAAACTGAAATACGAGGGAGACAGTTGTTGCACCATCCGTTAAAGTAGCGCGAGCGGAGGTGTCATTAATTGCGTCCCAGCGCACACCTTGACTGGGTAATAGGGCAGTAGGATACCAAGTTGCCTCAGCAAAGTACCGTAACAATTCACCTTGATTGTTTTCACTCCTTCATGCAAGCCATCACCAAGGTAGGCTCCCGCATGGTAAGTGTTGTTCTCGCCATTAGTGGTAACTACTTCATCTCGATATTGAAAAGATTCAGTGGTATATAACGGAGTGTGATCTTTTTGAATGTGAATGAGGCGATCGCTAGCAATTAACTCCTCTAGTTGGAACGAGAGAAAATAATTTGGTGGTGATGAGATGTTACAAATTTGATTCAGGCAACTGTTATAACCTCCGGTTTCATAAGAGATTTCCTCGAACAATAAAAATCTGAGTTCTGTCCCGTTGAAACGCCCGTTGGTGAAGGCAAAACTTACCTAAACGCTTTGACTAAAGCCTTAAACTCGACTTGCAGTGACTTGTCATGAGGCGAGATAGGTGGGATCTGGCGATCGATACTGAGGAATTCGTAGACTGCCATCTGAGCAGCTCGCACCGAATATTCAACTGTGAAGACGACATCATCAGGAATTTCCACAAACTGGCTGATGAAAGCAAGGTTCTTTGAGCTACGAGGGATCGGCAATGGTCGATCGCTGCGTAAACGAGGCATAAACATACTTGTGATGTACGGCATTCTGCAAGGAATGCAGTTTGCCGATTCTACTATGTCCAAATCGAATCTTAAATGACCGCAGAGTTCTCGCAGAATTTCTTCACCGTTGCAGTCGCTCATTGGCTTGGGAACAAAGTTACCGATGCGATCGCCAAAAAGAGCATATCCCCAGAAGACTTGTACATCAGCAGGCTGATTTCTAAAATGGGGTTGATAGGCGAGGACAATGGACATCAGCCAATTTGAGTCTTTAAACGTGATTAGCCCACCAGTCCCCGCTTGATTGCCGCTAAATTTGGCGATTTTATCGAAGAATGCGGGGTTTTTTAGTGTCACCGTGAAATGTTTTACGTCTTTTGTGAACCTAAATCTAAAGTTCTTGACGTGTTAGACGGGTAATGATTTTATTCACATTAATTAGCTTGTAACTGGATCAACGTTTTTGTCCCGGTAGCGTCACTAATCCGAACCGCTATGATCACACCGTTTGAGTTCTGTCCCGTTAAAACTTCAGTTGGTGAATCGATTGTGTGAGCGTAAGTCACTTCATCTCTACCCACTTCAATCACCAAATCATCTCCCTTGCCGGGGCGATCATAAACCATTGCCATCAAAGGTGCGTTTTGAATCAGTTCTGCATTATCGAGTTCTGAATCGATGATTTCGATTGAAATATAGCGTCCACGATTACCACTTGAGAACAGATCAAAAAATTCACCCCATCGCTCACGCGGCACAGATTTTTTGATGTCAATTTTACTTACCATGATGATTCCTTTAAATATCTCCACAAATTAAATATTCGTATCCAGAATCCCTGTAGAGACCTAGTACCGCTACGTCTCTACATTCGTTCTATATCTATCTAATGTTGCCAGGTTAATAGTTCAAAGCCTTAGACAGGAACCGAAATGCTCATTCCATGACTAATTCTGTCTAGCATCTGCCTCGCCTGACTGACATCTTCGTTGCTGCCTGTCACAAGGATTATGAACTCGCCTGCTTGGATTCGAGTCTCGTACTTCAGTATCTCGTGCTTGGGGATTCCTAACCCTGCTAAAGCACCTGCCAGTCCTCCGACAGCAGCACCAACAAGTGTTCCTTCCAACCAACCCGCCAATACTCCAGCAATGGGGCCAGCAATGATGATCGGAGCTACTCCGGGAATAAACAGCACTCCAGCCCCTGCTAAAATGCCAAATAAACCTACTATGTTGAATTTCGGAAATCTGGCTATATTATTATCAAGTTAAGATTGAATCTCAGTTTGAGTTTGTTTAGCCGCACATTTCATCTTTACAAATTTTGACCAACATAACATCTACCTTTGGAACGTTTTAGTGGAATTCATACAATTCATACACTATCTAACCCCTTTTTAATACTTATTTTCTATTACAATTGATTCTTTTTTGCTGCATAACCCTACAAATCAAACATCAGTTTGTGATCCATGCACCCTTTAGTGGGATTGTCGCCCGGAAATTTGCCGATCCTGGCTCATTTGTCACGCCTACTACCGCAGGTAGTTCGGTTTCTTCTGCTTCATCTGACAGACGTTCATGAAAAAACGTATTGATTCACAGACAAGGAATCGTCCGCGCCGTCAAGGAAAGGGCAAAATCTCTTTCGGTGAAGTTCTTAACAGTAAGGCATTAATTCCTCTCACACTTCAAAATGAGCGAACGTACAGCACAAAGGGCAACTCATCATTGGTGTCAACTTAAGGTGAAAACCAGCCTAGAACCAGCTTTTAAGATGTCTCGTTAAGAGTCTCCGACTGGGAATGCCCCTCATTGAGGCTCTGCCTCCGTAACTTGCGGCACCACCAGGAACTGCATTTCTAGCAAGAGGCTGGAAACGAGATTTTAAAGGAGGTTGGGCTTAAGTTGACACTAATGGGCAACTCATCTCCCCCTGCACGCGCCATTTCCATAATGCCGACAGCTGCAATTTTGCGAACGGGTAGGGATTCCCCAGTTAATAATGACTCATCGGTTGAAAAATTTGAGCAAGATAGTACCATTGCATCGGCAGGAACGCGTTCGCGGAGCGTCTCTGAAAGAGAATCGCCTTCTGCCAACACCAAGACATCTCCCCGAACGACTTCTCGCCCCGCAATTCGTTTTCGCTCTCCATCCCGAATCACCAAGGCGCGAGGACTGGAAAGATCGCGCAAGGCTTCTAGGGCGTGTTCAGTCTTACCTTCCTGGTAAAGGCTAATCCCGGTGATGAAGAAGACAAAACCCAGCAAAATCAGGGCTTCCTGTAGATCGCCTAAAATCCAATAGATGATACCACCACCGACTAGCAAGAGGAAGATCGGATCTTGAACGGTTTCCCAAGCGAACGATAAAATACTGCCAGAGCGAGCCGAGGGGAGTTCATTGTAGCCATCCTGTTTGAGCCAAGCGATCGCTTCTTGCTCAGATAAGCCATCCACGGTAAGTAGCTAAACAAAATTAATTACACAAAGTTAAGCAATGAAACCCTTATCCCGACTAGAACCTTATGTGTAAATAATTCTGTGCGGTTACTTATTGAGATCGACGGTGGAAACCATAATCCCGCTTTTTCCTATGAAACATAAAAACAGAGCTATTCAACTTGATATTAAATACCAAACTTGAAGAACTCGTGAGGTAGTATAAACGTTTATTCTG
Source organism: Nostoc sp. JL33 (assembly GCF_017114985.1). Classification (GTDB taxonomy): domain Bacteria; phylum Cyanobacteriota; class Cyanobacteriia; order Cyanobacteriales; family Nostocaceae; genus Nostoc. Next base: position 2,647 of record NZ_JABXKP010000046.1, on the reverse strand, counting down.
ATTTACTTCCAAACTGGCTTCTTCACCGAGACAGTTCTGAGTGCTGTACATGGATAGCGAGGCGTTTAGCCCGTAACGAGTGCTGAGTAAAAAATTTTCACTGACTGCTAACTCCATCAGTGGTTCGTCCACTTATCTCACTCTCGTGGATGCGGTAGATTGCGATCTTTTCTGAACGTCCCTCAGCATCAATCCAAGTTCGATTGATCGCAGGTGAGAGCGTTGTATTGCGCTCTTTGATCAAGTGCATTGCGCGATCGATGTCTGAATGCTCGGTGAGGCGCGAGGCTCGACCATTCACAATCACGCTGCGCCAATGAAGGGGCCCGTGAATTTCTTCAACCTGTAGGCAGATTTCTGGATTCGCATCTATGTCGTGGGTCTTCATGCCGACCGTTGTAAACAGGTAGATGTCCTCTTCTTCGAGATAATAATACATTGGCATCACGTAGGGTTTGCCTTCGTGTACGCAGCCAAGATGACCGTATCCTACTTGGTGTAGTAGTTCGTGTATTTCTTTTGAACTCATTTCATCAATATCTAACATTAATATTCTCCTAAAGATTCAGTTGATTTGTAGTGTATTAAAGAGAAATATTCCCCGCTTTATATCTGTTATTAGATTCTGAATTCTGTTAGTGATAGCGGGGCGTTTAGCCCATCTTGACTCCTGAATTCTATTCGATAATTATTTGGACATTAAACCAGATGCTGCAAGCGACTCAGACGCTTTGAGTAACTTTTCATCACCTCTACGGCAAACATGGGTGTTTCCTGAACAGCAAAGAGAAACTCTTCCTCATTAAGGAAAACCAATTTGGTATCTACCTTGGCGATCGCCGTATAAGTTCTATTTTTAACCCCTACAAGTACCCCGACATCAAAAACTTCACCCGTCTCAATGGTTTCTACAATCTTGCCATTGACTAATATATCTATCTCTCCTTCGAGAATCCCATACATTTCATCACCAGGCTGTCCTTCTTCAAAAATGACTTGTCCTGCTGAAAATACTTTAGGGTCGGATTGTTTTTGAAAGATACTGACTGTTAACACAGGACTTAGCATTAGAGCAACCCCAGATTATTTGTTTTTAAACAAAACCTTTATATAACGTCAGTTCGGGTTAAGAACTCAAATTTGATTACTTGGACGAAAGAATAAGGCTTTCACCCTGTCCAAACTAACGACATAATCAAGGTTTCAGCTTCTCCCGAACTCAGGTTTATATAGCTTTAGGCGAACCCAGAAAAGTACACTACTTTTTGTCGATTAACTCTCGAACTTCGCAAATTTTCTGATTAGCTGCCTCACATATCATTAAATCAGAAAGCATCAAATCCTTCTTGTATCTTGCTAGGTAAATAAGTTCAATTTTATCTACCACTTTTGAATGTTTTATGAGGATTTGTATAAGTTATACATAAAGTAAAACATTTACCCAAACATAATATTTGACGGCAAAACATTATACTTATTCTTGTCAAAATAAGGTAATATCAATATCTAGAAAAGCAAGTGTCCAATTAAGGCGGCTTTTTATAGACACTTCACATTCCCTACTCAGATTTCTTCTTGAATCGATAAGCCATTCCAGCATGGCAACTCTTAAAGACCCTCCGCGATCACTTACCGCTTTCATACAACGAGTTATTTATTGTACTATTGCATTGTGTATTTGTTGCATTAATCTATTGTTTATTAGCTGTCTCGTAACTTCTGCTGCTTCCAAACCAGGTTGTACTCTTTCTCAACAGCCGCCAGCAGTTTCGATTGCAAAGGTGAAAGATACGGTTTAGCTTGTTTCCCCAACCCCTGTAACAGCCAACCCACAGAAGAGTCACGGGTGGTCACTTGATGCAACTGCCGTAACCTCAAACATAACTGTTGCATGAATCTACTTATCGCTTTCTTTAGCGGGTTTTTAGCTATTTGAGCAAATCTCAAAAACCCAAACATCCCTGTGGGAGTCAACGGCAGAACTGATGCAAAAAAGCAAGGTACGCCTAATTTCTCTGCAATGTGATATCCCCAGTTAGCTAGCGGCGTGTAAATAATCACCTCACTTCCAATACACGCACTCCAAGCTGATTCCAACTGTTGAAGCAAAAGTTTATCTGCTTCTTCTTTTTTCAACTTTTCTCCCGCAATCAATCGCTGCCCTTGTTTCGATTGCAGAAACTCTTCCATATTGCCAGCGATCGGCGCAAACTTTAAATCAAACTGCTTCACAAAAGATGCAAAGTTTTCGTGTGTTGCGACTGTTACCTGATGCCCCGCACGTTTCAAGCCAATAGCCAAAGCACAGTATGGTTGCAAGTCTCCTCTTGAACCTACTGTTAGAATCGTAATTTTCAGTTTCCGGCTTGGTGCTATAGGTAGACTTTGGCTCAAATGCTTTTTCCTGCTGAAAACTCCAGTATTCAAAAATTGTACTAATTTACTGTGTCTCTGGGCGATAAAGCAATACAGTTGAAATCAGCCTGCTTTTTCGTAACTGTTCCCTTGCCCTCTACACCTACCGAACACGCTTACCATCCCTGAACCGCTTGATCCGATTATGCGTTGCATTATTTCTTGTTGCTTTGTCTAAGAGGGTGTTTATAAAATAATTCTTAAGCAGGTGAGCTACTATGATTACGAGCTA
>NZ_JABXKP010000087.1 GCF_017114985.1 Nostoc sp. JL33 | reverse complement strand
GGTGCAACTGCTGCAATCAACTACTGTGAATGACGACACCCGTAGGCAGGCAGCAGATAGCTTAGGGCAAATCGACCCTGGCAATGAAATTGCGATCGCCGCCTTGGTGCAACTGCTGCAATCAACTACTGTGGATGACTCCACCCGTTGGGAGGCAGGATCAAGCTTAGGGGAAATTATACAGAATAATCAGCATCGCATTACGGTAGTCAAAGCTTTAAGTGGTTATTGGCAATTGAATAATGAATACTACGATTTAGCCTGGAAATGCGCCCAAAATATGCATTACCCCAAATTCTATCAAGCTTGGCATCAGCATAATTTTGCTACTCGTGCGATGCGAAATTTAAAGAAAATCTTCCTCACTAGAATAATTTAAGTACTTTTGCAGCAGCAACGTTACAAATGAAGTTCCTGTGATCACAATAGCTTGTCCACTCGTTACGAAGACAGACGCAGACTTTACGAATGTTTGTCTGTTAGCAACAACAGCTTAAGCATTTATTATAAATGGATACTCATTTGCTGCGATCGCGTACTCATTTGTAGCGATCGCTGTCTCATTCATAACTAATACTTAAAATTTAATCTAATAAATTAAGCATTAATTATAAATGGCTACTCATTTGTAACGATCGCTGTCTCATTCATAACTAATGCTTAAAACTTAAGCTAACAAATTAAGCATTAATTATACATGGCTACTCATTTGTAGTGATCGCTGTCTCATTTGCAGCAATTGCTTATGCATTTGTTATAAATGCTTGCATCTTAGTAACAATAGTTTGTTCATTTCTAGCAAATGCTTAAGCAAACCTGATTAATATAGAAGGATTTGCTAGAAATGCTTCTATCTTTGTTGCAAATGCTTAAGTAAAACTTATCAATACAGGAGTTATCGTCACAAATAGCTCCGCTTGTTTTTTTAGGTCATGCCTTTTGCTTGTTAGCTTTAATTATAAAGTTATATCAGTGGCAGTAAACCGCATACCATGCGATCGCCATATTTCAGTAGATGTAGATTGTCTTTTAATCTAAAAAGGAATTCACAATCTGTGAGAAAAAACAATAGAAAAAAGGCTGTCACTCAAGCTATTTCCACAGCTGTTGCTCTGGGCTGGCTAATAATGCAAGTGGAATCAGCAAAAGCTGCTACCTTGGTGGTTAACAATCTCAATGACAGTGGCGTTGGCTCATTGCGAGATATTATCAGCATTGCAAATAGCAATGACGTGGTAGAGTTCTTGTTGGAAAGTCATCCTAGTACAATTACCCTAACAAGTGGGACACTTGCGATACCTGCGGCGGGCTACGCCGGAGCTAAGGATCTGACTATCAATGGCCCAGGTGCTAACTTACTTACCATCAGTAGTAATAATCAATTCCCCGTGTTTGACATTAGCGCCGCGAATGTTACACTTTCTGGGCTAGCGATCGCTGGTGATTTCAATGCTTACGATTCTGGTAATCTAACGTTTATCAATAGCACTGTTAGCGGCGACAATGTGAATATAGATAGTAACCTAACGCTTATCAATAGCACTATCAGCGCCGACAATGTGAAGATAGATAACGCTACTGATAACTTAGGACTTATCAATAGCACTATCAGCAGCAACAATAATATTGAGATTAATGCTAGTGATGTGAGGCTTAGTGATCATAGTCACTTAATTAGCAAGAACAATATTGAGATTAATGCTAGTGATGTGATGCTCAGTGATCATAGTCACCTATTTAGCAGCAACAATATTGAGATTAATGCTAGCCTACTGAGTATCCAAGATAATAGTAACATCGCGACTTCCAACGCCATCAGCAACAGCGGCACTTTAAGTATCTCTACTGCTAATCTTGGCTTAAATAATGACGCGCAAATTAACGCTGGTAGCAATAATTCACAACCAGGAGGCACTCTAAGTATTTCAATCCCTGAGCTTTTATTGAGACGAGTACCCCAACCAAGCGCGATCGCTGGTGATAGCAATAATTCAAGATTAGGAGGCAATATAGCTATCAACGCCAATAATGGTTTCATAGTTGCACTACCCAATGAACCAAGCGCGATCGCTGCTGGTAGCAATAATTCAGGAGCAGCAGGTAGTATAACTGTTACAGCCAGTAGCATTTCGCTGACAAGAGTACCCGAACCAAGTGCGATCGCTGGTAGTATACTTGCTGTTAGTCTGGCTTGGCTGGCGAAGAGAAAGCAAGCAGCATTTAGCAAGGCGAAGGTATAATTACGTCTTAAAATAAATTTGCTAAATAGTTTAAATACGAAGCCCGCTCAGACTTGTCTCTGCGCGGGATAATTATTTTATGGGCAATTACCCAGACATAAGATCAATTTCCTGAAACTAAAATACTTCCAGGAACCTTTATTAAGCCTCAACTTTTACACCCTTCCAGAAGGCGACATAGCCTTCAATATTTTTAGCCTTCTCCTTGGCGCTGGGATAGTACCAAGCAGCATCTTTATTGATTTGCCCATCAACGTCGATACTGTAGTAGCTGGCGACACCTTTCCAAGGACAAGTGCTGTGGGTGTTACTTTCTGTGAAGTACTGCTTGTTAATGGTGTCAGCAGGGAAATAATGGTTGTTTTCCACAACTACGGTATTATCACTTTCGGCTAAAACTGTTCCATTCCAAATTGCTTTCGGCATAAATGACTTTGTAAATAAACTATACACATAACATTTTGACACGATCAGCTTATTTGTAGTGAATTTATAGACTGTGACGCTGACAAGGTGTTACTGCAATACCTGCGGTGGGCTGCGCCAACGCCACCATCGCCAGAGTGCTAAGGGAATTCAAAAGTATTAATTATAATCACTTTTATTTATATATTTAAGAAACAAAAACATTTGCTTCTATCAGAAATATTTCCTAGTATATTGGTATGCAAATTTAATCAGCCAAAAAAGTTGGATTTCGGTTTATAGCCTAAAGCAAAAAATCTCTAGAAGAGAACACGACTATTACATATATGTAAATAATCGCACCTTATAGAGATGCTTGTCACCAAAGGATTTTATGTAGCGTACTTTTGGCTTTTGTGAGTTCTTATTTACTTACTAAATATTCTCTAAGTTTCAAATTTATCATATTTAGTTTAATTTGACTCAGGCATTTGTGTAATTAAAATATCAAGCGCTCAGATGAACTGAGTGTAAGATGTTGAGATTTATAAAACAGTGGACTCTATAACTAGAGAACACTGACTAATTGTAATTTGTTCTAGTTGAGGATAACTTTATGAAACTTACAAACTTGATAAATTTTGCAGATATTATTGCTTGGATTAATTCTATGGCTAAAATCACTAGCCTTCATACAGCCAACAATAACAACAACAGTGGCGCATCAATAAACACAGCCGTCAACTCTGACGTTTTACCTAGCCATTCCACAAATGTTAATTGCCTCAAACCCTTTGATACTGCTTTTCTTGCTTATCATATGATGGGTCTTAATGATTTTGAATGATCTAATACTAATTCTCTATGAAGAAGTGCCAAGCTACCTCAAACTTATAGACGGGTGCATTTAGTGATTTTGTTATGAGTCCTCCATTCCAAATCGAGATTAAAGAGCGCCAAGAAGAATTGAAGAAAGCTCTCAAACATGCCACAGTAGCAAAGAAAGATTACACTCTTCTCTATTGGCTTAACAGTGGGGAGCAGCAGGCGATCGCACCCCTCGTTACACCTCCCACCCCCCGGACTCATGCAATGTTAGTGGTTAGTTAACCCTTAAAGTGCTTGTAGTTTGTTTAAGAAGTTCATCTGTTTTAGGAGTAAGTGAAAGATGTACAACATGCACTGAACAAGGAGCATGGTGAAGGACGTAGTTACTCACACTACCGAGAAATAGTTCCATCACTCCAGAACGACCCCGACGCCCCATCACAATTAGGTCAGCGCCATAACTATGAGCAAAATCACAAATGATGCGACCAGGATTACCAATATTTTGTGTAAATTCCGTAGTTACACCTGCTGCGGTAGCTTGGGCGCAGAAAGATTGCAACATCTGGATTCCTTGATTTTTAAAGGTATCCCACTGGTTTTGGTATAACTCGAAGCTTTGACTGCTCAATCCTGGATAGTAGTCCAAATTAGACAGCATAAGGCCGTAAGGACTACCTTCTTCTTCGGGAGATAAGACATGCAGTAGCATTAAGCTAGCTTGTGTTAACTTTGCTAAACCCAACGCTTCCTGAAAAATCTGTTGCCCTATTTCCGAGTGATCTAATGCAACTAGAATCTTTTTAAACATCATACAGACCTCCGATTTCATTGATAATTGGTTTTTACGGTTTCGGGTTTCCAGATGCTGGATTGTCAAAAATGACCAAACCCGCAACTATGTTTAGTGACTTGGGAATTTTAAATTTATTAAAAGTTTTCGCCCTATATTTATGTTTATAGCAAAACATTTTGACGAACTTGTGAAGAAAATATTTATCTTTAACTATCAGGGAACATCCCGTTTTGGAAGAAACATCTTTGGCCCCTCACCCTAAATTCCTCTCTCAAAGTTGGGAAAGGGGCTAGGGATGAGGACGAATAGGTATTTTCAGTCAATTCGCTGTACTACTTGACAATCGGACTTGAGGAATCAGGGGTGCGTAGCTTGCCGCCGTAGGCATCGCAACACAATTGCAGATACAATTATCAGTCTGTTGGAACGCTTAGGGTTAAAACTTTTATCACTTTGCCTGGTTCAGTGTCTTCCACTGCCAAAAACTCATGTAATTCTTCTATAGTAAGTAAAGCATGGTAAATATTAGGTTCGATTTTATAGACTTACAAAAAAGAGGCGATCGCTTCATTAAGTTGCTTGATTGCTGCTGCTTTATTTATCCCTTGTCCTACCAGTCCATTTTCTAAGCATAAAGCAACCCAATAACCCGCACTCTTTCGCAAAACTGTTGTGTAGAAGTCCATAAATGTGTATTAGTGAGAGAATAGCTGAAGTAATATTTAATTTTGGCAATTATTCACGATCCAAAACTAGCCACTTCTACAGGACGTTCAACAGCTAATTTTGTCCGGTTAGTTTTGATTTGTTCAATTTTGTGAAGAGTTTCAGCAGTTAAATAACTTTCGCCGCAATGAGTACAGGTTATCACTGGTATGTTTTCTATTACTAGCAGGTCTTTACCCTTACCATAGGTTCTAGTAATTTGGCGGATTTTCAGACCTTCACTTCCACAAATATCGCACAACATCTACTGCTTTTCTATTAATAGGGTACATATACAGTAATGATAACAAGCTTTGCAGTTTGACTTAACTTGGCAATGATCTCAAGTTGCCCAGCATCAAGAGTTAAACCTCTAATGCAATATTTCGATTCTGCGGTCACTTTATCTTTTGAAAATATTATTCGCTGGGAATCTGCGGAGTCATCGCACTGGAGAATTTAGAAGTGCGATCACGGCTCAATCTTAAGAAAATATTTAGGTATTAAATATAACTTATTTTTTCGTGTAGCTTTGTACTACAAATTAAATTTATTAAACGCTGAATATGAGCATTACACCTCGCGGAATGAGCGTTACAGAAGCTTATCGGCTCTATCGCTCAGGTAGTTTATTAGTAAATAGAAAGTATCAAAGAAAGCTTGTATGGACGGTTTCAGAAAAAGAAAAATTAATTGGAAGTATTTTAAAAGGATATCCTATCCCATTGATTCTACTAGCAGAACGCCCTCAGATACACGGTAGTGGCAAATATGAAATTATTGATGGAATGCAACGTCTTAATGCAATTTTTAGTTTTATCGAAAATTCGTTTAGTTTTGATGATGAATGTTTTGATATTGAGGAGTTTTCTTATGCTAAACAATTAGCAATTGATAACATTATAAAAATTCCAATTAGCAAAAAAGATGATGGTAAAAAAGTAATAAAGCTACTATCTGGAAAAGAATGTGCCGATATTTTAGATTATCAACTTGCAATAACAGTATATACTGCAATGGCAGAAGAAGACATCACAGAAGTCTTTGGTCGTATTAATTCCAGTGGTAAACACTTAAGTAGCCAAGAAAAAAGACAAGCTGGTGTAACAACTGCATTTGCAGAATTAGTGAGAACAATCTCTATGGAGTTGCGTGGAGACGTTTCAGATAAAGTATTACGTCTTACAGATATGCCAGAAATAAGTATTGATTCACAAAAAAGTAATCAAGGTTATAAAATTAAAGCTGAAGATACAATATGGTGTAAACAAGGAGCCTTAACTGCAAAACTACTTCGAGAAAGCGAAGACGAACAAATGATAGCTGATATTATAGCTTCTATTTTACTCAATGAACCTTTGCCAGTAAGCACCGAACGTTTAGATAGTTTATATGACTTGAGTGGCAAATATTCTCAAGTTTTAGATAGTGCCTTAGCAACCTATGGATTCAAAAAATTAACTCAGGATATAATCACAACATTTGCAGTGATGCGAGAAACAATAGAAGCCTATAGTTCAGAACCTAAGTCTTTACTGCGTGTTGTCAATCCAAATAGTAATAATCCTATCAGAACGGCATTTTACACTATTTTAATGGCTTTTTTCGACCTAGTTATTCGTAAAGAACTTTCTCCTGTTGATCCAGAAGGTATAATGAATGGTCTTCGAGGACTTCAGAGAAAGTTGGATTTAAGTAGTCACTACACAACAACAGAAGACCGTAAAAGCAACATTAAGCAAACTATAGGTCTAATTCAAGATTGTTTTGCTAAAAAAGAACCATCTGCTTTAGGACATGGCGTTGAACTTGTACTTGATCTTGAAAATTCTTTGCGTCGTTCTCGTATAGAAACTTCAAGGTATGAATGTAAGCAAGGGTTACTCGATTTATCTCCAAAAAGAAACCTAAATAAAGATTTACTAGAAAGAATTGTTGAAACTATATGTGGAATAGCAAACTTAGGGTCAGATAGCGATGGATATATTCATATTGGAGTTACTGACTCTAAAAAAGACGCTGATCAAATCGAAATGCAAGATAAGGTAAGACCTATTGAAATTAATGGAAGATATATTGTAGAAATTGATAGAGAAGCAAAGTTACAAAAGCAAACTATCGAGCAATATGTGAGATTATTGACGAATACAATTCAGAATTCTGCTCTTACAGAAACATTAAAGACGCAGGTACTAACTAAGTTTGATACGATATCATATAAAGGTCATTCAGTCATTAGGATTACTATCCCGATCCAAACTGAAGTTTCATTTCTTGGAGCAAAAGCCTTCACAAGGAAAGACTCATCTACAGTTGAGATACAAGGACGTGATTTAATAGCTATTTCTAAGCTTTTTCAAAAATAATTGATTTGAAAGGTGGGCATTGCCCACCAAACTTTAATTATCTACTCAAACTACTAGCTGGCATACCCAAAATATCCTCAAGTCTGGGCATGTCTTCCAACGGAATCACGCGCCCTTCATCCTCAAAACCGAGGATTTGATCAAAGTTCAAATACCGATACAAATCATCGGCAAAAGGCTCAATTCGACTCGCCACAATATCCAAATATTCCTGCACTGTAGGAAGCCGTCCCAGCAGCGCACAAACGGCGGCTAATTCTGCTGAACCAAGATACACTCGCGCATCTTTACCCATGCGATTATTGAAGTTGCGGGTAGAGGTAGAAAACACTGTTGTCCCATCAGCAACTCGCGCCTGATTTCCCATGCATAAACTGCATCCTGGTATTTCTGTCCGCGCACCCGCAGCCCCAAAAATGCTATATACACCTTCTTCTTTAAGTTGGTGTTCATCCATGCGGGTTGGTGGTGAAATCCACAGGCGAGTTTTCACTTCACCTGCGCCTTCCAAAACTTTCGCTGTTGCGCGATAATGACCGATATTCGTCATACAAGAACCGACGAATACCTCTTGCACTGGATCATTAGCAACTTCCGATAATAATTTAACATTATCGGGGTCGTTGGGAGCAGCAACAATTGGTTCTTTGATTTCGTTCAAATCGATTTCAATTATTTCCGCATACTCAGCATCAGCATCACCTTCTAATAACACGGGATTTGCTAGCCATTCTTCCATCTTTGCCACACGGCGCAGCATGGTACGCGGATCATGATAGCCTCGTGCTATCATATTTTTCAGCAGCGCAACGTTAGAACGCAGATATTCCGAAATTGTCTCTACACTCAGCTTAATTGTGCATCCGGCACAAGAACGTTCAGCACTTGCATCGGTGAGTTCAAAGGCTTGTTCAACTTTTAAATCTGGCAAACCTTCTATTTCCAGAATTCGCCCAGAGAAAACGTTTTTCTTGTTCTGTTTATCTGCTGTCAACAAACCTTTTTGAATTGCCACGTAGGGAATGGCATTCACAACATCCCGCAGGGTGACACCTGGTTGCAATTCCCCTTTAAATCTTACCAAAACTGACTCTGGCATATCTAAAGGCATGACACCCAAGGCGGCTGCAAAGGCTACTAATCCAGAACCGGCGGGGAAGGAAATACCCAAGGGGAAGCGGGTGTGAGAGTCGCCGCCAGTTCCCACGGTGTCGGGTAGCAGCATCCGGTTTAACCAAGAGTGGATGATACCATCACCCGGACGCAGGGCGACACCGCCACGAGAAGCAAAGAAATCGGGGAGTTCGTGATGGGTTTGGATGTCAACTGGTTTGGGATAAGCTGCTGTGTGGCAGAAACTTTGTATCACTAAGTCGGCACTGAAACCAAGACAGGCGAGTTCTTTCAATTCGTCGCGGGTCATGGGGCCTGTGGTATCCTGGGAACCAACGGTGGTAATGATGGGTTCGCAGGATGTGCCGGGACGCACACCAGGTAATCCGCAAGCTTTACCTACCATTTTCTGTGCTAGGCTGTAGCCTTTGCCTGTATCAAAGGCTTGCTGAGGACGGGTGAAAACGGTGCTGTGTTCTAAACCAAGTGCAAGACGAGTTTTATCGGTAAGGGTACGTCCGATAAGTAGAGGGATGCGTCCACCTGCGCGAACTTCATCGAGGATGGTGTCAGGTTTGAGGGCAAAGGTGGAAATGACTTCGCCTGCTTCGTTTGTGATTTCGCCTTTGTAGGGATGGATGGTAATTACCATGCCGGTTTCGAGTTTGGTGACATCGCACTGAATAGGCAAAGCACCGGCATCTTCTGCTGTGTTAAAGAAGATTGGCGCGATCGCACCACCTAAAACATAACCCCCAGCGCGTTTGTTTGGCACAAAAGGTATATCATTTCCCATGTGCCACAATACTGAGTTGATGGCAGATTTACGCGAGGAACCTGTACCAACTACATCACCCACGTAAGCTACAGGATGCCCTTTTTTCTTCAGTTCGGCAATGGTTGCCAAGCTTCCCGGTTGCCGTGACTCTAACATCACTAAGGCGTGTAAGGGAATATCCGGGCGAGTTGTGGCGCTTTGGGCGGGTGATAAGTCGTCGGTATTGGTTTCGCCAGGAACTTTAAAAACAGTGACAGTAATCGCTTCTGGTACTGTGGGGCGAAGCGTAAACCATTCAGCTTCCGCCCAAGAGTCAACCACCCGTTTGGCGAAAGGATTGGTTTTAGACAACTCTAAAACATCGTGGTAAGCGTCATACACCAAGAGGATTTTGCTTAAAGCGTTGGCGGCGTAGGCGGAGATGGGTTCCTTTCCTTGTCCGCCCATTACTAGAGGCGTTTCAGACGAGTCTGAAAGAGATACAGTGGGCCATTGCAGCAAATCGATTAAAGATTGCACATTGTAACCACCTACCATTGTGCCCAGCAATTGCACCGCTTCTATGCGCGAAACCAAGGGACTGGTGATTTCCTTTTTGGCGATCGCGGTGAGGAATCCAGCTTTGACATAGGCTGCTGGATCAACACCAGGAGAAACGCGATCGCGCAATAAATGTAATAGTATCTCCTCTTGACCCTTTGGCGGATTTTTCAGTAATTCACATAATTCTGATGTTTGCTTCGCATCCAATGGTAAAGGGGGAATACCGAGTGCTGCTCTTTCGGCAACGTGTTTACGATATGATTCCAGCATTTTTATCTTCTCCATTGGGATGTTCTATCTTTAATTATGAAATATTTTTAGGCAATACTCGGCTATAAAAGTTTAGCTTACTTTTATGATGAAAGCCTTACTGGTAATCGGTTATTAGCAACTTTTTTATACTGAAAGGAAAGTATGAGGCGAAGAGAATTCGCTACTACACAAACATTCGCCCTTGGCGTTCCCGCAGGGTAGGCCACCTCCGTGGACTAAGAGTAAATCAAGAATTTTTAACCCACGGAGGTGGGTTTTGTCTGTATAGTCAAGCCAGTGCGTTGGGCGGCTCCGCCGACTTGTTCGCGCAGCGTCTCCCCTTGGGAGAAGCAACTGGCGTGCGACTTCTAGTCGCCAGGTGTAGTAATAATGAATTAGATTGATTGTTGGTTTAACCAAGTTTCTAAATCAGCAACACTAGAAAAGTCTAGCAATGCTTCTCCTAAATTTTCTAATTGTTCAATCGATAAACCTTGAATTCGCTCGATTAATGATGTATCAATCTCACCAATACGGCGATTGAGTTGACGTATAACTAGACGTTGTTCTCCTGACTGTACAGCTTGTTCTCTGTCTCTTTGATAAAGTGGCTCTAATCGCATAATTAACTCCCTATCATCTGCTTCTAATTCTTGATTTACTCTCAAGTTTTCGCGCAAGTTGTAAACTAATTCAAGAGTTTGTTTCTGGTATGGATGATCTAATGGTAACGCTTGCAACTCGATAATCGCTTGTGACTGCACATTCCCCCTACCTAAAAGCCTCAACCATAACGTTTCCGGTGTTTGAGGTAGTTGGTGTATCGCTATAATTGCTGTTCGCAACGCATCTGGCAGAAAATGCACTCCCGATAACCAACCTGCTTTTTGCATAGTTCCAAAGCTAAACAATCTAGTTTCAGATATGGTTGGTGTAAGAACCCACAATTTGGGAATTTCTGAGTCCTGAAGTTTGGTTTTATTGGCTTTAGCTTCTCGTCGCACAAGAGCCTTGATTTCTAATAATTTGAGAATACAGTCGCATATTTCATCGGTAGAAGCTGGATTGCGGTATGGTTCTATAATTGCAGGCTGTTCAGTAAATCTTCCTAACAAACCCAGTATTTGTATATTAGAACTTTGCTGTTTAGCAGGAGTGAATAAAACATCTATTTCTTTAATCTCTCCTGAGACTTTTTCTGATGCCTTGACTTCTCCGTAATCTTTTAGTAGTTCTTCTAGATAGTCTTTGGCGAATTTATCATGTATAAACCTGGTCATTCAATTTTAAGATTTAGGAAGTTCTGGGTTAATGCAAAGTCTAATTATATAGCAGTCCTGAATCATTCGTAATAAAATAGATCCCCGACTTCTTTGATAAGCCGGGGATCTGCTGGACACCTTTAATTTTCACAGATACTATTCTAAAAAAGTTAAAAGTAGATTCTATAAGCCTTTTGACTTTTGACTTCCGCCTAGCGGTACTAGGCGGTTATTGCATTTTCATGTGATGTTTTATCTGTGTTAGATTTCAAGCGTGTCAATCTGCTTTTACGGATACGTTCGCTGTCTCTAACGCCACCTGCAAGTTCATATTCATTGCTGTTTTTGCCGTACTTGAAACCAACCCCCATCAACATTTTGTCTGAAACCTGACTTAAGTTTTTTTCCATCTCATCCAGCTTTTTTCTAGAAGAGTCAATCATAGCTATAGCAGCGTTATAATCATCAAGTATATTGTGAAAATTGTCTATTAATTGAGTCAGGTTTTGCAAGTTGTGAGTATCATCAAAATTGATCTTTGGATCGATAGCTTTCAACCCGGCAACTCTAAACTCAGCTTTTTCTAGAATCCGGGAACTACGTTTTCTTCGAGTCATAATTTTACACTTTTAAAAGCTTTACAGAGCTATTTTGTCTCAATTAACCTGGATTCTGGTTCAGTAAAAAGCGCATTTTTTTAGTAAAAGTTTTTATTTATGTCCGTGATTTCTCGGAATTTAATCATCAAAGGTTGATTTTCAGCAAAATAATATTATGTTTAAGCAATACACAATAGGGCACAGCATTGCTCATTGGTGTCCAAATAAGCAAAAGTAGGTTAACTGTTAGCTGACTCACCCGCCTGGAACTAAAGTTCTTTGGCTTTTAGCTAAAGTCTACTTCAGTAGACTAAAGATTTTTCGGATTATTTAGTCATCTTTAGATGACTTTCGCTATTAGCAAGGAACTTCAGTTCCTTGTGGGACATGACTTTTACGTTAAGTTGACACTTATGAGCATTGCTGTGTCCCTACAAATCGTTTGTATTCTATGTCAACAGCGATCGCTTTAACTTTAAGCCTTAATGTTCTAGCTCTAAGGCTTTATGTTCTAGCTCTAAGCCTTAATGTTATAACCTGAAGCCTTAATGTTATAACCTGAAGCCTTAATGTTATCACCTTAAGGCTTTATGTTCTAGCTCTAAGGCTTTATGCTGTAACTTTAAGAGTCAACATTGTAACATTGATGACTAAAGTTTGTTGGTGAGTGCAATCATCGCTACATAATGTATATTGTTGATTTACAGCGATCGCAGAGTTGGAAAAAATTTCAATAAAAATGAAAAGCTTATTCTATAAGCCTTTTGACTTCCGCGTAGGCTATTAGTCGGTGATACATTAACAGAGATACTGCCAAAAATTTTATTAGTATGACAACTACTACAAACTCTCGTTATGTTACCCGACAGCCTGATATTTTATCAGGTGAACCGATTATTAAGGGAACTAGAACGCCTGTGAGAGCAATTGTTGAAAATTGGCGTTTAGGTATTAGACCAGAAGAAATTCCGCTACACTTACCTCATTTAACTTTAGCGCAAGTCTTTGATGCTTTGAGTTTTTACTTAGATAATCAAGCAGAAATTAATGAATATATCGAGCGTAATCATGTCCCTGATGAATTAGTCCATCCAGCGATTAAAGCTAGATTAAATCAAAAATGACGATTTTTGCTCAAGTTTATTTTTGCCTTCTTTGAAGAATAAAGGTAAGAAGAAGTCACCGGGACAGATGAGTTTACCTTGGGATAAGCAAAGGGTAACTGAGGATACTGAGGTGCATGAGGTAGCAGAAAAGTTTATTCAGGCAAACTGTTATAACCCCGCAGCAGCGATCGCAATTCCCCCCACTGAATCACCAGAAGCACCCACATCCGGCCCAGCGGCTTTGAGAACTTCGCGGGTTGTACCAAATAAACTATAAAGAGAGTTCATCGCTTCTCGTAC
This sequence comes from Nostoc sp. JL33, assembly GCF_017114985.1. Lineage (GTDB taxonomy): Bacteria > Cyanobacteriota > Cyanobacteriia > Cyanobacteriales > Nostocaceae > Nostoc. The sequence goes on along the minus strand of NZ_JABXKP010000087.1, from coordinate 60,646 downwards.
CAAACCCTGGTCAACTTCCAAAGGTTGTACAGCAATGCGCGTCACCAATTCCACATAAAGCGACCAAGCCGCCTTCTTTTGTGTGGTGTCAACTTTCCAAGACATCGAACCAATGCCAAAAGGCAGACTTACAGATACAGTCTCTAACGAAACGCGATGCCTAGGTTGGGCTACGCCTACGCGCATATTTATAGTAAGCAAATTTAACTAATTTATTTGTGTATTGTATAGTAAATAATGTTACTAACCTACAAAATGTTCAGAATTAGTTGCTATAATCATCAATCTTTTACCTAAATTTTTATAGTAACATCTGGATATTTTTAACTAATTCAGATAAACTAATACATTTGTCCGTTGCATCACGCTTATTTTGTATATGCCCAAAACTTACACCGTAGAAATTGATCACCAAGGCAAAATTCATACCTTGCAAGTTCCTGAAAATGAAACGATCTTATCAGTTGCCGATGCTGCTGGTTTGGAACTGCCGAGTTCTTGTAATGCAGGTGTTTGCACAACTTGCGCCGGTCAAATAAGCGAGGGAACTGTGGATCAAACTGATGGTATGGGCGTTAGTCCAGATTTGCAAAAGCAAGGTTACGTATTGCTTTGTATTGCCAAACCCCTTTCTGATTTGAAAATTCAGACGGAAAAGGAAGATGTAGTTTATCAGTTACAATTTGGCAAAGGCAAATAATCAGCCAACAGTTATCAGGATATCAGATGATTATCATAACTGAATAACTGTTTACTGAAATTACCAAATCTGATAAATTACACAAGTATTTCATCGCAGATGAAGTCAGCTATTCTAGAAACTACAAATCAACAGGATTTACCAAGATGAGGACTCATTTTATTACCGCAGAAATTGATTTACAAGAAACTCCCGCAGAATTATTAGAAGTAATTGAAACAGAGTTAAAGAAACAAGGCGAACCTCTGCGTTGGGCAGTTACTTCTGTGGATACTGACGAACAAAAAGCTACAGTTGAAGCTGTTGTTACGACAGTTAAGAGTTAGGAAAAGAGACGCGATTAAGAGAGACGCGATTAATCGCGTCTGTACAAGAGTTAGGATTTGATGGCTTGTGATTCATAAACTCATCACTCATAAAGCACTCTTAACTTAAGATGAATCGTCCATACACCGCTATCTTAATCGTACCAACTGGCGTTGGGGCTGCCATTGGGGGTTATGCAGGAGATGCTTTGCCTGTTGCCAAAGTTATAGCACAGGTTTGCGATCGCCTCATTACTCACCCCAATGTCCTTAATGGCGCTTCTTTGTATTGGAATCTCCCAAACGCTTTCTATGTTGAAGGTTACGGACTTGACAAATTCGCCTCTGGATGTTGGGGTTTGCGTCCAGTCAGAACCAACAAAGTAGGTTTGCTTTTAGACCAAGGCATTGAGCCAGAGTTGCGACTACGACATATACAAGCAGCAGATGCAGTCAGAGCAACTCTGGGATTGACGCTAACAGATTATGTAATTACAGATGCACCATTAAATGTAGAATTACGGACTACAGCATCGGGAGCTAGTTGGGGAACAATTGGCAACCCAGATACTTTGTTACGCGCAGCTGAGATATTAATAAAAAAAGCGGGTGCAGAAGCGATCGCAGTTGTTGCTCGTTTCCCTGATGATATGGACTCAGAAGCAGTACAAAAATACCGTCAGGGTGAAGGTGTTGATCCTTTAGCGGGTGCAGAAGCCGTAATTAGCCATTTGCTAGTGCGAACCTTTCAAATTCCTTGCGCTCATTCTCCCGCCCTTTTGAGCGAACCTCCACAACCTGATTTATCTCCGCGTTCCGCCGCCGAAGAATTAGGCTATACCTTTTTGCCGTGCGTCCTTGTAGGATTAAGTTGTGCCCCACAGTTTATAGTAGAGAAAAGACTGATTGGATCACAGCAAGAGGATATTTGGGTAGATCAAGTGGATGCTGCGATCGCACCTGCAACTGCTTGTGGTAGCAGTGCTTTACTGAGTTTAAGCCAAAAACAATGCCAAATCATTACAGTAGAAGAAAATAAAACTCTGATAAAAGTTTCTCCCCAAGCGTTGGGGATCAAAGCTATACAGGTAAACTCATATTTAGAAGCAGTGGGTGTATTAGTAGCACACAAAGCAGGCATTAATCCCTCCGCTCTCCGTCCCAAATTATTACCTTTGCAGTCAGTAGCCAGGAGTTAGGAGTTAAACCACGTCTATCTTGAAACCTGTAGTTCTTCCCTGATGAAAAGGATTTGCCCTCATCCTCCTGCGCCCTTATTTCACACCCTGCGGTCAGCTAAAGCTACGTCTGTCCTAGTCTTTTTCTTCTCTACCAGACCAAGGCGAACAATGCGTGAATGCGTGAATTGATTTCTCCCCCTTTTTTTATAAACCCGTGGTTGAACAACACAAACAAGAGCCAGAAATTCCATACTTGACCCGCATCCAAGTACTTGGGGCGATGGGAGTGACTGCAATCATTTTGTTGATAGTCGCCAAACTGTCGTTGCACTTTGGTAACTTTTCCCTATTTTCTTGGGACTTGAACCAAAGAGAGTTGCTGTTGGCTGTAGGGTTGGGGTTGGTCATCACCGCGTTAAGTGGCTTAACTTATCGCCTTTGGGCTGCCTATCGTAAAAGTGCAGATTATTACCTAGAAATGGTACTGAAGCCTTTAGCTTTACCAGACTTAATTTGGCTGGGGTTACTACCAGGGTTAAGTGAAGAATTATTATTTAGAGGTGTGATGCTGCCAGCTTTAGGCTCTGATCTTATAGCTGTAGTTGTATCCAGTCTTTGCTTTGGCATCTTGCATTTTAGCGGTTCGGAACAATGGCCTTATGTGATTTGGGCAACAATTGTCGGGATGATATTGGCATATAGCGCCCTACTCACAGGCAACTTATTAGTGCCAATTGTCGCTCACATTATTACCAATTGGATTTCTAGCTATTTCTGGAAAATGTGGCAATTGCGGCAATTAAAAAATAAATTTTGAGTAGGGATTAGTGCATAGGCTAGTACCGCAAGGCGGAAGTCAAAAAAAATTAAGGTTTTTTAACCCACGGAGGTGGGTTTTGCCTTGTGTAGACGCGGTTTCTAACCGCCAATTTCACTTATAACAAATTAGGTTGTTATAACCACAATCGGATCATTCATAAGTAAAGTTAAAGCTGTGAACACACAGCTTTAACTTTACTTATAACAGCTTTCGTGTTCATAATGACAGCTTCAATTTTTATAACGATTCGATTAATTTTCCTTGGCTATTTTGCCGTTTTCGTAAACTAGTAAGTTTTGTGTAGAATTTGGTGGTGAGGTTATTTACTTGATTCTAAATTGCAGCAATCCAGGTTTGATTTATGAGTCAGTCTTTTTCTCAAAACCAAGCAAGACAGAATCGTCAACAAAGGCTGTGGCAACAAAAATGGAGTTTAAAGACTAAAGCAATAGTTTGGGCACTAAGCATCAGTGTCCTTCCTGTGGTTGCAATTGGAACAGCTACTTACTACTACGGCATTAATTTAATTACCAAACAAATTCCGCGAGTCAGAGAAGAGAGTCCGAAACGTTCAACAAAAACTGAAGCTCTAGAGGAAGAACTGTCACTCTTGTTAACTGGTATGGGGGTAACAGCAATTTTGGCAGGTGCGATCGCTGTTTCTGTGACAAATCGAGCTATTAATCGAGTCAGCAACGCTGCGGCAATTTCTAATGTTATAAAAAATAAGCTACGTCCAGACAGTGATTATACTCAAATTTTCATCTCTAGCGAAGATGAATTAGTGATGTTAGAGAGAAACATCAACTTATTCACTGAGCTACTTTCAGTTTTGATACAGGAGAAAGAAGCGGAAGCTGATTACTCTCAAGTATTAATAAAAATTACCCGATGGGTTCGAGAATCATTCAATAAAGAAGATGTTCTCAAAACTACCTCAGAAGAAATTCGTAAAGCTCTAAGCATTGATCGCGTAAGCATCTTTTGTTTTAGCTCCAACTCTAATGGAACCTTTATCGCGGAATCAGTAGCACCTGGTTTACCAAAGATTTTAGGGTTTACAGTCTCTGACCCTGGATTCGAGGCAGGGTATATAGAAAAATACCAGAATGATTGCATCCGTGCTATTGATGATATCCATCAAGCCGATCTCAGTGATGGTGATATTGAGTTGCTGAAGCAATTTGGTGTCAAATCTAATTTAGTAGCACCAATTTTCAAAAGCAAACAGCTATTCGGTTTATTGATTGCACATCAGTGTTCTAGGCTTCGTTTTTGGCAGCAGTCTGAAATTGATTTGTTCGCTCAGATAGCGATGCAAGTAGGATTTGCCCTTGACTACGCCAAGCTTCTAGAACAGGTAGATACGAAGGCAGATAAAGCTCAGGTATTTATAGAAATTACCCGCAGCATTCGCCAATCGCTCAACGAAGAGGATGTGATCAAAACGACTGTAGAAGAAGTTCGGAAAGCACTGAGTACTGACCGAGTTCTGGTTTATAGCTTTAACGCTAATTGGTCTGGAATTATAATTGCCGAATCAGTGGTTCCAGGTTATCCCAAAGTTTTGCGGTCTGAAATCGAAGACCCATGCTTTGTTCAGGGTTATGTAGAAAAGTATCAGTCTGGTCGCGTTCAAGCTACAAACAACATTTATGAAGCCGATTTGCTTGATTGTCACGTTAGCTTGCTCGAATCCTTTGCTGTGAAAGCAAATTTAGTCGCTCCGATTCTCAAAGATCAACAGCTATTTGGCTTATTAATTGCACATCAATGCTCCAGACCCCGTAATTGGCAACAGCCTGAGATTGATTTATTTGCCCAGATAGCGATGCAAGTGGGATTTGCTCTCGACCATGCCAGGCTGCTGCAACGAATCGATGCTGAAGGTGTGCAAAGTCGGTTGCTGGCGGATACTATCGGCAGCATTCGCCAATCGCTCAATGAAGAGGATGTCCTCAAAACCACTGTAGAAGAGGTTCGTAAAGTACTGAGTGCTGACCGAGTACTGATTTATAGCTTTAACGCTGATTGGTCTGGAATTGTGATTGCCGAATCAGTTGTTCTCACCTACCCAAAAGTTTTGCAATCTGAAATCCAAGACCCATGTTTCGGTCAAGGCTATGTAGAACAGTATCAGCGTGGTCGCATTCTAGCTATAAACAACATTTATGAAGTCGGTTTGGCTGATTGTCACATTCAGCTGCTCGAATCCTTTGCTGTGAAAGCAAATTTAGTAGCCCCGATTATTAAAGATGAACAGCTATTTGGCTTGTTAATTGCACATCAATGCTCCAAGCCCCGTAATTGGCAACAATCTGAGATTGATTTATTTGGCCAGATAGCCGTACAAGTGGGATTTGCTCTCGACCATGCTAGGCTGCTGCAACGAATTGAAGCAGAAAGTATGCGAAGTCAGTTACTAGTGGATATTATCCGCAAGATTCGCCAATCGCTTAACGAAGAGGATGTTATCAAAACCACTGTGGAAGAGGTTCGCAAAGCACTGGGTACTGACCGAGTATTGGTTTATAGCTTTTATGCTAATTCGTTGGGAATTATAATTGCCGAATCGGTGGTTTCAGGTTATCCCAAAGTTTTGCGGTCTAAGATTGAAGACCCCTGTTTCACTCAAGGCTATGTAGAAAAGTACCAGTCTGGTCGCGTTGTCGCAGTCAACAATATTTATGAGTCAAGTTTGGCTGATTGTCACATTAAACTGCTCGAATCCTTTGCTGTGAAAGCAAATTTAGTAGCACCGATTATCAAAGATGACCAGCTATTTGGTTTGTTAATTGCACATCAGTGTTCTGGCCCCCGCGATTGGCAACAGCCTGAGATTGATTTATTTGCCCAGATAGCGATGCAAGTAGGATTTACTCTCGATCATGCTAGGCTTTTACAAGCGTATCAAGCTACTGAAGCTAACTCTAATTAATAGGTTTGTGGGAGAGCAAAAAGTAAGGGCGTACATCTGTCTATTAGACCTCTTGTATAAATAAAAAATAAGAACCCCACCCCGCCAAAGCTACGCTTTGTCTCCCCTCCCGAAGAGCGGGGAGGGGTTGGGCGTAGGGTGTTAGGGACTTTTGCAAGAGGTCTATTGTAGGACTTACGCATTAACAAGAAATACCAAATATGAATCAAGGTTAAAAACCATATCTTTCGTAAGGGCACAGAAAAAGCTCATTGGTGTCAACTTAAGCCCAAACCCTTTTAAAACCTCGTTTCTAGCCTCTGGCTGGAAATGCTCTTCAATTGCGGCTCTGCCGCAAGTCAGGGAGGCTCCGCCTCCCATTAGGCATTCCCAGTCGGAGACTGGGAACGAGACAACCAGACAACAACCAGACAATCTCTAAAAGCCGATTCTAGGCTAGCTTTCACCTTAAGTTGACACCCATGAGCATTGCTGTGCCCCTACAGCATGATCTATTTGCGTAGTTTACCGCCGTAGGCATCGCAGGATAATTAAGAAAAGCCTGAAAACTTCCTCAATAGAATTTATTGCACATCACGATGCATTTGTACAGTGCCTAAGTCCTAACGCTATGTGTATTTTTACGTTACGCTTAGTGTAACTTTTGACGAAGAAGCTGCCAGAGCGATCGCAAGTGGCAAAATCCGATGTTCCTGAATTTGAATCCTGGCGTGGAGTGTTTCTGCTGTATCATCCGGCAGTACTGGTACTGCGGCTTGCATCAATATTGGCCCACTGTCCATTTCTAAACAAGCTATATGCGCTGTACAACCAGTGATTTTTACCCCAGATGCCAAAGCTTGTTCTACAGCATGGATTCCTTTAAAACTAGGTAACAAACTAGGATGGATATTAATAATCCTCTCAGGAAAGGCATCGATGAAAACTGATGTTAATAGTCGCATCCAACCTGCCAAAATCACCCATTCTACATCATAGTGCTGCAATGTCTGCACAATTTTCTGATCAAACTCTTCTCGATTTTTATAGTTGCGGTGATTCAATAAAACAGCTTCTACGCCTCTATTGGTTGCTCTGACGGCTGCTTTAGCTGAGGGGTTATTGTAAATTAAAACTTTAATTTGAGCATTTAGCTGCCCATCTTGGATGGCTTGAGCAACTACATCAAAATTGCTGCCGTTCCCAGAAGCCATAATTCCCAGTTTTAAAGGGGCGACTAGTTGGCGATCGCTAATGCTGGGAGAAACTAAGCTAAGGGTAGAATCAGGGCGGAGGGTCATAACAGCTAAGAAGGATTATAGATGTCAAAAATATATACTAAGTCGTGGTTGGATAATGGTACAGTAGCCGCCTAGATTTTTATCACATAAATAAGTAAAATTTCATCCTTTGATTCGGCAATGTCTACTTTCATGTTGCGATGTCTACGACGGGCTACGCCTACGCTTGATTAAATTTTGCTGTAAAGATTTAGCTCATAACTCGTCCAATTGATATAAGTGATATTCTAATACTTGGTATCAAGAGAACAACACAGAGATTAAAGCAGCAGAAGATTTGATTGCGGTATAGGTGAGTTAAATGGCAAAGGTAGCGTTGCTGATTGGGGTCAGTGAGTATGAGCCAGGGCTGAACCCATTGCCCAGTGCAGTTAGAGATGTGGAAGCAGTGTATGGTGTACTGCTGCATAGCGAGATGGGCGGGTTTTCCGCGTCAGATATTACCCTGCTAAAAAATCCTGAACGACAAGTTGTAGAAATGGCGATCGAAACGCTATTCTCTGGGCGGCACAAGGATGATTTGCTGCTGCTATACTTTTCGGGACACGGCATCAAAGACGATCGCGGTAGGCTGTATCTGGCGACTCGCAACACCAGTAAGACGCGGCAGGGCGAATTGATTCGCTCAACGTCGGTGTCTGCCAATTTTATTCACGATCGCATGAGCGAAAGCCGCTCCCGGCGGCAGGTGATAATACTGGATAGTTGCTTTAGTGGCGCGTTTGCTGAGGGGATGTCTGCCAAAGATGACGGCACGATTGACATCCGGGAGCAGTTAGGTGGTGAAGGACGAGCCGTGTTGACTTCTTCTACTTCGACTCAATATTCCTTTGAGGAGCAAGGGCAAGATTTATCGATTTACACTCGTTTTTTGGTTGAAGGGATCAAGTCGGGCGAAGCCGATCGCGATCAAGATGAGTTTATCTCAATTGATGAACTCCATGAGTACGCCAGTCAGAAGGTGCGAGAACTTCAACCTGCGATGAAGCCGGAAATCTATGCAATTCGAGAAGGCTTTAAAATTCGGCTGACAAAGGTGGCTCCGGGCGATCCAAGACAGCGATATCGTAAAGAGGTAGCGCGATTTATTCACCGAGGCGAAATTTCTCTTGTTGGTCGTCGCACATTGGATTATCAGAGGACTCGCTTGGGATTGGAGACAGATGAGGCGAAGGCGATCGAAGATGAGGTGTTGGAACCGTATCGCAAGGAGTTTGGCGAAAAACTCCAGCAGTATCAGCAGGTGTTTACTGAACTACTGGAGCGAGACGAGACAATTACCGATAGCGATCGCCACGATCTGCAAATTCTCCAGCAAACTTTGGGGCTGCGAAATGAAGACACGATGCCGATTGAGGCACTAGTGACTGCACGCTTTAAGACGCATCAGCAAAACTTGGAAACGTATCAGCAAGCCTTTACAACGGCACTGCGGCAGGAGTTTCCCCTGAGTGCAGCAAGCCGCGATCGCTTACGGCAAACCCAGCAGCAATTAGAACTGGCGGATAGAGATATTGCCGCGATTGAATCTCAGATTACGGCTGAGGTAGAGGCATATCACCAGAAACTCCAGGATTACCAACGGCTATTTTTGACTGCCACGAAGCGAGAATATCCTCTCAGTGCGGCAACCCGGACTGACTTACGCCAACAGCAGCAGCGCTTGGGATTGACGGATGTAGATGTTGCACCAATTGAAGCGCAAATCACAACACAGATTGAAAGCTATCATCAAAAACTCCAGCAGTACGAACAGGCGTTTGTGAAGGCGACGCAGCGCCAGCATTATCCAGATGAGGTGACGCGGAAGCAGTTGCAGCAAACGTGGCAGACATTGGGGTTGAGTAAAGGGGATGTGGGAGCGATCGAGAGGCGGATTAATGCGGAGATTGAAACGCATCAAGCAAACTTGAGGCAATATGAGCAGGAGTTTACAGAGGCTATTCAGCAAGAATATCCGCTCAGTGCTTTTAAACGCTCTCAATTAACCCAACGTCATCAAGCGTTGAATCTGACTGCTCGGAATGTGACTGCAATTGAAAATCCAATTATTGCTGCGATCGAGGAACATCAGCAAAAGCTGCAACAGTATGAACAGGTGTTTAGAGAGTCAATTCAGTTTGAATATCCTCTTAGCGATGTTACTCGTGAAGAACTACAGCGCTTTCAACGAATTTTAGAACTAAATGATGCAGAAACATCTGCGATCGAAGCAATTATTATTCAATCATCTTCACAAGTAGAATCCCGGAAACAGCAACAGAGCATCAGGCAGCAAAAAGAGGCAGAAAAACAACAAGAAGTTGTACAACTAAAGCAGCAGGTAGAGAAACAACCCCAGCCACAGGAAGCAGAATATCGCCAAGAATTAATTAAATCTCCGATTCAGCAGTCAAGCTCTGCTCAACCCACTCAATCGGCTCAAGAGCGAATAACCCGACAAAAGTTTTTATGGGTAGGACTAGGAGGAGCAGGCTTAGTGATAGCAGTGCTAGCGGGTGCAATTTTTAGTAGTAACAATCCACAGTCTACTCCCTTGTCTAGCCCAGAGTTTATTTCTTCACAAGCACCTACTGTTCAAACAACACAAGCTTCTCAAAAAGATGCACAAAGTGAAGCCCGTAGAAGACAGCTCAATGAAGATATTCGCGCTCGCGAACAACGTAATAATGCTACTGGTGGTGATACACAGAGAGACCTAAAAGACCTAGCAAGTGAAGTTCGCTCCAAATTAGAAGCTAATATACCTAATGGTCTAATAACAGTTGATGCAGCAGAAGATGGGACTGTTACTGTAGGCGGAACCGTAAACAATCAAGATCAACTTGCTAAAATTGAACGTTTGTCGAAGGAAATTAAAGGTGTCAAAGCTGTAGTTGTGAAAGCTGTTGTTGCTCCACCAACAAATCGATAAAGCTAACAAAAATCAAAGTGAGTAGGCAGCTATAAATAGACTTACAGCAGTGGGAAAGAATTTGTGTAGGTTGGGTTGAACTTTAGTGTTACCCAACATCATCAAGGCTTGTTTGGGTTTCGTTCCTCAACCCAACCTACAATTATCGCTAACTGAACCGTATTGCTATATAGAGATAATTATGAGCCAAGGGCTTACCCAAGCGATCGCCTGTGGGAAAGTGCGATCGCTTTAGTAAGCTAGAATATTAGTACGAATTATTTTTGCTACTAGTTGGTAGGAAGATGAATGTAGAAAAACTCTTTATTTTCTTGCCACCGTCTTTAGTGGAGTTTGTCGAAAATTACAAGCCGGATAAAGGATGTAAATCTCGTTCTCAAGTAATTGAAGAAGCATTAGAATTACTGCGAAACCGAGAATTAGAGGCAGCTTACCGAGAAGCGTCTGCTGAAGTTGATAACGATTGGGATGTGACAGTGGCAGATGGTTTAACAGATGAAACGTGGTGAGGCACCGCGTTGCGGGGGTTCCCCCCGTTGTAGCGACTGCCGAACCCGTAAGGGTGATATTTATTACGCAAATCTTAGTCCGGTCATGGGTTCAGAAATGGGTAAACGTCGTCCAGTGCTAATTGTCAGTAATGATATAAATAATAGTGCTGCTACCACTATTACAATTTTACCGATTACTTCTAATGTGAGCCGTGTTTATCCCTTTGAAGTTTTGCTTAATCCAGAGGTTAGTGGTTTAACGAAGCTTTCTAAAGTACAGGCGCAGCAAGTGCGAACAATTTCTAAGCAACGAATTACTGCTGAAGTATTAGGTAGTTTAAACGAAGAGATGATGGTACTAATTGATGCGGCGTTGAAATTGCATTTGGGATTGGTTTGAGTTTGCAGAAAAATAGCGTTTCGTTCACAACACAAGCCTTTTCGTTCACAACACAAGCCTTTTCGTTCACAACACAAGTCTTTTCGTTCACAACACAAGTCTTTTCGTTCACAACACAAGTCTTTTCGTTCCTCCCCTTATAAAGGGGAGGGAACCGTATTTTCTTGTTTCCCCCCTTGATAAGGGGGGATTAAGGGGGGTAATAATTTAAATCCGCGCGTGGAATGTTTCTAGTGTATCATCCGGCATTACTGATACTGCGGCTTGCATCAATATTGGATTGGGCGGATTTGTTGGCGATCGCTAATGCTAGGAGAAACTAAGCTAAGGGTAGAATCAGGGCGAAGGGTCATAACAGCTAAGAGGGATTATAGATGTCAAAAATATATACTAAGTCGTGGTTGGATAATGATACAGTAGCTGCTTGGATTTTTCTCACACCAGCACTAATTTTGCTGGGCGTTTTTATCATTTGGCCGATCGCCTATTTGTTTTACCTCAGCTTCACTGCTGGTAGTTTCACTTTAAAAGGTACTTATTGGATAGGCTTAAAAAACTATACGCGCTTGCTACTCAACCCCGATTTTTGGCAAGTTTTGGGTAACACCTTTTATTTTACTGTTGCCACGATCATTCCCAGCTTAGTTATCTCTTTGGGATTAGCAGTGTTATTAAACCGTTCCATTCCCTTGCGGGGAACCCTGCGAAGTGCCTATTTTATCCCTTCAATTATCTCACTTGTGGCAGCCGGTTTGGGATTTCGCTGGCTGTTTCAAACATCAGGGCCAGTTAACGGACTTTTAGATTTTTTTGGCATTCCAACCATACCCTGGCTAGGAGACACATTTTGGGCAATGCCAGTACTTATTCTAATGAGTATTTGGAAACAATTAGGTTTCAATATGGTAGTTTTTTTAGCCGGGTTGCAAGCAATTCCTCCCAGTCGTTATGAAGCAGCAGATTTAGATGGAGCAAATGCTTGGCAACAATTTTGGTATATTACTCTGCCTGGATTGCGCCCGACTGTGATATTTGCAATCATCACTACCGCGATTTTTACATTGCGGAGTTTTGAGCAAGTTTATGTGATGACTGGAGGTGGGCCACTGAATTCGACTAATTTGCTGGTTTACTACATTTACCAAGAGGCTTTTGCTCAGTTTGATTTTGGTTATGCAGCAGCAGCAGCGACGGTGTTACTAGCTGTGACGCTGGTACTAGTTTATTTGCAACTGCAAACTTGGGGGGAGGAGTAGGAGTTTTGAAGTTTTTACTTTTTATATAAGCTGCGATATTCCCAAGGATTCACAAATTTAGTATCACTCCAAACGCCAAGCCGTTGTTCCTTCGCCTTAGCTTCGGCTTGTTCAACTAAGTCTCTACTAGGACACTTATTTAAATAGGGACGATACACTTTTGCTAAACCTTCTTGCAACAATACCTGTTGTACAAAAGTGCCATTTTTTAACCGGACTTCGGCAATTTTGCGCTGATAGCGATCGCTATCGGTGATATTCAAAGTCACGCGATCGCCTCCTTGTTGCACTAGTTCTTCGACGCGTTTTTGGGCTTTTACACCCCAACTAAATTGATTGCGATCGCTAATGCGTTTACTCTGCTTTTCTTTGTTAGTATGAGCTATCTCTGGCGCATCTACACAAGCAAAGCGCACACTAAAATTTTTGCCGTTGGTATCTTTAACTACTATAGTATCGCCATCACTCACTCGCTCAACCGGTTCTCCAGAAGTAGCGGTAAAGCGATCGCAGCCTATCAAACCCAAAATTATGATAGTTGCACAAAACCAATATCGCACTGGTTTAATTAATTTCTCCATTCAAAGTTACCTGCATTACCTCTGTGGGATGATACTAGCAAAATGAAAAGATATATTTGTTAACCGTTGAGATAATAAGAATTGTAACCTTCCAATTGCCAGTGGGAATTTCTGATGAACTTCTTGACTCACGTTCTGCATTTAGCTGGTTCAGGTGTCTTTGCCTATTACTCTGCTGCTCAAATTCGTGATTCTAAAACCCGCCCCAACATCCTTGCGGGGTTTCAGTTGGCCGAATCTGGCTCTGTACCGTTTTTATCTGCACTTAGCGATCGCGCAGCTGCTGAAGGCGATACATGGCTAGCCGAAAAACTAGCAAAACATGCATCAGATGAAACTAGGCATGGTCAAATTTTTGCCCACGCCTTACAACAGGTGAATAAACAAGTTATAGATTTCAAGCGTCAACCCCAAACTCCATCCCCAAAAAAATCACAACAGCGTAGTCCCTTTTTCGCAGCATTCTTTGAAGGCTACACTCAAGAACAGCTAAAACCTGCTGTGATTGATTGGGATGTATTTATGGCTAGCACATACATTCTGGAGTTAGATGCTAGTAAAGACTTTGCACGGATGGCGAAAGTATTACCTGATAACGAGCCAACCGCTCATAACTTAAAGTTAGGAATGCTTTCTATTGCCCAAGATGAAACTGGACATGCTGCTTATCTTTACGAAGCGATGATGCGACGGATGTCTGCTACTAAAGTGCAAAAACTTGTAGATATGTGGCGAACCCGCAAGGTAAACGCCTTGTTGGCAATGGTTGGCGGTATTCTCCAGCGTAACGGTGAAACGCGATCGCTAGTCCAGGATAGTGCGCCGTCGGAAATCGATTCTGAGTTGGTAGCTACGTAATGATAGATCAATACGGTTTAGTTAAGGCTTGATCCTCCCTAACCCTCCTTAAAAAGGAGGGAATTAGAGCAAGCCTTAAAAAGGAGGGATATTAGAGCAAGCCTTAAAAAATAAGGATTAAGCCCCCCTTTTTAAGGGGGGTTGGGGGGATCTTCCGGGGTAAAATATCACTAGCCCAAGTGTATTGAATTATAGATATCCTTGAGTATCTAATGTTAAAAAAGTTGAGAACATTCAACATCTAGCTTGAAAGGCAGGAAGTCTTGCCTCTGTACTTCCCACAAAAAACTATGAAAGCTGAAGCAGAAAACCATCTCAGGCTGACTTGTGAGGTAGAAACTACCCTAAAGGTGATTGGCGGACGCTGGAAAGTTTTGATTATTAGAGAATTAATGACTGGCGTAAAACGGTTTGGTCAGTTGCAACGGGCTTTACCTGGAGTTACGCAAAAGATGCTGACTCAGCAACTCAGAGAAATGGAGGAAGACGGCATTATTCATCGAGAAGTTTATCCCCAAATTCCACCCAAGGTAGAATATTCTCTAACGCCTTTAGGAGAGGCTTTGCAACCAATTCTCTATGCGATGCATGAATGGGCTGTTCAACATTTCGCTCAAAGAAATCACCATCAATATTGAGCATATAGCGATCATATTTTATTTGCTCTCCACCAACAGGCTCAAATCCCCGACTTCGTAAAAGTTGTCGGGGATCTTTTTGTTCGTAACTTATTTAGGATTGCTAGAAGTAATAAATAATAATTGCTAACTTGAAATTTTAGCTAGCAGATTTATCCGAATTACGAATTATTTTAATCATTGCTTCTTAAATATTCAATCGCTGCCTCTAATTTTGAGGAATAACTTTCAGCAAACCTTTCAAACCAAAGTCCTTCGGATGAAAGTGGATCTACTTTGGCTAACCATTCTTTTGCCTGCACTTGCAAAACCTCTAGTTGTTTGGCTTTGAGTTGTTCTTGTCGAATTCGTTCTTGTTCTAGTTCTTGGTGTCTTTTTAACTCAATAGCAGCATCTTCTTCTGCAAAATCAGCCTTAAGTTCTGCCAAAAGATTATCCATTAAAGATGCCGACTTTGGCGATGGTGGGATAAAGGATTTGGCTGTGGCTGATTTTGACTGCTGTTCTGGTTGTACTTCTTTGTATTCAGTTTGGAGTTGAGCTAACAGCTTATCAATGGAATCCATTTTTGCAATTCCTATAAATAGTAGAGCTAGTCATTAATGGCATTGAGCAACACTTCCGATAGACTCAAATCTTCCATATCTTCCATAGTAATTGTGTCACAAATATCAAACTTAGCACCAGCACCTTGAAGTTCATCGTCTAAGACTTTGAGGAAGCGGGTAGCTTGCGGATCTGTGCCGACTTGAATGAAGGAAATAGCTAGTTCTTCGTCTCGATCGATGCGCCGAGAAGCTTCAATAATCACCTTCATTACTGCTTTGCGATCGTCCGGTTCACCATCAGTAACCACTAAAATTGTTTCACCATTTGGCTTTGTTTGACCGGCTGCTTTGCGTTGTAAGTAATCATCAGTTGCGTGTTTTAACACACCTGCCAAATCAGTTGTACCAGAGGGGTCATTTTCTCGAAAAATTTGCGGTACTATGCTGGATGTCACATTTTCGTATCGCTTAAATCTACCAGAAAATACATAAATAGTGATGCCATCTGGGTCAAATTGCTCACACTTACTAGCTAAAGCTAAAGTAGATTCCTGGGCTGCAAGCCATCTACTTCTACCACCCTTTTGATCTTGGGTGGCCATGCTGCCGCTTTTGTCGATAATCAAGGTATAGTCACGATTTTCTAGCATTCTTCAATTCTCCAGTTAATATTTACTAGACTGCGGCGATCAACGCATTAATCAGTTATTGCGTTGCTCAATACATCTACAAGACTCATTTCTTCTAAGTCGTCTAAAGTGACGGTATCGCAAATATCAAATTTAGCACCGACACTTTGCAACTGGTCATCCAAAGCTTTGAGGAACTTAGTTGCTTGAGCATCTGAACCTACTTGAATGATCGAAATTGCTAATTCTTCATCACGTTCCATTTGGCGAGTCGCATGAATGATGACTTCAAACACAGCCTTGCGATCGTCTGGTTCACCATCGGTGATCACTAAAATTGTCTCTCCGTTTGGCTTCGCTTTGCCGGCTGCTTTGCGTTGAAAGTAGTTATTAAGTGCATCCTGAAGTACACCTGCTAAGTTTGTTGTCCCAGCAGGGTCATTTTCGAGAAATATCTGGGCGACTTTGGCTGAGGTGACATCATCGTAGCGTTTAAATCTACCGGAAAACACGTAAACGGTGATGCCATCGGGGTCAAACTGTTCGGCCTTTCTTGCCAAGGCGAGAGTAGACTCTTGGGCGATCTCCCATCTACTTCTACCACCCACTTGGTCGGGTGTGGACATACTACCGCTTTTATCAATGATTAGTGTATAGTCGCGATCGCTCATCATAATATTCCTCTGATTGTTACCCTGTGGTTCTAGTCTAACTCCGTTTTTTTACCAGCAAGCAAGGCTTTTAAGCATTTGTATCAATCATGCTAATCAAAAAAGCCACGCCACAGTTGATCAATGCGTTGGCATAGCCCAAAGCAGGCATCGCTAGTCTGTCTTTGTGCCCGTAGAGAATAAAATCTTCCTAGTCCCTAGTCCCCAATCCCGTGCAAACACTAAAAGTTAGAGATTGGTTTGGTTGTTGCATCCGTATTTAATCTGGGAATAATAAATACTACTCATGCTGATACACAGGGAGCTAAATAAACGTGAGTTCGACAAACCTCTCCCTGTCTTGAACTTTCGTTCAAGTCTGTCCCTCTCCGAGTCGGAGAGGGACGGTTTTGCGTAGTAAAACCTTCTTAGAGGTTTCTTTATTGCTCAATTTTAGAGATAAATTCGGGTATGAACCATCCTAGATTCTTAGATAACCCCGCGCAAAAACAAAACACGCAGCAGCAAAATTTCTCCCTGGCGTTTCTACATCAGATGATCAATGGCATATCTGACCCAATTTTTGTCAAAGACCGTCAACATCGCTGGGTATTACTTAACGATACCTACTGTGATTTCGTCGGTCATAGCCGAGAAGAATTAATTGGCAAGTCAGACTATGATTTTTTTCCTCAAGCAGAAGCTGATGTGTTCCGGCAAAAAGATGAACTGGTTTTCACCGCAAATATTACTAATGAGAACCAGGATCTTTTTACCGATGCTCAGGGTATAACCCATCTCATCTCTACAAAAAAGTCTTGCTTTCAGGATGAGACTGGTAATAAATTTCTGGTAGGTAGTATTCGAGACATCATTTTACAGAATGAAGCCGGGAATGTTCTGGATGTGACTGGCAGAGTTACTGAGCTTACTAAACTCATGCAAAAGAGCGAGGCACTTCCGGAAACCCTGGAAAAACCAGACCGGCAAGCAGAGTCAGACTTACACCGGATTAATGCTTTACTGCAAGCTCAACAAGAAGCTTCTATCGACGGAATTCTGATTATTGATGAAAATCGTCAAGTTACATCATTTAATCAGAAATTCTCCCAGCTATGGCAAATTCCTGCGGTAGTGCTCCAAACGCGGGACGATCGCCAACTCCTGGGATGGGTACTAGACCAACTAATTAATCCAGACGAATTTCTGGCTAAGGTGGAGTATCTTTCCCAGCATGTAGAGGAAAGCAGCCGTGATGAAATTTTCCTGAAATCTGGAAAGATTTTTGACCGCTATTCTGCACCCGTGCGTAAACACCAAGGAGTTTGTGGTGACACATCATTTTTAGGAGACTATTACGGTAGGATTTGGTATTATCGCGACATTACCGAATACAAGCAAGCAGAGGCAGAACTCAGGGCTTCACAGCAAAGGCTGGCGTTGCTGGTTGAACAAACACCTTTAGCCATTATTGAATGGAATACCAACTTTGAGATTCAGACATGGAATCGGGCAGCAGAAAGAATCTTTGGATACACCACAGAGGAAATGCTGGGGAATTCTTTTGAGATCATAGTACCTGAAAACGTTAGAAAGCACGTAAATGAGATTATCACCGCCCTGTTAACCCAACGTGGAGGAAGTTTTAGTGTCAACGAGAACGTTACTAAAGATGGCAGGACGATGGTCTGTGAGTGGTATAACAACCCGTTAGTGGCTCCTGATGGCCAGGTGATTGGCGTTGCCTCAATGGTGCTGGACATCACAGAACGCAAACGAGCTGAAGAGGAACAGCAAAAATTTGTAGCGTTGATTGAAAACAGCAGCGACTTTATTGGCATTGCTTCAATGGAAGGGCAAATTCTCCATGTGAACCCCGCCGGACTCAAGATGGTGGGAATTAGTAGCCTGGAAGCAGCCAAAACCAAGTCAATAATTGATTTTCATTCACCAAAAGCTTTTGCAGAGTTTCAGCAACAAATTATTCCTTTGATATCTCAACATGGTTTTTGGCAAGGCGAGTTTCGCCATAGACATTTTCAAACAGGTATAGAAATTCCCACTGATTGCAGCATGTTTATGGTTAAACATCCTGAAACAGGAGAGCCTTTCTGTCAGGTAGCTATTGCTAGGGACATCACAGAACCTAAACAAGCCAAGGAAGCCCTGCTAAAATCGGAAGCGCAACTACGACAACAAGCCCAAGACCTCAGAGAAACACTCCGCGAACTTCAACGCACCCAGACTCAGTTAATTCAAAGCGAAAAAATGTCCAGCTTGGGTCAACTAGTCGCAGGAGTCGCACACGAAATTAACAACCCGGTGAATTTTATCTATGGCAACCTCACTCCTGCCAAGGAATACACCCAAGATTTACTTTCACTTTTGCAACTCTACCAAAGTCATTATCCTCAACCTGTGCCAGAAATTGAGGATTTTGCAGAGCTAATCGAACTGGACTTTTTGAAGTCTGACTTGCCACAATTACTAAACTCAATGAAAGTTGGTGCAGTCCGCATTCGAGAGATTGTGCTTTCCCTGCGAACTTTTTCGCGCTTAGATGAAGCCGAAATGAAAGCTGTTGATATCCATGAGGGAATCGACAGTACTCTGATGATTTTGCAAAGCCGCTTCAAGACTAATGACCAGCGCGCGACAATTCAAATAATCAAAGAATACGGCAAACTACCGCCGGTTGAATGTTACGCTGGCCAGCTAAACCAAGTATTCATGAATATTTTGTCAAATGCGATCGATGCTTTAGAAGAGGGAGTGGGGATAAGGGATGAGGGGGATGAGGGAGGCAAGGGAGATAATGGGGATAACCAATGCCCAATGCCCAATGCCCAATTCCCAATTCCGACAATTCGCATTTGCACCCAACTACTGGAGCTAAATCAGCTAATAATTAGGATTGCCGACAATGGATTCGGAATCCCAGAAGATGTTAAAAATCAACTATTTGACCCCTTCTTTACCACCAAGCCCATCGGCAAAGGTACCGGGATGGGGCTTGCCATCAGCTACCAGATCATTACAGAAAGACATGGTGGTTCCTTAGAATGTATTTCGCAGCCAGGACAAGGCGCTGAGTTTGTAATTAAGATTCCCCTGGTCTAGGACACCTGAAGATAATTCCTGATTATTTCGTCAGCTAAATACCTCCACTTCTTGGGCAACCTTCATTTGGTCGAGAATTCCCCAAATTTCTTGTAACATTGGCTCTAAGCCGGTGCGAGTAACGGCTGAAATCACAAACACTGGTGCGTAGGAGAGATGATTAAGTTGGGTAGCTAACGCCTCCAAATTCACAGTTTCCCGATCAACTGCATCAATTTTGTTCAGCGCCAAAATTTGCGGACGTTCTGCTAAACCCTGTCCATAAGCTTGTAATTCTTGCTTAATTATGTTATAGTCTCTAACCACATCATCACTAGTGGCATCAATTAGGTGAAGTAGTACCCGCGTGCGCTCGATATGGCGCAAGAAATCATGTCCCAGCCCTGCCCCGTGGGCTGCTCCCTCAATTAGTCCGGGAATGTCGGCGAAAACAGTACCATCGCCAGTAGGTTTCCGCACTACACCCAAGTTGGGGATCAGGGTAGTGAATGGGTAGTCTGCGATTTTTGGACGTGCCGCAGATAAAGATGAAATTAGAGTGGATTTACCAGCATTTGGTAAGCCAATAATCCCCACTTCTGCCAAAAGTTTTAACTCCAGGCGCAGCTGCTTTATTTCCCCTGGTAATCCTGGGAGGGCGTATTCTGGAGCGCGGTTGCGGTTACTCAAGAAATGCTGATTTCCCAGTCCGCCTTTACCACCTTGGGCAATCCGCAAAATCTGCTTAGGCTCAATTAAATCCCCCAGCAATTCGCCAGTTTCAGCATCATAAATAGTTGTACCACAGGGAACTTCGATGATCAAATCCTTTCCTGCTGCTCCAGTGCAGTTATTTGGCCCACCACGAGTACCCTTTTCTGCCTGAAAGCGATGGTTGTATCTGAAGTCCAACAAGGTTTGCAGGTTTTCGTCGGCAACGAAAAATACCGAACCACCTCGTCCCCCATTACCACCAGAGGGGCCACCAGTCGGCACGTACTTCTCTCGCCGGAAGGCGACAATACCATCGCCGCCCTTACCGGCTTCAACTTCAACTTCTGCTTGGTCGATAAATTGCATACTTAAATAATAGTGAAAAGTGAGGAGTTAGGAATTAGGAGTTAAAAATTATAACCTCTCACTATATCACTTTAACTAAATATATGATGAAATATCTTCACCGCATTTATCTGCCAGATAGCAGAGGGCGCGAAAACGTAAGCCCACCAGTTGCTCATACAACGGGTTAATTTTACACATCGGCGGGATGTGGACAATCTTGCGTCCAAATAGGGTGACATCCCGCTCAAAGGGACACTGGGAGGGAATCATTTTACACAAAAAGCGGGCTACTCTGGGGTCTTGGATATCTAGCCCATCCAGCCACTCACGCAGGGGGTGTAGTGCATTAATTTGACGCTTCGTAAGCCTAGGGCTAGGGATTGTTAAGTTAATTTGCTGTGGGTGTTCCAGGGTGTGGCGCAAGGCTTCCAGTAAATTCTCCGGCTGTTCTAAGGCTTGGCAGAATTGTTGCATAACCTGATCTTCGCAATCAGAATAGATACCATCTGCGATCGCTACCATCACTGCTGTCCTTAAGAAATTTTCCGATGCTGGCGTACCTTTAGCCAACGCTGCGGCTAATTCCTCTGGCGTAATTACCTCTAGTGAGTCCCATTTAATCCCAAAAGCTAATTCATCTTTTGTGATGCTGGTAATTAATTCCTGTTCTTGGGCATCAAAATTACCATCTGCCCAAGCAATGGTGAGCAGTCCACGCAACCAAGCGGCAATTTGTTCGCTGCTGTAGGGGGATTGAACGGTACTTGTCATAAAACGTTACGTCTCAAGCTTTCCTCAGTCAATACTAAGCTATCCTACCTAGTGACTATGAAGATAGGAGGGGCAGCCCAGAAAAATCAAGAAAGTGCTCCGGCGTAGCCAGGCGTGGGCATCGCTCCATACAGACTTAACAATTTATGCATTCACACATTCACGCATTCTCCCTTGCGCGTCTTGTAGAGAAGAGAGTTACATAAGTTATATCTTGCACCTGCCTATCCCGCCTAAAAATTTATTCTCTTTTCTTATAGCTCAAGTCCACGCTTAGTGGACTACAACCCTTACTTAGTCTTCTTTAAAAGACTTTAGCTATAAGCCTGGTGAATTCATTCTGAGGCGGTCGTGGGGACTGGTGCAAGTTCTGAGATAAGGAGACTCTTAGAGGATGTTTGAAAAGTATTGGGCGAATAAAATTCGCTACTACGCAAACTCTCGTCCACCTGCGTGGACTAACGATAAATCAAGGTTTTTAACCCACGGAACTGGGTTTTACCTGTGTAGCCGCGATTTATAATCGCTAGAGCTAGTAATAAATTAGACTTTTCAAACATCCTCTTACCTCGACTGAAACTGAGCAAAGTCGGAGCCTCTCTGCCTTTGAGCTACGTGTTAACGTTGCGGGACTTAAACCCTTTAATTTACGATAAACCAGAGAAGTTTTCAAATCGCAACAGTCGGTCTTGAGGTAAAATCCATCTGGGAGTAATCTTGAGAATCTTTTCTACTTAAAGTGAAAAGCAAGATTTCATCGTGTTGTGGAGGTATTCATGAATAAAACTAAAGTTAACCTCAGCGTCATATTTAAGAAACACTGCTAATTCCCCTCTGGGCTGGAATTTTTGAGTTTCAGACAGCAGATCCAATTATAGTAGAGCCTAAATCATCTGAGATTATTACAGCGATCGATTACAAATTTTATCAACTTACTACTACGAAATTTTATCAGATAGGCTGTTGTTTACGAGAAACTATCCTCGACAACTCGGTATGCACTTACTTCAATAAACAATAAAGGTATACATAATGTTTTTATTTGGCATTGAGCATGAAGTCGCTTTCCTAAACAAAGAAGGAAAGTTTGCTGACTTTTCCCACACAAAGTTTGCTGATTTCAATCAAATTATTGAAAGGCTACCTACATACCCCAGTGACTATCCTCAACTACGGGTTGGGGATGCGGGTATTAAGATGAAAAGATGGTACATTGAGGGATTTGAAAGATTTGCAGATTCCGATAAGGTGATAGACTGCCATGCTAAAGGTATCGAAATTAGAACAACTATACATGCTAATATTCAAGGCGCTATTACTGAATTATCAGAAAGTTTTCGCTTACTACGTGAGGTTGCTGCTAACTTTGGTTTATCACCAGTTTTAGTTAGTTTTAATCCCTACAATCCGCTTTTTGAACCTCAACCCCCATTAAACGATTATGAAATCAAACAGCTAGAGGCTTATCCTGACGAGCAAACTGCTAATATTCACATGGTGTCATACGGGCCAGATTTAAATATTTCAGTGGCAGATTTATCTACTGAAGGTGTGATTGATATTGGCAGAAAGTTAACTTATTACAGTCCCTATATCGTCCCTTTTAGTTATAGTTCCCCTTTTTATAAGGGAGGTTTATGGGATGGGCTATCGGTACGAACATTTATCAGAACCGGAAAAAGACCAGCTGCCCTGGTTTTTGTTCAAAAACAGGAACAACTGATTAATAGCCTACCTTCCTTAACAAAAATCGCCCGCATTCCGGCTGAAGTAGGACGCATCGAATTTAAGGCTTGTGATAGTTGTGATGATTTTTTTATCTATGCAGCTTTGCTGACATTATTGAAAGGTTTGGTGTTAGATGAAACCTTGCTGGGTAGAGCAACTGTACCTGATGCAGCATTACACCAACTTTCTGCAAAAGAAGGCTTTGACAACGAGGATATTTTCGCCAATGCGACAAAAGTCTTGCAAGCAGCCGAAATTGCCTTGGGAAATGATCCAGATGTTGATTATTTAACGCCGTTAAAAGTACTGCTGGCGAAGCGAAAAACAAGATCCCATGAACTAATAGAAATGTTCCATTGCGTAGGTTCAATAGAAGAGGTAATAAGCCAGACTTATCAATTTTAAAGGAAAGATTTATTTACCGCCGTTTTTAAAGGGAGCCACTGCGGTCTTAGGATCTCCCCTGAAGTTCAGATGGCAACGGCGGAAGCCACCCCTCCGACTTCTCTGCAACTGGAGCAAGTAGCGTGGGGTGAAGTACTCCGCCGTAAGACGGACGGAGCTTCCCAATTCATCGGGAATAGCCTCCAGAACTCCGTAGTTCTAGAAAGTCTGACATTCCCTCCTCTTATCAGGAGTCGTGGTTCCCAAGACCCAAATCTTTCTCTTGCAACATATACCTGTTGGCTTGGTTTTCGCTTATGGCATTGATGGTGAAAAACGCGGTCTTGAGGGTTTCCCTCTTATGGATTTTGAACCCGGAGGGTCAACACCAATTAATTCTATCAGAAAAACAAGCAGGATTCGTCATCCATAAGCGTATTTGTTTTTGCTGACGCAAAAAAACAACACGCCTATGCCCTACTCACTTTGTGACGCTGTTCGCGAACACCCCCGCTCCCTATACCTAGCATTAGAGTACATTGTTCGCGTTAGCGTCTCGCAGAGAAGGTGGGGACTTGGGCGACACGTTAAAGGGGATATTTATAGAACTTGATACTTTACAAATATCCTCTAAGGTGCATATTCCTGAAAGTGCTTTGATTGGATAAAGCAAGCTAACTGAACATAAATAATAGAGCGATTAACCTGCCAAAACTAGATTAAGTCGATCTACCTAGAGACTGATTTTATTCCAACTATAGATATATAAAATTTCATTCTATAGATTGATGCAGGCGTTAGCATTTTCAAAGTACAAGTAGAAATAGGGGACTTTGAGAGAAGAATGTCAATCGTAAAGGTAATGATGATTTTGCTAAAGAATTAAGGTGATATTTGCTTATTATCCCTTACTGTTTCGATGCAGAAATACAAAGACAATTTCTTCGCAAGGTTCGTTTCTAAAGAACTTCCAGATTGAAGCGTAGCTTGCTGTTTTTATTATTGCTCAAGTTTATCAAATAAAGTGTGAGCTTACGCTCTTTCAGTGAAAGTTCTGGGTTGTTAAAGCTGTTCTCGAGGATTTCAAATGAAAATTATTGCTTCTGTTTTATCTATTTTAAGCCCAGTACGTTTTCTAGTTGTGGCTTTTACTTGCGCCTTACTATTGTTATCTAGTGTTTTTCCTGCTTTTGCGATCGATAGCTACCAAAGTGACACGACCGAAGGTACTACACAACTGCTTGACATTCAGCGCAAAACTGACGAAGCCGGTAAAGCACCACCAATAGGATTGAGAAAGACTCAAAAGGAGACTAACGAAGGATTAAATGAGGTTCAGGGAGCTGCCGATATTGACAAGCAGAAGAGTCCAGAAAATTCCCAGAGTGCAACCTCAGTGGAAGAAACTATAAAGAATGCGTTGGAGAAAGTTACAGGTGGTAAGTAACTAAATTAATAGTTCTGGTAATTTTTCGGTAGTAATGGGTGATTGCGTAGAAGCAGTGACCCATTACTAATTAGTAATCTAAAGCTGGCAACTGCAATTAAGCATAAAATAAAAGTAAGCTAATCAGCATTTAAGTTGCTCCCGTCAAGGCGGGCAAGATGCCCACCCCACAAGATGTTGAAAAATTTTTAATATGCTTTCGTGGATGTGTTTTAGCTTATGTTCACCCTGAGCATCTTTGGTTAAACTGGGTTTAAATAGTTTTGATTAACTATTTAGATTGATTTAATATTTTTATTTTTGTACCTGAAGAAATCAATAAAGTTCGCTAATTACTAGATTATGGGTTTAATACTACCTATTAAGGCATAGGCATAATTATCATAGCCTAATTAATTTAAGCTAACAATGCTTCCTTTGGTTGATGTGGAATCTGTCTAAAATTTGAGAAGTTAATAGATAACTTTGCTTAGGGATGGAAAACAATGCGTGCGATAAACATTGGTTTGACTGAAGAACAGCGTCAAGGTGTAATTAATCTGTTAAATCAAGATTTGGCAGATGCCTATCTACTGTTGGTGAAAACCAAAAAGTATCACTGGGATGTCGTTGGGCCTCAGTTCCGCTCTTTGCACCAGCTTTGGGAAGAACACTACCAAAAGCTGACTCTAAATATTGATGCCTTGGCAGAGCGGGTTCGTACTTTGGGCGGTTTCCCAGTTGGTACGTTAGAGGGATTTCTCAAACTTGCTACCCTCAAGGAACATGCTGGTAATGTTCCCACCGCAACGGGGATGGTAGCTAATCTAGTGGATGATCACGAGCAGGTTATTCGTAACTTAAGAGACCATGTGGATCAGTCTGGTGAAAAGTTCCACGATCAGGGAACTGCTGACTTTTTAACTGCACTGCTGGAACAGCATGAAGAGATAGCTTGGATGCTGCGTTCATTTATTGAAGGCGAAGCACTGGGCCCAGATGGTAGACAGCCAGCAGAAGGTGCCAAGACTCCTGTCGGTGTGTAGCTCATAACGTTAACAGTTGACGCTGTTTGTCAAACCAGTTGAGGGAGGATTGATTCCTCCCTCAACTGGTGTGAAAGGAATTTGCCTGCATCTACCTATTCACTATATTCATTCCAAAAACAACATAATTAGGACTTACGCAAAACTACACACGGTAGGGGCAATTCATGTAGCTTTAGCTGACCGCAGGGTATTGCCCCTACCTAAAAATCATTCTTTTCAGCTATTGTTTGCGTAAGTCCTGATAATAACAAGGAGTATTTAAATGCAAGAAGTATATAAAGCAGAACGGACTATTTCTGCTGTATTCAAAGAACAGAAGCAAATTGATGATGTGATTCGACGTTTACTAGACAGGAGTGTGCCTAGAGATCATATTTCGGTCTTGGGGAGAAACTTCCAGTCGGAAACCAGAATTGCTGGCTTTATCAGTAAAAAAGATGTGATTCTGGGAGGTTTGAGAACAGGGGCAGTTTTTGGTTCCTTGTTTGGTTCCTTTCTCAGCTTGCTGACGGGTGTAGGTGTACTGTTTATTCCTTTTGTCGGGCCAATCGTGGCAGCAGGGCCTATTGGTGCAGTGCTGTTGGGGGCTGCTAGTGGAGCGATCGCAGGTAGTGCAGGTGCCGGTCTAGTATCAGTTCTAACTACTTTGGGCATGCCAGAAGATAAAGCGGCTATCTACCAAACTCGCTTAGAAGCTGGCGAGTTCTTATTGATGGCAGAAGTTCCGAGCGATCGCGCTGGCGAATTTCAATTGCTGCTTGAAAGTGCTGGCGCTGAAGAAGTTAGCACGATTGAGAAAACTCTGGCTCGTTCTTGTTCTGGACAGTGCAACAGTCCACAGGACTTATCGCCTGAGGTTCGCGCTCATCTTTCTGATGAAGCTCAGAATACATTCATTGAGCGCTATAACGCTGTACTCAATGAGAAAAGTGACGAATTTACGGCTGAACAAGCTGCTTGGGAGACTGTTCACCAGCAATATGATGAAGATGAAAATGGTGTCTGGTCAAAAGCCAAGGTTAAAGCTTAAGGATTTTCAAGAAATAAATTATTTGTTAACTGCGGTTTGAAATCTTCCCTATGGCAATTTATAGCTAGCAACACGCAGATTTAACTGACCTTGGCGTGGGTTCTGGCTAAATATAAATGCGCCTTCTTCACTTTCTCCAGTAGATAAAAAGTCGATCTGTTGCTCTCCTGTTTCTGTAACTTTGCCGTTAATCAGTAACTCAGCCATAATTTGAACTGACTCAGCTGTATCTCCTCCACTATTGACAACTTCAAAGGGAACATAAAATTGTCCATCAATTTCCCGAATTGTTTGTTTTTTGGTAACAGAAAGGATGGGAGGTTGATTTTTTTCGTTTAGCCAAGTGTAGCCCACTAGACTCACAATGATTGCGAGGATAAGTGAGGCGACGCTAAATGTTACCCACTCAGCTATTGAGCGCTTTGATTGTTGTTCTGTTTTAGTCATATTGCTAACCTTCCGGCTGCACCGCCAATAGTTGCAGGTAAGCCCAGCATCAATGTGTGATCTAACCACATTGTCCAAGGGTCGCTAAAAGTTAATTTTTGAAAGAACCACAGCATAAAAGCGCCTGCTAGTAGTGACACTAGGTAGGACATAATGGTTTCACTCGCTGGTCGTTGGAAAATTCCCTTTTGCTGTTTGCGCTTTTGCTGGTCAGAAAAGCCTGCCTGAAATACAATGCCATAAGAAATCAGCAAGGATGTGAGGATCATTGCCAACTGCCAAGGTGGCGAGGCTGCGGCTGCAAGCATAGGAATTTCATCTGTTGGAGCAATGTTAAATGCAATTATGGTTGCACCAATCAGGGTTCCACCCACATCCGCAAAGGTGGCCTGTAACTCATCTTCTTTGTTCTTGGTTGTCCTGTTTACCTGATCGGTTGCTTCTGCTTTGGCATTTCCATTTCTAGTATCTCCCAAAAGCTGGTTAGCTAATGCCACACCGAGAGCAAAGGGCACACTTTCAAAGATGATTTTACCTAAAGATTCCTTTAGGGAAGTTTCTGGCGTCAATTCTTGCAATAGTAGCAACACAAACGCAGAGCAAGCTAGTCCGATCGCGATCGCTTCTATCGTATCCATTGCCACTTGAGCAGTTAGCCAGCTATATCTGCGTTTGCGAAAACCTTCTGTCTGATTGAGCAAGTAAACCACAATAAACATGAATGCGATCGCCATCATCATCAGTTGTGGTTTTACCAATGATCCAATCCACCAAACCTCCATTGTGTACAGTAAAGGTATACCAAATAAAAAACCTCCGCAAGCACCCCGAATGATGTCATTAATCTCACTCCTCCATACATTTTTTTGAGGTTTTGTTGTCACTCCTTTACTTTCCTTTTGTTGAAAATTTGCTTTTACTTATACCTAGTACTTACACAAAATATCTCTTTGCCTTTGATTTCTCCGTGTTCTCTGCGCCTCTGTGGTTCGTTATTCCGTACCTCTTGCGTAAGTCCTAATACCAATTCTCTATGAAGATGCATATAGCAGTCCTAAATCCTTCGTGAAAAGTTAGATATCCGACTTCTCCAAGAAATCGGGGATCTGGACACCGCGGATTTATGATCTCTTTATATTTTTTCAGATGGGTGTTTCGTCGCACCCCGTATCTATCTTAAGATACATAATCTCACAAATTCTTCTCTCCGTTGATGGAAGTGAAAAATAATACGCTCCTGTTAGTTTATGTAATAGCTGAATCAACTACAAGCTGGAAATAGAAACCATGAGTGTCGAAAAAAGAGTAGAAGCTACTGCAAAAAATATTGAAGGCAAAATTCAAGAGGTTGTCGGTGAAATAACCGGTAATCCCCAAGAGAAAGCTGAAGGACAAGCAAAGCAAGCTGAAGCCCAAGTTGGTCACACTGTAGAAAATATTAAAGACGAACTTAAGAAATCTTTAGACTAATTTCGCTTGTCGGCTGCAAATAGCGATTTTACCGATGATTGACTCCTAAATTTGTAACATTAATTGCTCCACTTTCTATAAGTTAGTGGGGTTTTTTATGGCGTAAAATCTGAAAGTGAGCTTAACTGAACTGTATTGCACCCTAACCCTCCCTTTATAAAGGCTACAGTGTACACACAAGTCTTCTAAAGTTGCTCCACAGCTTTTTGATCCCCTCAACCCCCGATAAATTGGGGGGCAAAGACCTCTCAAAATCCTCCTTAAAAAGGAGGATTTAGGAGGATCTATTTTGTTGTACACAGATGTGTCTACACCGTAGCTTATAAAGGGGAGGGGACTAAATAGAAAGTTAGATCCCCGACTTCTTAAAGAAGTCGGGGATCTGGACACTGAGAGTATTTGACTGAGTTATTGCATCAAAATCTGACGGCTTAAAATACTCATAACTTCATCTGGATTACCTGTTGGTAGTAGCGCACTCCAATCACCAACGCTGGCATAGCCGAGAACTTGCAACAAGTGAATTGTGCTGGTAACGGCTTTTGGTGAACCAATCAATAAATGTTTAATCGGTTCTCTCTTTGGCAATGGCTTTTGGTCAGATAGATTCAGAGCCGATGCGTTGTTGCCTTGAGTCGGTAAATACTGCTTTTGTTGTGATTTGGCAAACTTTTTTTCTTGTGCAATGATCATACTTGACTCCAATTGTAGGGGTTAAATGAAAGGCGATCGCCCTCGGCCAAGAGTCCGCGATCGCCTTTCTTATTTCAAGATATAGTATATTTTTATACTTGTCAATAGTTTTATAAGTATTTTCACATAGATTTAGGCGTGAAGATGTAATTAGTTATTAGTCATTTGTCATTTGTCCTTTGTAATCACAACTGGTCAAGGACGACCATAACAAAAATTTTTACAACTCAAATAAGATTGCGATAAGTTCCTATAGCGGTTCTCAGTTGTATGCAATATACTTAGACCTCACTTCCATTCCTCTCTCCTAAAAGGAGAGAGGCTTTGAATCATACTCCCCTTCCCTTGCAGGGAAGGGGCTGGGGGTTAGGTCTGTATTTAACTCAACCCAGAAGCGCTATATATTGAATTCGGGCAGTCGTTTATTGAATTCGGGCAATCGTTTATTGAATTCGGGCGGTCGTTTATTGAATTCGGGCAGTCGTTTATTGAATTCGGGGAGTCGTTTATTGAATTCGGACAGCCGTTTATTGAATTCGGGCAGTCGTTTATTGAATTCGGGCAGTTGTTTATTGAATTCGGGTAAACTACAAGAGTTTACGTAAAATGACTTAAAATAGTTGTAATAAATAAATCAATTTATACCGAATAATGCGGCTGTCAATTAACCCTAATTCTGTTTATCGTAGTGCTGTACAGTCCAGGGTAGAAGTCAGTTTTTATCCTGGCGCATTATTAATAACAGAAAGGTAATTTATGTCACGTCCAAAACGCGGGTCTAAAGTAATTGATAAAGCGCAGCGTCGGATTGCAGCTTTGAAATCGATCAATCCCACCTTAGACTTAGGCAATGGGGTAACAACTGACTCCTTTGCAGCCCTCATCAAAACAACGCAAGATAAGTTGGAAGCTTATAACTCAAGCCTTTCCACCGTGGATATGACTCAGGAAGCCTTAGAAGTTACCGAAAAGTCGCTGATGGAACTAACAGAACACATGTTACTTAGTGTAGCTGCAAAGTATGGCAAGAATAGCGATGAGTACAAAATGGCGGGGGGCGTTCGTCGAAGCGATCGCAAGCGTCCGGCGCGAAAGCTTAAGCAAGACGCTGTTGCTTGATAAATCTGGGTTTTACCCCACCCTAACCCTCCCCGATATATTGGGGAGGGAGCTGGATTTTCTTATTTCCTCCCTTTTTAAAGGGAGTTAGGGGGGATCTATAAGGCCAAAAAGGAGTAAATTAGAATTTCCCTCAAATCCCACCTATAAATTACTTAAATCTTATAAAGATTTAAGCATTAACGTAAATGAATACAAATAAAATTACACTTTCCCAGTTAGAAAACTTTTTAATGGGAGCGGCGGATATTCTGCGGGGCAAAATGGATGCATCCGAATATAAAGAATATATTTTTGGGATGCTGTTCTTGAAACGGATGTCTGATGTTTTTGATGAAAAACGGGCTAAAATTCGTAAAGATTATCGGCATCTGCCCGAAGATACTATTAATGAGTTATTAACAGAAAAAATTAGCTACGGTGAGACTTTTTTTGTTCCCAATCGCGCCCGATGGCACGAGAGTTTTATAGATGAGAATGGCGTAAAACAACCCGCCATTAAGAATCTACAGAGCAATATTGGAGAAATGCTCAATAAATCTTTAAATGCTTTAGAAGATGAAAACTCCGTACTTTCTGGAGTACTTAAACATATTAATTTTAATCGAGAAATCAATAATCAACGAGTTGTAAAAGACCCAGATTTACGCTTATTGATTGACCATTTTAATAATCCTAAATTTGTTTTAATTAATGATAACTTTGAATTTTCTGATTTATTAGGTGCAGCTTATGAGTATTTGATTAAATTTTTTGCTGATAGTTCGGGTAAAAAAGGCGGACAATTTTATACTCCTGGTTCTGTGGTGCGGTTGATAGTGCAGTTATTAAAACCACAGGAAAAAATGAGTATTTATGACCCCACTGCTGGTTCTGGGGGGATGTTGATTCAATCGGTGCAGTATGTTAATGAACAAGGGGGAAATGAGCAAAATCTGGAATTACATGGACAGGATAATGATGGTACGGTGGTTTCTATTTGTAAAATGAATTTGATTCTGCACAATATTTTTAAAGGTCATATTGAATTTGGAGATACTTTAGTTTCTCCGGCTAATGTCAAAGATGGCAAGATACACCAGTTTGATATTGTCATTGCTAATCCGCCCTTTGCTCAAAATTATAATAGTGCCGCACTTCAGCATCAAAACCGTTTTAGTTATGGATTTGCGCCGGAAACAAAAAAAGCTGATTTAATGTTTGTGCAGCATATTCTGGCTAGTTTAAAACAGGATGGACGGGCGGCGGTAGTTATGCCTCATGGGGTGTTATTTCGCGGCAGTGATGAAAAGAAAATCCGCGAGAAAATGTTACAAGATAATGGTGGAGTGATTGAAGGTATTATTAGCTTACCTCAAAAATTATTTTATGGGACTGGTATCCCGGCGGTGATTTTAGTATTGAATAAAAATAAGCCAGATGCACTACAAAATAAGGTATTTTTTATTAATGCTGATGCTGAATATGGAGAAGGGAAGAATCGTAATTTTTTAAGGTCTGAAGATATTGAAAAAATTGATTATATCTTTACCCGTAAGGAAGAAATAGACAAATATTCTCGGTTGGTGGATATTGCAGAAATTAAGGGGAATGATTGGAATCTTAACGTGCGTCGTTATGTTGATAATACCCCAGAACCCGAACCGGAAGATGTCAGGGCGCATTTATTGGGGGGTATTCCTAAACGGGAAGTGGCTGCTAAGTCTCATATACTGGCAAAGTTGGGTTTAAAATCTGATTTAGTGTTTCAAGATAAAGATGCTGATTATTATGCTTTTCACGATCGTATTCAGGGAAAAGATGATTTAAAAACTCTGATTGAAAGCAATCAAGATTTATGTCAAATTATTGATAATATGGATAGTTTGTTAGTTGATTGGTGGCAAGAAGCTCAGGATGATTTTGCTAGTTTAGCACCTATTTTACCCCGTCCTAACGAACACCCGTCTCCCGATCAGAGAGGGCAAAACCGAGAGGTTAAAAATGGCAATCAATTACCTCATGTCCGACAAGAATTGATTGATTCTTTGAAAAAGAAATTAGTGCCTGTAAATGTGTTGGATTTGTTTCAAGTAGCGGGTGTATTTGTTAATTGGTGGGACAATATTAGATATGATTTAAAAACGATTATCCAAAATGGTTGGAGTCCTACTTTAATCCCTGATTTTTATATTATTAAGGCATTTTTTCAAGCTGAAGCTGATGAAATTGAGCAGTTAGAAAGTGATATCGCTCAAAAGGATGCTGAGATTGAGTCGTTGCTGGAAACGGCACAAGAATTATTAGAGTATGAAGCAGAGGAAGATGAAAAGATTACAGCAAAGTTAATGAAGGATGAATTAACGGCAAGGGTTAAAAAAAGTAAAGACAAAATCGCTCTACCTTTATTTCCTGGGGAAAATGCCAAGGAGTTAAAAGCGGAGTTAAAGGAATATGAGCAAGTTTTGAAACAATTTAAAAAAACAGAGGATGAGTTAAAGAATTTTAAAGCAACTCTCAAGCAAAAAAAACTGGAGTTTGAGTTAAAGATTTTATTAAAGAAGTTTGGGGCTGAGGATCAGATTTATGAACATGAACAGTTATTAATTCAAGCTAGGAAAGAGTTGGTTGAGTTGGGGACGGAAGAGGAAGTTAAAAAGGATAAGGAGAAAAAGAAAAAATTTGCAGCTTTGACGGGGGATATTAAAAAGCTAGAAGCGAGAATTGTGAATATTCAGGATTTAATGGCAAGTTTTGGCGGTGTAATTACGGAGGAGGAAGCGAAGGAGTTGATTTTGCAAAAACATCATGATTTAGTGTCTGAACAGTTAGATAGATTTTTAAATGGAATTAGAAGAACGGTGATTTTTGTATTTGATAATTTTTGGGATAAATATGCGGTGGCGGCTGGGACGGTGGAACGGGAACGGGAGGAGACTTTACAAGAGTTAAATGATTTTTTGAGTAAGCTAAATTATATTTAGAGGTTGTTTGAAAAGTCGCAAAGTATACTAGAAACCCCTCTCCAAACCTCTCCCCGAAGCGGAGAGAGGCTTTGAATTGTTCCCCATTCCCGCTTCGGGAAGGGGGTTAGGGGGTTAGGTCTATTTGGATACTTGTACCTCACCGGATTGAAAATAACTATAATTGTAGGTTAGCTATAACGCAGTGAAACTAAACCTACAGCTTAATACATAATTATGAGGAAAAATCATCATGGTACAGTCAGCACCAAAACTAATTGATGTTAATGAGTTTATTACTCAATATGGTGACAACAATAATTATGAACTAATTGATGGGGAATTAATCGAGATGGAACCAACAGGCCCCCATGAACAAGTATCATCTTTTACGAGTCGAAAACTGAATGTAGAAATAGATCGCCATAATTTACCATACTTTACACCCCATCGCTGTTTGATTAAACTATTGGGAACAAGTACGGCTTTTCGCCCCGATGTGATTGTACTCGATCAAACACAACTAATTAATGAACCGTTATGGCAACAAGAACCTGTAATTACATCAGGAAAATCAATTAAATTAATTGCGGAAGTTGTTAGTACTAACTGGCAGAATGACTACGCTCGTAAAGTTGAAGATTATGCTTTACTAGGTGTACCTGAATATTGGATTATAGATTATTTGGGGCTAGGTGGTAGAGAATATATTGGCAAAACCAAGCAGCCAACGATTACTATTTGTAAGTTAATAGAAGATGAGTATCAAAAGCAATTGTTTCAAGATGATGCTCAACTTGTTTCCTCTCTGTTTCCAAATTTACAATTAACAGCAAAACAAGTTTTGTCTGCTGGTGGTACTGTCACTATCTAGTAGGTTGGGTAGAACGCAGTGAAACCCAACATTTCCTTATTTTTGTTGGGTTTCGTTCCTCAACCAACCTACAAAGTATATTTAATTTTTTATAGGGTTAGTAGTGGTTAATCAATTGGATGATAATCGAGAGTTTAAGGATTCAGCTTTAGGTATGATTCCGAAAGATTGGATAAGTTGTAATTTAAAAGATGTTATCAATAATATAGTTGGTGGGGGAACTCCTTCACGTTCTAGAAGTGATTATTGGTTTGGTGATATACCTTGGGCTTCTGTAAAAGATTTTAAGGATGATGTGCAAGTTTTGTATCAAACAGAAGAATACATAACTAAAAATGGCTTGATAAATAGTGCATCAAATATTATAGAAGCTGGAATACCTTTAATTTGTACTAGGATGGCAGTGGGTAGGGCTGTTATTGCTGTTGTACCTGTAGCAATAAATCAAGATTTAAAAGCCCTCTATCCTTCAGATAAAATAAATTCTACATATTTATTAGTTTTACTTAATTTTTATCGTCAAAAACTAGCATCTTTAGCAATTGGCTCAACAGTTAAAGGTATTCGTATTGATGAACTGCTGTCTTTACATATAAACGTACCACCTATTCCACAACAGCAGCAAATAACAAGAATATTAGACACAGTAGATAAAGCGATCGCACAAACAGAAACCCTCATCGCCAAGTATAAAAGAGTCAAAACCGGGTTAATGCAAGACCTCCTGACTCGCGGGATAGATGAAAATGGTCAACTGCGCGATCCAAAAACTCATAAATTTAAGCGATCGCCTTTAGGGATGATTCCCGATGAGTGGAATATAGTAACACTTGATACTTTATGCAATAAAATTACTGATGGCTCACACCAGTCAGTAAAAACATCAGATCATGGTGTTCCATTTTTATATGTTTCTTGTATAAGAGATGGAAAAATTTTGTGGGAAGAAACATCTAAGATTTCAGAAGAAACATATACTTTAATTTCAAAAGGTCGTGAACCTTTACCTGGTTTGATTTTATATACTGCTGTTGGTTCTTATGGACACGCTGCATTAGTCCGAGACGATAAGAAATTTAGTTTTCAAAGACACATAGCTTATATTCTTCCTGATCCTAAAAAAATTAATTCTGAGTATTTAACATTTTGGCTTAATACTAATCAATCTAAACAGTATGCTGATCAAGTTGCTATAGGTAATGCTCAAAAAACTGTAACACTTGGAGAAATTACTAAATTCCCTATCCTTGTACCGAAAATTAAAGAACAGAATTACATAGTTGAAATTATTACAAAAATTGATAAGTACCTCACACACGAAGAAAATTATAAAAAGAAATTACAAGTCCAAAAAACCGGCTTAATGCAAGACCTCCTAACCGGAAAAACCTCCGTTAAACCCTTACTAACAAACCAACCATGAGTGCATCCCAGAGCCAAAGAGAAAACCTCCGACTTGATGAAAAAAACCACGTTGACGAACCTAACGCGAGATAATATAAAAATAGAGTCTAATGAAAAATATTATGCAAGCATACAAACTCAAAGGCAAAATTGATCCATCTGGTAAATTGCTAATTACCGAACCCCTGAATTTACCCCCCGGAGATGTAGAAATTGTAGTTTGGCAAGTTACGGATACGCTTGATAATACCACAACCGTAGCAAGTGAAACAGCACCAGAAACACCTAGAAGACGAACTAAAATTAAGGCTTTACAAAACTGGTTTGAAAAAACCCAACCCGCACCACCTGATTTTGATCCAGATCAAGCTAAATGGGAATATTTGAAGGAAAAACATAATCTGTGAAAGTCTTGCTTGACACGAACATAATTATAGATATTGCCCTCGAACGACAGCCTTTTTTCACTAATAGCGAGACAGTTTTATTATTTGTTGAACAGGGACAAATAGAAGGCTACATTTCAGCATCAACCATTAGTGACCTTTACTATCTTATCCGTAAACAGAAGGGTCGAGATTTAGCTATTGAGTTTTTGCAAGAAATAGCTACCTTTTGTCGAATTGCTACAGTAAATCAGGCTGTAATTACAATGGCTTTCACAACCAACTTTAAGGATTTTGAAGATGCCATTCAATACTCCACTGCGGTAGTCAATCAATTAGATGCGATTATTACCCGTAATCCTCAAGATTTCCCCGTTGTTGCACCGCGAATTCTTACTCCTGACCAATTAATTGAAGAATTAACTAACTCTCATTAACTGACTTAAACAATCATGAGTGCATCCCAAAGCCAAAGAGAAAACCTCCGACTGGATGAAAAAAACCACGTTGAAGAACCCTTATTAAACCAACTACAAAGCTTAGGCTGGACAGTCATCCGCCTAGAGATGCACCAACAAAAACCCAGCGATAGCTACCGTAACAACTTTGGCGAAGTTATCCTTTTACCCCAACTCCAACAAGCCTTACAAAAAATTAACCCATTCCTGCGAGACGAACAAATAAACGAAGTCGTCCAAAAAATTACCACCTTTCCCAGAAGCACCTTAATCGAAAATAATCGATATATTCTCAACCTCCTCCTAGAAAATACCAGCGTCTCCATTAACCACAATACCCAAGAACAAAGCCCCACCGTTCGCTATATTGACTTTAACCCTCAAACCTTTTTACAAAATAACTCCTTTATTGCCATCTCTCAATTTAAAGTCCGCATTCCAGGCACAGAAAATCATATTATTCCTGATATCACATTATTTATTAACGGTCTTCCGGTCGTAGTGATTGAATGTAAATCACCAAAAGTTAAAGATGCCATTCCCGAAGCCATTGACCAATTAATGCGCTATAGTCAACAACGCGGCGAAACATCCGAAGGCAACCAAGAACTATTTTATTATAATCAGTTTATTATCACGACTTGCCGACAAGAAGCGAAGTTCGGCACAATTACCACCCGCAGCGAAAAACGCTTCTTTCGTTGGATAGATCCCCATCCTTTTAAATTAAGTGATATTCAAATTAAAGAAGGTACATCCCCCAACGACCAACAAAGATTGGTTGCAGGGATGTGTTACCCAGAAAACATTTTAAGCATTATTCAAATTTTTACGATATTTAGCAATAATGACAAAGGCGAAACCATCAAAATTGTTGCCAGATACCAACAATTCCGCGCCGTCAAACTAGCAGTTGAACGCTTAATTACCGGAAACAATCGCAAACAACGCAGTGGAATTATTTGGCATACCCAAGGTTCAGGCAAATCTTTAACCATGCTGTTTATGGTGCGAGAAATGCGAAAACATACCCAACTAAGTAGTTGGAAAATAGTTTTTATTACCGATA
This sequence comes from Nostoc sp. JL33, assembly GCF_017114985.1. GTDB lineage: Bacteria > Cyanobacteriota > Cyanobacteriia > Cyanobacteriales > Nostocaceae > Nostoc. Next base: position 23,046 of record NZ_JABXKP010000087.1, on the reverse strand, counting down.
GAACTCAACTACAAGACCAATTACAAGGGACAAGTCAAGGAATTGGGCAAAATATCAAATTAGCCGAATGGATAAAACCCAAACCAGACGAACCTAATAAAAGTTTACACGAACTACTTGCCAATGATACGCCCGATATTGTCATGGCAATGATCCAAAAATTCCAAGAAAAAGACTTAGAGATAATTTTCCCCAAATTAAACGAAAGTCCAAATGTTTTACTGATGATTGATGAAGCGCACCGTTCCCAATATACCCAACTGGGGACAAATTTAGACCGTGCTTTACCCAATGCTACCAGAATCGCCTATACAGGAACTCCCATAGATAAAACCGAAGAAACCTTTGGCGACTATATCGACAAATACACTATGAAAGAGTCGATTGCAGACGGAACAACCTTAGAAATTGTTTACGAAGGACGTACCCACAACGCCGAAATTAGCGATAAAGCCGGAATGGATGCTAAATTTAGCGATGTTTTCAGTGAATATAATTTAAACGAACGCTTGCAAATTTTGGGTTATGGAACTCGTGACGCTTATTTAGAAGCCATGCCCATCATCGAAGCAAAAGCCCGTGATATGGTAGATCATTATATTGAATATGTCTTTTCTGGAGGATTTAAAGCCCAAGTCGTCGCTACATCCAGAGAAGCAGCTTGTAGATATAAACAATGTTTAGATGCAGCCATTCAAGCCAAAATTACAGAATTATCAGTCAACAATCCCCTGAATATCAATATAGCCAGACTGCGAGAATTAGAGACGGCTGTAGTTATTTCTGGCAATAATAACGATTTGCCTCATATTAAAACTTACACGAATCCTAATTATCACACTACCAGCATTCAACGCTTTAAATTATCCTTTGATTCAACTGAAGCAGCCGGCAATACTTCCATCAATGGCAAAGTCGGGATAATTATCGTCAATAATATGCTATTGGTGGGTTTTGATGCTCCTATCGAGCAAGTTTTGTATTTAGATAGAGTGATTCGCGATCATAATTTATTACAAGCGATCGCCCGTGTCAATAGAGTAGGAGAAGAACACAAAGATAAAGGTTTTGTTGTTGATTATGTTGGCATTGGACATCATCTCAAAAAAGCTTTAGATACTTATCAAAATAAAGAACAACAAGAAATCATTAGCCAAATCCGCAACGAACAACAAGAAATTAACAATTTAATGCAAGCCCATCGAGAAATCTGGAACTTCTTACAACAATACAACTTAACAGATTTTTCTGATGCCGATGCCTTCTATGATTTATTCTATGATGAAGATATCCGCTTTGCATATATTCTCGCCTTTAAAAAACTAACCAAAGCCTTTAATGTAGTTATGCCACGTAAAGAAGCCCTAGATTACTGGCAAGATTACAAAAATTTTATTGCGATTAATAGCCTAGCTTATAAAAACTTTGGCTATGCGCGTCTTAGTCTTAAAGGCATACCTGAGAAATTGCGTAATATAGCAGATGAATTTCTCAAATCTCGCGGCATTGAGCAGAAAATCGCCCCAATTTATCTTTTAGATGATAACTTTGAAACCTTTGTCAACAGCCACACCCGCACAAAGACTAAAGCCGCTATAGTAGAACACGCCATTAAGAATTACATCAACTTAAATCTTAACGAAGATCCAGAATTATTCCTTTCCTTCTCGGAAAAACTAGAACAAATATTAACAGATTTTCAAGATAATTGGGAACGCATATATGAAGAAGTAGAAAAACTAAGAAAGGAGATTAAATCAAAGGAACAGGAAAACACTTATGGGCTAGATCGGAAAACTCAAATGCCAATCTTTCGTATTTTTAAAGCCCAACTATTTGAGAACCGCGAACTTAATGAAGATGAAATAACCCAAAATGTCAACTTAACTTTACATACCTTCAATTTGATTAAGCAAGAAGTTCAAACTGCTGGATTTTGGGCTTCAATTCCAGCACAAAACCGACTGAAAGGAGAATTACAACAACTGTTCCTTTCTCCTGATTTTGTTGACTATCCTAATATTTTTCAACAAAGGAAAGAACTTATCTCTCGTCTGCTAGAATGGTCAAAAGAAAACCATGCTAAGTTGAGTAGAGAATAACCAATGAAGCTAGATTATCATATTATTTATTCGCCTCAACGTAAAAGCCTAACCCTTTCAGTAGAACGAGATAAAACAATATTAGTTCGCGCTCCTATTGGGCTATCTGAAGAGAAAATTCACCAAGCGATTGAATCTAAGAAACTCTGGCTTTATGAAAAACTAAACCATACCCAAAAATACCCAGATAAAACCACCTACAAAGAATTTGTATCTGGGGAAACTTTGTTATATTTAGGTAAAAATTACCGCTTAGAAATTACCGATGATTTAGTTCCTGATGTGCGCTTTCACTCTCGCTTTTTGATATCACGCTGTCATAAGGAGAATGCTTTTCAATTATTCCGGGATTGGTACACCAAACGCGCATATATTAAACTTCCCCCGAAAGTAAAAGACTTTGCTGAATCCTTGGGTGTGCAATTTAATCAAATACTTGTCTCTGATTTAAAATACCGATGGGGCAGTTGTACACCTAATAATAATTTAAACTTTAACTGGCGGATTATGAAAGCTCCAGTATTTGTGATTGATTACTTAATTGTGCATGAATTAGCCCATCTTTTAGAAAGTAATCACACCTCTAGATTTTGGAATATAGTCGCCGTTCAAGTTCCTAACTATCAAGTTGCAAAAAACTGGTTACGCGATAACGGGAATACCTTAGAAGTAGATTTTTTAGATAAAAAGTTGGGATTGACTACAGCAACAACTGATTAACCTATAGCCATTTTCAATCCGGTGAGGTACGGGTATGCAAATAGACCTAACCCCTCTCCTAAAAGGCTACGGTGTACACACAAGTTATCGAATCACTACCAGTCCTCGAATTACCCCACCCTAACCCTCCCCTTGTAAAGGGGAGGGAACAAGATAGATTTCTTTTTCCCGCCTTTACAAGGGGGGATTAAGGGGGGTAATTCGACTTGTGTGTACACTTACTGAAAACATCAAATTCCATGACTTTTACCAATTACCCAATTACGCCGGAAAAACCGAGCTAAAGCTGATTCTTCTAAGGATAGATAAATTGGACGTCCGTGGGGACAGGTGCGAGGGTTGCGAGTGCGTTGCCAATTATCTAAAAGTGTCTGCATTTCTTGTTGATTCATCGATGTACCATTACGAATCGCACTGCGACAGGCGACAGCTACTTGGGCTGTTTGTAAATCGCCCCCCCAACTAAGTTCTAAAATTGCTTCTGCACAGTCGTCTCGTTGCTGCAAAGGTGCGGGTATATTACGGACAGCCCAAAGTTGTTCGCCAAAGGGTTCTATGTCTAAACCGATGCGTTCTAGTTGCGATAGTTGCGCTGGTGATAATTGATAAAGAATGATTGGCGGTTCCATAGGGACAAGTTGCCAATTATCACACAATTGCTCATATAAAACTCGCTCATGGGCGATGTGCTGTTCCACTAACCACATACCACCTGAATGTTCCGCCACAATATAGGTGTTGCTAACTTGAGCGACAGCTTTTAAGGAATTAGGAACGCGATTAATCGCGTCTGTACAAGGCTTGGGATTTTGAGGATTGAAATTGTAGCCGCCTTTGGCTTCTGCGGCTTTGAGTAATTTACTAACTCGTGTTGTATGGACAGCTTCTTTAAAATTGGTAGAAGAGATGCTGAGTGCTTGATTAATTGCTTGGGTAATTTGCTCTTGCCAATAAATGATTTCGTTGAGGTAAATTTCTGTTTTTGCGGGATTGCGATTCCAGTTAATTTGATCCGGGGAAATCGCAAGATGTAAGAAACAAATTGGATAGCGATCGCGTGGTAATGTTCTATGAAATGCTGATAATATCGTTTGCTCTAGTTCCGGTGTCTTAACCATCCTGCCGTTAATAGCTACACGCACCCAATCTGGACGATGACGATGACAGCGATCGGGTAATCCTACCACTAAATTTAGTGCTGAGTTTGGAGAGACGCGATTAATCGCGTCTGTACAAGAGTTTGGAGGGTTGGGTATTTCAAGTTTCACTTCTTGCAAATCACCTTGTCGCACCTGCGGTAAAATCTGGGGTAGCAGTTGCCCAGTTGTGACAGCAGGACAGATGGTGAACCATTGACGATCATTTTGCCAAATCTGCCAGGTGACGTGGGGATGACATAGGGCAATTTGTTGAATTGTGGCTTGCACGGCTTTGATTTGCTGTGCTGTTGTGGGTAATCCCTGACGACGAGATGAGTAATTACCGAAAAGATTGGAAACTGTAACCACTGTACCAGGTGCGATCGCAGTTGCTTCAACTTGCACAACTTCCCCACCATCCCCATAGCTAATCCGCCATCCTAATTTTCCACCCACAGGACGACTCAAAATTTCTAAATCTGCCAGAGTCGTCAAACTGTGTAACGCCTCGCCACGAAACCCTAAACTGTTAATTTTCCATAAATCGGCACTAGAGCGAATTTTACTGGTGCTGTGGGCTGTGGCTGCTTGTTGCAAATCATCTAAGTTCATTCCACAACCATTATCTGCCACACGAATTCGCCATTGCTGCGGCCATAGAGAAACCACAATTCGCATTGCACCTGCGTCTAGGGAATTTTCTACCAATTCCCGCACCACAGATGCTAAAGAGTCGATTACCTCACCAGCTGTAATCAGATATACGACTTCTGTTGGTAGAGCTTGAATAGTAGATGCCATAAATTATAGTTTATAGCTTCTGGGAACAAGTGAAGTCGGCAGAGAAATCAATTCAAAATTAAGGTTTTTTAACCCACGGAGGTGGGTTTTGTATGTGTAGCCGCGACTTCCAGTCGCCCGGTGAGTAATAAATTAGACTTTTCAAACAACCTTTTAGACTTATAGCAAAAATCCTTTCTCAGCGAAAAAGGAACCACAGATAAACACCGATGAATTATCTGCGTGCATCTGTGGTTTAATTTCTCAAACACTGATTTTTGCAAAATATCTATTGTCCATTACAACTTTCTCTAGGACATCAAAAAAAATCACTGATTGCAACATTAATTAACATTAAATTACCTGACTTTTTGCTTACCTCTAGGTGATCGTTAATTACTATCCCTTATTGCCAAAACTTTAGGTGGTTCTGGTTTAAGCAAACCGTTCAACAGGGATGCGGGACGCTGACTGTAAGGCCAAGCGAAAGCGTGGCGGAAAGCTGCATCTTGACAAGCTTGGAGTTGTGCAAAATTAATAATGTCGTAAGTCAAGAGATTCTCATACTCAAATGGCAAACGCACATTGTGCAACCCAGCATTGTCAGTACAAATAGCAATATCTACCCCAGCATCAAAACAACGGTCAAAAACTAATTTCAGTTGACGTATATCCTGCAAAGTACCAGTTTTCAGGTAAGTTGTCGGACAAACCTCCAAACATTGTCCGCGTTTAGCCACATCATTAAGTAGCTCTGGATATAGTAGGGGAATTTGAATGCCGTGACCAATCCGCATCAAATAGGGTAACAGTTCTGGGTAACAACCGGCAGTGGTTTCATATAGATGTCCCGTGGTCTTAACGCCCAGCGATCGCGCATAATCATATAAGCTAATCCATTCTTCTAAGCGATCGGCGTAATAGCTATCACCGCCCGCTACATCTACTGCACAGACATACTGTTGATTTTGCGCCGCCAAATCAACAATCGCCTTGTTCACCTCATAGGGTAGGCGCGTGTGCATACAGAGAATTTGGCTAGTAACAATCGGATATTCTGGCTGGTGGCTGGCAAGTCCTACTACTTGCACAATTTCTGCCATCTTGTCAATTCTCTGTGATTGATTCAGATGCTCAGGTGTCCGCAAATAGGGAGTGTAGCGCAGTTCTAGATAAGCCAAATTTTCAAATATGTAAGCACCCCGCACTAAGCGATAGATAAAGTAAGGCAAAGTCTCCACAGTTTGCACACTTTCTACCAGAGTGTGTAATTCTAGATACTCATCTAGGGTGTTGCGTGGGCGGGTATAAAAATCTTCAAATTCGGAATAGTCACCAAAGCGGGAAATCAACTCCGAAGAATGTCGCTCGAAATATCGCCATAAAACTCGCGGTACGACCGAGCCGCCCAGATGTCTATGTAATTCAGCATATAAAGCCATAGTGGTATTTTTAGGTAAAAATATCAATTATTGTAACAAAAACATCGGAAGAAAAATCTGTACCCAAAAAAATTTAGCTCCAGAGAAGTTCCAGCATCCCACCATCTGGATTTTTCAACAGAGGCTCCGACCTAGAAGTTGCGCCAAGGTCGGGATTTTATGCTTATTTTCTGAAAATCCAGCATTTAATAGTGTTTTGAGCATAAATAAGGTTGACATTATTAAGATTAAATTGATAATATTAATGATCTTAATTTTTGTGCTACACTGAATAGACATTCTTATTGTTGAGCAAGTAAAATATAGCAATATATTTTTCCTTTAACTAAGCAAACTCCTGACAAGGTTGGTATTAATTGAAAATTCAAGCGTTGGATGTCAAGGCTGGCGATCGCATTATTGCTTACTGCAACAACAAAATGCAAACCTGCAAGGTAAAACGCATTTTAGATCCCGGTCAAGCTAATATCACACTATCAGTATTCACATCGGAAAATTATCGCGGCTGCTCAGTTTCATCTATAGTCCGCTTTCGGAGCAACGCCTTGGTTGATTTGGTAAGTTAAAAATCAAGAAAATATTCAATTTCAACAATCTCTCTAGCTATTGTCCAGCCTCAAACTGGCCCTAATTTTTATTAAAGGTGCGATGCCTGCGGTTCTTGCTAGCCTACGCACATACCAATCCATTAATTGTGGCTGGATGATTTTTAAAGAAAAGCGCCCTCACACTACACCAGTGCAGGCGGCAGCAATTTATAAAATTCTGAGAGGAAAAATTGGCAGTGTGATGGCGCAAAGCTTTCACCGGAGGCAATATCTAATCACAAGCCCTCCAGTTGATGGCTTTTGTTAGTTCTTTTTGACATCACGAGCCATGTTGAGGTAGTAGTCGTCAATTTTGGCATTAGGACTACGGCGGTTAGTGGCAGGAATTTTAGCAGTGTTATCCTGATTCGTTTCAATTGCCTGTTTTGCTGAAGCTTGCTTTATGGCTTGCGCCTCATCAGGTTCCAAGAAATAACCAGAGCTAGTAAATCCGAAAAGCTGGGCAAAAAAACCAAATATCTTTCCGAAAAAATTAGAAACACTTTGGAATAAAACACCAAACAAACCTTCAAAACGAAGGAACAAGTTCTGAACAATTTGAGGTAGACGAGGCATGACAGCACCTTCAATGATTGTCTCTTATCATTGTGACTCAATTGCGATCGCCAGATTGCTGCTATGGTAAAAATCTACCAGTGGGTAGGTATAGCCCCAATAAAGCCCAATCGCTGCAATATATAGTGTTGAATACTAGTTTTCCTGAACCAGCAAAACCGACTTCACGCGACGCTTGATAGAATTTCCCTCCAAATCAATCTTACCGTAAAAGGTTTTGCCATTGTAATAAAGCGAAGACGAACTCCCTCCATCCAGGTTCATCGCTTTATCAGCACCAAGAGTTTTCATAAAATCAGCTAATGCTGGTAAGGACACCCCATTAGCGGGAGCCGAGGATTTTTGAGCCACCATAACTAACACAACACTGCCATCACGGGTGATACCCACGGCAGTTCTGGCATTGGGTTGGTTGCTGCCAAGTGCATCTCGTTTGGTGGCATTATCTACAAAGCCCTCTTGTGCTAACGTGAGTTCTGGTAATAGGTTTGGGCCTGCACCTATAGCATCGACTAACTGACAACCTGCTGGTGGTGACTGACTGTGTTGCGTAATCGAATAGCTGATAGTTTTCCCACATAAGTAGCGGCGGAATTCTGTGCGATTGAATATTTGACCCAGGTAAGATTTTAAGTTGGGATTGTTCACCAAGCGATCGTTTTCCTTGGGGTCAGCGACCAACTTGCGTTGTCGGACAACATAGGATGTAGATTTTTGGTTAACTGGGTCAAAAAAGCCTGCGTTCAAAATAGCTACGGCTCGATGCTTCTGGGCGAATTCCTCTACAGTGGCTAGCTTCTGTGATAGTGCAGGAGTTACCAAAAATCTGCTATTAGCTGGAATTAACACGATATGAGCTATGCTTTGGGGCAAGGTGCGCTCGAAGTAGCGGATAGTTTTTGGTGGTGAAGATGCCACAGTTGGTATTGACGGTGTTGAGAAACGCAAATTAAACCATAACGCCATTGCCAAACTAATTAATATCAAACTCAGTAGTTTAATTTTTCTCACTTTTAATCCACTTGCGGTTAGCTCAAACAAAGTTAAGTCTTAAAAACTTAATAGTGTAACAGAAACACAAGCAGAAGTTAACCGTTTAAAGGTGCTGTTCCCATTGTTAATAGGCGATCGCTAATTTTTAGCTGATGGTAAAAATGCTCTCAAAAGCCCTATTCGATTAACTGTCGCGCACCTTGCGGTATAAGTATTTTAAAGACTTTCCATTCTTACAAGAGCTTGAAAACTTTGCTATTATGTACGCATACGCGCAACTAAACCTTAAAACCCAAATACAGTAAAGCTTTCAAAGATCAGCCGTTGCAAAATACCTTATCCCTTATAGGGATTGAAACACTGTGCTGAAGTCAGATTGATGTAGTGTGTATGTATGTTGCAAAATACCTTATCCCTTATAGGGATTGAAACTATTCCATCCATTCCTGAAACAATCCCTCAAATAAGGTTGCAAAATACCTTATCCCTTATAGGGATTGAAACGTAGGTTAAATGTACCTATTGCCTCGCCCAATTGAAAGTTGCAAAACACCTTATCCCTTATAGGGATTGAAACTACAATCAATTAACTTGTTAGTTGTCATAATTTTTTGTTGCAAAACACCTTATCCCTTATAGGGATTGAAACTTTTAACTTGACATATACCCTCGGAGGGTATATGTTGCAAAACACCTTATCCCTTATAGGGATTGAAACGCTTGAAACTTACTAAATCTAAATCCCTATCGGGGATTGAAAGACGATGTTAGAAACCACAAACCTGAAAAATATCTCCAAAAAATTCGCTATAGCCAGAAATTGTGCTTCTTTCAAAGAAAATGAGGCAATGAGAGCTATTGCATATAGCATGGATTTACTACTACCTGGTTTGTATATATGGCTACTTGGCTTTAGTTTTCGCATTGGTGGGAGCGTACCAGATGATATTCCCTATAAATATCCCGGTAAAATTCACAGTTACACTGGAATTGCTTTAGTATTACCAGGATATAGAATTTTTACGACTTACCAGGGTAGCTATGACCCTAAACAGACATCAGATACAGGGACTAACAGCTTTTAATTGTACGGTTCTCGACTCAAATACTTTTGAAACCTTAATGACTCAGGCAGGATATTCAATCTCAGGTAGCGCACCTGCACAGTCTAATAGAATAAAAGTATGGTGGATTCATAACGAATACCCAAGAGTCGAGTCTGTATATAGTCCAGATAAGACAATAGTGATAACGGCATATCATATTAACTAATATTTTTTATTTCTATTAACCATAGGACTTACGCACAGGTAAGGGAAAATCGAACCACAGAGGCACAGAGAACACGGAGGAATAAGAGTTTGAGAGGTATTTTGCGTAAGTTCTGAACCAATTTCCAACGTGGACAGAAAGTTTTGGTTGATAGGATTTTTTGTAGTCTGTGATACTTTCACCACCAAAATCAATTAGCCATCTCCTATAACTGATTCCAGTTCTGGAGACAGTGAATGTGCGTCTTTAGATGTTGAGGCAGGCAAGTACATTGTAAATTGAGTGCCTCTGCCTACCTGACTGTAAACATTCACAAAACCACCGTGATTTTTAATAATATCCAACGCCGTAGAAAGTCCTAAACCTGTACCTTTGCCTACCTCTTTGGTAGTGAAAAATGGTTCAAAAATCCGTTGCTGGACTAACGAAGACATCCCCATACCAGTATCCGTCACCACGATCGCAATATAAGAACCCACTTTGGCATCAATATTTATTTGGGCAGAATGTTCACCAATCACCACATTTTCCGCCGCAATCCTTAAAATACCGCCATTGGGCATAGCGTCGCGGGCGTTGACTACTAAATTTATCAGCACCTGATGTAGTTGAGTTGTGTCTGCACAGACGTACCATAGTTTTTTGGGGATATCTATCTGACAGATGATGCTTTTGGGGAATGTTTGAGCGATAATTTGCTCAATTTCTACCATCAAAGGCTGAATTTGCAAAATCGTCCGTTTGCCTTCAACGCCCCGTGCAAAGCACAAAACTTGCTTGAGCAAATTAGCACCGCGTTTAACATTATTTTCTAAAGTTTGCAGTATTTGCTGACTCTGCTGATCAGGCAATTTCTTCTGCAACAGTTGAACTGACATTAAAATTGGAGATAATATATTGTTGAGATCATGGGCGATACCAGAAGCTAAAGTGCCGATACTCTGCAAACGTTGCGATCGCAAAAGTTGAGCTTCTAGTTGTTTTTGCTGGGTTATATCTCGCATCAGTGCCAAATGGATGAACGTCTGATCAGATTCGTTACGCAGTGGTACGGCATGAGTTTGCATGTAGCGGCGAGTACCTTTAAATCCAACGATTTCAAACTCCAAAGTCCCCTTGTTACCTTGGCAGATACTTTTATGCAATTCGGCAAAGGCTGCTCTATACTCTGGTACAATTAGGGCATCAACTGGTTTACCAATCAAAACATCAGCACTTTCCACTTCCATTATTGCCAGCCCATAGGCATTAATTTCTAAAAGGGTGCCATCCCTGGCAATTAACTTGATGCATTCTGGTTCTGCATCTATCATGGCTCGTAAACGATTTTCGCTTTGGCGTAGAGCTAGTTCCGTCTGCTGAAGTTGCCTGATATAACGCCACAAGAAATCATACAGCAAAGTCACCAGCACCAAACCCACAATAGCAGCGATAAAAAATGTAACTATCGCCTTTTGGGAACTTGCTTGTGATTCCTGCATTACCTGCTGTAATAAATTTTGCTCCACCTTTAAAGAGTCGTGAATCAGATGTTGGATCTCTTTGCCAATTTGCTTATCTTTATCAGATAAGATTTGCTGCCGAACTACTTCTAATCCCTGGTTTTCTCTGAGGGAAATTTCTTGTTGCAGCATTTTGAGGCTGTTGGTAATTTTCGGCTCCAGCAAAGAAATCCACTGCTGCTTTTGATGGTTCTTAGCAATTAACTTGCTGAGAATCTGAATATTATTATTAGTTTGTTGATCAGCTGCAATATAGGTTTGTAAATCATCTGCATCTACTGTAATTAAATAATTACGTTGTGCAGTTTCAGCATCTTTGAGTGTAAGTTGGATACTTTCAAGCTGGGTAACAACTTCGTAGGAGTATCTCACCCATTCCTGGTTGTGAATCAAATTAACAGTGTTGCTATATGAGACTACAGCACTAGTAAATACAACTGCCAATGCTAGGAGGAATATTGCTTTCAGCTTTGGGACTCGATACCATTTTTCGATCATGCGATCGCCCTTTCTGCCGCAGATGACCTCCATCAGTTAAGATTAAAGATTAAAAACAAATACTGAGAATATTTTAAGAATTTTGATAACACGGGTAGCAAAATACAATCTGTTAAAGTTGTAAATATCTGGATTTTTGGGAATGATAATTTATACATAAGATTCACAAATAAATCCGCTAATTTTTAATATAAATTCATTTTTAGTAGTAAGTATAGCGAATGCAGTTGGATAAGATCAGTTGCCTATCCATAATGTTTTTAGAGATATTGCATTGCAAAGTCTCTATGTTTGGAATTTTAATTAACCCCGCATTATCCGTAAATCCAAAACAAAGCCAGATAATATATCTACTCCAGACAAGCTAGTACCGCAAGGCGGAAGTCACGCATTCAAAAGTATTATGGAATAAGCTATCAGAGGGATTTGAAATGGTTGCTCTATTTACGCCGTGGCGTACTAGTGGGGGACTCTTATGCCGACAGAGTTGATAAAATTGGTCTTTGTTGAAAACAGCTAGATTGTTCTAGAATTAGCTTGACATGATTCAAAGAATATGTTAAAAATTATAGTTTGTGGAAACTTTACTTCTTAAAATAAGCTCTTGGCTAACGTCATTGTCATAGGTGCCCAATGGGGCGATGAAGGAAAAGGTAAAATAACTGACTTACTCAGCCGTTCGGCAGATGTTGTGGTACGTTACCAAGGGGGTGTCAATGCTGGACACACGATTGTAGTCAAAGGTCAGACCCTTAAGCTGCACTTGATTCCCTCTGGTATTTTGTATCCAAATACCGATTGCATAATCGGGTGTGGAACAGTGATCGATCCACAGATTTTGATCGCAGAACTCGACCAACTAAAAGAATTAAATATTTCCACTGACCACCTGCTGATATCTGAGACAGCCCACGTAACGATGCCTTATCATCGGTTGATTGACCAGGCATCTGAAGAACGACGTGGAAGCCATAAGATCGGCACAACAGGGCGGGGCATTGGGCCGACTTATGCTGACAAATCTGAACGTATAGGCATTCGGGTTTTAGATTTGATGGACCCGGATGGGCTACGTGAGCAGTTGGAGTGGACGATTAATTATAAAAACGTCATTTTAGAAAAGCTTTACAACTTGCCGCCTCTAGATCCAGAAGAGGTGATTGAACAGTATTTGGGGTATGCAGAACGCTTGCGGCCTTACGTTGTTGATACATCGTACAAAATATCCGATGCGATTGGGCGACGGCGCAATATTTTGTTTGAAGGCGCACAAGGTACGCTCCTTGACCTAGATCACGGAACTTATCCCTATGTTACCTCCTCTAACCCTGTGGCGGGCGGGGCTTGCGTTGGTACAGGGGTAGGGCCGACAATGATTGACCGGGTAATTGGGGTGTCGAAAGCCTATACAACGCGGGTGGGAGAGGGGCCATTTCCCACGGAATTGGATGGAGAGTTGGGAGAATTGTTGTGCGATCGCGGTGCCGAATTTGGCACAACCACCGGTCGCAAACGGCGTTGCGGCTGGTTTGATGCGGTCATCGGTCGCTATGCGGTGCGGATTAACGGCATGGATTGTATGGCGCTCACCAAACTGGATGTCCTCGATGAATTAGAGTCAATCCAAGTTTGTGTCGCCTATGACATAGATGGCGATCGCACCGAATATTTCCCCACCAGTTCCCGTAAATTTGCCAGATGTCGCCCCATCTACAAAACCTTACCAGGATGGCAAGTGTCAACAACTCACTGCCGCACCCTAGAAGAGTTACCACAGCAAGCCCTGGACTATCTAAAATTCTTAGCCGAATTGATGGAAGTCCCGATCGCGATCGTCTCACTAGGAGCAAGCCGCGATCAAACCATAATTGTAGAAGACCCCATCCACGGCCCCAAACGCGCTTTATTGCACCCCGACGGTACACCTGCTACCTTACTTAGTGCGTAAATTAGTCATTAGTTATTAGTCATTGGTCATTAGCAAATGACAAAGGACAAAGGACAAATGACAACTGACAACTGACAAATGACAAAGGACAACTTCTATGGCTATTACAGTCGAATCTCAAAAACGCCCAGAAGGCAGCAAGCCTAGAGCTTTGCGTCGTTCTGGACTGATACCTGCCAATTTGTACGGTCACAAGGGTACAGAGTCTATTTCTTTGACTATTGAGGCCAAAACTGTTGAGCGCTTGCTCAAAAGAGCTTCAGTCAACAACACTTTGATTGATTTAAACGTGACTGATATACCTTGGCGCGGCAAAGCCCTGCTGCGGGAACTTCAGATCCATCCAGCAAAAGGTACGCCTTACCATCTCAGCTTTTTCGCGGTTGCGGGCCACGGTGACACCACTGTAGAAGTTCGGTTCCGTTTTGTGGGAACTGCTATTGGTGTTAAACAAGATGGTGGTGTGTTAGACACCGTAATCACTGAATTGCAAGTGAGTTGTGCGCCAGAAAATATCCCAGAGGTAATTGAAATCGATGTCACTAACCTGCAAATGGGAGACAGCTTAAGTATTAGTGATATAGTTTTTCCTGAAGGTGTAACACCTCTAGCTGAACCAGAGCGACTTATTGTTAGCGTTTTGCCGCCGCAAATCAGCGCTGAGGATATTGAGCCAGAAGCTGAAGCAGTTACTTAAGCTAGATAAACTGTGTAATAATTCTTGATCATGCCAGGGGAGAACTCCTGGTTTTTTTGTATTTAGAGAAGAAAGAAAAGAGATGACAGAAGTAACTCTTCCAGCTTTAATTCAGCAAATGTTGCAGCCTGGATTTTATCCCCATACGGTAACAGAACCTATTCAACTAATTCAAACCCACATTTCTTATGTACTGTTAACTGGGGATTATGCCTATAAGTTGAAAAAACCTGTGAATTTTGGCTTTTTGGACTTTTCCACCTTAGAGAAGCGGCAGCATTTTTGTCAGGAAGAGTTACGGTTAAATCAACGGGGTGCTGGTGAATTGTATTTAGAAGTTTTGCCCATAACTTTGGTAGGAGAGCAATATCAGTTAGGGGGAAAGACTGAGGCTGTAGAATACGTGCTGAAGATGCGCCAGTTTCCTCAAGAGTCTCTATTAAGTACACTTTTTGAACAGGGTAACTTAAATGAAACACACCTAGAAGAGTTAGGACGGGTGGTGGCTCAATACCATGCCGAAGCACAGACGAATGATTATATTCGCAGTTTTGGTGAAGTGCCAGAAGTTCGGGTTGCAATTGATGAGAATTATCAGCAAGCTGAGAAGTATATTGGTGGCCCTCAGACGCAGGCGCAATTTCTAGAAACAAAGCAATATACAGATAACTTTTTTGTAGAACGTCCAGAATTATTTGCTAACAGAATTCATAACGATTATATTCGTGAATGTCACGGGGATTTACACCTGAGAAATATTGCACTGTGGCACGACAAAATCCTGCTGTTTGATTGCATTGAGTTTAACGAGCCGTTTCGCTTTGTCGATGTGATGTACGATGTAGCGTTCACCGTGATGGATTTAGAGGCGCGGCAACGTCAAGACTTGGGTAATGCGTTTTTGAATGCCTACGTCGAGCAAACTGGAGATTGGGAAGGCTTACAGGTATTGCCTTTGTATTTAAGTCGTCAGGCTTATGTCCGGGCAAAAGTAAATTCATTTTTGCTAGACGATCCGAATGTACCCGCAACGGTAAAGGAAGAGGCGGCAAAAACCGCAGCTGATTATTACAAACAGGCTTGGGACTACACTAAACCAAAGCTGGGACAACTAATTTTGATGTCCGGTTTGTCGGGTTCTGGTAAAAGTACCACAGCACGGTATTTAGCTCGTCAACTGGGGGCGATTCACCTTCGTTCGGATGCGGTGCGGAAACATCTAGGAGGAATTCCTCTGTGGGAAAAGGGTGGCGATGATTTGTATACACCAGAGATGACCGAGAAAACTTACACACGGCTGTTGGAATTGGGAATTATACTGGCTAATCAAGGTTTTTCGGTGATTTTGGATGCCAAGTATGATAGACAGCAGTTACGGCAAGATGCGATCGCTCAAGCTACAAAGCACCAACTTCCGCTTCAGATTATCCAATGCACAGCACCTCTTGAAGTTCTAAAAGAGCGTTTGAACAATCGCACTGGTGATATCGCTGATGCTACCGCCGATTTATTAGCCTCACAAATCAAACAAGCTGAACCTTTCACTGAAGAAGAACAATCCTACGTAAAAATTTTAGATACAACTCAACCACAACAGGCACAATTAAAAGCAGTAATTCCCCAATAGCTTTTTTACTCTATGGCAGACAAAAAGAACGACTTTTTTAGTATTTCTCCCAGTTTCTTTTCTCAGCTCTTATTTGGAGCATTTTTAATATTTATATTAATAATGACCGGCTCTGCACCAGCCCTGAGCATCTTCTTAGGTATCACTGGTGGTTTCATCTTAAGCTGGATCACAAATGTAACCAATAATAGCACTGAGGCTCCAACTGTAGCATCCTCTGATGGTGTCGATACAGGATTGAAATATTGGTTATTTTTCATGCTTGGCTTTGTATATTTAGGGTATCCAGCACCCATGAGTATCTTGCTAGGTGGAATAGGGGCTTTAGCTGGAGGCTGGATTACTGCTTGGTGGGGAAGTAAGGAACCAACTAGAACTCAGTTGCAAGTTGAAGAACCAGAAGAGGGCGAAGAGGAAGTTGAACCAACAAACGAGAGGATGAACAAACGGCAATCAAGAAGAGCCGGCCGCCGTTACCGTCGCGCTCCTGGAAGTACTATCAATTTCAGGTTTTGGGAAAAGTAATAATTGGGGCATTGGCCAATTCAATTTTGGATTTTAGATTTTAGATTTTGGATTAAGTTTCAATTCTTTAATCCAAAATCTAAAATTTAAAATTCTTACTCCCCACTATGTTTTTATATCTATCCAAGTTACTGCCACTATTTTTTTATCCACTAGGACTAGCCTGCGTAAGCTTGCTAGTAGCATTGGTGACGTTGTGGAAACGACCGCGCACTGCGGCGATCGCAATTGCTTTTGCCCTAGCTTTATTGCTATTTTGTAGTAATGCTTGGATCGCTAAATCATTAGTGCGATCGCTAGAAAGGCAAATTCCACCCGCCCAAATACCAGTCGCAGAAGCAATTGTGGTTTTAGGTGGCGCAACTAAATCAGCTTTTCCCCCAAGACCTACTGTAGATTTGAGTGAAGCAGGCGACCGCGTGATTTATGCCGCACAACTATATCGCCAAAAAAAAGCGCCTATAATCATTCTCAGCGGAGGTCGCATTGATTGGCGTGGAGGTGGTTCACCAGAGTCGGCAGATATGGCAACAATACTTACATCTATTGGTATTCCATCTGAGGCGATTGTCCAAGAATCTGAATCTCTGAATACTTATCAAAATGCAGTGAATGTCCGAAAAATTTTGTCATTGCGTGGCATTCGTCAGGTATTATTAGTTACTTCTGCAATGCATATGCCGCGATCGCTTCAGATTTTCCAGCGTCAAGGAATTTATGCCATTCCTGCACCGACTGATTTTCTGGTTAGTGAGCGTGATTTGCAAGAACTCGGCAGCACGCCCAAAGCCGCTATACTGAATTTATTACCTGATACCGACAACTTACACCAATTTACCAGCGCTTTAAAAGAGTACATTGGTTCTTTTATCTATCGCTTACGCGGTTGGCTTTAATCAAGTTAGGAGTTGTTAGAAAGTTAGGAGTTAGGAGTTATGAGTTATTAATTATAAAGTGCGGTAATTCCCTCAATTGAAAACTCCCCACTCCCCACTCCCCACTCCCCACTCCCCACTCTTAACTTTATGTCTAAAAATTTACCTTATATTATGCCATCCCCTCAACCCCAAGTTGAGGAAGCTTTTGCCGCTCACCAAACAACCCACCAGTTCTACCACGAAGTTCGGTCACGGTCAGAGTATCAGCGTTATTGTGAATGGTATTATACAATAGCAGAACAGAACCGCCAAGACCTTAAAAGAATGCGCGGCGAACTGAATATTTTTCAGTGGTTTCGCCGCCGATGAGTGATTTAGATGACTTCTAATTCATTTTCACGTAAATGGGCTTTAAACTTTTTACTAAACTGGACTACAAGCGGGAAATTAGCGCTTACAGGTCTGTCTCGCCATTGGGTGGCAATACCTACTACATCGCCTTCAGTGCCTTTGATGTCAAAAGGCAGATTTCGATGTTCAGGATGATGATACACTACTACCGACTCTTTAACGCGGACGCGATCGCCAACTTTCATAACAACATTTACACCTAGCATTTTCTTTTCCACAACTATCTGCTACAAAATATATAATTAAATCGCTTGAATTTGATTTAATCAGCTATTTCTTGACGCTTCATCGGGGTGCAACGGCGCATTTAACCCTCTGCGTCCAGGCAAGGCAGCGCGTTGGGGGGGTTCCCACGCCACTCCCCCCAACGGAGGGAACCTCCGCAAGGGGGTGGCTCCCCGTTGTAGCGACTGCCGCACGTCTTAGCAATCCGTGCGTACTTATTTAAGTTTTTTGCCGCGTTAATAAGTATCGCCCCTATCCTTCCTCTTTACCCCAAAAGTAGGGAAATGAAAGGAAATAAGCCGATATCAGATGTGCTTAGTACTGTGACAAGATATCTAACCCTTTTATCTTCACTCTCGGATGTTCCCCAGGTCAACTCTTTCACCAATTTTCGTGCATAGCAGATGCGCTCTTATAAGTATATATTTTTGCTCTATATAATCTCCTCTTCACCGCCCCATCTCCCCCAGCTCAAAAATAGCACTCATTCATCTGTGGCTCGTCCACTCAAATTTGCAATCACCAATACCAATTGAGTCAGATCAATCGGTTTAGCTAGATGCATTTGGAAACCAGCATCAATCGCCTTTTGCCGCTCTTGCTCGGTAGCATAGGCAGTGATTGCTGCTGCTGGAATTTGTCCCCCAACTTCAGCCTCAAGCTCTCTAACCTGACGAATCAGGGAGAAACCATCTTCCTCTGGCATCCCAATATCTGCTAGAAGCAGATCATATTTGCCAGGAGATTCAGTTAAAGCCGCGATCGCTTCTTTTGCCGATGTAACAACCACTACTTCAGCCCCAAAGTCTTCTAACATCCACTTGATTAAATCGCGGCTGTCCGCTTGATCATCTACAGCTAAGATGCATAATCCTTCAAGGATAAGGGATTGAGTCTTACCATTTAATGTGTCCAGAGTCTCCCACAAAACGCTCGGCTCTAAATTAAGTTAGCCGTGTAATCTTCGGTGGCATTGAGCGCAGAGGCAGCCTGATGGTGATCGTGGTTCCTTTTCCCTCGCCTGGACTTTGTGCTTGAACTGTTCCACCGTGAAGTTCTATCAGATCACGGACAATTGACAAGCCCAATCCAAGTCCCTGAGTTGTTTTGCTGCTGCTGGAATCTCCTTGGCGGAAGCGATCAAAAACATAGGGCAGCAAGTCTGCCCGGATGCCAATTCCTGTGTCGCTGACTCGAATTTGGGCGTGACTATCTACAGCTTCGAGCATAATTCCCACTCGCCCATCGGGTGGAGTGAACTTAATCGCGTTAGAAAGTAAATTCCACAGAACTTGCTGTAAGCGATCAAAATCTCCGACAACTGTCGCCGAGTTCAACTGTAAAACAATTTGAATGCTTTTCGCCTCTGCGGAAAATTCTATAGACTTAATGGCGGCATCCACTACTGAAACTAGATCGAGTACACGAGTATTTAAATGAAGCTTTCTACTCGTAATCCGTGAGACATCCAGCAGATCATCGATTAATTTAGCTTGCAGTTTAGCACTCCGCTCCACCACTTCCCAGGCACGAGTTACTGCTGAAGAATCTAAATCGCGGCTGCGGAAAAGTTGCGCCCAGCCCAGTATAGTATTGAGCGGGTTACGAAGTTCATGGGAGAGATTCGACAGGAATTCATCTTTGGCTCGGTTGGCAATTTGGGCCTGTTGACGGGCTGACTGCTCCTGTGCTAGAAGCTTGGATCGCTCTAACTCAAACTGTTTGCGATCGCTAATATCTTCAATCGCCAGCAAAATCCTTTCGGCATCTCCCTGTTGAATAATTTTCCAGCCATTGAGCAGCATGATTTTCTTCCCAATCCGCTCAAAACGATGCTCCACCTCCAAGTTTTGAACAGTGGTATCGTTAACCAGAATGTCTTCTAATATCTGTTGTAGTCCGCGCAGGTTCCACTGACCATTCCCTAGTTCAAAAATCAGAGATTGCGCTGTCTCTGATGGTGAAACCTGAAATGTTTCATAAAACGAGCGATTGGCTTTGTTCACCCGGAAATCAGAATCAAGCACGATTAACGGCACTTGTACCGTCTCCACAATCGCTTCAGCGTAATTCCGGGCTTGTTCTAAGGTTGCTGCACTGCGTTTGAGAACATCAATATCTATTAACACCAACACTATACCGTCAATCTTGTTTTCTGTGGTGCGATAAGGACGGATGCGGAGGTTGTACCAATGTCCCTCCAGAGTTTGGACTTCTAATTCTTTGATACCGAGTGTGTCAAGTACCTCCAAAATTAGAGTTTCTAAGTCAGGAAGATCGAGATTCGCTCTGATGTCACTCAAGGGTCGTCCAGCATCGGCGGGAATTAAATTGAAAAGCCGCTGCGCCATTGGCGTAAAACGTCGAACCCGTAAGTCCAAAGTCAATATCAAAATCGGAATATTGATACTCGCAAGCAAATTGGTGAGATCGTTGTTAACTTGGTGTAATTCCAGATTTCGACTACGAAGTTCTTCATTAGTTGTGTTGAGTTCTTCGTTGGTTGCTTGAATCTCTTCTTTGGCAGTTTCTAGCTCCTCATTGGTGCTTTGTAACTCTTCATTGCTGGAGAGGATTTCTTCATTGGCAACTTTCAGGTCTTGATTGATGTCTTCTTGCTCTTGGATCACCGCTTGCAGATACTCTTGAGTAGCAGTTCGCTCTTGCTGGGCGGTTGCGAGTTCCTGCCTGAGCCGAACAATCTCACGCTCTATATCTCCCGGCTCTGAGCTTTCAGAATTTACCGGACTGAGGTTGCTAACTGTGGGTGGGGCTTCTTCAAATAAAACCAGAAAGTAGAATTCTTCCTTAGTCGCAGGTTTGAATGGAATCACCTCAAGATTGATGATTCTGGAAAGATCGCCCTCTTCAATCCGTAACCCTTGCTTTCTAACTAGAATTTTTTGCCGTTGTGCCTGATAAATTGTCGCCCGTAGCTCGATGAGCAAGCCTTGGCGCACCATTTGGAATAAGTTAAGACTCGGTTTCCCAGGTGCAAGTTTTAGGTAAAGATCGATTTCTCCCCGAAATTGCAGCACGTCCATCTTGTCGTTGATCACCACACCCACGGGGGCATAGCGATTCAAGATTAGTTGGTCAGTTTTTCTCTCTAAATCCAACTCATCTGATGGATTCTCATTGCTCGGCTTTGGTTCGTCCACTTTTACTATCGGATAATTGCTGGTAACGAACGAAAAAGTTGGACGAACTGAAGTTAGTTTCTTGGCATAAATTTTATAGTTTTTATCAATCAGAGTAAACCAGTCCCAATATTTACCTGTGCTTTCTGAAGTTCCTAGTAGCAGAAAGCCAGTCGGGTTGAGACTGTAATGAAAGATGGGCAATATCCGTTTTTGCAACGTAGCGTCTAAGTAAATCAGTACATTCCGGCAGCTAATTAAATCTAAGTTGGAAAAAGGGGGGTCACTGCCCAAGTCTTGTCGAGCAAACACACATAGTTCGCGGACAGCTTTGTTAATTTGATATTTACCGCCCTCAAGGGCATTAAAAAATCTGCGGCGGCGCTCTGGTGAGACTTCCACCATTTGATTCTCTGCATAAATGCCTGATCTGGCTTTTTCAATTGCCATGTCGCTGATGTCTGTGGCAAAAATCTGGATCGGCGGCTGGGTTACTTTATCCAACAAAAACTCCAGCAAGGAGATAGCGATGGAATACACTTCTTCGCCCGTCGAACACCCTGCTACCCAAATCCGAATCGGCAACGCTGCCGACTTGTTTTGCATGATAGTGGGAAAGACTCGCTCTTTCAACAGTTGAAATGCTTCGGGATCGCGGAAAAAATGGGTGACGTGGATCAAAATTTCTTCATAGAGCGCCTTGACTTCAGCCGAATTCTCTTGCAAATACTGGGCATAATCCTCCAAGCGTTCTAGTTTATACAACAGCATTCGGCGCTGGATTCGGCGATCAAGGGTGTTGGGCTTGTAGTGGCTGAAGTCAACGCCAGTTTGCGATCGCAATAATACAAAAATAGTTGCCAGGGCATCTCCCTGTTCGGGCAATTTCTCAACACTGAGCAGCGGCAATGAGCCACAAAGAAAAGCATTGCGACTGAGGTTTACCAGTTCCTCTGCGATTTTTTGAGGCGGCAGCACAAAATCGACATTCCCTGTGGCAACAGCAGTATTAGGCATACTATCGAATTTTGCCGTGTCTTCACACTGAGCAAAAGTCACGCCTCCGGCTGCCTTGATTGCCTTCAGCCCCAGTGAACCGTCTCCATCCGCCCCAGATAGAACCACTGCGATCGCTTTGCGCCCTCGATCTGTTGCCAAGGAAGTAAAGAACGCATCACCAGGCATATATTTACCATCAACTTTCTCTCGCGGCGTGAGTTGCAACACCCCATTAAATAAGATCATCTTAGTGTTAGGCGGAATAACGTAGACCTGGTTAGGTTCTACAGTCACGCCGTCTTGCACTTCAGTGACAGGCATTTTAGTTGTTCTTCCCAGAATCTCGCTCAACAGACTCTTGTGCTTAGGGTCTAAATGTTGAATCAGCACAAATGCCATCCCTGTATCGGTAAGCAAATGTTTGAGTACCTGTGTAAATGCTTCTAATCCACCAGCAGAGGCGGCAATGCCAACAATGGGAAATAAACTATCTGTATTGTCTTGCTGCTCTACCTCAAACGCTTCATTAGCGGTAGATTCAGATACAACTTGCTCAGAGGGTTGATTAGATGTCATAGGATGAAGTTTAGCACCGCAATGTTTTGGCAGCTAAGGTTTGTATTTGAGGCTAATTTATTTAATTAAGTTGTATTTGTAAGAGGTGAGGTAGCAACTATTAAACAAGGTTTTTCAAGTTTAATAAATCTCTCAAATTGCAGACAGTTCTAATTTTTGAATTTTTGCCTGAGCGTAATTTGATAAATATAAATTTTTAGGACTTGTACATTGACAAAGTCCTACTTTTGTGATTATAAAGGGTAAAATCATTGCAAATACTTTAGCAGAGCCAGTTCTAGCGAAGCGGTAATCGCATTAATGACGAGGTTAATATCCATCTTTCTTGTGCTGGAAGTCCCTTGTAATACTCTTATACCAATTTAATATGAAGCTACATATAATAGAGGGAAGCAAACTCGGTAAGTTT
>NZ_JABXKP010000081.1 GCF_017114985.1 Nostoc sp. JL33 | reverse complement strand
CTGTCCTGGGGGAATTACTATGGTGCTCTTTATTTTTTATTTATAAACACCCTCTAAGAGATTTTACTACGCAAAACCATCCCTCTCCGACGGGGGGAGAGGGACAGACTTTAATTTTAGTTCAAGGCAGGAAGAGGTTGATCGAATTGAGGTTAACTTAGAGACTCCAAATAGTCACGGATGAGGTTGCGGCGCTTGGGTTGACGTAGCTTTTGCAAAGCCTTGGATTCAATTTGTCGGACTCGTTCCCGCGATAAGTCGAGAGCGCGTCCAATTTCTGCTAAGGAATAAGGATGACCATCTGCCAAACCAAAGCGCATCAAAATTACATCGCGCTCCCGGCTAGTCAAATCTGACAAAAGATGATGCAAATCTCTTTGTAAAGATTCTCGCATTAACATCTCTTCTGGAGTTACACAGTCAGTTTCGAGTAATTCGCCTAACTCAGTATCTTTATCCTTGCCTACTTTGGTTTCCAAAGAAACGGAGCGAGGAACCCGCAACAAAACTTCTCGTACTTGGGTCGGTGTCATCTCTAGCTCAGTTGCTAAATCCTCTAGAGTCGGGGTGCGACCTTTTTCTTGAGCAATTTTGCGTTGCGCCTTTTTGATTTTGTTTAACTTTTCAGTAATATGAACCGGTAGACGGATCGTGCGACTAGAAGTAGCGATCGCCCGTGTAATTCCCTGACGAATCCACCAGTAAGCATAGGTACTGAAGCGATAACCCTTAGTGGGGTCAAATTTTTCTACAGCCCGTTCCAAACCCAGTGTGCCTTCTTGGACTAAATCCAACAATTCCAAACCGCGATTTTGATACTTCTTAGCAACAGACACAACTAGGCGAAGATTAGCCTTGATCATGTGTTCTTTTGCTTGGAGTCCTTGGGACTGAATTTGCTCCAACTCTTCTACTGTCAACTTGCCAATTTCGGCCCAGCGACGTTTGCCATTTGCCAAAGTCGGTCTGAGATCCGATAAAATTATCTCAGCAGTGGCAGCCCATCTTTCCAAAGACGGGCGATGTCCTAGTTCGGAGGTCAGACGTTCTTGAACTTCAACTAACCTCAGATAGGGCGTAATTACTTCATCCCCTTGCTTGGCGGCGTTAGCAAGCACTATCCGCATCCGCAAGTAGCGTTGGACTTTTTGAGCTTCTGAAACCTCTTCATCTCGCCCTAACAAGCGAACCCGACCAATTTCTTGAAGATATAGACGTACTAGGTCTGTACTACGACGGTTATTGTTAGCAGCAAAGTTAGCATGGTCAACAGAAGCTATCTCCAGCTCCTGTAGGTCATCTGCCGATAACTCGCTGTCGTCAACCGTGAGATCAGAGTCCAAAGCCTGGCGGGACTTTCTGGTGTTGTAGGGGGCATCTGCATAAAAAGATGTTGCTGGCATAAAGATCGTCTCAATGGCTCCAGGTAACAATAGATTACGGTCAGCTTAGATTACGGTCAGCTATTCAACTGTTGCTATTGTTCCCCTGATTTACGGTGAACTAACACAGTTGAAGGTTCCATTACAATTTTTTTACAAATTCACTGTAAAGGTTTTATTGGATACACTATTACTGAACTTAATCGGCTGCTAAACTTTTGATTGAACCAATAGCTATTCAAATCCGCAGCTAGGTTTTCAATATTTAAACTACTTAGTTAACATTTCAACCTTGAAGGTTCCTGATAGTAACTTTTGTAACACGGTATAAACATCCTTCAGTGAATGTCATCTTTATAATTGGCATAGTCACATTTACATGGCTATAAAAGTAATATCCTGACGATTTACTAATTTTTTCTCAGGATTATTTACGTATAAGTAGAACTAATAGATATTGGGGAAGTGATTAGTCTTAACTGCAAAAATTCTATCGACACGGAGATAGAAGACGCGAAAGTGGGTGACATGTCCTCTTGCGTGTCAGTTTTCACCCGTCAATTTCAACTTCACAGACTACTAACTAGAACGTGAGTTCGACAAACCTCTCCCGGACAGCCTCCCTCTGGGAAACGGAAAGGGAGGAGCAAGGAAAAATTAAGTTTTTTGCTCCCCTCTCCGTGTCGGAGAGGGGTTGGGGGAGAGGTCAAATAAGACTTGTCGAACTCAGGTTAACTAGAGCATCGGATTGAGTAATCAAAAACCTAACCCCCCAGCCTAACGGCAGATTAACGCCAACAAAGAGGGGCTGGGGGAAAGGTTCTTCCAGGATTACGGAATTGGTGTTTTAGTAGTTGTACTCTGGCTTGATATCTCGTAGCATCAGTTCATCAAGTGCTTGTCGGGGTGTGATTTCGCCTTGAAGTAACCGATAAACTTGCTCGGTAATTGGGACAGCTATGTTTTGTTGCTTGGCTCGTTGCATCAAAACCTGGCAAGTGTTCACTCCTTCAGCAGTTCCTTGTAAATTTGCGAGAGTTTCTGTAAGTGACTTACCACCAGCTAGCTGGTAGCCGACTTGGTAATTGCGACTTAAAGGACTGTTGCACGTTGCTAACAAATCTCCTAGACCGGATAAACCATAAAATGTTTCCGTCTTTGCACCCCAGTCATTGCCGATGCGAACCATTTCTGTAAGTCCACGGGTGACTAAAGCAGCTTTGGCATTGGTTCCCAGTTGTAGACCATCGCACACACCAGCTGCGATCGCAATGACATTTTTCAGTGTTCCCCCCAGTTCTACCCCCAAGGGATCGGAATTGCTATATACCCGGAAACGTTGAGAAGAAAATACTAACTGCACTACTTCAGCAGCCGTGGGAATGTTACTGGCTACCACCGTTGCTGCGGGTAATTCTAGTTGAATTTCTTTCGATAAATTAGGCCCAGACAGGACAACCACTGCATGGTTAGGGAATACTGTTTGCCAAATTTGCGACGGCGTGCAGGTGGTTTGAGGGTCTAAGCCTTTCGTCGCTGTGACAAAAATTGTCTCTGGAGAAAGGGGGAAAGAGTGGACTTGGGAAGCAACATCCCTTACACCAATCATCGAGATAGCGGACAAGACTATTTGAACATCTTTTAAAACTGCTTGGATTTGAGAACCTTGACGCGACCAGACGCGCACCTGATGACCATTCGCCGTTGCTAGATTTGCCAGAGATGCACCCCAAGCACCTGCACCCAGAATTGCTACAGATTTTGGATTTTGAATTGTGGATTTTGGATTAGTCATTACTCAAGAGTCAAAAGTCTCCCTATCTCTCCATCTCTTCACTCAGCAATCTAAAATCTAAAATTGGCTGCGGGGGTAACGTTCCATTAATTCCTTGACTTTTTCCGCATGATATGAACTTCTTGTCAAGGGTGAAGAAACAACTTGTAAAAATCCGATTTCTTCGCCGAATGCCTTCCAAGCAGCAAATTGTTCTGGGTTGATAAATTCATTTACCTGCAAGTGTTTTTGACTGGGTTGGAGGTATTGTCCAATTGTCAAAATGTCGCAATCCACAGTTCGCAAGTCTTGCATGACTTGGCGGATTTCTTTATCAGTTTCACCGAGTCCAACCATGATCCCGGATTTAGTGTATGTACGAGGAGAAACTTGGCGAGTTCGCTGCAATAATTCTAATGTGCGATCGTAGTTTCCTTGGGGACGCACCCGGCGATACAGGCGTGGGACAGTTTCCGTATTGTGGTTTAATACCTCTGGCGCAGCTTGTAAAATTATCTCTAGAGCATCCCAATTACCGCATAAGTCAGGAATTAGCACCTCAATTGTCGTGTTCGGTGAAATAGAGTGAACCGCATGAATACACGCCACAAACTGAGATGCACCACCATCAAGCAAGTCATCTCGGTTTACAGAAGTGATTACCACATGATTAAGTTTCATGCGGCGAACAGCTTCCGCTAGTCGTGAAGGTTCCGTGGGGTCTAATGGTTTGGGTTTTTTCTCAAAATCAATATCGCAGTAGGGACAAGCGCGTGTACAAGCTGGGCCCATAATCAAAAACGTGGCAGTCCCAGCGTTGAAGCATTCACCAATATTCGGACAGGACGCTTCCTCGCAAACTGTATTGAGGGTTAAATCCCGCAAAATTTCTTTAACGTTACCGATGCGCTCACGCCCAGGTGCTTTCACCCGCAACCAGTCTGGTTTTACAGTCACAATCCGCTTTTACCACTAGAGTTATACACATTTAATCGTAGCAAGCAAAGCCTTTGATAAAGTGATCATATATATAGATGTAATTCTGTTATTTGGCACAGGTTGTGATATTGTTAATTTACAATGCCATTTTTATGGCGGGATGTGGCGCAGCTTGGTAGCGCACTTCGTTCGGGACGAAGGGGCCGCTGGTTCGAATCCAGTCATCCCGATTTCTTATTGGAAGTTCGCAAAGTGATGTCGTTATTGCTTAACTTGATAGCGATCGCAAAATCAGTGAATCATCTTTAGTCTACAAGAAGCGATGGTGAAGCCTTTGTAACCACTGCTGTGTGAAATTAAGTCTCAAGATAGTGTGTATTCAGCATAGAAGAACTTAAGCTTGGAGTATAAGTTTGGGGAAATAGTCATGAATAAGGAAACAGTTCCTAGTCAAGCTGAAAAGTCCAATCCAGAAGGCGATCCCTCGCAACTAAGTCCAGAGTTACTCGACAAAATCAAACACCCTCGTCCAATAGACGATGTGATCCGGGAGCAATCACCACAAGAACGTAAAAGTAACCCAGCTTTAGCACCGGAAATGACTGATGATCCAACTGATGATTGATTGGGTTTGCGAAAGAGTAATCGAAATGCTCAGATTTCCGACTTTTCTAAAAAGTTGGGAATCTTGTTATTCATGAACCATTAAGTATCGCTAATAAATTCTCTTAGTTAAGAGATTAGTACTTAATAGACTAGACCGATAAAAAGTAGAAGGGAGGCAGTAACCTCCCTTTTGTTGTGGAAATCTCTTGTGTTGGCTTCTCCTCCTGATCCGCGAACACTTCTTTTTTGTCCAAAGTCCAATAATTACAATCCCACAGAAAACAATTTACCAACTTGCGCCAAATCTACATTTCCACCGCTAATGATCACACCAATCCTCGCTTCTGGGGAAGTCACCACACCTTCGAGTAAGGCTGCTGCTGCAAGTACTCCGGTGGGTTCAACTACAATTTTTAGACGTTCCCACAAGAAAAACATGGTGCGAAGAATCGCTTCTTCAGATACCGTCACCATATCATCGACGTAATGCAGCACTAAGGGGAAAGTAATTTCACCAAGGCTAGGAGTCCGGGCACCATCGGCGATGGTATCAGGATTCTTGACAGTTTGCAGCGTTTTGCTGTGAAAGGAGCGGGTAGCATCGTCGGCAAGTGCTGGTTCTACTCCGATTACTTTACAATTGGGTAAAAGTGCTTTGGCTGCGATCGCACACCCTGAAAGTAATCCGCCACCGCCACAACAAACTAATAATAAGTCCAACTCACCAACTTCTTGGATCAGTTCTAAAGCAGTTGTTCCCTGTCCGGCGATGATGTGCGGATGATCGTAAGGCGGAATGAGTGTAATCTTCCTTCCTCTGGAAAGAATATCAGCCAATTGTTCTCTATCTGTTTTTTGGCGGTCATACAAAACGATTTCTGCACCATAATCACCAGTAGCGGCTTGCTTAACAGAGGGAGCATCCTCTGGCATTACAATCGTAGTAGGAATTTTTAACAATTTTCCGGCAAGCGCTACTGCTTGTCCATGATTCCCAGAAGAAAAAGTAACGACACCCCTTTGTTTTTCTGGAATAGGCAGTTGTATGAGTGCGTTGTATGCACCTCTAAATTTAAATGATCCTGTGCGTTGAAAGTTTTCGCACTTAAAAAACACTTGGCTATTGGTGCGATCGTTAACGATTCTAGAAGTCAGCACAGGTGTGCGGTGGGCAATCCCCAAAATTCGCTCTTGTGCTGCTTGCACGTCAGTTATAGCAACGGAATTATGCTGTGGCATTGATGACGAGATTAAATATTCTTGCTCTTGTTTATATAGATACAGATTTTTATATTTGCGCCTAATATGCTTAATTGAAGCATACTCATTTCAGGTGGATAGCATCATTTTTTTTCACCATAAAAATAGCTACAGCAAATATTATATATTGGTGTAGCTAAATTTATAAAACTTAAATTAATTAACTCAAGCTAGCCATTTTTGTAACATGAATAAACCATCAGAAAGTCGGGGAAAAAAAACTGCCCTAATTACAGGAGCGGCTAGTGGAATAGGCTATCAATTAACCCAGATTTTTGCTCGTCATAGTTATAATCTTGTCTTAGTGGATAAGAATGAACAAAAACTTACTGAAATTATAGATGAATTTCCGCAAAAATTTGGCATTTTTGTGAAAGTTTTTGCTAAGGATTTATCTATCCCAACATCCCCAGAAGAAATTTTCACAGAACTACAGCAAGCATCCATCAAGATTGATGTGCTGGTTAACAATGCTGGCTTTGGTACTTATGGAACATTTAGCGAAACAGACCTCACCCTTGAACTGAAAATGCTACAGGTAAATATTGTGAGTCTGACTCATTTAACTAAGTTATTCCTCAAGGATATGGTTGAGCAAAACTATGGAAAAATATTAAATGTGGCCTCAGCTGCTGCTTTTCAACCAGGGCCTCTAATGGCAGTTTATTTCGCTACTAAAGCCTATGTCTTATCCTTTTCAGAAGCGATCGCTAATGAATTAGAGGGCACAGGTGTCAGCGTGACTGTTCTTTGTCCAGGGCCAACAGCATCAGAATTCCAACAAACTGCTGCAATGGAAGATTCAAAGATTGCTAGCGTTAACAGAATGATGGATACGCAAACCGTTGCTAAGATTGGTTATCGGGGCTTAATGACAAACAAAACCGTTGTCGTTCCTGGTATGAGAAATAAGATATTGACTGAAAGCGTCAGATTTACACCCAGAAATTTAGTAACAAAGATCGTCAGAAGTATGCACGAACTCAAAAAAAATAGGTAGCCGGATATGTGAGTTTTCACTCTTATCTAGAAACCTGTTGAATCTGGTAAAATCTAGTAGCCTGTGTTATGCCGTAGGCATAACACAGCCTATAAAACTATTACCCAATTCAAACAAATAGTTGCGTAAACTCATATATTAAATCCACCCTGCCCTTACGTAACATGGCTGGATCTAATCTTTCAGTGGTGTTGCAAGTCATCAAGACAACTAACCGTTGCTGCATCTGAATACCAGAGTCATCAATTACACTCTGGTACAAAGTGCCATCCAGTAAACTCAGAATGTGTTCGGTTTTGTTATTGTATTGTGCTACCTCGGAAGCGCGATTTTGCGCTAGATTATCAGCTTCGTTAATAACGATACAAATACGCTCTATGTAAGTCGGTGGAACAAAATTAGCGATCGCATCATGATCTAAAATAAAAATTACATACCCTAAAGGTACAAGAATTTCTTTTGCTACTGCCTGTGTCCAGACTGTTTTACCAGTACCTGGTTTCCCATGTACAACAACCGCTAACTGGTTTTGATTAAGAATCGCTTGCTGTACAGAATCAGTAAAGTTTTGGATATCTGCGGGAAATGTGCGAATCGGAAATTGGCTGTGAACCTTGCCTACACGACTTTGATATCCACTCAGCATAACTGCTAAGTCGTAAGTCGCTTTGTTAATTAGTGGCGCGAGATTTTTCGCCATTAAAGTATATTGTCGTCGGCCGCGATCGTAGGGGTCAATTTGCAACCAAATGTCAGACTTCGACCAGTATGCATAAACAGTATTGATAACGTCTAAGCGTTCCCAACTAAGAAATTTGTCTATAGGAAAATAAAAATCTCTTTCTGAGTGATACTGGGTAATAATGTCGGGACTACCCAACACACCTAAAACTCGCAGTACAGTAATTTCTTGGAGTCGGTTAAGAACATAATCAATGGGAATGCTACTACGACTGACAAATTGGACGATGGGTGTTTCTGTACTCAAAACATCTTTGTAGCGATGATCTGGTGATTGAGGATCTGGCGTGATGTAATTCCAAAACTTTTCAATTTCGTAGCGGGTATTATCAGATACAACATTTAATAAATTAGCCCACCAAGCATAATTATTTCGTCCCAAAATATCAGCAACACTACTTACTAAATTGAAACTTTTTTGAGTTAATTCGTGGGAGTCACTAGACAATAGTTGCCACAAAAACCCCCAGTCTAATTCTCGGTTAAACGGTCGCCAACCGCTAGCAAGCAAGCTTTGCCGGCTATTATTTGTAGAAGTGCCTTCATTGCTTCTAAAATAGTCAAAATCCATATTTGTTAGTTATACAGCGTTGGTCGAGTTATTTTGTGTAAATTAGGGGATTTTGAAAAAGTTTTCTCGTAATATAAACTAACTCCGTACAAATGGTAATTTTATTTCCACTGTGCTGTACTGGCTAGGAAGTCTTTTTAATCTAACTCATTTCTGATGTAATATAGTATATTACATTAAGACTACCGATGTCAACTTTTTTAACAAAGCAATTGGTAAGTGGGAGTTTACTTTTAGCTGTTAATGTACGTGCGCGATTTATCTATCTCTAGATGAGGACTAATATCATGTTCGTGGAATTGCCCATAAGATAAAGCACCTAACCCCACTTTTGGCTGACGTCAAAGTTACTCTCCCTACTGGCTTGGCTTGTAGTAAGGGACTTCCAAACAAAAAAATATCTAACTATTTATTGTGGGGTGGGCATCTTGCCCGCCCGTACTCAAGGGCGGGCAAGATGCCCACCCCACAAGTAGTAGTAATTTATTTCTAGGAAATCCCTAAAGACTTCAGCCCTGACTACGCGTCATTATCAAGTTGAGTATTTGCCATTAATTTCTATATAACCCTCTGAAAGATCGCAACCCCATACAGTTGCAGAAGCCTCGCCAACATTGAGGCTAACATGGATATCTACTTTATCTTTGGACATAATTTGCCGCAACTGTTCCAGATTTTCATCAGTTAAGCTATTAGGATAAACTTTCACGTTATCAAAACTTATAACAACTCGTTCTGGATTTATCTGCTGTTCATTTTCACATTTGCCTATAGCCATAGCAACTCGTCCCCAATTCGGATCTGCTCCATAGACGGCGGTTTTTACTAATGGTGAATTCACGATTGCTTTAGCTACTCTTTTAGCTTGTGCATAGTTAATAGCTGAATCTACAGTCACCTGAATAATTTTGGTAGCACCTTCTGCATCTCGTGCAATTTTCAGCACCAATTCTTGTGCAACTTCTTGCAATGCAGTAGCAAAATCTGGTTCGGAAACTTCACCGGCTATTCCATTAGCTAGAATCACGGCGGAGTCACTAGTAGAAGTGTCAGTGTCTACACTCAGGCAGTTAAAGGTTTTATCTATAGTAGAGCGAAAAATAGAACGAAGGCTATTTGCAGAAATTGCAGCGTCAGTAAAAAAGAAAGTTAGGAGGGTAGCCATATTAGGCTCAATCATGCCGACACCTTTGGCAATTCCTACCAGCTTGGCATTTCCTATTTGCCGTGTAGCTAGTTTCGGTACTGTATCGGTGGTCATAATACCACGGGCTGCGGCATGAAAATCAGCATCAGTCAATTTTTGCCCCAATCCTAATAAACCTGCCCGGATTTTTTCAATCGGGTAACGTCTGCCAATTACACCTGTAGAAGCTATCACAATATTATGTGGAGCAATTCCAGTTTCAGTTGCAACTAATTGTAGAATCTCTTGGGCATCAGCGATGCCAACAGAACCATTAGCTACGTTTGCATTCTTAGATATAACAACAATTCCTTGTGCTTGTGAATCTTTTAAGTTATCGCGGCTAATAGTAATACTTGGCCCGGCAAAAAGACTTTGAGTGAAGACTCCATCAGCAACACAAGGAACGGATGATTTAATAAATACAAAATCATCCGTTGTATCTCGTATTCCTAAATTAGTAATAAATGTACTAAAACCTTGGGGTGCGGCAGATATAGTTAATGACATTTTTCGGAATTTAATAATTTATTTTAATTATCTTATACCATTTCCAAAAATATTTGTGATATCAGGTTGGGTTAAACATTTATAATATCCCTTTAGTCTGTTCGTTTAAGGAAGATAACTTAATCCGCCGACTTTCACGCGATAGTGGTACTAAAACTGGGGCTTGACTTTGAGCATTGCTTTCTTTAAAGGTTTCCACCACCTGGGATAATTCTGCAATTGTCGATGCCTCAAATACGGTACGCAAAGGTAACTCCACACATAAGGCGTCGCGCACTCTAGAGACAAGCTGAGTTGCCAATAATGAATGACCGCCTAATTCAAAGAAATTGTCATAAATTCCTACGCGCTTAAGTCCCAAAACCTCAGCAAAAATTTTCACCAGTACTTCTTCAACATGAGTCCGAGGTGTGATGTAATTTTCAGGCAATTGGGGCTTGATTGCATCATGAAATGCTTTTAAAGCACGGCGATTGACTTTCCCATTAGCTGTTAGAGGTAAAGACTCCAATACTACAAAAGCTGATGGCATCATGTACTCAGGCAGTTTTTGTGCTATGTAACTTTGTAACTGCGGCACTAATTTACGCGCTGCTTTCGCTTGTAAGGGATTATTGGCGTAAGATTGCCAGGGACGGGAATGAGTCGTGGTGTGTGGAAAAATAGTTTTCTTACTTACTTTATCTTGCCGTACAAAAACCAGATCATAATCTCCTTGAATACTTGAATGTGACCAAGTAATATCAACCCTATAAGGTACATTTAGCGCATATAAATCTTCTGGTTCTACTCCAAAGTTTTCGAGTTCTTGCAAAGCTTTGCGTATTTGACCTACAGTTTTAAAGCCTTTTACTTCTGATAGCCATTCTGCTGTTTTAACTGCTGACATTACCCGCGCATTAGGTACATTGATAATGCTTAATATTTCTGGTTTATTCTCAATTAATAACTGACGCACTGCTGAGACTGTGAGATTATCTTCAGACCAGTTCAGCACTGAATGATTTCCAGTATTATTAACAGTTTCGGCACTAGTATGAAGAATCACATTATAACGAAACTCAGTTAACTCGTTGTGATGTTTACCCCGCATTAGTTGAATTTGTACATGATTAATCTGCGGAAAGCGTTGCTTTATTGCAGTAAAAAAAGCTGGGTCAATGACTAACTCTGTTTCTTGGAATATTTGCATTTGTACCCGTTGCTGCAACTCTAAGCGAGTAAGGGAAGGTTCAGCTTGATAGAGTTGCACTGATGCATGGAAAGCTTGCAAGAGTGGCAAACTACGCACATCTCCTATGAAGATAAAGCCACCTGGAGCAGTTGCCTGTACAGCACCTTCTAATACACTAATCAGATAATCAATAGTCGGAAAATATTGTACAACCGAGTTCAGAATTACTGCATCAAAAGCTGCTATTTCTACTTTCTCGAAGTCAGTAGCCATTTGCTGATACAGCGTTACCTGCGGCATTTCTTGCTTTTGTAACTGCTGCTGAATGTAGTTAAGTGAAACTGGGGAAAAGTCTGTTGCACAATATTTAGTGCAATGAGGTGCAACTCTAAACAGAATCAAACCTGTTCCACAACCAATTTCTAACACTCGTTTGGGTTGCAAAGCCAAAATCTGCTCGACTTGGTTATTCACCCACTCACGCATCTGCTCTGCTGGAATAGGCTGATTTGTGTAACTACTATTCCAGCCGACAATATTCAATTTTGGATCAAAATCAACAGGTTGATTATAAGTTTCGTTATAGAGCATCTGCCATTGCAAAACTTGCTCATTCTGCAATTGCATTAATTGCATATTCTCCTGCTCACTGCTGTATTCGGTTTTTGGTACTACATAAGCTACGAGGCGCTTTTCCTCTTTATCCTCACGAACTATTACTACAGTTTGTTGCACTGCTGGATGCTGACTCAGTACCGCTTCAATTTCTCCCAACTCCATACGGTAGCCGCGAATTTTTACCTGCTCGTCGAGACGACCTAAAAATTCAATGTTGCCATCTACTCGATAGCGAACTAAATCACCGGTTTTATAAAGTCGTGCTTTTAAGTTATTAGTAAAAGAATGATAGATGAAGCATTCAGCAGTTAAGTCAGAACGGTTTAAATAACCTCGTGCCAATCCATCACCACTTATGTACAATTCTCCCGAAACACCGATGGGTACTGGTTGTAAATGTTTATCTAGTATGTAAACTTGTGTGTTAGCGATCGCACGACCAATTCCAGGTGCTAAATTATCTTTATTCTTAACAGAAATATCACCCGAAGTTGTCACAACCGTGTTCTCAGTTGGCCCATAATTGTTAACTAACTGGAAAGGATGGTCAGCTAAAGGATATTGATTTAGTCTGTCTCCACCTGTGAGCAATATTCGTAAAGCTGCGTTCTTAGGAAAATCTAATAATAGAACTTTCTCTGCTAAAGGAGTTGGTAACAAGGTAATTGTTATCGCTTTTGATACTAACCAATCTCGTAGCTGTTCAGGTGTTTGCCTGGTTTCATCATCTACAAAATAAATGCTTGCCCCAGCACTAAGATAAGGCCAAATTTCCCAACTGCAAGCATCAAAACCAACTCCGCAAATCTGCGTTGCTCGGTCAAGGGGTGAAACTGTAAACGCTTTTTGATGCCAAAATACTAGATTTAACAATCCTCTATGTTCAATTTTAACCCCTTTAGGTTTTCCAGTTGATCCAGAGGTATAAATGACATAAGTGAGGTTATCTACTTTAACTTTACTAGTATGGTTATATTCAATCTCTTGAGAAATAATTTCCCAATCTTTATCTAAACAGATTGTTTGTGAATTATAGTTTTTCAGACGTTCAAGCCATCGCTCGTGAGTTAATAAAACTGAGACTTGAGCATCTTCAAGCATAAAATTTAAACGTTCAGATGGATAGCTTGGATCTAACGGTACATAAGCTCCACCTGCTTTCAGTATACCCAACATCCCGATTACCATATCAAAAGAGCGTTCTACACAAAGTCCAACTAAAACTTCGGCTTTAACTCCTAATTTTTTTAGATAATGTGCAAGTTTATTGCTACGGATATTTAACTCTTTGTAACTGAGTTGCTTCTCGCCAAATACTAGTGCAGCTGCATCAGGATTCTCTTCTACAACGCTCTCAAATAATTGATGAATACACTTATCTTCAGGATAATCTAAGTGAGTATTATTCCATCCAACTAATAAATTATCTAGCTCAGATTCGCTTAAAACTGGTAATTGGGCAATTCGTTGTTCTGGATTTGCAACTATACCTGACAGTAATATTTGGAAGTGTCCTAGTATCCTGGTGATAGTAGCGTCATCAAATAAATCAGTGCTATAAATTACAAAACCACTAATTCCTTCGGAGCTATCTGCCCATAATCCATTTTGATTATTTGGCTCCCACAAATGGAACTCCAAATCAAAGCGCGTTGTTTCCGTTTCAAATGGTAGCGGACTTAAAGTTAAACTAGGTAACTCTAACGCGGACATCGGCGCATTTTGGAGCGCAAAAACAACTTGAAAGAGCGGATTCTGATTCAAGTTACGCTCTGGATGCAGTTCTTCTACCAGCTTTTCAAAAGGCAAATCTTGATGAGCATAAGCTCCTAAAGCTACCTCTTTAACTCGACTCAACAATTCCCGAAAAGTTGGGTTTCCACTTAGGTCAGTACGCAATACTAAGCTATTGACAAAAAAACCAATTAATCCCTCAATTTCACTGCGGTTACGATTGGCAATAGGTGAACCAATAGCAATATCTTCTTGTTGTGTGTAGCGGTAAAGTAAAACTTGGAATGCTGCTAGTAAGGTTATAAATAAAGTTACCCCTTCTTGCTGTCCGAGAGCTAAAAGCGCTTTGCTCAAACTTTTTGATAATTGCAGAGGTTGCCTTGCACCCTGGTAACTTTGAGCAGCTAGTCTTGGTCTGTCAGTTGGCAGATTTAGCATAGAAATGCCGTCTAATTGCTTTTGCCAATAACTGAGTTGCTTTTCTAATACTTCCCCTTGCAACCATTGACGTTGCCAGTATGCAAAGTCTGCATATTGAATTGTAAGTTTTGCTAGAGGAGAAGGCTGATTGCTAGCAAAGGCTGTGTAAAGTGCTGCTATCTCTTGAATCAGCACCCCGATAGACCAACCATCGGAAACAATGTGGTGCATAGTCAGCAGCAGAATGTATTGTGTCTCATCCAACCACAGTAGTTTTACTTGTAGCAACGAATCAGTTGATAAATTGAAATGACGTTGAGCTTCTTGAATAGTGAGTCGTCGTGCTTGTATTTCTCGTTCGGCTTGTGGCAGTTGCCGTAAATCTATTACTGGTAAAGTAATAGTTAGCGTTGGATTAATTACCTGAACTGGTTGGCCTGACTGGATGACAACAGTGGTGCGTAAAACTTCATGTCGTCGCACAATTTCGTTAAAAGTTTGCCCTAGCGCGGCTTGATTGAGCGAACCTGTTAAATTTAGTGCTAGTGGAATGTTATAGAAAGGATTATTAGGAATTAATTGGTCAAGAAACCACAGCCGTTGTTGAGCAAAGGAGAGGGGAAGATTTTCTGACCGCGAAATAGGTATCAGAGGTCTAAAGCTGTGGTTATTAGTAGGATTAGTTGCTTCTAAAAATTCAATAATTTCTGCTTTACGCTCTTGAATTTCTGCACGTAGTTCTGTTGTAAGAGTTCCTTCAGGCGCGTTACAGCGAAACTTTTTACCATCAATAAAAACTTGAATATCTAAGCTGCGAAGATAAGATAAAAACTCAACCGTATTCAAAATTACACCCCTTCACAACTGTTATTAACGCGATGTGCAACTTATTTTTAGAACCCCGCTTCCATTCCTCTCTCCGCTTCGGGGAGAGGCTTTGATACTTGCTCCCCAACGCTAGTAGGGGAGCCAGTGCGTTGGGCGGCTCCGCCGACTTGAAGCACCTGGCGTAAGGGGTTGGGGGTTAGGTTTGAGAGAAAATTGTACACGGCGTATTATTACTTAATATAAGGTAGAAGGCACTCAATGCAAGGATTTTAGATTGTTTAATAAGCTTTTTAACGTTTTGTAACTGGATAGTTATTTGCGCCAAGCTGCACTGCTTATTACCTAACCCAGCATTTTTATCACACTTATAAGACTGTACAAATCATTCTTGGGAATGAAACTTGGATGATTATAACTATGTTATGAAGCTAAAAGACAACGCAGTGAAGAACATATCGCAAGGTTTAGGCTCATGATATTCATGCCTCATAATTTTCTGTTTGTATGGCTGGTTCAACTGCTGTCCATTGGGGTAGTTGGCGGGGGGATATACATTCTTTATGAGTGGTATGAACGAGAACTTGTAGGAACTTCCTACTTAGTAGCTGGGCTAGTAATGATTTTGTGGTCTTTTGCTGGTCGTTTTATCAGTTTGCCACTGCTGCGCCGTCCTGGAGCGGATGAACCTAAGTTTATGCGTAGCAAAACTGTGCAGCGTTTGCCACGACCGGATGGGAGCGTGTTGCAAGTAGAGTTTTTTGGGCCTGAGGATGGTCAACCGATTATTTTGTCACACGGTTGGGGGCCGAACAGTACTATATGGTATTATGCCAAACGACAACTGAGCGATCGCTTCCGAGTAATTGTCTGGGATTTACCAGGGTTAGGAAAATCCTCCAAACCGAAAAACAATGATCACTCTATAGA
Organism: Nostoc sp. JL33; assembly: GCF_017114985.1. Taxonomy (GTDB): domain Bacteria; phylum Cyanobacteriota; class Cyanobacteriia; order Cyanobacteriales; family Nostocaceae; genus Nostoc. The sequence goes on along the minus strand of NZ_JABXKP010000081.1, from coordinate 59,277 downwards.
AAAATATGCCCGTGACTTAGAAGCTGTTGTTGCTATAGCAGGGGATAAACCTGTTATCTTAGTAGGACACAGCATGGGTGGAATGATTAACCTAACATTCTGTCGCCTGTTTCCAGAGCAATTAGGCAGTCGGGTAGCTGGCTTAATTCTTCTAGATACTACTTACACTAATCCGGTAAAAACTTGTATCTTTAGCGGTCTGGTACGTAAATTGCAGAAACCGCTACTCGAACCTGTCTTGTACCTAACTATTGTGTTGTGGCCAATTTTTTGGTTGATGACTTGGCTCTCGTATTTGAATGGTTCATTGTACATCACCGTCGAATTATCGGGATTTACGGGTACTGAAACACGCGGTCAATTAAGTTTTGCCGGTCTATTATCAGCATTGGGTTCCCCTGGTGTTTTAGCTCGTGGCACACTGGGAATGTTGAAGTTTGATGAAACAGAGACACTTGCAACTATTAAAGTACCTGTGTTGGTTGTTTGCGGCAATTTAGATATAGCAACTAAACCTGTTGCCAGCGATCGCATGAAAGCAGAATTGCCTTACTCTGAAAGAGTCACTCTAAAACCAGGTGGGCACATGGCATTGATGGAACAAAACCAACAGTTTGCCGAAGCAGTCAGCACGTTTTGCGCTGGCTGCTCATAGCTAGCTGCCTGAATCTAGCCCTTTCAACGTGGTGAAATTTTTAGACAATAATTCCTCTTTTTTCTGTGTTCTCTGCGGCTAATAAGGTTAGATAAATTACTTTCCAACCGCAGAGGCACAGAGAAGCCAGTGCGTTGGGCGGGTTCCCCGACTTGAAGCAACTGGCGTAGAGCAGAGAGAAGAAAAAAGATTTTATATCATGTCCGCTTGATTGCTTATTAAACCCGAAGAACCCCACCCCGCCAAAGCTGTGCTTTGTCTCCCCTCCCCGCCTGCGGGGAGGGGTTGGGGGTGGGGTTCTTTTATTATGGGTAATTTGGCGGACATGATATTACGAGTCACCTTGAAAGGGTTACAGCTTGTCCCACCTAAGAGCATCCATCAAAAAATATTGCTCCAGCTTTGACGTTTCCGTGTTTCGCGCAGTCTGTAGCAACTTCCGCCTTAACAGTAAGAACTTCCGCTTTGACGTTTCCGTGTTTCGCGCAGTCTGTAGCAACTTCCGCTTTAACAGTAACAACTTCCGCTTTAACGTTTCCGTGTTTCGCGCAGTCTGTAGCAACTTCCGCTTTGACGTTTCCGTGTTTCGCGCAGCCTGTAGCAACTTCCGCTTTGACGTTTCCGTGTTTCGCGCAGTCTGTAGCAACTTCCGCCTTCAGGTTTCGGTATTTCGCACAGTCTGTAGTAACTTCCCCCTTAAGAGTAAGAACTTCCACTTTTTCTGTAGCAACTTCTGCTTTAACCCAAGTTTTGCGCTTTAATCCAATACAGTTGAGTTAACCATTTTTTTCTTCTCTCTGTGTTCTCTGCGCCTCTGTGGTTCGTTAAAAAAAATTGACCTAAAGGATTTTAGCCTTAACACCAAGCGTATTGCACTTTAATCCCCATTCTTCACTACCTTTTGATTAGTTCCAAAGTAGAGGTCGCTCAATTCTTCCAAAGAAACATCGGTCTGCGATTCGGGATTACGGAAGTAGGGATGGATGGGAAGGAGTTCAGCGCGATCGCGGGGTTCCGGTGAAGACAGAACCGAATCAAGCAAAGTCAGGTAATTTTCAGCAGTAGATTCCCAAGTGTAGGTCTTCAGCACCCGTTGCTGACCAGCTTGGGCAAAAGACTTCCACTCCTCAGCATCGCATAACAACCGCTCCAAGCCCCGCGCAATATCAGCAGGATCTTCTGGATCAACGAGTACGCCATATTCCTTATTTCCCTGCCGGAAGCTCTCACTAGGGCCACCGTTTTTGGTTGCTACCACTGGCAAACCTGCGACTGCCGCTTCTAAGGGAGCAAGCCCAAAGGGTTCGTAAAGTGCAGTCAGCGCGAACACCGAGCGGCGTTTAACCAGAAATCGATAGGCTGCTGCCAGTGACTCTTGAGACTGATCTGACAAGCCAAATGCACTGATTTTGCCCCACAAGTCGTTTTCTTTGACCACCTCTCGAATGGGGGCTAATACCTCTTCAGTCATGCTGTCACTAGTCTCCTCTCGTAAAGGATCGTCCAGCCCCCCTGTAAGTAGCATCAAGTTAGCTCGTTCCTGAAGTGTTGGACTGATTGCGAAGGCTTGCACCAGCCCTAATAAGTTTTTTTTCAAATCTAATCGACTGGATGCTAAGATGACGGGCAAATCTCGACGGGCTTCTGTAATGTCTCGTGCTAATCGCTCCTGAATGAACTGGTAGATAGCCTCCTCGTTTTCGTAACGCGCCTTTGCACCGAAAATTGAGAAATCTGCTCCCGGTGGAACCACCGCAAAGCGGTTGTCGTTGTTTACATCCACTGCACCACCATAGACTTGATGAGAATACTGTTCAAAGCGTTCCTGTCGTGTACTGGTGATATTAATGACCGAGCGATTCATGCTCAGGCGTTCGGCTAAGATGCGATATCTGAAATAGAATTGCTCGTCTATTTCTGTGAGGTTTTCTGGGGTAAGTTCCAGTTTGTCCATCTTTTGAGCGCCGAGAGAATGAGCAGTAAAGGTAAAAGGTGTGCCTGTCTCCTCTTCAATCAGAACGGCACATAGTCCCCCATCGGCGTAGTGGGCAGTCATTGCATCAGGTAACTTACCTTCTTGTTGATAAAATTTCAGGATGTTGGGTACCCAATCACTAACCAGATGAGACCACAAAGACTCTTTAGGGAGAAATTCTTTTGGCCCGGCTGGTAAACGAATAATGCGGACGTTATCGATCCCTGGATATGTCTCAAATGCTTGGGCAAACTCTGGCCACTCCGGGTCAATAATTTGACGGGTGAGAATATCAACTTTATGACCCATTTGAGCGATCGCTATGGCGGCTTGCTTAACGTAAATCAGCTGACCCCCAAAATCTGGGTGTTTCGTTATATGACTATTGTTTGAATCAAAATTGCCTTGAGGGTTAAGAAATCCAATGTGCATCGCCCACTTCCTAATACAGGTTAATTTCTACTAGAGATTTTTGCCTGAAGACGGCAGTAGAACAGTTTAGTGAGCTTGTTAAAAACTCCCAAGACTGAAAAACGCAGGCAGCAAGGCTATACATAAACGCCATCAAAAAGTAAGCTTTTCCACATGACGTGAAAAGTCAGTTTAGCTTAAACCCAGCCAATTCGCGCATTTTCCTAATGCTTAAGTTAATCGCTAGTGCGGCTCGCGCACATATACCGGATGGCATAAATAGCATGGTGATTCTTAACTCAAGCGTTTCTCCTTAAAATTCCATTTCTTCTCGCTGAATTCCGGTAATTTCAGTCTTATTCACACCTTTTGCTGTCCAACACATTGTGTCAATGTACTTAGCAAGTTGTTCAACAGTTGGTGTTTCAAACAGATTGCGTACAGGCAAATCTATTTGGAAGGTATCCCGGATGCGGGAAGTTAGCTGAGTCGCTAGTAGAGAATGACCGCCCAATTCAAAGAAATTGTCGTGGATGCCTACTTGCTCTTTTCCCAAGACTTTAGCCCAAATTTGGGCAAGTAACTCTTCAACTTGCGATCGCGGTGCCACGTAATCTTGATAATTGAAAGTAATTGTATCAGGTGTGGGTAAAGCACGGCGATCGACTTTGCCATTAGGTGTTAGAGGTAGAGATTCCAGTACTACATAGGCTCTTGGTATCATGTATTCTGGTAACTTTTCTTTGAGAAATTGACGCAGTAAGGACGCAAAGCTTTGCACCTCTTGCATCGGTATCTGTTTCTGCTTGGGAACAATATAAGCCGCCAAGTACTTATCATCAGGTACGTCCTCAGCAGCAATGACAACAGTTTCTCTCACTGCTGGATGTTGGCTCAATACCGCTTCAATCTCCGACAACTCAATGCGGAAGCCGCGAATTTTTACTTGATTGTCAATGCGACCTAAAAATTCAATATTGCCATCTGGTAAATAGCGAGCTAAATCACCCGTTTTATAAAGACGTGTTTTTTGTTTATTACTAAAAGGATGAGGAATAAAGTGTTTAGCAGTTAATTCAGTGCGGTTGAGATATTCTCGCGCCAATCCCTCCCCACCCATATATAATTCGCCAATAACGCCAATAGGCACTGGTTGTAAATAAGTATCTAATATATAAATTTGCGTGTTTCTAATTGGGCGACCAATAGGAAATGTGGCTGATGGTGACTCATCTATGCAGTAATAAGAGGAAAATGTCGTATTTTCTGTAGGGCCATAAACATGAATTAAGTGCTTTGGCGCACCATGTTTGATAATCTTCTTAATCCATCTCGGATCAACAGTCTCGCCCCCAAACAATAAATATTTCAAGGTCGCAAAAGCTTGCGGAACATCTCTAGCAATCTGTTGAAACAAAGCAGTAGTCAAAAAGAGAACGTTGATAGCTTTTTCTCGTAGTTCTAAGGCAAATTCGTGAGGCGAAAGGGTTACATCTTTACTAATTCCCAGAAGTTGAGCGCCGTTAAGTAGCGCTCCCCAAATCTCGAATGTCGCTGCATCAAAGGAAGTATTTGAGACTTGAGCGATTTTATCAGACCCAGAGAATCTTATATAGTTAGTATTGCACACTAAGCGATTGACAGCTTTATGAGGTACAGCAACTCCCTTGGGTTTTCCTGTAGAACCAGAGGTGTAAATAACATAGGCTAAATTATCACTATTTAAATCACTTTTGGGATTGTCTTCCTTTTCTTGGTTAATAATTTCCCAGTCTTTATCTATAGAAATAATTGAATTTGAGAAACCTTCAAAATGCTTGAGCAAGTTTTCTTGTGTCAGCAATACTGAAACTTTTGCATCTTCAAGCATAAAATTGAGGCGTTCTTGAGGATAGCTGGGGTCTAATGGAACATACGCCGCCCCTGCTTTCAGAATGCCCAACAACCCGATGATCATTTCTATAGATTGTGAAATACAAATGCCGACTAAAACTTCTGAACCAACTCCGATTTTTTGTAAGTGTCGTGCTAGTTTATTACTGCGAGTATTCAACTCTTGATAAGTGAGTTGCTCGTTAGCAAAGTTTACTGCTATAGAATCAGGATACTGCTGTACCTTTTCTTCAAACAATTGATGGATAGACTTATCTTGAGGATAATCTGCTTGAGTGTTATTCCATTCCACCAATACCTGATGTAGCTCTACTTCACTTAATAACGGTAAATTTGCAATTTGGTGTTCTGGATTTGCAACAATAGCTGATAACAAAGTTTTAAAATGTTCCACCATTCGGCTAATAGTGGCTTTATCAAACAAATCTGTGTTGTAAACAATTACGCCTCGGAGACCTTCAGAATACTCCCAGTTTCCACCCAATAAGCTCCTAAAATCCTCAGAACACTTCCACAGATGCAGTTCCAAATCAAAACGCGTTTTTTTCAAGTCAATATTCATAAAGCTAGGTACTAATTCAGGCAGTTCTAGGGCTGACATTGGCGCATTCTGAAAACCAAACACCACTTGAAATAAGGGATGATGGCTCAAGTTTCGCTCTGGATGCAATTCTTCAACTAACTTTTCAAACGGCAAATCTTGGTGGCTGTATGCTCCTAAAGTTACCTCCCGGACTCTGCCTAGTAGTTCCCGAAAAGAGGGGTTTCCAGATAAGTTGCTACGTAGCACTAAACTATTGACAAAAAAACCAATTATGCCTTCAACTTCACTACGGTTCCGGTTAGCAATTGGCGAACCGAGTGCGATATCTTCTTGATGTGTGTAGCGGTAAAGTAACGTTTGAAATGCTGCCAGCAATGTCATAAATAACGTGACACCTTCTTGCTGTGACAGCTTTTCTAGTGCATCAATTAGCTCTTTTGGTAACTCTAGAAATTGTGTTGCTCCTTCATAGCTTTGTATAGCTGGTCTTGGTTTGTCAGTAGGCAAATGCAGTATAGAAATACCGTTTAATTGCTCCCGCCAGTAACCTAACTGGGTTTGGAGTACTTCTCCTTGCAGCCACTCACGCTGCCAGTGAGCAAAATCGGCGTACTGAAGAGGCAGTTCTAATAGAGGGGAGGGCTGGTTTTGTGCAAAAGCTGCGTACAGCGTTCCCAGTTCCCGAATCAGTACCCCCATAGACCAATCATCACAGATAATGTGGTGCATATTCAGTAATAGAATATGTTCAGTCTCAGAAAGGACAAGGAGTATTACTCGCAGCAATGGCCCAGAGGATAAATCGAAGGAATGTTCTATCTCTGCGGTAATAATGCACTTTGCTTTCACCTCTTGTTCATCAGCTGGTAATTGCTGGAGGTCTAATACAGAAAGAGGTATTGTTAAGCTGGGTGCTATCGCCTGTAGAGGTTGCCCATCCAACACAATAAAAGTAGTGCGTAAGGTTTCGTGGCGACGCACAATTTCGTTAAAAGTCTGTTCTAGTGCGGCTAACTTCAGCGAACCTGTCAAGCGAATTACTGTCAGCACATTGTAGATAGCATTGCCGGGGATCAACTGGTCGAGAAACCATAATCGCTGTTGAGCAAAAGATGCTGGAAAGACGAAGACCTCTTCACAAGACATATAGTAACCCTAAATCATTCGTGAAAATCTCTCTTTATTCTCTCTGCGTTCTCTGCGCCTCTGCGGTTCGTTATAAAAAATTATTGGCGTTGCATAATTGAAGTATGAATTAGAGCGATGCCTTCGGCGGGCGTAGCCATCGTCATGCAATGTCCAAGGTGTGCATCAACTCATATCCGCAAGAACGGAAAAAAGGGTAGTAAACAAAATTACATCTGTGTTAACTGTCGTCGTCAATTTATCGATTCTTATGAAAAACAAGGTTATTCAGAAGAAATAAAACGTGAATGCTTAGAAATGTATGTAAATGGGTCAGGCTTTAGAGCAATAGAAAGAGTAAAAAAAGTAGATCACACAACAATAATAACTTGGGTAAAAAAGATTGGTAATGATTTACCAAAATGTGCTGATTATGATGAAATACCTGAAATAACACAAATAGATGAGCTAGAGACTTTTGTTGGTAAAAAAAAACAAAATTTGGCTTTGGACAGCAGTAAATAAGCATACTCCAGGAATTATAGCTTGGGTTTTAGGAGATAGAAGTGCAGAAACTTTTAAAATTTTATGGCAAGTAATAAGTTGTTGGCATTCTTATTTTTACGTAACTGACGGCTACCCTGTTTATCCCTGTTTTATCAATAATGAAGACCAGCTCGTTAGCAAAACGTATATGACAAGAGTAGTTCGCGCAGCGTCTCCCCTTGGGAGAAGGAGAAAACAGCCGTTTAAGACATTACCTTGCTCGCTTACATCGTAAGACTTTTTGTTATTCAAAATCAGAGGAAATGCTTAGGCATTCAATTGGATTAGTAATATATTATCTTAAGTACGGTTCGGTGGCGTTGCGGGCGCTATGCGCCCGCAAGCTTGAGGCGATCGCACAATTCATACTTTGATTCAGCAACGCCAAATTATTTTATCCCTACGGCAGGCTACGCCAACACAAATCAGATAGGATTGCTATATGGGATTTCCAACAAATAAATTATCCAATCTCGTGGGGTGGGCATCTTGCCCGCCCATTGCCAAAGGCGGGCAAGATGCCCACCCCACAAGAAGTAGTTGAGTATTTTTTTTTTTGTAAGTCCCTATTGATCCATCCTTATTTTAAAGTTTGCGCTTTCTCAATACAGACTCTTAGCTGTGCAGCGAGAACTTCAATATGGGGTTTTCTCAACATAGTTAGATGATTACCAGGAATATGATGAATTTCCGTTCCTTCCACAATTAGCTGATCCCAACCCATACTCGGATCTTCCTTGACAATACTTGATTGAACCTTAGTTCTGAAAAGATTAATTCCTTTAGGGTAGGCTTGCGGAACGTAATTGAGAACTGCTTGACTATTGGCATAGAAAACCCGAAGCATTGGACGAATTGCTAACTCGCTTAAAAATCTTAACTTGGATTCTTCAGGTATAAGCTTGACTGTCGCATCCTCTTTTAGGATGATGTGAGAGAACAAATTTCGAGAAGTTAAACTGTTAATTCGTTTCTTGGCGATCGCGATAATTAGATAAAAATAATCGAAGAAAAATGGCCATATATATCGCGCCACTGTAGTCAGCATAAACTTGAAACCATTACCCAAAGAAGGTACATTTCCCGGAATTGGTGCTAAAGTGTCAAGCACAGCAAGTAGAGCCACTTCTTCCCCAGACTTTTGGAGTTGTTGAGCCATTTCAAAAGCAACCCAACCTCCAAAAGACCAACCTCCTAAAAAATAAGGGCCTTTGGGCTGCACTGTACGCAATGCTTCAATATAATGAGCAGCCATATCCTCAATGCGAGTTAATGGAGAAGTTTTTCCGTCAAGTCCAATAGGTTGTAGCCCATAAAATGGTTGATTTTTTCCCAATTGATCAGCTAATTCATAATAAGGAAAGACAACACCAAAAATTGGATGAACGCAGAAGAAAGCGGGATTTGAACCAGCAGATTGAATCGGAACTAAGGGCGACCACGCCAGAGAATCTGTTTCTGAGGATAGAGAAGTTGCTAAACTTTCAATTGTGGGATTTAAAAATAAGGTAGATAGTGGTAATTCCCGCTCAAACTGCTTGTGTATCTGCTTCAATAGGCGTACAGTTAACAGCGAATCTCCTCCCAAGTCGAAGAAGTTATCGTAAATACCCACGCGCTCAACATTAAGGACTTCAGCCCAAATTTTTGCCAAGGTTGACTCAGTTGGAGTACGAGGAGCGATAAATGCTTTATCTATGAAGCGGCTAGCCGGACTGTCAAGTTCTGTTAGCGCCAAACGATCCACTTTCCCACTAGTTGTTAGTGGCAGAGAATCCAGCACTACAAAAGCTTTTGGCACCATGTATTCTGGTAATTTTTCTTTTAAGAATATACGTAGTACAGACGGGAAATTTTGCGTCTGTATATTGGGAACAATATAAGCCACCAAGTACTTATCGCCAGATACGTTTTCTTTAACAATTACTACTGCTTTTTGCACACTTTTATGCTGACTCAGCACTGTTTCAATTTCTGACAACTCAATGCGGAATCCCCGAATTTTTACTTGATTATCGATGCGACCTAAAAATTCAATATTCCCGTCGGTTCGATACCGAGCTAAATCACCCGTCTTATAAAGTCGCGCTCCCTTTTTATCACTAAAAAGATTGGGAATAAACTTTTCAGTAGTTAATTCTGGACGATTAATATAGCCTTGTGCCAATCCCTCACCACCTATGTACAATTCACCAGAAACTCCAATTGGTAAAGGTTGTAAATGCTTATCTAATATATAAATTTGAGTGTTAGCAATAGGGCGACCAATAGGCGGTTTTTCACTTATATGACCAATCTCTGCAACAGTTGACCAAACGGTTGCTTCAGTAGGCCCGTAAGCATTAAAAAATTGACCCTGAGAGTTCCACCAACGTTTGACAATATCATCAGTGCAAGATTCGCCTGCACAAATAATAGTTTGCAATACCGCAAGTGATTCTGTAGGTAAGACTGCTAATACTGCTGGCGGAAGGGTGACGTGAGTAATAGCTTTTTCGCGCAATAATTGGAGCAAAGGTTGTCCGGGTAGAAGCGATTCTTTGTTTGCTAAATAAAGAGTTGCTCCTATTTGCAGTGCCATGACAATCTCAAAAATTGAGGCATCGAAACTTAATGATGCGAATTGCAGAATGCGGTTACTCGGTTGCAAGTTGAAAACCTCAATCTGAGCTTTTGCTAAGTTAGACAATCCTCGATGCTGGAGCAAAACGCCTTTAGGTTTTCCTGTTGAGCCAGAGGTGTAGATAACATAAGCTAGGTTATCAAATGTTACGCAACTAGTTGGATTTTCTTGGCTGTGTTGTGTAATAGTTGCCCAATCTTTATCTATGCAAATAATTGGATTTGAGAAGTCCTCAAAATGCTTGAGCAACTTTTCTTGTGTGAGCAACACCGAAACTTTCGCATCTTCTAGCATGAAGTTAAGACGCTCTTGAGGTAGGCTCGGATCTAAAGCCAGGTATGCTCCACCTGCTTTAAAGATGCCTAATACTGCGATGATCATCTCTAACGTTCGCTCTATACAAATGCCAACTAAAGATTCGGTTTCTACACCTATTTTTTGAAGATAATGTGCGAGTTGGTTGCTGCGTATATTTAACTCTTTGTAGCTGAGTTGTTCATCGCCAAAAACTACTGCGTTCGCGGAGCGTGCGTTTAGTGCGATCGCATCGGGAGTTTCCTTTACCTGCGCTTCAAATAACTGATGAAAACACTTGTTCTCTGGGTAGTCTCTTTTAGTGTCATTCCAATCAATTAATAACTCTTGTCGTTCTTTTTTAGTAAGCAAAGACAACTCTGAAATCCGCTGTTCTGGATTGGCGACAATACTTTCTAGCAGCGTTTGGAAATGTCCCAGCATCCGGGTAATTGTCGTATCATCAAATAAGTCGGTGCTATACACCATTTGTCCTTTCAAACTTTCCAAGTCTTGCCACAGATGGAACTCTAAATCAAGCTTTGCGGTTTTGCTGTCGAACTCAAATAGCGAAAGCCTTAACCCAGGTAACTCTAGGGCTTTGATGGGAGTGTTTTGCAGGCTAAATACAACCTGAAAAAAAGGATGATAGCTCAAATCTCGCTCTGGATGCAGTTCCTCCACCAGCTTTTCAAAGGGCAAGTCCTGATGAGCATAGGCTCCTAAAGTTACCTCTCGTACTCGATTTAATAATTCTCGAAACGTCGGGTTTCCTGATAGATTGGTACGTAGCACTAAACTATTGACAAAAAAACCAATTAATCCTTCTAGTTCGCTACGATTGCGATTAGCAATGGGTGAACCTACTGTAATATCTTCTTGCTGCGTATAACGATAGAGCAAAGTCTGAAACGCTGCCAGCAGAGTCATGAACAAGGTAACGCCTTCTTGATAGCTAAGTGCCTCTAGCGCTTGAGTTAAGGAGTGTGGTAGTTTTAGAAATTGTTTTGCACCCCTGTAGCTAGGAACTGTTGGTCTGAGTCGGTCGTTGGGGAGATTCAGTACCGAAATCCCGTCTAATTGCTTTTGCCAATAAGCTAATTGGGTTTGTAGGGGCGAACAACCGTTTGCTCCCACTCCTTGCAGCCACTCCCGTTGCCATTGGGCGAAATCTGCATATTGAATGGGTAATTCTGGCAGGGACGTAGATACGGAGTCGTGAGACAGCGCTGCGGGAGGGTTTCCCTCCACAGGCGACTGCGAACCCGAAGGGCTTGTCGTCAGACATTGCTTATCCTCTGCAAAGGCTTTGTATAATATTCCTAATTCTCTAATTAGCACTCCAATTGACCAGCCATCGGCAACAATGTGATGTAGATTTAGCAGCAGCACATATTCTGCTTCATCTAGTTGCAGCAGCTTCACTCGCAGCAATGGCCCGGTGGTGAGATTGAAAGGACGTTGAGCCTCTGCGGTTGCGATTTGCAGCACTTTTGTCTCACGTTCTTGGCTCCCGAAATTCCGTAGATTTACTAGGGGAAGAGGTATGGTTAAGCTGGGTCTAATCGCTTGCACCGGTTGCTGTACCATAACAAACGTAGTGCGTAAGGTTTCGTGGCGACTTACAATTTCGTTGAATGTCTGCTTTAAGGCGGTGAAGTTGAGGGAACCTGTCAGGCGAAGTGCTGTTGACACGTTGTAAAATGGATTGCCCGGTGCTAACTGGTCGAGAAACCACAATCGCTGCTGGGCGAAAGAAGTGGGAAAAACGAAAACCTCTGCTTCTTCAGAAAAATTAAGTTCTTCATCATCTGTGAGACTACTGAGAATATACTGGCTCATAAGTGAATGGCAAACAGTTGTGGTGGAATTTGTAGAAGCTTTTTCTCAGACGATGTTGTTGTCAAGGCTCACCGAATTTTAGATTTTAAATTTTGGAAAATGGAATTGTTGGGCGTTGCCTAAGAAGAGAAGATTCTTGCGTTCCATTATTTAAAAAGGTCTGAGAGCAAGCTTTCTTTAAACGCGAGAATAATTCTTTAATCCGTCTTGGAAAGTTTGCTCAAGTCAAGCCACTCCGTTGCGGGGGTTCCAAGAGTTGTAGGAAGTGGCGCGGCAGAGCCGCAAGAGCAACTTTGGGCAAAATCTAAAATTAAATCACAGAGCTAATGACTTGATTGCTCTTTTCAATCTAAAATCTAAAATCCAAAATCCAAAATTGTCTGACAGAGGAGTTTAGCTCTAAAGAACTAATGGTTGTCAGACTAGGAAATCGCTGATCAGTGATGTCTGTTTCAGAAGCAGTGACTTTGAAGATTTTGGCGACTAAAGTCACAGTTAATTTGTTCTTCGATAACCGTTTTGGCAACGAATTCTAGTGCTGCTTGGTTTGACCATGCATATATATGTGCCTTCTCTTCACCATGATTTTTAATCAAATCTGCATAAATTAAATAGAAGTTTTAACATAGAAAATAAAACTATCTTACGAATAAGTTTGCTTGAGAAATTAGAAGATGTATATCAGTCTTAAGGTATAGAGCAACCTAAAAAAATCTAGTTGTAATTTTTCGGATGAACTTATTTGTCATTGGTAGGGGTTTGATATTATGTCCGCTTGATTACTTATTAAACCTGAAGAACCCCAAAGAGCCTGCTCTTAGGGCAATACAGTTCAGTTAAGCATTTCTTTATTCTCTCAGTGCCCTCTGCGTCTCTGTGGTAGCCTGCGGCAAGCCGCTTTGCGTCTACGTAAAAAAAATTGATTTTGGCAAAGAGTTTTAGCCTTAACTGAACCGTATTGGCTCTTAGGGGATTAAGGGGAGCCATGAGTAAATTTATGATTCTGGTTATCCGAAGAGAAAGTTTTCTCCTGGTTTGAGTCGGCTTTTAAATACTTATAACATTTTAGACAAAGCACGCTTCAAAAATTAGCTGCTTGCAAAACTTTTCGGTCTACTTACTGTGACGTTGAAAAAAGTTCCAAATTGTTTCACTGGCGTTCAGCCCCAGTTTAGCATTGAATTTATTTAGGCTCTCGTCAGTTGAAGAACCGCCAGGCCAGAAATGTCCCCCGTTTACTACCGCTAGCTGCCAGACTTCTGAGTTGCCACTACAACCGTTGTAGAGAGAGGTTTTCACTTGATCTTCAGAAAACTGCGGAGATTTATTCGATGAGGTACATTGATCGTGCGATCGCCAAAAATCTACCATATCTGAGATAGAAACCAGCGCTCCTCGTCGAGTATGATCATCACCTTCATAAAGTACATCGCGATCGTTTGTACCGTTGATCATTAACATCGAGATAGGAGTTTCAAGCTGGCAATTAGGTTTGAGTCTAACTGGGAGCGAACCAGCTACTGATGCAAAACCAGCAATTTTATTAGGTAACTTACAAGCCAGTGCTTGGGTAAGTATTCCACCTCTAGAAAAACCGGTGGCATAAACTTTATGACTATCAATATTGATTTGCTGCTGAAGATGATCAATCAAAGCACTGACAAACAAAACATCATCTACCCTTCCTTGACCATTACCTCTAAGGCTCCATTTTTTGTCAATTCCATCTGGATAAACAACAATAAATCCTTTTTGATCTGCTAATTCATTGAAGCGAGTTACATTACTTATAGACCGACCACTACCATCATCGCCATGAAACACTAAAACTAACGGCATCGGGCGGTCTCGATTGTAAGATTTTGGAGTATAAAAATAATAAGTACGTAACTTTCCTTGGTCATGTAGCTCTCCATAATTATCACCACTGACGATTTTTTCTTTAGCTATATTTCTTTCTTCCGCTTGGATGGAATCGCAGGCTGTTACTAAAGTAATTGTAAGTAGAAATATAATAATTTTTTTAAAAAATCGAAAATTTGGATATATATTCATGTTACTTAGATTGAATCGATCAAGATACTTTCATTCACTTTGTAAGTCTTATTTGCCAAATCTTTAGGATTATAGGAAGTTTTGCCTGTTACACGGCTTAGTTCGTTTGCTCTATTGTTCTGAGTTTAAAATACTAAGTAAGAAGGCACAGTAGACTAAAGTCATAATTTCAGTATGACTTTAGTCATATTTTCGACTTTGGACAAAAAAGAGTGTTCGCGCGTAATCTTTCACTCAGTGCTGGGTAAGGAAAAACTCGTTAGTACTGATGTACTGTAGTTTGAGCAAAGCCCCTGAGCCGAGGCACTTTTAACTCAGCACTCTCATCGTAAATTAAAGGGTTTAAATAAGAGTCTCTTCGCTATAGCGTGCCGTAGGCAAAATGTCTTTAATGCAAGAATTTTGAATTGTTAATTTCTGCGCTTGTGGTGTGGGGATTGGCTATGGTTGAATGGCGGTAGCAGGCAGTGGAGCGATCGCTGGGTCTAGCAATTTTTGGGTAAGTGGCGCTTTTTTACAGCTATTCTGGCTTGACCCCTAACCTGAGTGGCAGATACTGGTTGTAGCGCCTCATGGCTTCCATGCGAAGCGCACCTCCTATAGCCAGTTCCAATCCTGCTTCTGGTTGCACTTCAACGATAGGGGCGATCGCATTGTTCAGCCAGCCTCCACTATGTACCTCATCGACTTCTATATGGTCGAAAAAATATTCGCATTTTACCCGCGCATCGGGATACAGGCGCTCCAAACCAGCAACAACTGCACGATTGCGATTTGGGTGGAAAAATTCCGGCATCGCTAAACTTCCATGTTTGGTTTCGTGATTGCGTATGTAATATCTCAAGTTTTTGCAGCTGACACAATTGTGCAGAATTTAACCGTAGAGGCACAGAGAACACAGAGAGAAGAGGTTAAAGAAGAATTTATAGACTAAAAATTTTCACCCACCTTGAAAGGGCTAATTGCGATCGCTGTACACCTTCACTTGAGCATATACAGGCGGATACAATTTGGTACAGTGCCTCAAGCGATCGCAATTAGTCATGAAAAAGAACAGTCTACTGTTGATATGATTGCTTGAAAACCTTATTAATAAAGCATTTTAGGCGATTGTGTTGACCTACTCACACTATACATATCTTTAGGCTTCGGGATTCAATATTTAGATGCGTTTGCCCTGGAATCAGTCCTGACCTAAATTCAAAGCAAAATAGTTTAGCGATTATTCCTTGAGCATAATTTCTCACGTAAGTAACTTGCTGTTAGCACATAAAATAGTTCTGATTCTTGAGAAAAAAAATATTTTACTGCGAGAATATACCGAATGTGGTATACAAAATAGACTATTTACCTGAAATCCTCTGCCTTAACTTATCCTTAAGGAAGAAGTTAAAAGGCTGGATAAATCAAAAGCTTTAGTTTTAGTCTTGATCCCTAATAATTTTTAGCCAAAATCTATAGGTGAACACTCTAACGATTATTTAAATATATAACAAGATTATAAAAACAATCTGAAGTTTATTTTTTACTTGGGATCGCTGAAACCTCTACAAAATAATGGCTTTTTGGCTTTTATCCGTATTTATATATAGAAGCAAAATAAAAGGATGAAATACAGCCTGAAACCACACTAAAGATAAATCCAAATGAAACCCATTAAATTTTTAGCATCTGCCTGTAAATATTGCCGTCATTACCAGCCAGAGGGTCGCCGTGGCGGAATGTGCCAGCAGTTGGGAGCACCAGTTCAAGCAACTTGGAAGGCTTGCTCTTTGGCGCTTCCACCTTTTGCACCTTCTTGGGAAACCTTGGAAGATGCCTGGATTTTGCCAGATGCAGCCCCAGTTTTAACATCTTCTCAATCTCTAGCCTCAGATTTAGACAATGCTGCTCTTGCCCCTATAGAAGAAACAACTCCCTCTATCTGTGAACAGGTAAAGTCTAAAGCAGTGGTTATTTAGTCATCCATTATTACTGAACTGAGTTTGTAGTCTACTTAAAATAAGATTTTTTTTTAAAATTTTTAGTGCTGTAAAAGTTGACATCTGCAAAAATCGCACCCTTTAGTGAGGTGCGATTTTTGCAATTTTAAGGTAACCAAGGAAAAGAGCGAAAATCTGGTGGACGCTTTTCAAGAAAGGCTTGTCTGCCCTCAGACCCCTCTTCTGTCATGTAATAGAGTAGGGTGGCATTGCCAGCGAGTTCTTGTAAACCAGCTTGTCCGTCACAATCAGCATTGAAGGCGGCTTTGAGACAGCGAATTGCGATCGGACTTTTTTCTAAAATCTCCTGCGCCCATTGAACACCTTCGGCTTCTAGTTGTTCGACTGGGACGACGCAATTAATTAAGCCCATTTCTAGAGCTTGTTGTGCATCATATTGGCGGCAGAGAAACCAAATTTCTCTGGCTTTTTTTTGTCCGACGATGCGGGCGAGATAGCTGGCTCCAAAACCACCGTCGAAACTGCCGACTTTGGGGCCAGTCTGTCCGAAAATGGCGTTATCGGCAGCGATCGTCAGGTCACAAATCAAGTGTAGGACATGCCCACCACCGATCGCATATCCAGCCACTAGGGCAATCACCACTTTCGGCATGGAACGAATCAGGCGTTGTAAATCCAGCACATTCAAGCGGGGGATGCCAGTTTCGTCCACATAACCCCCATGTCCCCGCACACTTTGATCGCCACCAGAACAGAAAGCATATTTGCCATCAGTGTGTGGCCCATAGCCCGTAAATAAGACAACACCAATAGTAGTATCTTCACGAGCATCACAGAAAGCATCGTACAGTTCAAAGACTGTTTTGGGACGAAAAGCATTGCGTTTGTGGGGGCGGTTGATGGTGATTTTCGCAATGCCATCGTTTTTTTGATAGAGAATATCTTCGTAGGTTTTGGCAGTTTCCCAGTTAATTTGCATTGGTATGGAGTGCGCTGTTGTGCTTGAGAATTTTATCGCGGTCTTAGGGACAAGCGATACCTACGGTGGGCTACGCCGGAGCAAAAATTGGTGACTCAAGCCTTTACAATCTGGTAATTGTCTGGGTGCTGAGGAATAAAAATGCGACATGACACCATTTTCTAGAAATTATCGCCCAATCAGTCCTTGTTACGATCACCAGCTTTATTCTGCGAATGGAAATTTGAGTTGTATATCTGGGCGCTCTAGATTTAAGAAACTTAGTGGAGAGTCATTAGACATGTCTACAGCCCGAATTAGTGTAACACTGACACAAACAACAGAGAGATGCTGTGTTGCAAGGAATTAGCACGATTAAAGAAAAGTTACCATTTTTGGTTGATTTGAGTTCCGGCGATCGCAAAGCTTTACCGAAGATTGGAGATAAGAGTCGGGCGTTTGTAAGCATTGCATTAGAGGTGGGGGCGCAGAATCCAGAGTTTTTACCGCGATCGTTTGACTTGGAGGAGATGCGGAAGGACGTGCAGTTATTTGAGGCGTTGTATCCGGTGTTGCGATCGCTGACGCAGTTACAATTGGTGGATGATACAACTCTGGCGGTGGGTAGTGAAGCTTATGCAGCCGCGTTGCAGGTATATAATTACGCTAAAGCCAGTGGACAGGGCGCGGGTTTAGATGCAGTGGTTGTGGAAATGGAGCGACGATTTGCCCGTAAAGCTGGAAAGGCCAAGTCTGAAAAGGCAGCGTTGTAGAAAATAGCTCGGTAGTTGCACTTAAAAGGTGCAACATTGAAGTTCAGAACTTGGATGTTGGAGTTAAAAGCTCGGCGTTCCGAGTTCTGAGCTTCATTTTTTGAGCAAAAAGGTCGAAGTTCCGAGTTCAGAGGCTCAACGTTCGAGTAAAAAGGGCGAAATTCCGAGTTCAGAGGCTCAAAGTTTGAGTTCTAATCACTAAAAGTTAATAATCTAGAGAGTCAATTCAATGAACTAACATTCAGATTGTCATTTTGTAGTTGCATTTTGAGTAAAAGGTTAAGAAGCTAGTTGCAAAGCTAAAAATTGGAGTTGAAAAAGATGTAACTTATGTTCTTCCTATTTCTGTTGTAGTCCCAAACTTTGCAGTCAGAGACTTTAAGTTGATAATTCAGCACTTGTGGGTCGATAATAAGGAGGCTTTGACAATCAAAGTCGCTATGAAAATACAGGAAGCTGGCAAACAAAGCAAAGCCGAGACGTATTGTTTATCGAACGGAATTTAGAGTTTTTATGTCCGGGAGGGCGAATGGCGATTGTGCTTCCTCAAGGACGGTTTAATAATATCTCTGATGCTCATGTGCGTTCTTGGATTAGTGAGAGAGCCAGAATTTTAGCAGTAGTAGGGCTACACGTAAATACTTTTAAGCCGCATACTGGTACAAAAACCAGTGTTTTGTTCCTGCAAAAGTGGAACAATGATCCAAATTCTAAGCACTACTGTCCTCGACTCAAGGACTATCCTATATTTTTTGCCACCAGTGAAAACAGTGGTAAGGATAACTCTGGTGAATATGTTTACAAGCCGGGGGTGGACGGGAAGCCTATGATTGATGATTATGGACACATGATTATCGATCACGATTTAGATGAAATTGCCAGTGCATTTGTAGACTTTGCCAAGAAACAAAAGTTTTCGTTTTGGCGGGATGGTTAAGCAATGAGTGATTTACAAACCCAGTTACCCACAGATACATGGATTTACACCTCTTGGGAAGAGTATGAGCAGATAGTTACCAACTTGCTCGACGAGAAGGGAAAGAGTTACTACTACAAAGGATATATGAGGCTGGAGATGCCACCAGTTAGTTTTGATCATGGTCAAGACCATGTTGTAATTATTTTTGCAGTGACTCTATTTGCAACACTTAAAGGGATTCAGGCAAGAGGTTTAGACACCACTACCTTTCGTAAAACTGGTGTTCAGGATTGTCAGCCCGATGTAGCGTATTACCTCAGAGAACGCGCCCAAGTCATCCCAGCAGGTACAGGAATTGTCAAACTTGATCGGTATCCTGCACCGGATTTGGTGATTGAAATTGCTAAAACATCTCTGTTGGATGACTTGGGTACAAAGCGATCGCTCTATGAAGAGTTGGGCGTTGCTGAATACTGGGTAGTGGATGTGAAAAATGCCCAAATCATCGCCTATGCGATCGCAGATCAAGGTAGTAAACGTATTCAAGAATCACAGGTATTGCCTGGGCTGGCGATCGCTATTTTAGAAGAAGCTTTACGCCAAAGTCGTGAAATGAGTCAATCTGAAGTTGGAACTTGGTTATTGAGCCAGTTTCAGCAAAAGGAGGATTGACCATTGGCAGTTTGGAGTATTGTTAATTTTTCTCAAATTCCTTTTGACTGGCGATTAGATGCAGAATATTTCAAGCCAGAATATCTCAAACTTGATAATTTACTCTCAAATGTAAATGTCGAACTCTGGGGGAATTTAAAAGGCAAATTTATTACAGGGCCTTTCGGTTCTGCTTTTACAGTTGAAAATTATGTAGAACACTCACCTTATCGATATGTACGAGGCAAGGATGTTAAACCATTTTTTCTCTTAGATCAGGATAATGCTTACATTCCCAAAAGTGCATTTCAAGGCTTGAAGAAGTATAGTTTATTTCCAGAAGATTTACTTGTTTCAGTTGTCGGCACTTTAGGTAATGTGGCAATTGTTGATGAAGATGTAGGTCAGGCTATTTATAGTTGTAAAAGTACAGTTTACAGGTCAAAGTCAATCGACCCATATTATTTATGTACATACCTCAATAGTAATATAGGGCAAGCCTACCTCCAGAGAAAGTCCAGAGGTGCTATCCAAGCAGGTTTAAACTTAGATGACCTCTATACTATCCCTATATATATTCCCGAATTTGAGCAACAAAGAGAGATTAGGAAATTAGTTATAACTAGTTGGGAAAAACTAAAAATTTCTAAAACTCTCTATGCTGAAGCCGAGACTCTATTACTGCACGAACTTGGACTAAATAACCTCGACCTGTCTACACAGAAAAGCTATGTAGCAAATTTTAGTGAGACTGTAGAGAGCGATCGCTTTGATGCAGAGTATTTTCACCCAGAAAAGCGCCATATCTTGGAACAACAGTTGATTCGATGCACTGTGCTACTGCGATTTTAGACGTAGTAAAAGTAATAGATCATTGCTGGTCTAGTACTTCAACAAGTATGTTTGTTGACAGAATTAAATGTGCCTTACGAATTGTTTACCTTTATTCTTCTGAGGGGGATGTTTCTAAAAGAGAGCCATTTGAAGAGAGAATGCGGAGAAAGCGTTGGCGTACTCAGACTGAAACTGTTCGGGCTCAGGGAAGACAGATACAACCTGGTCTTCGAGACTACTGGTATATTGCTATTCGGATGCAAACTCCTTTGGTTGATGAATGCTTGAATGATATAGGAGTTTCATAAAATTTTAAAGTATCATTGTTCTCCAATGCCCATCACTTAACCTCAAACCCTCAAGTTTCACTTTCATAACTCGAAAGTTGCACTTCATAACTCGACATTCCGACCTCAGAACTCGAACATCCGAGCAAAAAGCCTGAAACTTCCCCTTCTGAACTCGAACGTTGCACCTCATAACTCGAACATCCGAGCAAAAACCCTGAAACTAAAGGAAATCCTTGAGCTAAAGTTGATAAATTAGATTCCGCAGACAGTGTTTGCGAAATTTCAGTGTCTAAATTAGATTTGCCAGACGGTGCCTGGGCAATTTGCCATTCTAGATAAAAACGCCGCATCTGTTCTAGATTCGTTTTTGAAAAACCCTTATCGAATAACTCTTCTCAAGATATTTTATGCAGAGAGGCAATTTTACTCGCATCTCTACAGCGTCTTTCCACGAGTTTTACTCAGCGTTCACAAATTCTAAATACCCACTGCTAAGTTCTTTCACCGCCAAATCATAAAGTTGCTTACCGTGTTCAGGCGTTGCTAAAGCCGGATTTGATCCCATACGTCCATCTGGATAACGCACTCGAAAGTCAGCAGCGCTATAAATCCGATGTCCGCTTGCAACTTCTGGTGAAAGATATGCTTGCTTAATCGCCTCTGGATAAACGTACTGTGTGAGGGCTACTTCACTTGGCGTTGCATGAGAACCTTCTTGATCCCCATATAATTCTTTAGCTAGCTTATATACAGAACCGCACATAAACCAGTTTGCCACTTGACATTGCACATGTTGAGCATTAGGAATCTGCAAATCTTCTAAATGCGCGTAAGTTTCGGAAAAAGCCGCTTTCAGGGTGGCGATATTCCCACCATGTCCGTTAATAAAGTAGAACTTGCTAAAACCAGCTTTGGCTAAACAAGTTACATAATCTCGCACTACTTGAATTAAAGTGCTGGGACGCAGACTGATTGAGCCAGGAAAAGCAGTATGGTGCAGTGCCATGCCCACATTGATTGTAGGGCCAACGATCGCTTGGGTTGCATCACCTACACCAGCTGCGATCGCTTCTGCACAAATGGCATCAGTACCAATTAACCCCGTTGGCCCATGTTGTTCTGTGGAACCAATAGGGAAAATAATCCCCTTTGACTGCTGTAAATAAGCTTCGACTTCTTGCCAAGTACTTAAATGCAGTAACATTTTTGATGATTTTCCTCTATAAAATGGCGGTGGGACGAAACCTTTTTCTGCTAAACAGCATCTTCTGTAACTAAACTCCCACTAACATGATTATGAACTCTCTAGATTTTCTGTGGTGGCGATCGCACAAGATCCCCGACAACTTTTACGAAGTCGGGGATCTATTTCTGCCATCACTTTTGTCTATTCACTAATCAAAGTAATAATGCTTCTTTACGTCCTTTGTAATTTCCCATGTGCAGGACATGCCAGCAGGAAAAGTCACCAAATCGCCTTTACCCATTTGCACTGGCTGTCCACCATCAGGAGTAACAAATACGTCACCTTTCAAAAAGTAGCAAGTTTCTTGAGAATCATAAGCCCAAGGGAATTTTGAGACTTCCTTTTCCCAAATTCCCCATTTATAGACACTCAATTCATTGAGACGTTCTTCACTGGGTTGATGCTCAATTTTAATTTCCATATTGTGTTTTCTCTAGTTATGTTCAGCAATAGGATTGAATATCCTCTCCACACTGATCTACTAGATAACACAAAGCGCGAAAACGCAAGTAGACAAGTTCGTTATAAAGGGGATTGAGTTTGCACATTGGCGGAATGTGACCTATTCTGCGACCAAAAAGCATGATATCACGCTCGAATGGACACTGAGCGGGAATCAGTTTAGCAATAAATTTGGCTAATTTCCGATTCTGAATCTCAATTTTGTCGAGCCATTGACGTAATGGTTGCAGTAAATCTAATTTAGGTTGAGCAAATTGCTTTTTACTACCTTTTTGATTCTTTTCTTCTAAAGGGTGAATAAAAGCAGGCAGAAAAATACGCCGATTTTTTGTTTTAAGCATAGTTGTAGGCAAGGTTTTCCTTGTGTAGATGAACTATTTGCCAATTAGAAATATTACCATGTAATCTGTCTGACCCATTTGCATTGTGCTTGTAAATTCAGAAGCAAAGTAAGCAGAATACAAATAATTTACATGGATCTTTGGGGGGAGAAATTGTTTAACTAATTGTTATTTAAACCCACCAAATGATGAAGAACTGTCCCGTTAAATACAAAATAACAAAGAAAATATAAAAATTGCATTTCTTTCACTTATGGATTTCTAATCTTAAAGATACAAATCTTATATATTATATATAAATGCCTGGTTTTGAAACTGCCTAGTATCTAAAGATGTAGTTTATGGCACAATACGCTTGGGTTAAGAAGAATAGTAGGTTGGGGAGCCACTGCGCCCTTGCGCTCTGCCGACTTGTTCGCGTAGCGTCTCCCCAGGGAGAAGCATGTGGCGTTTGAGGAACGTAGCTTGCTTCTTTGCAGGGTAACCCAACATTATCAAGGCTTTGTTGGGTTTCGTTCCTCAAACCAATCTACACCAGTTTTATTTTTTAGCTTTAATCCAAGCGTATTGGTTTATGCCAGACAAACACAGTTTTGTTGTTACCCCATATACATTTCGCTAGGATTAACCCCTAATATTTCTCCATTTTAGGGTATTGAATATCCATAACTTTGTCTAATCTACTACATAAGCTAACCTAAATATTATCTAATAAGCGGCTCTGAACTTACCGCAACCCACTAGCTTACCCCTTAGTTGTCGTAGCTTTCCGGGGTCAATCAGGGTTTGTGTGAAATGGTACAAGTACCCAATACCCAGTAAGCTGAAAAACATCTAAATTGCATAACCTAATTAAACCTAACTCTTGTGGGGTGGGCCGGAAAGCCCGCCCTAATGGGAGCAAGTTAAATGTGGAACAGCTTACCTTTGAAGATCGCAATATTTGACTGGTGAAATCTACAGGTGCAGTTAGCTAACTGTTCTTTTAGCAGAAGTGCTATATTGGCACTTGACCCTACCGAGTACAAACTATGCATAAGCCCACAGGACAGCGAACTCCAGGTGTTGTACTCAGTACTAGAGGACAGTCAGGGGAAGCAGGGAGAGTGGGCAGATGAACAAAAATACTGGGCAAGGTAGTGTTTTTTCGCTGTTTAAAGGCGTACCCCTAAGTTGCATCCTGGTAGCATTGTTCCTGCTACAAATCTTCCTAGCTGTGGGATTGACTGGATATTTATCAATCAGCAACGGGCAAAAAGCAGTCAATGAGGTAGCTAGCGAATTGCGTCGTGAAGTTGCCAATCGAGTCGAGCAGAATTTACAAACTTATCTGTCAACCCCGCGTCAGGTACTACGCAGTAATCAAAATATCATTGAGATGGGGTTGCTGAAGATAGAGAATCTTGCAACCTGGGAGCCATATTTAATCGAGCAGTTAAAGATTTTTCCAGATGCGTTGGCCTTAACGGCAAGCAATGAACAGCAAGAATACTTAGCGGTGGAGAAGCTCAACGATCGCCAATTTTTGCTCAGAAAAGCCTCTAAGTCAACTGGGTACGACCTCTACACCTACAGAATTGACCCTCAAGGTCAACCTACCCAACTACCAGAGGTAATCAAAAACTATAATGCGCGATCGCGCCCTGATTATCAAACAGCAGTTACCGCTAAAAAATTCAGCTTTAGTCAGATTTTTACACCCCTGACTGAACCAACACTCCTAATTAGTGCATCTCAACCCATCTATAATTCACAAGGTCAGTTACTCGGAGTCAACAGCACTCTCACTCACTTATCAGATATTGGGGACTTGCTGCAAAATATCAAAGTTGGCAAGTCTGGGCAAATTTTTATTATCGAGCGATCGGGGCTATTAGTAGCAAGTTCTACAACCGAAGAACCATTCCGCTTACAAAATGGTAAACCGATTAGGTTGGCAGCTTCCCAGAGCGGGAATTCTTTTACTCAAGCAGCCGCTAAATATTTAGCAACTAAATTTAGTAACTTTGACCAGATTCAAAGTTTACAGCAACTAGATTTCTCTTTTGAGGGCAAACGACAATTTTTAGAGGTTAGACCCTTCGAGGGCAAACCAAATGTCAATTGGTTGATTGTAGTCGCTGTCCCAGAAGCAGACTTTATGGGACAAATTGATCGCAACATTCAAACGACAATTTTTCTCTGTCTGGCAGCATTGGGACTAGCTACTATATTGGGGATCGTCACCGCTCGTTGGATAACTCAGTCAATTCTCTACTTCAGCACGGCGATAAAAGATTTAGCTGATTTTACCAATGGTAAAGATTCAGTGGTGAAAGTACAGGGCATTAAAGAACTAGAGGTGCTGCGCGGATCTTTCAACCAGATGGCGCAGCAATTAGGCAAAACCTTTACTGCACTGACTACCAAAAATCAAGAGTTAGAACTGCAAGTTAAGCAGCGAACTGAAGAATTACAGCAAGAGATTCAAGAACACATCAACAGTCAGGAAAAACTGAGCCAGCATAGTCGGGTACTGGCAGAACTGGCAAATCACAAAGCCGTTTTTGAAGGAAATCTGGAAACAGCATTCAAAGTCATCACCGAAAAAGCAGCGAATGCCTTAGAAGTAGAGCGAGTGGGTGTATGGTTATTTAATAGCGATGCCAGAGGCGGGCTGCACCAACGCACCAAACTACAATGTATAAATCTCTATGAACGTAGCAGCCAGAGACATTCGGCAGGTCTAGAACGCAACCTTGCAGATTATCCGATCTACTTTAAAGCTCTGGCGGCTGCCCATAGGATCACCGTCACCGACACTCGCACCGATCCCCGCGTACAAGAATTATGGAATGAACTACTAGAACCAAATAATATTGTATCCCTAATTGATAGCGACCTTTGGGTTGGGGGCGAAGTGGTGGGAACAGTATTGTATGAGCAGATTGGTATTAAGAGAACATGGGAACTTAGTGAGCAAAACTTCGTTAGCTCAATCGCGGAATTTGTCGCCCTGACTTTAGAAATATGCGATCGCAAACGGGCAGAATCCGCTCTGCGTGAGGCTAAAGAAGTTGCCGAAATCGCAAATCGTGCTAAAAGCACCTTTTTAAAAAACATCAGCTATGAACTGAAGACTCCATTAAACTCCATTCTTGAAATCACAGAGTCATTTCAAAATAAAGTGTACGGCTCTGTGAGTGAAGAACAGCACCAGTCCCTAAATATGCTCGAATCCAGTGGTAAGAACCTACTAGAATTGATTAACCAGATCCTTGACCTTACCGACATCGAATCCAGCAAAATAGAACTGCAACTAGCTACTACTTCAATTCGGGGATTATGTGACTCCAGCCTAAGTTTTGTTAACCATCTGGCGTTCCAGAAAAATATCCACCTGAGTCTACAAATACCTGAAGAACTCGAACCGATCCAAGTTGATGAACGCCGCATCCGTCAAGTATTTATCAACCTGTTGACTAATGCTATCAAGTTTACTAAAGAAGGAGGCAAAGTCTGGATGGAAGTCCAGCCAAATTCCACAAATAAATATATCTTTTTCAGCGTGGTAGATACGGGTATTGGTATGCTTTCCGATGACCTTTTCAAATTATTTCAACCTTTTATGCAGGTTGAAAATTCCTCCACCCATCGTTCCACGGGCACTGGTTTAGGATTAGTGATGGTGCAAAGAATTGTAGAGTTGCACGGTGGTACTGTCCATGCCGAAAGTCAGTTAGGGAAAGGCAGCCGATTTACAGTCAAACTTCCTTGGAAAAAAGTTGGGGAGTGGGGAGTGGGGAGTGGGGAGTGGGGAGTGGGGAGTTAGAATTAATTATTACAGCAGTTTTCATGTTTGGTGAAACAATATAGCCCTACTTAATCATTCGTGAACAACGAGATCCTCGACTTCTCTAAGAAGTCGGGGATCTGAGTCTTGCGATTTGAACCAAATCAAATAGGATTGCTATAGCGTTTTTGCGAGAACGGCTATATACCAATACGCTTGGTGTTAAGGATTATTGGTGTAGATAATTGGTCTTTAAAGACGCAATAAATCGCGTCTCTACATCAGGATTTTGGGCTTATCTAAACTGTATTGGGCTATATACATCCTTTCCATATTTGGTATCACATCCAAAAATTAGCAGCAGAAATAAGATTCTGTTGCCAGTTTTTAAGCGCCTATAACTCTAAATTGTTATCTGGTTTTAGGCAAGTTTACTTGCTGCTGCAAACCGCTTGTTAATTTCATCCCAATTAACAACGTTCCACCAAGCATCTAAATAATCGGCGCGGCGATTCTGGTAATTGAGATAATAGGCATGTTCCCATACGTCATTACCCAAGATGGGATATTTGCCTGCACTTAAGGGACTATCTTGGTTAGCTGTTGTTGCCACTTCCAACTTGCCACCTTTGTTACGCACTAGCCAAACCCAACCACTACCAAAACGACCCGCACCAGCTTCGTTAAACTTTTTTTTGAAAGCTGCAAAAGAGCCAAAATTTTGATTAATCGCCGAGGCTATACTTCCTGTTGGTTCTCCCCCACCTTTCGGCTTCATAATTTCCCAGAACATTGAGTGGTTGACATGACCACCGCCATTATTGCGTACTGCTCTGCGAATATCTTGTGGTACTTTGTCAAGTTTTTGCAACAGTTCTTCAACAGTTTTCCCTTTGAGTTCTGGGTGTTTGTTCAAGGCCGCATTCAGGTTTTTCACATAAGTTGCATGGTGTTTATCATGGTGAAACTGCATCGTTTTAGCATCGATGTGTGGTTCCAGTGCTTCGTAGGCGTAAGCTAAAGGCGGTAGCTGGATAGGGCCTGTTGTATTTAGTGCTGTATTTGTTGTTGGATTTGGTGTTGTATTTAGTGCTGTATTTGTTGTTGGATTTGGTGTTGCAGTGTTTTTTTCAGGAGATTTCTCAGCCAATGCACAAGCATCTAATGCAAAAGCACCCGCACCTGCTGTGAGTAAAAACAATAAATGGCGTCGATTAATAGTCATATAAGTTTTTGCAGCGAATCCATTAAGTATCTATTGCAGTTTTTATTTTCTTAGATTTTGGCTACAAAAAATTGGAAATTGGCGATTATTTCTAGCAGTTTAAAACTACAGTCACTCAACAGGTAAGATTCTGTCCCCAGTTTTGGGATCAAACACAAACAAATGATTTAAATCGAGTTGTAGAGAAAGGCGATCGCCTGGACGCAAACGCACATCCCCACTTACCTGAATATTCAACACCACCGCCGAACCAGGTAAACTAGCACGAATCAAAGTTTCCCTTCCCAAAGGTTCCACCAGTTTAACTTCAACCGATAACAGTCCTGAGTTTTGAGTACTGTTAGCGGTAGTAGGGTGTTCAGGCCGTTCTGAGTCAGTATTGATTTTTATATGCTCTGGACGAATCCCCAAATTAAAACTGTGTCCCTGACGCAACTGGAATTTTTCTTTCACAACTGCTGGAATTGTTAATAACTGTCCACTCACATCAAAACCGTTACTTTCATAGATTGCAGGCAAAATATTCATTGGTGGACTGCCTAAAAAAGTTGCCACCATCTGATTAGCAGGACTTGCATAAATAGTTTGGGGATCGCCGATTTGTTGAATCCGCCCGCGATTTAGCACGACAATTTTATCAGCCAAAGTCATCGCTTCAACTTGATCGTGGGTGACGTAAATAGTTGTAATGCCTAATTCTTGATGTAACTGTTTCAATTCTGCCCTTGTATCATCGCGCAATTGGGCATCTAAATTAGATAAAGGTTCATCAAGTAAAAACACTTGTGGTTCACGAGCGATCGCTCTCCCTAATGCTACCCGTTGTTGCTGTCCCCCAGAAAGTTGTTTGGGTTTGCGATCCAGTAAGTGATCCAGAGAAAGCGATCGCGCCACATTCATCACCCGTTCTTGAATGATTTTCCGGTCAACCTGACGCATTTGCAAGCCAAAGCCGATGTTTTGCGCCACACTCATATGAGGATAGAGAGCGTAGTTTTGGAACACCATCGCTACATCCCGTTGTCTGGCTGGGATATTGTTCACCAAGCGATCGCCAATAAATAGTTTACCAGATGTAGCAGTTTCTAAACCCGCGATCGTTCGCAAAATTGTAGACTTACCACAACCCGATGGGCCAACTAAAACCCAAAACTCACCATCAGGAATTTCAAAGGTAATATCCTCAATAGCGGTGACATTGTTAAATCTACGCTTAATATCTTCGAGACGAACGTTTGCCATTATCTGATTTGAGATTGTGCATTTGGGATTAGTGGAAAACTTCCCAACTCTATTATTCCAGCAATGCTATAAACTCTTCTCTTGTAAGTTCAACATCGCGTAGTAATCCTTTACCTATAGTTTTAACAGCATGAACAGGAATAGTTACTAACCGCCGATCCTCATGTTGCATTTGTACATGAGAGCCTTTTTGACGCACCGCCTGAAAACCTATTTTTTCAAGAGTGTTAATAACTGTTTTACCTGTTAAAACTGGTAATTTTGGCATTACTGGTAATTTTGGCATTAAATTACTACCTTTTGAAAACCTATAAATTCTTATTTCTTCATCATTTTTTGTTTCTAAACAAAGTTCAATTACTTCTTTGATATTAGCCATCAACTCATCAATTGTTTCTCCCTAACTGTAACAGGCTTTTAGCTGAGGGACTTCTCCGACATAGTAGCCATATTCATCTCGTTCAATGATCGCGTAGAATTCTCGGTTGGTGGGATTGATCATAATCTATTTGTACGTAGGCTCAAAATCATTTTTCTGGATTCTTCGACCAAGCTGGGTGAGAGAGTAGAGAAGCAAAGACTCGTACCCCCCGAAGTTGATTAGAGAGGGGTAAGTGACCTCTAGGCGCACTCAAATCCCAGGTAAACTCGTTAGGGTATCGCGTCCAGATGTTACCTGCTTTCCAGCCAATTTTCGGCCAGAAATTCTCCCAATTTTTACCCAAACTTAACCAGATTTCTCGCTGTACTGAAAAGCCAAATTTACCTTCGGAGTGGACTAACCAGAGGTTGTTAATGGTTTGCAAGTCAACAGCTGACACATTTTCTACCTCACTAAAATACAACCATTTTCGTTGTACAGCCGTTGTCCCTGATAGTTCACACATTTTTTCTATGGTGACGCGATCCGCTGCTTGGAAGTCTTGAACAGCTAGTAGCTGTTGCAAAGAATTGTAGTTAATCCCGCACTCTGATTTTAGAGGTACAATTCCCTCAGGAAAACAGGAGCGCAGAAATTCTTTGGCTTGAGGTGCATCAGAGTTATAAAGGACTTGGTAAGCTTTGCCATCAACCCAAGTCGCTGGGTTCTCACGTCGTTTGAGTAAAAATTCCATCAACACGTCTAATCCCTCATTACCCAACTCAGCTAACTGTAGGATTATCTGTTGTTGGACTTTTTCAGACCCAGCGATTAACGGTCGTCGGAGGGAGTCGATGTCATTTGCAGGGCCTGATAAAATCATTGGGTCTGTCATGCCATTCTTGTTTTAGCGGTCAGTGAAAGAGCGGTAAGCTATTAGGCTTCTCCAAGGTGAAGCACTGATAGCGAAAAGTAGTTTACTATTTTTGATCGTACAAAATTGCGATCGCTTCACTGAATCCCACACTTAATCCCCAAATAAGGTACAAGGGGAATAGGGGGAAAATCTGCGCCTTATGGCTTGGTGAACAAAAGACACAGCAAAATATACAAGCCTGCCACATAAGGTTTTTTTGAATAGCAGCGTATCGATTAGGAGTGTGTGAACTATGTACGAAAAGATTACCCCCCCCGCAGCCGGAGCAAAAATCACCTTCAAAAATGGTGAACCAATCGTACCGGACAATCCAATTATCCCCTTTATTCGTGGCGATGGCACAGGTATAGATATCTGGCCTGCTACCCAAAAAGTGCTAGATGCTGCGGTAGCCAAAGCATATAAGGGTCAGCGTCAAATTAGCTGGTTCAAGGTTTACGCTGGGGACGAAGCTTGTGATTTATACGGTACTTACCAGTATTTACCTCAAGACACTCTCACGGCAATTGAAGAATATGGTGTAGCTATTAAAGGGCCTTTGACTACGCCCATTGGGGGGGGAATTCGTTCTTTAAATGTAGCCTTACGGCAAATTTTTGACTTGTATGCCTGCGTGCGTCCTTGCCGTTACTATGCAGGTACGCCCTCACCCCACAAAAATCCCGAAAAGCTGGATGTAATTGTTTATCGGGAGAATACAGAAGATATTTATTTAGGCATTGAGTGGCGACAAGGTAGCGAAATCGGCGATCGCTTAATTAAATTTATCAACGAAGAACTGATCCCCGCCACCCCAGAACATGGGAAAAAACGCATTCCTCTTGATTCTGGTATTGGCATCAAACCGATCAGCAAAACT
The DNA here is from genome assembly GCF_017114985.1 of Nostoc sp. JL33. Classification (GTDB taxonomy): domain Bacteria; phylum Cyanobacteriota; class Cyanobacteriia; order Cyanobacteriales; family Nostocaceae; genus Nostoc. The sequence goes on along the minus strand of NZ_JABXKP010000081.1, from coordinate 28,501 downwards.
GGTTCCCAGCGGCTAGTCAGACGTGCGATCAAACACGCCTTGCTATTGCCCAAAAACAAGCAACAGGTGACTTTGGTGCATAAAGGCAACATTATGAAGTACACCGAGGGCGCTTTCCGCGATTGGGGTTATGAACTAGCAATCAGCGAATTTCGCCAAGAAACTGTTACTGAACAGGAATCTTGGATTTTAAGTAACAAGGAAAAAAATCCGAATATTTCCTTGGAAGAAAACGCCCGCCAGATTGAACCTGGGTTTGATAGTCTCACTCCAGACAAGAAAGCGCAAGTTGTCAAGGAAGTTGAAACTGTTCTTAACACAATTTGGGCAACCCACGGCGATGGCAAATGGAAAGAGAAAGTTTTGGTGAATGACCGGATTGCTGACAGCATTTTTCAACAAATCCAAACCAGACCGGACGAGTATTCGATTCTGGCAACGATGAACTTGAACGGCGATTACTTGTCTGATGCTGCCGCCGCCATTGTTGGGGGATTGGGAATGGGGCCAGGGGCAAATATTGGCGATGCTAGTGCCATATTTGAAGCCACCCACGGCACAGCACCCAAACACGCCGGTTTAGATCGGATTAATCCTGGTTCAGTGATTTTGTCTGGGGTGATGATGCTGGAGTTTCTGGGTTGGCAAGAAGCCGCAGACCTAGTTAAGAAAGGTTTAAGCGATGCGATCGCAAATAGTCAAGTCACCTACGATTTAGCAAGGTTGCTAGAACCACCTGTTGAACCCTTAAAATGTTCTGAATTTGCCGAGGCAATTATTCAGCATTTTGGTTAAGTTCATTAGGGCTAATTAGTCGAATAAAAAGACCTCTCCCTGGTTTTACATAGTAAAACCTGTCCCTCTCCGACTCGGAGAGGGAAAGACTTGAACTTTAGAGATAAAAGTATATTCGAGCTTGGAACGTGAAAATTTTTTAAGAAGTAGTTAGACACGAGTTGGTTTTGGGCTTACTAGATATAGCAGTTAGTCGTGGTGTAATCGTGAGTGATTAAAAAAAATCTCCAGAACAAGACAATCCCTCCGACAAGAAAATGATTGGCCAGGGTCTTCTGTTTATGTTCGTGCTGGTTCCGGCTATATTTGTTGTTTTTGGTTTTTTACTCAATGAGTTTGTGGCTAAAACGCCTCTGTTAAGGTCGTTTGGTGATGCTGCTGAAAAATCACAGCGATTAGCCTGCGAAACTAAAGCTTCTTCTGAAAACAAATCATCAGAGGATTGTTACAAGTAGCGATGAAAAACGATGCGCCTTTCTTGACACCCAACCCTCAAGATTTCAAGCTCCGTATTGTTTGGAGTATTGATGCATCGAGCAAAATGGTGGCCGAATTTTCAAGCTGTAAGTGGCTTCCTCGAATTGGTGAAACTTTGGTTTTACCAATAGATGAGACACGTAAGCCTAGCTCTTGGCGCAAATTTCAGGTGTTTGATGTTGTCTATGATTTTCAAAATCAGTCCACTAAGGTTTTGTGTAGCCCTATAAAAACCTCGACTCCACTCAATGCAAAAACACTAATCCAGAACCTCGAAGACAAGAAAGATAAATGGGATGTCTGGGAAAATGCGATCGCAGTAAGTGAGACAACAGAGAAATCTGAGGCTTTAGAGCCTCAGACTCGCCTAGCACACGAACTTTCTCACATGGATCAGGAAGATGTAGATGAGGAACTAGAAAGGCTGAGAAGAAAAGTTCTGGATTAGTTTAAGACAGGGAGAAGTTCACTTCTAGTAGTTCGTCAAGCTAATTTTGATTCAAGGTTTGTAGTAAGCACTTTAGTGCTTAGAAGATCAAGGACTAAAGTCCTTACTACAAACTTATTTACCTATCAATTTAAACATCAATTACACTAATTGCTTTAACTGTAATTTCACCAATTCCCCAGGCGCGATCGCTCCATTTTCTGTAATGATCGCTGTAATCAACTCGCCTGGAGTGACATCAAAAGCTGGATTATAAAAATCTACACCCGCAGGTGTGAGAATAGTATCGCCAACTTGATAGATTTCTGTTGGTTCGCGTTCTTCAATGGGAATTTGGCTGCCATCGGCTAATTCAAAATCAACGGTAGAAAGGGGTGCAGCGACAAAGAAGGGGATATTATGTGCTCTAGCTGCGATCGCAACACTATATGTACCAATTTTATTAGCAGTGTCACCATTAGCAGCAATGCGATCAGCACCCACAACTACAGCATGAATCAAACCCTGTTTCATGCAATGGGCTGCCATATTATCGGTAATTAATGTAACTGGAATACCTTCTTGGACACATTCCCAAGTGGTGAGTTTTGCGCCTTGTAAACGAGGACGGGTTTCGTCGGCAAATAAACGTTCTAAACGTCCTTCCCTCCAAGCAGAACGCACAACACCCAAAGCTGTGCCATAACCAGCAGTAGCTAGCGCCCCAGCATTACAATGGGTAAGCAGTGTCAACTTTTCTGGGGTAGTGGGCAAGACTGCCAAACCATTGTCACCAATTGCATGACAAGTTTGTAAATCTTCAGTATTAATTGCTTGGGCTGTTTGGAAAAGGGTTTGCTTAATCTCTTCTACCGTTCCCAGCGTTTCGTAGGCGGCTTTGATCATCCGGCTAATTGCCCAAAATAAATTTACTGCCGTCGGCCGAGTAGAACGCAACAACTGGGCTACTTTATCTAAGTGTTGCAAAAATTCGTGGCGATCGCTTGTGGCAATTTCTCTCGCACCAAGATATATTCCATACGCCGCAGCCACACCAATTGCCGGCGCACCTCGCACAATCATAGTTTTAATCGCCCGCGCCATATCTTCACTGCGGTGAATTTCTACAAATGTATATTCGTTGGGTAAGCGAGTTTGATCAATTAGTGACACCGAGTTGTTGTGCCAAATAACGGGATAAACCTGGTTTGTAGAAGGTGTCATAGAAGGAAGCCTGAATAAATTTCTTAAAATACCATAAAGTATGTTATCAAAACGCTAACAAGTCTTTAATTACCTTGTCTTAAATAGCGGACTTCTTCTAACAAAATATTAAATCTCTGATCATTTTCTTCTTGTCGTTGCTTCATTAATTCCATATCTCGCTGACTTTGAGCAGCCACTTGTAACAAAGCTTGAACAGTTACCCTCAGACCATCAACACTGTCACGCACTTCGGTAACGCTTTCCCGCAATTCAGTAACGCTTTCCCGCAGATTTTCCCGCAGTTCAGTGACGCTTTCCCGCACCTCGGTAACGCTTTCCCGCAATTCAGTAACGCTTTCCCGCAGATTTTCCCGCAGTTCAGTGACGCTTTCCCGCAGATTTTCCCGCAGTTCAGTGACGCTTGAAGCCAATCCATCCACCATTTCATCCGTCCATCTCTCAACCGTCATTTGATTTTTCCAAATTTAATCCAGTTTATTTTTATTCTAATTTATGCTTTTCTTCAATGCGATCTTCGTAGCTTACCATGAGGGTTTGTAGTAAGCACTTTTTAATGCTGAAAAAATAAAGACAAAAGTCCTTACTACCAACTTGCTTATCAATCAATTGAAAGTTGACAGAGTACTAGTCTCTTCTCAATAAGTCCTACTTCTTGCTGTGACTAATTACTTTCTAACTTTTTATGATTTTGCTGCGCGGATGGTTAGTCTATCAAGTAAAATTTTTATTCTTAACACATTTATGTACATTTATTGATTTTTACCTTTTTACTCAGTGTGCGTGCGGTTTTTTACCACTTTTGCATATTTGACGCGACAGAGTGCTTATTGGACGAGCAAATTTTTCTGGGTCAATTTTCAAACTCAAATTTCAATCAAACCAGAAGCAAAGTTTCATGAAAAAGTCTTTTTTCAAAAGCCACTATTGCTATTCCCAATCGACCACCGAATGTTAATGTTTGCTTAAATCCTAGTTTAGCTAACTTGCCATTTACCAGCCAAGAGTTATTCTCAAATAAGCCTAAACCCCACTCTGTGCCCCAGAAGCTAATTCCGGGCTAGGGTTGTTGGCTGCTGCGGCGAGTGCTGTTTTGTTGCGAAAGCGTTCATATAGGCAAACTGCCTAGTGGTCTGTCAAGCTAACAATACTTGGTAAACCAACTTTTAGAATCTTTCTCTCTTTCGCTCTGTGTTCTCCGTGCCTCTGCGGTTCGTTATTTAATCCAAGCATTTTTTTCGTTGAACTGGGGAATGCAGAATACCTTCGCAAATGCCAGCAGAAAGAGTGAGTAGGAATAGCGATCGCTAATATTCTCATGAAAATAACCCCTAGAACAGGGGTTATTTTTGGATAATACTGTTGATAAATGAACTAAACCACAGCAGATACTTGCTGCTTAAAGAAAGCTTGCAAAACTCTTTCTGCTATTTGATGACTAGTTAAACCTAGTTCTGTCTTAGATTCATTGGGTTCAGCATGTTCTACTAACACATCTGGCACACCGAATCGCTTGACAGGAACGAGAATATCTGCATCTAGTAAAGCTTCCGCGATCGCACTACCAAAGCCACCGATTACACAGCCTTCCTCCAAGGTGATGACGCGGCCAATTTTCTTAGCTAAAGGTAAAATTAACTCGGTATCTAAAGGCTTAACGAAACGGGCATTAATTACAGTTGCTTCAATGCCGTGTTCGCTGAGAAGTTCAGCAGCTTGCATTCCTGGATAGACCATTGTGCCATAGGCGACGATTAACACGTCATCGCCTGTACGCAGAATTTCGCCTTTGCCGATTTCCAAAGGTTCCCAACCTTCCTCCATCAGGGGGACACCGTAGCCATTGCCACGAGGGTAGCGCATAGCGATCGGCCCACTGGTATGGTTAACACCAGTTACGATCATGCTTTGCAGTTCTGCTTCGTCCTTGGGCGCCATCATTACCATGTTGGGAATGCAACGCAGATAGGCAATGTCATACATACCTTGGTGGGTGGGGCCATCAGCACCGACAATTCCTGCCCGATCTAAGCAGAAGAATACTGGCAGGTTTTGGATGCAGACATCGTGAATTATCTGGTCATAGGCGCGTTGTAGGAAGGTAGAATAGATAACCGCTACGGGGCGCATCCCTTGAGTTGCAAGTCCTGCTGCTAGGGTAATCGCGTGTTGTTCGGCAATACCGACATCAATATATTGATTGGGCAGTTTGGCTTGAAGTTTATCTAAGCCTGTCCCCGTTGCCATAGCCGCAGTAATCCCGACGATTTTCGGGTTTTGTTCGGCAAGTTTCACCAGAGTGTGAGAAAAGACTTTGGCATAAGCCGGGGGTTTGGGTTTAGTGGAAGGAATGGCTTTGCCAGTTGCTACGTTGAAAGGGCTTTGGGCGTGGTAGCCAACTTGATCTAGTTCGGCAATTTCATAGCCTTTGCCCTTGACTGTTGCTACATGTACCAAAACTGGGCCTGGGATCTGATGTGCCTGTTGGAAGGTGGCAATCAATTCTTCGAGATTATGCCCATCCACTGGCCCAATGTAGGTAAAGCCGAGTTCTTCAAAAACTGCACCTACCTTAGGAACAGCCAAGCGCTTCATGCCTTCTTTAATGCGTCCGAGTTCGGGAGACAGGGATTCGCCAACGAAGGGAATTTGCTTAAGCTGTTCCTCAAGATTATCTTTAATAAATTGCACCGGTTGGCTGAGGCGCATTTTGTTTAGATAGCGGGGAATCGCGCCCACGTTGCGAGATATAGACATGTCGTTGTCGTTGAGAACAACCAACAGGTTCGTTTTTGGCATGTGTCCGGCATGGTTGATCGCTTCTAAAGCCATACCCCCTGTCAGCGCCCCATCGCCAATAACAGCAACGGCTTTAAATTTTTCCCCTTTCAAGTCTCGCGCTAAAGCCATGCCCAATGCGGCTGAAATACTTGTAGAAGCATGTCCAGCCCCAAAGTGGTCAAACTTATTTTCACCGCGTTTGAGATAACCCGCAACTCCGTCTTTTTGTCTGAGGGTGTGGAAGCGATCGTAGCGCCCTGTAAGCAGTTTGTGGGGATAAGCCTGGTGTCCTACATCCCAAATCACTTTATCCCGATCTAAGTCCAGTGTCTGGTAAAGTCCTAGTGTTAATTCCACAACACCCAACCCTGGCCCCAAGTGTCCACCATTAACTGCTACGGTTTGGAGATGCTTATCTCGAATCTGACGGGCAATCTGTTGTAGTTGGCGAACAGATAAACCGTGCAACTGATTAGGATGGGTGATTTCGCTCAAATGCATATTATAGGGTTTTCCTCTCTAAGTTCTAGTTTCGGTATTTTGATTTTCCCACGGTCGGGCTGTCCACATAATCAAACTCTTACATTGTTACTAACTTGTAGTGGAAAGTATAACTTCGTAATTGATAATGGTGAAGAATTTGTTACCTATTAACAATTCGTCAAAATGAGCTTGCAATCAGCTAAAGTTATAACACATTTGTCAATAAGTAATGTTACTTAATTGTCCTCTATAGCCCGTATAGAAAAACAAGTTTTTCCGCAGGAATTTGCGGAAATTCCTTAAGTATATTCCTCACTTTTGCCATTTTAAGCTAGTAGAAAATCAAGTTAAATATTTTATCTATAACTCAATACGGTTCAGCATAATTGCTGGTAAATATTTAGCAATTATTTCTTCTCTTTTTCGTTAACACCAGCTAATTTTCTCAGCGATAATCAAAGGTTTGTAATAAAGGCTTTAGCCCTACTTTCAGCACTGAAGCCCTCTCTACGAGAGGCTATGCGTAGCAAGATCCCCAAAGGGGTACACTACGAGCCAACTTATTTTTTTAGATTACTTAACATACTTTGATTTATTATCGCCTATTTACTTAGTTCATCTGGCAGGGATAAATATGTATGTAAAACTACTTATTTATTTATTTAGTAAATTAATATTCTTAAACTTATTAGTAAATTTTATGGTTCCCTTTATGTAAAATTTCTGAGTATTTTACTGATAGAGTAGAGCCAAAAGGCTGTCAGGGTGACTTGGATAGTTGGAAACTAAAATCTCATGCTTTATGAAGTTAATGTAAAAATATTCGCTGCACAATTAGAAAACTTTATGGTTATTTCACAAATCTGTTGCCAGCAATTAAATATTTACCTCAAATCCGGGAGGAAATACTAAAATTGCCAGATGCTAGTATGCAAATTCCACCTGAACAAGGTCAGTTCATGGCGTTTCTTGCTCAATTGACCTTTTTTTAATTAAAAATTAAGAAGAATAATAATTTTTAATTAATTTTGGGTTCAGAGCAAGCACTGATAGGGCAGCGTTAGCTCATACTGGAGCGGATTGCAATTTTTAATTAATAATTTTTAATTTCTAAGACTTACGCATTGACAAGAAATACCAAATATGAGTCAAGGTTAAAAACCATATCTTTCGTAAGGGCACAGCATAATCTATTTACGTAGTTTACCGCCGTAGGCATCGCAGGATAATTAAGAAAAGCCTGAAAACTTCCTGAAGATCGTTAATTGGGATCACGATGCATTTGTACAGTGCGTAAGTCCTAATTTCGAGAAGCGACTTGACATCACCGTTCTACCTATCGCGGATCGGCTAACTTTAATATGGAAGCGTAGTTAACCCTACTGTTTATTGACCAAAAGGAAATTTTCTGGTGTCAGCAAGAGACATCTCCAGAAATTAATTTTGCGTTGCCGGAAGTCCTTCAGTAGGCACAATTGATCAACTGTGCCTACCTCCTTTTCACTTCTATGTCTATCTACTTACCAAAAGCATCCTTGATATTATCAACAGCACGTTCAACAACATTCTTTGTGTTGTCTACTGCTTTTTGAGTCCGAGCCGAATCTTCGTTTGCTCTTTTCTCAATTGTAGCCGCATCTTTCTTTGCTTTGCGCTCAACAACACTATCATCGTCTGTTGCTTGATCAACTTTACTGGCGTTGCTCTTGGCAGCTTCCTTAACTTTATCTGTCGTATCTTGGATGAAGTTTTTGGCTCGTCCAGCATCTTTACTGGTTTTTTCTTGAACTTGATCGCCTGCGTCTTTTGATGCGATCAAGGTTGCAGTAGTATCAGCCATTGCTGAGGTGTTGGAGAAAAATGCACCTTGCCAAACGAAAGCGATCGCTAACAGACAAAACAGTGTTGTAGCCATCCAGCGTTTGACGGTGGAAAACTGTTTTGTCAAATAATTTAGTTTCATAGAATACAATCTCATCTGATTTAGCATCCTATTATAGTCCATTTAGCTTATTAGCCATATCGTTCCCTAGATAGAGGTTTTGGCGTCATAAGTTGTTAAACGATTATTATTTTGATATAGGAAAAACTTTTGCTGGTAATCAAGGATCGAATTAAACAGTTGAGAGCTTTTGGGCATGAGCGTAGACGCTTCTTCGGCTTGTCGTTAGACATCGCGCTTAGAGAAAAGTCAGCGATCGCCGTTGAGTTAATTAACTTGCGATCGCTTCCAGCAGGCGGTTACGCCATCGCAACTGAATTTTTACGGTTGGGAAGCTTGCGCTCTAATTTTTTCTTCAGTCCAACCGCTTGGGCTTGATCGCTAATCTTGTAGACTACCTTAGCTCTTGCGATCACGCTGACATCAATTGTTGGAGGCGCTGTGGTTCCTCTCCCAGCCAATCTGGATTTTGGGCAGTGCTGTCAAAAATTGATGAGGTTTTGAAAGGCTCAAACTCGCCGCGTGATGCCGCTTCTGCTGTTTTTGCTAAGAGCGATCGCACTTGGTGGTCATTCATTGGCTGGAACGTCCGCACTGCTTCAAAAGTTTGCTCTAGAATCTCCATGCTGTCAATTCCGGTAATCACAACCGATGTCGGCAGATTCAAAGCATAGTGTAAACATTCAATTGGCGTTACAGTATTTGACCGTAAAATAATACCGTTTGCCAAGCTTTTCATTCCCAGAACGCCGATGTTTTGTTTAACCAGTTCTGGCACAACCAGCTTTTCAAAGCTCCGATAGTGGGCATCCATCACATTGAGGGGCATCTGCGCTGTATCAAATTTAAACCCGTTACTGGCTGCAACTTCCAGCATATGCAGATGAACATAGGGGTCTTTATGCCCAGTGAAGCCGATATATCGAAGTTTGCCAGCTTCCCGTGCCTCAATTAAGGCAGCATTCGCCCCTTCTTCGTGAAAAACTCGATGTGGGTCTTCGTGCCGAAGGATTTCGTGGTGCTGAACGAGATCGATGCAATCAACTTGCAGGCGTTGGAGTGATTCGTCTAGCTGTTTTGCTGCTGCTTTTTTAGAGCGACCATCGATTTTCGTCATCAGGAACACTTTGTCTCGGTAGCCATCACGCAGGGCTTTTCCCATGCGAATCTCGCTGACTCCACCGTTGTAATCCCAACTGTTATCCATAAAAGTGATGCCACGGTCAATGGCTGTTCTCACAATTTGGATACCCAGTTGCTCATCAACATGCTTCAAGGCGATGTGCCAACCACCCAATCCGATAGCAGAAACTTTTTCTCCTGTACTGCCGAGAACTCGGTATAGCATTTCTGAATTTGACGTAGTTCCTGACATCTGTTCTCCAAGTCTTTCAGCTATTACTTATGTAGATATAACTGTGTGGCCATTCAAAGACAAGGGAAAGTTGACAATATCTTGCTGAAGATACACTTTTCGACCCATTAGGAAAAGACTCAAGAAGCCAAAATACCGATGGCAATTTGGGATGTGTGAGGTATATGAATTGAGTTGATGGGTTAAAAGGGCGGTTAGAAACCGCACGCCAGTCGCCTCTCCCAAGGGGAGACGCTGCGCGAACAACGGGGGGAACCCCCGCACAGCGCTGGCTTATCTACACAGACAAAACCCACCTGCGTGGGTTAAGAATCCTTGATTTTGTATTAGTCCACGGAGGTGGACTTGGTTTGTGTAGCCGCGACTTCCAGTCGCCCTGGCTCTAAATTGACTGTGCCCCTACAACATAATATGTGGTTCAAATAAATGAAAACTGTTGTCAAACATCAACAATTATTTGCCACTATAAAAAAAAGCAATTTCTTTCTCTTTTAGGGGTGCGAAACCAGCATCTACAAGTAATTGGTCGAGTTCTGCTTGGGGAATGTGTTTTGCACCAATTCGCACAATGCGCGATCGCATCGTATTAGATACGCCACTGCGCTGTCTATTGCCTTCTAGCGCCATAACTTTACCATAAAGGTCTAGCTTGGCAGGCGGAATCGGAGAACCATCAAAATCAATTCCCTGTGCGATCGCTTCATCAATAGCATCAGCACCTGTGGTAGTCTGATTTCCTGGGTTAGTTTCGGTAGGCATGGTGATTTGTTCTTTTTCGCTATGGGTAGATTTTACCAGCCTTGCTGACACCAAAGCTGCCAACTGGCTTTTTTGCTGCCGGGGATTAATTGCAATTCTTTGCGTTTAGAGGTTCATCGAACTCACCAAAATCCTCGCGCCGTGGAAGCATATCGAGAACACTGGTTTAACCCTTTTAAGCCTCTTTAATCCTCAATTTCTAGAGCAAGGAACTAGCGGGAGCATTCCTTGGTAGGTCTTTAACTCTTGCCTTAAACGTAGTCAAGTTTTGACTTAGACTAGTCAGATTTGGGCTTTTTTCAAGCCCCCGCCTTTAGGCGGGGGCTTTGGTGACGCTACACTAATCACGAGCTTGTCGCGTCACCAAACCCCCAACAAACGCCCCTAAGATAGTGCCTGTCCATAACCCTGTTGTGCTACCTTGCCATATTGCTCCAGGTGTCATCCAAGCATTGCACATCTCCTTGAAACCCCAAGGTTGGTTTTGGCACTTTTGGCTATGCAGCATCATGGTAATTTGCCCACTAGTGTAAGCACCAAAAAAACCTACTGATAGCGCCAAAAAAGTGCAAATTAAAATTCTTGTCCCCCTTGTCTCCCTCATCCCCCACTCCCCACTCCCAACTCCCATTCCCAATCAACCTGTATTTCTCATCCCAGCAGCAATACCATTAATAGTTAACAATGCCCCTCGCAGTAACTCGCCTTTGCTGTAACGAGAGTGGATGACTCCAGATGTAGCAGTCGTATTTTGGGACTGTCGTAGGCGCTTGAGTAAGGAAACTTGGATAAATCCTAAGGGTACAATTGTGCCATTGCGTAACTGTACAGATCGTTGCAATACAGGATCACCATCTAACAGTCGATTGTGATTGGTGATTTTTAACACCAAATCTCTTGTAAGATAGAACTCGCTGGCAATTTGATCAAAAACCTTGGCAAAACGAAGTTGATCTTCTGGTTTTGACAATTCCTGAACGTAGTGATGTGCCATTTGCATGTCTACTTTTGCCAAGGTCATCTCGGCTTTGGAAATCACCATCTTGAAAAAAGGCCACTTAACGTAAAAGTAACGTAGCAATTTCAAATGTTCTTCTGGTTCTACGTTCAAGAATTCTTGTATAGCTGTGCCAACGCCGTACCAAGAAGGCAGCAAAAAGCGAGTTTGTGTCCAACTAAATACCCAAGGAATAGCTCGTAGACTACTTAAATCTTTCTTACCAGATGGACGGCGGGCTGGACGGGAACTAATTTGTAGCTGGCTGATTTCTTCAATCGGAGTTACTTCGTGGAAGAAGTCAACAAAATCAGGCTGTTCGTAGATTAGGGCACGATAATGTTGGCGCGATCGCGCTGCTAATTCTTCCATAATCTCATTCCAGGGTTCAATATCATCAAACCCTGTCCGCAACAGGCTAGCTTGAATCACAGCCGTGGTGATGGTTTCCATGTGATACAATGCCAAGTCCAACAAGGAATATTTGGAAGCCAAAACTTCTCCTTGTTCGGTAATTTTGATTCGCCCATTGATACTATGACCTGGTTGAGCCAAAATCGCCTCGTAAGCAGGGCCGCCACCCCGTCCCACAGAACCGCCGCGTCCGTGGAAAATCCGCAAATTTAGATCATAGTTTTCTGCTATTTGTTGCAGCGATTTTTGAGCTTTATGAATTTCCCAGTTGCTGCTTAAAAAACCAGAGTCTTTGTTGCTGTCAGAATACCCCAGCATGACTTCTTGTAAGTTTGGGGGGAGGGGCGAAACGGAGGGGACAGGGGAGGCAGGGGAGGATGAATTTTCATTGGCATTCTCTGCTTTTGTCTGTTCATAGCCGCCAGCTAACAAAGCGCGATATAACGGCAGTTCAAACAGTTTCCGCATGACGCTTCTGGAGCGTTGTAAATCTTCTACTGTTTCAAAGAGGGGGACAACTTGAATAGTTCCGACAGCAATGGCGGGGTCAAAAAGTCTGGCTTCTTTAGCTAACAGCAACACTTCCAGCACGTCGCTGACGTCGCGGCACATGCTGATAATGTAAGTTTGGCAGATGTTGAAACCAAATTCTTGTTGCAGCGATCGCACGATGCGAAAAGTTTCAATTACATCGTTGGTTTTCTCAGAAAATGGCAATTCTGCCGGAATTAATGGCCGGCGAGTTTGCAGTTCTCCGGTGAGCCAAGCGACTTTTTCCTCCTCAGAGAGTTCGTTGTAAGGTTGAGATAATATTTGCAGGTATTCGAGTATCTCATTGAGCGCATCGGCGTGGCGGGATGATTCTTGACGGATATCTAGCTGTGTCAAGTTAAAGCCAAAAATTTCTGCCTGACAGATGAGATTTTCTAATTCTCGACAGCTTAAACCTGTTTCTGTTAAGTTGCGTTCAATCATCCGCAGTTCTGCTAAAAAATCGTCTCCCGAAAGATACAGGGGACTATCTTGATTTTTTGGCGTTTCCCGATTATATAAAGCTAGATTGCGATCGCGAGTATTTTCTAGCCGTTTCAGCACATAAGCCAGTTTCAGCCGATAGGGTTCTTGTCGATAACGCAGCGCCAGTGCATCGTAGACTTCGCTCAACTGGGACTGATCCAATTCTAGAGATTCCAGTAAGTCTGGTAAGACATCACTCCAGTGCATCGACACACTCAACAATTCAATCAGATTTTTTACTGACTGAATATATCTCCCTAGCACCATTTTGCGTTGATAGCAAGCTGTCTGCCAGGTAATTTCGGGTGTAACTGATGGGTTCCCATCCCTGTCTGAACCTACCCAGGAGCCGAAAGAGCAAAAGTTTTTACTCGGTGGTTCTAGCCAAGGAAAGGTATTGGATAGGGTATGTTTGAAACGTTTATACAGTTGAGGAATGCCATCAAATAAAACTTCTTGGAAGTAGTGTAGAGCATAATCTACTTCATCTAGCACTGTCGGTTTGAACTGGTGAAGTTCATCTGTGCGCCACCACAGGCGAATTTCTTCGAGCAATTGTTCGCGGACATCTGCTGCTTCCCAAGGATATGCTCCGGGTGTGGTACCAGAATGGTTTTCTAAGGCATCCAGTTTTTGCAACAGTAATACCACCTGTCGCTGCTTATCCCGGATGGTATGACGAACAATTTCCGTTGGGTGCGCTGTGAAAACTAAGCGCACATCCAGATGTGCAATTAGACGTTGAATTTGCTGGGGTGGTACATTCAGTTTGAATAAATAGGGAAACAAGGCAGCGAAAGTACCTTTTGGTTTGACTAATTCTTTTTCTAGATAACTTTTTCTCAGCAACTCTGCTGCTATTCCCCTGCTAACAGGCGCGTCATCTTCTCTTTGATTGGAGGAATAGTTGACATTGGATGGTGTTTGCGGCTCTGTAGCCTCTGCTTCTGCCTCATAGCGACTCAATTGCTGCCGTTGTTCGTATTCCTGCTCTATGATGTTAATCAACTGAAAATAGAGAGCGAAAGCACGAGCCGCGCGGATTGCTTCGTTGATATTTAGTTGTTCAATTAATTTGACGGCTGAGGATGCTTGGTCATTTGTTGCTTGTCCTTCTGGTGAACATAAATCGCGCAACTGCCCCAACAGGTCTACCATATTTTGTCCGCATTCTTGCCGGAGAACTGACTCCCACAATTCTTCCACTACCTGGAGACGATGACGCAAAAATAATTCCGACACCGGGTATATATCCGCAGTTTGAGACGAAGAGTATAAAAGGGAACCCATATTCTCTATTCTTGTAAAGCTAATTACTGTTTACGGTTCTAGGCTTTGCACTTAATGCTCACCGGGTTGTTCCTGAGCAAATAATTATTTGGTGTATATATTCTCATCTGGATTGGTTTGGTGTTCATCTGGGAAGTCGAGGTTAGGTAGGCGATCGCCTCGAAATAATTCTTCACTGGCTTCCCCTATGGCTTCTAGTGCTCTTACTGTAGTTTTTCCTGTAATCAGCAGCAGTAATATAGACGCTGTACCTATTTGTAAAATGAACGATTGGGGAATGGTAAAGAAATCCAGATTGGATGCGGGGTTAGGTGAAGGCTGTTGTTTGGCAGGAGGCATTGCTAATTTTTGGTTATGGGAATTATTGAGTAGAGACGCGATTAATCGCGTCTGTACAGGAGTTTGGAGTAGAGACGCGATTAATCGCGTCTGTACAGGAGTTGGGAGTTAGGATGACTCCTTTTGATAAAGGGATGAAGTTGAAATGGGATAAGCTTGTTGTTTGTTTCGTCCATCAGGGGCGTTAACGCAGTGGTAAGCAAGTCCGACTTTAAAAGACAAGCGATCAGCTAGTCATATAGAATTATTCTGACTCCTAGCTGCTAACTTTTAACTCCTAACTCCTAACTTCCGATTTCTGACTCCCTATTAGTAAAATAAACGCAAAACTCAATATTAGTCAGACTTGCAACCTGTACAAGACTATCTTGGCGGATTTTGTGAGCTACGAAGGTAACAAAATTGTTAAAAAAAAACCGTCAGAGTGTGATAGACCTATGGTTCTAGTTTACAAGTGCAAGCACTATCCCCCAACAATCGCTGACTGTAAAGTTAACTTCTAATGAAAACAGTATTACCAGATCGCCAGCAATCCTTACTGCAATGGGTAAGCCAAGCAACAGGAATCAACACTTTCGGAGTGAAAGTCCGGTTGCGGGGAAATGACCTTCATATTCTTTGTGAAGGTACAGAATGTCCGCAGCGTTGGCGCACTTTGTCTGACTTGCTGCAAGCACTACAGCAAACAGATGTGGATCTCCTGACCAGCAAGGAAGAACCCTCAATATATCAAGTATTTGTCTATGGCCGAAGAAAAGGGGAACAGCGCCCCAAATGGTGCCATCGGGTTTACTTGAATCAAATAGATAAGCATCTGGAACAGGTGCAGCAAGCGCTGCTAGAAGACTCGGAAAAATCAAAACAATCGGCTGGGGCGCTGATTGTCTCTAACGAAAGTTTGGCACGCCAAGGAAACCCAGAGGCGATCGCTCGCTATCTCAGCGAAACTCTGAGTATGTTAGGTGTATCGGTACAGGCAAAGATTAAGCTATATAAGCCAAAGAACTCTCAGCCAGAAGAAAATCGCCTGTGGATATTTTGCCTGTCAAGCTATAGCCCTGATGCATCGTTGCTTGCTGAACCAATAGCGCAGAAGTTGCGTTATCTCAAACTTTCCGGCTACCAAGATGCAGTAATTGTTTCTCAGGTGATCGGCGAAACTGCACCTGATTGGCTGCTGCGGGTGGATTTGACGCCACCAGAGGTAATGCTTAAGGAGTGGGCGCGTTGGGGGGATGTACAAGCGATCGCTCGATTATTAACTGAGGTATTGTCATTAAAAGTTGCTGTCCAAGCTGATCTTAAGGAATCAACCCTACATATCTTTTGTACTCCAGCTTATGATCCCTTAGGAATAGCCCCAATCCCAGACAAGGTAATGTGCTTAGAGGCGATTTTACCCCAGCTAGAAGGGATCGCTCCTCAAGGCATTCTCGCCGCCACCGTATACGGACAAAAAGCAGGCGACAACCAACCAACTTGGATTGATTGGCTGGCTTTACCCGCGACAAAGCATCCCGCCTTTGCCATATCACCGCTAGATTTGGCGAATACTGGCGATCAACCAGCGATCGTATTTTTACTGGAGCGTTTACTCAATCCTGACTTGGATTGGCGGCTATTGACAGGTGGAATTCGCGTACTGCTGCTGAAAAAAAATGATTTATTGCACATCATGTGTGATGCACCTGTTTGTCCAGGGCGTGAACAAGTAGCAAGCAAAATTACCCAGTTTATCCGCCAGTTAAAAATTCCCGGTATTATGGGCATACGTGTCTACGGTCGCCGCGCTGGGAATAAAGAACCTTTTTGGCACTATGGACTTGATTTTGAGCATCGCCAACGTTTAGTCCCAGAAGCAACCCCAGAATTTGCTGCTACTTCTAAATACTTTAACGAGCTGGTAAGCTCTGAGACTAACGAACCAATTTTGCGCCCGGACTTAACCACACAAGAAGTTCAAACTTTTGTGACAGAAGTAGCGCGAGATTGGATAGCAACAGCGAGTGCAACAGCGAAAAAATTCCTGTTGAGAAGCCAGCTATTTACCGAAACCCACCAGTCAGCCGAGGCA
Organism: Nostoc sp. JL33; assembly: GCF_017114985.1. GTDB lineage: Bacteria > Cyanobacteriota > Cyanobacteriia > Cyanobacteriales > Nostocaceae > Nostoc. The sequence continues at coordinate 12,107 of NZ_JABXKP010000081.1, read as the reverse complement.
AACCCTGACGCTCAAGGACTTAAGGTGGCTCTGGTTTGGGGGACACTGGGATTATTGCTCACTCTCCAAACTGATTGGGTGTTGGGTCAAATCATCGCCCGTGCTACGCCCACCAATATACCCCCATCATCTTCTGGGCAAAAGGCATCTTTGACATCTGGGAAAAATCAGAGCCAGAAAACGACATTTTTTACCAGCACTTCCAAGACAAAATCTCCTCCAAATCAGAGTTCTGTATTTAATGCTTCTGAATTTACCCAAAGTGATGATACCTCGATCAAGAATTTGGCAGCTGCACCACTGAAGGAAAAAGCAACCTCTACCGCTATTCTTTTAGCAGCGCGATCGCAGATGCCAAGTTTCAATGTCAGGCAGTTAGACGAGCAACTAGCACTGTATAAACAGCGTTTAGCTAGAACTGGTAGTCCGCCAGATGTGTTGATTATTGGCTCCTCCCGCGCGCTCAGAGGAGTAGATCCAGCAGCACTTTCTAAAGCTTTAGCGGCTCAGGGTTATCCAAATATTGACGTGTTTAACTTTGGGATCAACGGTGCTACTGCACAAGTTGTAGACTTTCTGGTTCGCCACGTACTGGAACCATCAGAACTGCCTAAAATAATTATCTGGGCAGATGGTGCGCGTGCTTTCAACGGTGGACGCGAGGATATTACCTTTAAATCGATCGCTGCATCAGCTGGTTATAAACAAGCACTCCAAAAAACACCAATAGCTGCAAATAGCAATGATTTGCCCGAAAATACGGTAAATTCGCCAGAAGAAAAGACAAGTGAGGAAAAACCGGAGATTAGTACCTATGAAGCTGTCAATCAGTCGTTAAGTCAGGCTCTAGCATCTCTTTCTACTAGCTATCAAAACCGCGACCAAATTAAAACTTTACTGCAAAAACAACTGTTCACACTTAGTCCTAATCAGACAGTTGCATCAGAAAAACAGTCTACAGACGGTACTTCAGATGAGAGTATTTCTCGGCAAGCAGTTGACTTTGATGGCTTTCTACCTTTGTCTATTCGCTTCAATCCCGCCAGATACTATCAAAAACATTCTCGGGTTTCCGGAAATTACGACAACGACTATAAATCTTTCCAAGTAGAAGGACAGCAAGATGCTGCCTGTCAAGAATTGCTTCAGTTTGCCCAGTCTCAAAAAATTTCCTTAGTGTTTGTCAATATGCCTTTGACGGAAGATTATTTAGATCCAGTGCGTAAACAATATGAGCAACAATTTCAGCAATATATGTTGCGTTTGGCTACTAATCCCAAGTTTATTTATCGTGATTTGAGCCAACAGTGGATAAAAACAAATGACTACTTTTCTGATCCCAGCCACCTCAACCGCTTTGGAGCATACGAAGTCTCGAAAAAGTTGGCTAATGACCCGATGATTCCTTGGCCAGTGAAATAGGGGAGTGGGGAATGGGGAATGGGGAGTGGGGGATGAGGGAGATCAGGGAGATCAGGGGGATGAGGAGAATAAGCAATGCCCAATAACAAATGACAAATGACAAATGACAAATGACAAATGATAAATGATAAACGACTAAAAAATGAACTTTATATCAATTTTATATGGGCTGTTCTTGTTGAGTGTGTTAGGAATTTACTGGTCTTTAGCACAACAGAAATTGCGATTATGGACGCTGCTAATTGCTAGTTTGGTTTTCTATGCATCTCTGCACATCCAGTACATACCATTACTATTAGCATTGACGTTTATTAATTTCCGTGTGGGGCTGGAAATTGGAAAAAACACATCGCCAGGAAAACATTCTCTTGATTGGCAAATTTCTAATGAAGAGTGGCAATTTGCCCAAGGTGATTGGAATCTTCGTCGTCTAAAACTTTTGTGGCTGGGTATAACTCTAAATGTTTTACTGTTATTAGGTTTTAAGTATTTTACCCCTTTATTCAAGTTTGTTTTTCATCTGGAAACAAACTCACCAGATAGCTCTTTTAAAGTGATTGCACCCTTGGGAATTTCATTTTTCACCTTTGAATGCATTGCCTATTTAATAGATGTCTATCGCGGTGCGCCTGCTACTGAGCAGTTTCTCAAATTTGCCACATACAAATTATTTTTCGCCAAACTGATTTCCGGCCCGATTACGCGCTACCACAACTTAGCAAATCAATTCAATACACTAGACTTCCCCAATAGCGATAGAGTCGCTGAGGCGCTGTGGTTGATTGCTAGGGGCGCAGTCAAAAAAGGTATTTTTGCAGACCACTTGGGAATTTTTGTTGATTTATGTTTTGGTAATTTGCAACGGGCGGGTAGTACCGATTTGTGGTTAGCTACATTCGCCTACGGATTGCAGTTATATCTAGATTTCAACGGTTACGTAGACATTGCCCGTGGTAGTGCTTTGCTTTTCGGCTTGGTTCTACCTGAGAATTTCGACTTTCCCTATTTCAGCACCAATATTGCCCAATTTTGGCGGCGCTGGCACATGACTCTAGGAGATTGGCTACGTAACTATCTCTACTTTCCTTTGGGTGGTTCCCGTCGGGGTTTAGTCCGTACCTGCTGGAATTTACTTATTATTATGCTAATCGCTGGTATTTGGCACGGTGCTGCTTTAGGTTATGTCGTTTGGGGCATATTCCACGGGTTAGCCTTGGTGGTTCATCGACTTACAGATGCGATCAGCGATCGCGTTGAAAATCTAGAACAATTCTGGCAAAATCCTCTGGGTATCTTTGTCGCTTGGTTCTTGACCCAACTGATGGTTTTTACCTCTTGGATCTGGTTCCGCCTACCTAATCTCCAAGACTCTTCTTTGGTATTTCGGCATCTTTGGGGTTATCCTGCTGATCCCCAGTTTGCTCAAAAGGTCTATGTGGAAGCCTTAAATATGAGCCAATCCCAACTCACTTGGGTACTTCTAGCTTTAGCTGCCCTTATGGCTGTAGTCTATGCCTTCAACCGAATTCTGAAGTTAGAGTTGAACTGGCCTCTTAAGCTTGTCTTCGTGCCTCTATCTTTCTACGCTGTTTGGTTATTAGCTCCTGAAGGCAGTTTGCCCTACATCTACTTTGATTTTTAAAGCGGTTCCCAGGTGCATCAAGTACATATCAAAACCTCACCCCCAACGCTTCTTTTGACGCACACAGAGGGAAGATAAAGTACAGCTTCGGGGTGAGGTTAGCTCTACCTCGCTCTTATTAGGAAACGCTCTTATAGCGAGGTAGAACTTATTATCTCGTTACAACTTAGGCAAGACTTAAAATTTTTCCCACAGGCTAATTGTAAAGAACTGTAAAGGAAAATAGCTAGGCGATCGCCTCAGTTTATGTCCGAATAATTAGTTATCATTCCCACATTCATTGCACCCACCCCCAGCCCCTCCCCGCTAGCGGGGAGGGGAGACAAAGCGTAGCTTTGGCTCTTTGGGGTTCTTCGCATTTAATAACTAATCAAGCGGACATGAGATCATTGATAGTTACAGCTAGTTTGATATTGAAATGGCTTACAAAGCCTCAATCCATTACTTTTATGATTATTATTTCATAGTAGGAAAACTTTACAGTTCGATGAGCTTGTTAGAGAATTCTGTAACAGAATATTAAGTCACAGAGCGCCTGAAAGTAAATTCTTGTAGACTGGATTTTAACAGGCGAAAAAAATCCGCTTGTTCCATTTTTAACAACAACATATAGCACTTATAAAACAATGACCACAACCTTACAACGGCGCTCTGACGCTAATGTATGGGATCGCTTCTGCGAGTGGATCACCAGCACGGATAACCGTATATATATCGGTTGGTTCGGTGTTTTGATGATTCCTACCCTGCTAGCTGCGACCACCTGCTTCGTAATTGCCTTTATCGCTGCTCCTCCTGTGGACATCGATGGTATCCGCGAACCAGTTGCAGGTTCTTTGATCTACGGAAATAACATCATCTCTGGTGCAGTAGTACCTTCTTCAAACGCCATCGGTTTGCACTTCTACCCAATCTGGGAAGCTGCTTCCTTAGATGAGTGGTTGTACAACGGCGGCCCTTACCAATTGGTAGTTTTCCACTTCTTGATCGGTTGCGCCGCCTACCTGGGTCGTCAGTGGGAACTTTCTTACCGCTTAGGTATGCGTCCTTGGATCTGCGTAGCTTACAGCGCACCTTTGGCTTCCGCTACCGCAGTATTCTTGATCTACCCCATCGGTCAAGGTTCTTTCTCAGATGGTATGCCTTTGGGTATCTCTGGAACCTTCAACTTCATGATTGTGTTCCAAGCAGAACATAACATCTTGATGCACCCCTTCCACATGTTAGGTGTGGCTGGTGTATTCGGCGGTTCATTGTTCTCTGCAATGCACGGTTCTCTAGTAACTTCTTCCTTGGTGCGTGAAACCACCGAAACCGAATCACTAAACTACGGTTACAAGTTCGGTCAAGAAGAAGAAACCTACAACATCGTTGCAGCCCACGGCTACTTCGGTCGTCTAATCTTCCAATACGCTTCCTTCAACAACAGCCGTTCACTGCACTTCTTCCTAGCAGCTTGGCCTGTCGTCGGTATCTGGTTCACCGCTTTGGGTATCAGCACGATGGCATTCAACCTGAACGGTTTCAACTTCAACCAATCAATCATTGACTCCCAAGGTCGCGTCATCAGCACCTGGGCAGACGTAATCAACCGCGCTAACTTGGGTATGGAAGTAATGCACGAGCGTAACGCTCACAACTTCCCCTTAGACTTAGCTGCTGGTGAAATTACACCTGTAGCAATGACTGCTCCTGCTATCAATGGTTAATACTTCAGTATTCGCTAAATAAAAAGCGCCCTCGAGAAATGGGGGGCGCTTTTTTGTTGTAATTAAGAACTTCTAAATAAAAAAATATCCAATTTTTACACGAGAAGACATCGCACTCCATTATGTTAGATTCAAGCTACAACTCCTGCGGATGAGGAATCAGGTAATGGCGGCTTCTGTGAAACATGGCTTAAATAATAGCGCTTTTATCCCTCCCTTAGAAAGTGGCGATCGCTTAACCCGCCACGAATTCGAGCGGCGCTATACAGCAATGCCCGATAAAAAAGCAGAATTAATCGAAGGAGTCGTCTACGTGGCATCACCATTGCGTTTTAGAAGTCATGGTTTACCTCATGGAAACTTAATTGTCTGGTTAGGAAATTACAAAGTTTCCACCCCAGGCGTAGAACTAGGTGACAATGCTACCGTGCGCTTAGATTTAGATAATGAACCACAGCCTGATGTTTTGCTATTGATAGATAAACCAACCAGGGGACAGGCACAAATAAGTGAAGATGATTACGTAGAAGGCGCACCGGAATTAGTAGCAGAAGTAGCAGCCAGTAGTGCATCTATTGATTTGTACGACAAAAAACGCGCCTACCGCCGCAACGGAGTACAGGAATATATCGTTTGGCAGACTTTAGAGAATAAACTCGACTGGTTCTGCTTGGAAAATGATGAATATTTGCCACTTGTGGCAGATGCAGATGGGGTGATTAAAAGTAGAGTATTTCCAGGTTTGTGGTTAGCTATCACCTCACTCATCACAGGAGATATGACGAAAGTTTTAGCAGTACTGCAACAAGGGTTAAATTCAAAAGAACACACGGAGTTTGTTGAGCGTTTAACTTAGTCAAACTTAATACAAGTAGATTTAAAAATAAAAATATTTACACAGATAAAATTTTCAAAAAATATCTGGTGTATTTGGGTACAATTACTAAGTTGTTACCCATTTATATTAGTGAATGCATTGGTATAAAGAAAAATAATTTATTGTGTTTCGACTGACTACAAATCTCAGATTTTAGTTTTCGTCTCAATTCAATATAAAATCTAAAACTTAAAATCCCAAATAAACATGACAGACCTAACTCCGAATTCTAGTTTTAGTTTGACACTGCGTTTGCAGATTCCCAATCGTATAGGGATGTTGGCGTTGATAACCCAGGCGATCGCAACCACTGGCGGTAATCTGGGTCAAATTGATTTAATCGAGGAAACCCGCAAACAGTCTACCCGCGATCTGACTGTGGATGCTGCTAGTACTGAGCACGCTGAAACGATTGTGCAAGCAGTCAAAGCATTGCCAGACATCAAGTTACTCAGCGTCTACGATCGCACCTTTAATTTGCATCGCGGTGGCAAAATCAGCATTGTCAGCAGAATTCCCCTGAAGAGTGTATCCGATCTAGCAATGGCTTACACGCCCGGAGTCGGTCGAATTTGTACTGCGATCGCTCAAGATCCAGAGGAAGTTTACAAGTTAACCATCAAACAAAACACTGTTGCCATTGTTAGCGATGGTAGTGCCGTTTTGGGATTGGGAAATCTCGGCCCAGCAGCCGCCCTACCAGTCATGGAAGGCAAAGCAATGCTGTTCAAGGAATTTGCGGGGCTGGATGCTTTTCCGATTTGTCTGGCGACTCAAGATACAGAAGAGATTATCCAGACAGTTAAGAATATCGCTCCAGTGTTTGGGGGCGTGAATCTAGAAGATATTGCTGCACCTCGCTGCTTTGAAATAGAAAAAAGATTGCGCCAAGAGTTAGATATTCCCGTATTTCATGATGACCAGCACGGTACAGCAATTGTCACCTTGGCCGCGTTATTTAATTCCCTAAAGCTGGTACAAAAGTCAATAGGGGAAATCAAGATCCTGATTAACGGTGCTGGGGCGGCGGGAGTGGCGATCGCTCGGTTACTCCGGAAAGCTGGGGCAGAAAAAATCTGGATGTGCGACTCTAAAGGGATTATTTCTACTAGTCGCACCGATTTGACACCAGAAAAACTCGAATTTGCCGTGAAAGCTCAGGGGACATTAGCGGGTGCAATGCAAGGAGCAGATGTATTTATTGGTGTCAGTGCACCGGGAGTTTTGACACTAGAAATGGTACATTCGATGGCGAAAGATCCAATTGTGTTTGCAATGGCAAATCCGATTCCAGAGATTCAGCCAGAATTAATCAGTGAAGATGTTGCTGTGATCGCTACCGGTCGCAGTGACTACCCGAATCAAATCAATAACGTCCTCGCTTTTCCTGGGGTATTCCGTGGTGCTTTAGATTGTCGGGCACAGACAATTACCACCAAAATGTGTCTAGAAGCCGCAAGTGCGATCGCCTCCTTAGTCAAGCCTTCAGACTTAAGTCGGGAACATATTATTCCTTCAGTCTTTGATGAGCGCGTCGCCACTGCTGTTGCTGCTGCTGTGCAACGTGCAGCGCGTGAAGAAGGTATCGCTCGGAATTAAATAATCACCGAATTTTAGATTTTAAATTTTGGATAATGGAATTGTTGGGCGTTGCCTAAGAAGAGAAGATTCAAAATCCAAAATTGTCTGACTTTTGTCAGGGAGCAAAAGGTTTACTATACTCCAGAAGCGGCTCTGGTAATTGATAGTAATTGTTCGTAATCCTTTGGTGTATCAATATCGATATCCCCTAGTGAAAACGGAATGGAAAACACTTCATTGAGGTTATTATTAATAACTCTTTTTGCTCCTGAAGTTTCTTTCAAAGCAGCAAGTTCTGAAAAAAATCTCTGACTAAATAGAGCGGGTACACCTAATGTACCCGCATATTCACAAGCAATAATCGGTTTTTTTGTCGAATAATATGCATCAACAAGTTGATTAATAATTTGGTGAGAAACAAATGGCTGGTCGCAAAGTGTAATAACTACTGCTTCTATTTTTTCAGGAAGATTATTTAATAATTCAATGCCGCTCTTGACTGAACTACCCATCCCACAAGCCCAATCTGAGTTATTAACTACTCTAACAAGAAGGTGCTTAATTTGGGGATGAATTTGTTCTGCATTTGCTCCAAGTACTACTACCACAGGTTGACAAACTGAAGCGATCGCCATTTCTGTAATGTATTGCAAAAAACTACGTCCTTGGTAAAGCAATAGTTGTTTTGGTGTACCCATACGAGTCGATGCACCAGCAGCAAGAATCATAATCGCTATGGTTGATTTTTGATTGTCTATTTGCTCAGTGTTAAATACCATAAAAGATAAAAACTATGTGGTAAGTAGCAAGTTTAAGTTGCTTTCATCGGATTGGTGAATTGGTTGATGGCGATTTCTTAAAAAATTAGCACTGCTGTTTGTTAGCACTGCTTGAATTTCAGCAATAATCGCGATCGCTATTCCTTCAGGTGTATCTGCTCCGATGTCAATCCCAACAGGGCCATGCAATCTTTTTAATTGTTCAGTATTATAAACTATTCCTTGCAGGCGTAAATCTTCAAGCAATCTTTCAGTACGCAGCTTTGGCCCTAAAACCCCGATGTAGCGTGCAGGAGATGGCAGCAACATTTTCAAAATTTCCAGGTCGTCAAGGTAATTATGCGTCATCACCACAGCAACTGTGTAGTCATCGATAAATACCTGTTTATCTACAACTTCCCGCCGACTAAGAATCAGATCACAAGAACGAGGAAATCGCTCTTTAGTTGCTTGATTAGCTCGACAATCGACTACAGTAACCTGCCAACCTAATGCTTGAGCAAATTGTGCTACGGGTACAGCGTCATAACCTGCACCAAATATTACTAAACGTGTGGGTGGTTGGATGACTTCAATGAAAACTTCTACACTGCCTAAAGGTAGCTGATAGTTCTTTACACTTGACTTTTGATTAGTAAAGGCTGCTTGACTATCTGCAATCAGAGATGGAATTAAAGTTGGATCTTTGATGTCAGTGATAATTTTACCATTTGGATATAGCAGTAAGCGCGACCCAAGTTTGACATTGACTGCGCCTTCAAAGGCAAAGACTGTAGCAATAATACCCAAATGTTTTTTATTTAAGCACTCTTGTGTAAAAGCGATCGCATTCGGCATCGTTTCTCTCTCAAGACGTTCGAGGAGAATTTGCACTATCCCATTGCACCCCAAACCAAAGCCCCAAAAAATATCTTCAGAGGCGGCGTTATCGTAAGTAATAACAATTGGTTCGCCTTCTGACATTCGTTGTTGAGTATGCTCAAATACGTCGTTTTCCAAGCAACCAGCGCTGATTGTTCCGATCATCCGACCTGTATTTGTAATCAACATTTTGGCACCCGGTCGGCGATAGGTTGAACCTTGAGTTTTGACTACAGTGGCAAGGAAAGTGATTTCACCACTTGTTTGACTTGACTCGAAGCCTTCTAAAATTGCTTGTAATTCGTTCATTTGATTGCTTATTTCTCTGTTTCTAGCAGCTTGTAAGCTTGAGCAGGCAGTCCCAATCAAAACTAATGCTTTTATTCTAAGCTCGTGCTTCTTGGGATTGGTGAGCATAAATCATCTGAGAAATAATCGGGGGTTCATCGCCTTGATGAAAGGCAAAAACCTTTTCACGAATCTCTCGATCTGCCACCGTAAACCGTTCATACTGACGTAAATGATCCACCCAAGACTCGACGATAAATGTCTCTAAGTAGCGATTCGGCTGAGATGTATCATCAATGCCCCAGCGAATCGCACCATCTCGTAACCGCACCACTCGCAGGGCATGAATTGCCGCAATGAATTCCTCTGCTTGCTCTGGGTTAATACAATATTCAAGTGTCATTAGCCAAGCTCCCGCCGTGTCCTCCATCCAACCCCCAATGTTGGAGACAATTGAGGCAATCCAGCGATCGCCAAACAAAGAGTTACGGAGCGGACTCCAAGCAGAGGTTGTCATGACTGCGCTATGCACGTATTTACTTCAGCATTCTGGGAGCGGGGCCACGAGTGACATCCAATCCTGACACACGAGGTAGAGCGATCGTTTTGCCTGTTTGTGCGGCTTCATAAATCAACGCTATCAGTTTTTGGTCTTGCAAACCTTCTTCACCAGGCGTATGGGGTTGCTTATTCCCAATCACACAATCTGCCATGTGATCGATTTCTAAGGCGAACTGATTCTTCTCACCTATCCGCACTTCGCTAATGTTTTCTGCCATGCTATTACTTGGTGATTTGCGTGAAACCATCATCCGTAAACCGTTGTAGGAGAACGCCGGATCGAGTTGTCCCCAAGCATCAGAGCCGAAGACGCGAAACCGCCGCCCTTCGTGAAAGCCGTAGCTAGTAGAGCAAATCCCTAGTATCCCACTGGGAAACCGCAGCTGGAAGGTGACACTTTCTTCTACTTCTTTGAAGCGCGGATCGCCAGGAGTGCTGAAGATTTGGGCGCTAATTGCGATCGGTTCCTCTCCCGTCAAATAGCGAGTTGCATTCAAGCAGTAAATTCCGACATCCGGTAAAGAGCCACCTCCAGCTAAGGCACGTTTCAATCGCCACTGGTTTAAGTCACCGCCTTGGTTTTGGCCGTTGTCTGCCTGAATCACCTTGATCGCTCCCAATTCTTTGCTGCGGATCATTTGAATCATCGCGCGATGGTGCGGCTCATATTGGCAGCGATAAGCAATCATCAGCTTACGATTGGCGCTTTTGCACGCGTCGATCATCTGCTGACAATCTTCCACTGTGGTTGCCATCGGCTTCTCACACAAAATATGTTTACCAGCTTTAGCACCCCGCACTGTATATTCACGGTGCATACTGTTAGGCAGCACAATATAGATTACATCAACGTCTGGATTGCTGCGGAGATTGTCATAATTCTGATAGTTGTAAACATTTTGCGGTTTGATGCCATACTGCTGTGCAACTTGATTGGCTTTGGCAGCATCGCCACTAACTAATGCAGTTGGCTTTGCTAATTTACATTCTGCAAATGCAGGCATGATTTCTTCTAATGTCAGTCTACCCAGTCCGACGATCGCAAATCCCAAGCGTCGCTCTGGAGGTAATGCAGTTGGTGATCCCCCTGTCTCAACCTCAGTCTTTTCCGAAATGGGCGGAAACTCAATCTGAGGCGGCAAAGTCCCTCCGTGTGGGGTGGCTTGCCCAGTTGGCTGTTGGGCAGCAACCTCTTCGTCTATACTACCAATTGCGGCGGCTGAAATGGCTCCTAACCCAGCAGTAGTGAGAATCTGACGACGAGAAAATTTTCCTTTAAACAATTCAGACATCGTAATTCCCTAAAATTCTCGTTTAAACAATTTGTCGTGGTTCCTTAATGATGAAATTTTGGACTTAAGCTATTCCACATTTAAATCGCATAATTAGGCGGGCTTTCTGTGCCACTGCACAAGAGTTTGATGAAATTTAGATATACGAACTAGATGGGGAACAGCTTAGTACAGCAATTCGTAGCGAATTAAATTTGGGAATACGCTGCAATGCCAATGCATCGGCTGACAATGCCAATGCATCGACTGACAATGCCAATGCATCGACTTGCAATGCCAATGCATCAACTTGCAATGCCAATGCATCGACTTGCAATGCCAATGCATCGACTTGCAATGCCAATGCATCGGCTGACAATGCCAATGCGTTCTTCTGCAATTAAAAAATCTACGCTTTTACGCAAAACTGTACTTAGGGAACTCCAGAAAATAAATTATCCAATTCCTTCATCAATGCTAATAAGCTAATCGACATTTAAGTTGCTCCCATCAGGGCGGGCAAGATGCCCACCCCACAAGATATTGATAAAATTTTGATATGCTTTCTTAGATGTGTTTTAGCTTATTAGATTTTTCTGGCTAAAACTCTTTAACGTAGACGTAAATCGGTGAAGCAGCGCAAGAACAGGGGGTTGCCAATACACTTGGGTTAAGGCTAAAAAATAAAACTGGTGTAGGTTGGGTTGAGGGACGTAGCTTGCTTCTTTCCTCAACCCAACCTACTAACCTGAAAAACATCTAAATTGCATAACCTAATTAAACCTAACTCTTGTGGGGTGGGCCGGAAAGCCCGCCCTAATGGGAGCAAGTTAAATGTGGAACAGCTTATTCTTCTTAATCCAAGCGTATTGCCCCTTTCCTCGACTGCTGTTAGCGCCAGAAAGAGCCAGTCTTCTCCCTTGGCGTAGCTTGAGCTTGCTTCTTTGCAGGAGTAGCCGCAGGGGACGCAAAGGGAAAGAAGAAATGCTTAACTCAACTGTATTGGCTTAGGGGGTGCTAATTGGACTTGGTCTGCTAGTTGGACTTGGGCTGCTAGTTGAACTTGGGCTGCTAGTTGAACTTGGGCTGCTAGTTGAACTTGGGCTGCTAGTTGAA
>NZ_JABXKP010000002.1 GCF_017114985.1 Nostoc sp. JL33 | reverse complement strand
ATTCTTGGGACAATGCTTACTTTACAAGATTTTCAGCCTTAACTGAACCGTATTGGTCTATGACCGCCTATTTATTAGCGTATTGGGCATATCTTTCATCTTGTTTACCTGATTCTTTGGACTGGGGTAAAGCTGCTTTTCTTGCACTTTCTACTTTTATGCCTCATTTAATCTTGTCTTTATTATTACTCGATATTGAACGCCTTCGACCTTTGGCACTTAGTCATGGAATTGACATTACTATTTCCAGGTGCAAGATATGAGGTAAGCGTGGTTCTGTGATTAACGTAGAGATGCGGCGCTATCGGGAATCGGTGCTTGCGGGGTTGGTCGAGGATGGTTACACCGTTATTGATGCAATTGATGCTGATGACGATGAAAGTGGGGCAGTAATCGAGTCGGTTAAGGCGGCATCTGTTGATTTGTATACTGCGGAGTGTAAAGCGATCGCGGATTCTCCAACCATCTCTGATGCCGAACTCAAGAAGCTGCAAGACACAAGCAACAAGGGACAGCTAGTCTCCAAGGTAGGCAAAGCTATCGGTGTTACTGATGGTGAACCTTACTGGAATGGATATCTGGGGCAGTGGCAGGTTTGGGTTAACAATGGATCGCGGGTGTACGTCTGTGGTGTGCGATTGGTTGGTGGGGGTGTAAGAGAAATCAATTATTACGGTTTCAACTAACTAATAACTGATAAATAATCTTTATATTCCTTGCTTTGAACTGTGAGTTGGCGCACCTGTTAGAGTCGCAAATAGACCACCACTACCAAAACCAGCAGCACTGCTTGTGGATTTGAAGAACAACTGCCCACTCTAAGCGTCGTAGACAATTTTCGTACTGCTAGTGCCAGCGAAAGATTGTAAGTTGAAAATCACAATCTTTAGCGGTGAAAACTTTTGCTGTTTTGATCTCGAAAGAATTGAAGTTGAATTTGCACCGCATCAGCTCATCTATCTTCAGGCAGATTTTAGAAAAACCAAAAAGCAAATATGGTGTTAGTAGAAATTTAGTTCCGGTTTACTCAGTTGTAACTAGTACCTATGGAAACTAAACCACCGCTACCACCCAAAACATTAGAGACTGCTCTCATCAAAGTGCAAGCAGTAGAAGATGCTTGGAATACCCGTGATTTGGAACGAGTTGCCGCAGTGGCACGCGATCACACTCACTTACAGTCATTTGTCAATACGAGGCTATTTAATTAATGATTTGCTTTTTCACCATCGGGACAGCGCGGATAACGCTTAGTTTAGCACTCTGTGCGACTTCTATCATTGCTTCTACTAATCTGGCTCAAGCTGCTGATTTAACATTCAACTGGAAGGGTGATGCTGGTTATTCGGCTTCTTTTGAGTTTAGCTATGATCAAACCACTACCCCAGCGATAATTTCCGAAAGTGGCGCGGGAGCCACAAAAGCCTTGCAGTCACTCAATGTTTCTTTTTTCAATCCATCACAGGAGTTGATTGGAACTAAAAACGAAGTTGTTAATGGTGTATCAAGCAATCAGTTTTTCGAGTTTAACTTTGACACGACTACAGGCAGTTTGCTTGGGGCTTTTGATGTTGGCACAGGTAGTGGCATAGGTGATGTTTTTCTCAGCAATGTTGAGGCTCCGGGTCGTATCTTCATCTCTCCGGGAGCGACCTCTTATCTTTACCAAAATATTACAGCAGACTATAGTCAATTACTCGATTCGAGTCCGAATCAGATTAAAGCATCTGCGGTTCCTGAACCGACAACTGTTTTGGCAACCCTCTTTGAAGGAATGTTGGGTATAGCACTCAGCAGCAACAAAATTGCATTCTTCTCAAGGAAGCCAAAGAAAATCTACAGGACTTACCGCGCTTGAGTGCAAACACAGGGTTAGCGCGTCTCAAACGCTATTGACAAGAGAAGTTGCCTGATCAGCAATCAGGTTGGAAACAAAGTGGCATAATCCGAGCTAGGGTAAGATTTAAAAATTATCTTGAAGAAAATGAGGAAAAACTACGGTTTTCAACGTAGACGAGGTTTATTATCAATAGGCTGGGTGTAATTCTGATTACAAGGCATCGCCCTTACGGGATGTTACCCCCTTGACCATTAATCACATCGCAGGGTGATTTCATACGAAAAAAGAAAAATACATAAGCCTTGATTTCTTGTTTTGTAGCATGGCTTTTTACCCCACTTCCATTCCTCTCTCCGTTTCGGGGAGAGGCTTTGAAACCCAGTTTTAGTTTTTCTTTGTTTGTATGAAACCACCCTGCTTGACCATTAATCACATCGTTGGATTGATCAAAACCGACGATGTTATTGTTTAAGTCAAAAATGGGTTTCCTAACTCCATGATATGTTTGACAATATTATTCCGGTTGGTAACAAGCCAATCTTTCTCTTGTGCGATCAACATTAATGATGGATGAGGTTCAAACACTACAGGTTTTCCAACGATCTCAAGGAGCGCCGTATCAGTTATTGAATCACCTATGGCGAGGGATTCCTCCAGATTTACACTCCAATCCTTAACCATCTGTAGAAAAATAGAATACTTCTTGCCAAGAGATCCTGACAAGAGATTTACTTTTCCAGTGTACTTACCTTGGTGAGTGGCGAAAATTGAGCCTTGGTATTTTGAAATCCCAAACTCCTCAGCTAGGCAACACACGATTTCATCCGGGCTACCTGAAATTAATACAAGGGAATATCCCTGGCTGTTGAGAATGTCGATGAGTTTCGGAACGAAAGGGAATAGTTTGGTTCGTTCTTGCTGCCATACTTGCCTCGCAATACACTGCATTACAGCTTGTGAGATACCTGCAATAGCTTCTGCAAAGAGAGTATAAGCGCTAGTTGCCATCGTCTGGAAGTCAATTTCATTGAAGTGATATTTTTCAACTACTTTAAAAACATCCTCGCTCTTTGACTTATCACTAATACCATTTGCCGTTAGTGCTTGTAGTAACTGAAGCCCTAAAGCACCAGGATAGAGAGTTCCATCAATATCTAAGGCAGCAACTTTCATATCGTTCCTTCGCATATTATTCTGTGATAACGGCAGCAGTGTACTTAAGAGCGAGTAGCGCAAAGATACTAGTGAGAATAGGGACATCATAAGGTATGGGCCGGGGAGCTGCTTGATCTGGTATGGAGACGAATTTCCCTTCTTCATCCTGCTGTAGCATCAGGTA
>NZ_JABXKP010000062.1 GCF_017114985.1 Nostoc sp. JL33 | reverse complement strand
CTGTCCTGGGGGAATTACTATGGTGCTCTTTATTTTTTATTTATAAACACCCTCTAAGGGTCATGTCTTTGGTGAGGGCGTGAATTGGGCAAAGACCGAGGAAGTTTTCACATCTCTACTGGTTTCGCCAATTATTGGATTCACCTGCGCCGGACTGCTGTTACTGCTGGCGAAAAGACTGATCAGACGACCAGAGTTGTACCGTGCGCCAGAAGGGAATAAAACACCACCGCCTTGGATACGTGGTTTGTTAATCTTGACATGTACTGGTGTGAGCTTCGCCCACGGTTCAAATGATGGTCAAAAAGGTATGGGTCTGATCATGCTCATCTTAGTGGGCATTCTACCAGGTATGTTTGCACTGAATATGGATACCAATGCAGGGGCGATCGCTCAGTTGGCCGCTACGTCCAACTCTGTGATTCCAGTGCTGCAACAACAAGGAAGAGGAACATTCTTAAACAGCCAAAGCATCACAGATGAGCTTTCCAATTTCCTCAAACCAACTGGCGAAGCTAACGACAAAACATTCGCAGCCCTTGCTGCCAAAAGTCGGACAATTGGAGACAAGCTTGCTGGTAAGACTAGTTTCAAGCAGCTTTCAAGCGATGAGCTAAGTTCATTACGAACCGATATGTATCTAATCGCTGGAACAATTGGGAAACTGGACAACCAGAAAAAATTAACCGATGCCAAACAAGAAGAGGTGCTTATCAGCTATAAGAAGCAGTTAGATAAAGTAACTAAATTCATTCCCAATTGGGTGAAATTTGCCGTTGCCATTGCACTGGGTCTTGGCACAATGATTGGTTGGAAGCGCATCGTGGTGACAGTGGGTGAAAAGATTGGCAAAGACCACCTTACCTACGCTCAAGGAGCTTCCGCCGAGTTAGTCGCTATGACAACTATTGGCGCTGCCGATTACTTCGGTCTGCCAGTCAGCACCACTCACGTCCTGTCATCGGGTGTAGCGGGTACAATGGCGGCAAACCATTCAGGTTTGCAAACGGACACCTTGAGAAATATTCTGCTCGCCTGGGTGCTGACCCTGCCAGTTTGCGTACTGCTTGGTTCTGCTACATATGCGGGAAGCTTGTACATAGTCTTTAATATTCTGAGTTTGAAGTAGGAAATGGAGCATGGGGCATTGGGCATTGGTTATTAATTCTTCTCCCTCTGCTGCCATTGCCCCTCATCCCTCACTGACCACTCCCCACTCCCCACTGCCTAAGCGATCGTCACATCCGGCGACAAGTAAACATCTTGAATGGAGTGAAATAGCTTCACACCTTCCTCAAAGGGACGCTGAAAGGTCTTCCGCCCAGAAATTAATCCCGAACCACCAGCCCGTTTGTTAATTACAGCACTGCGAACTGCTTCGGCGAAGTCATTTTTGCCAGTCGCGCCACCAGAATTAATCAGCCCCACACGCCCAGAGTAGCAATTTAGTACCTGGTAACGACTTAAATCAATTGGGTGGTCGGTTGTCAACTCTGTGTAAACGCGCTCATCGGTTTTGCCGTAACTCTTACCAGTAGCTTTGGCAACTGCACCGTAACCATTGTTATTTTCTGGTAACTTTTGTTTAATAATGTCGGCTTCAATCGTTACACCCAAATGATTCGCCTGTCCGGTGAGGTCAGCAGCAAGGTGGTAATCTTTATCTTGTTTAAAAGCGTTGTTCCGCAGATAGCACCAGAGAACTGTCGCCAAACCGAGTTCATGGGCGCGTTTAAAAGCTTGGCTGATTTCCTGAATTTGTCTGGTAGACTGCTCTGAACCAAAGTAAATTGTCGCACCCACCGCCGCCGCACCCAAATTCCAAGCTTGTTGTACATCACCAAACAATACCTGGTCAAATTGGTTGGGGAAAGTCAGCAATTCGTTGTGATTGATTTTGACAATAAAGGGAATTTTGTGAGCATATTTCCGTGATACGATACCTAATACTCCCAAAGTCGTAGCAACAGCATTGCAACCTGCGGCGATCGCTAACTTGACAATATTTTCTGGGTCAAAGTAAATCGGGTTGGGCGCAAAAGACGCGCCAGCTGAGTGTTCAATCCCTTGGTCTACTGGTAAAATCGAGAGATAACCTGTGTTTGCCAGACGACCTGTAGAATAAAGTAACTGGAGATTACGCAATACTTGAGGGTTGCGATCGCTGTTGAGCCAGATTCGATCTACAAAGTCTGGGCCCGGCAAATGTATTAAATCACGAGAAACTTTTGCTTTGTGGGTAAGTAGGTCTTCAGCCTCTTTACCTAGCAATGACTCAATAGAATTAGGCTCTTTGAGCGTTGTAGTCATAGCGTTTTCCTCAAAAATTTAGCAAATGACCTTGTTTTTAAGATAGCATTTTTAATACTGCTAACATGGTTGTACGGTCATTAATTATGTGTATTCTTTCTGAATATATAGCAATCTTCTTTTATAAATGAAAATCAAAAGGCTGAGATTTCCCACTTATTTCAATAAGTCGGGAATCTTGTTGTGAATGATTAAGTAGGGCTATACTACCGGAAGTATTCAATCAACTTTCGGAATTGAGGTTTTCAAGTTCAGTTACCAATATCAAACAGTACAATTCTACTATCTTCGGCTTATAGCTGAAAATTGAAAACCCATCTTCCCCCGATTGTGGTAATAATTGTGAACAGAATAAATGTAATTCTATGAGTAACTTTCAAATCGATATCGACTTTAGCAATATAGATTTAGCTTCCCTTGAGACAGAAGAAGATTTTGAAAGAGAGGCAAAAATGTTACTCCCAAAGGCACTGGTCAAACTAGGTGAAAGTGTGGGTGAAAAGACTTGGGAAGAATTACAGCAAAAGCTACAAGCAACTGGAGGTAAACTCAAATCTTCTCCAAGCGAGAAACGTAGGTTTATTCAAGAAACCGGAAGAACTTATCAACGAAATGCTAGTAACAGAGAAAAACAAGAACTAGAAGAATATATCGTAGAGCAATTACGTCAGCACAAGTAGTATTTGTCATAATTTAACTTACCGGACATGATTCAAACAAACCAACAGCGAATCAACTCCACTTGGAAGCTATAGCCGTCGTCAACTTGCTCAATTAACTCACGTTGCAACAGCAAGCTGAGAGTAATATTAGCATTGGGGAACTGTTGCAATAAAGTTTGGCGGCTAACTATAGCCCTTTCCCCTTGAGCAGCGATAAAGCGTAGAATAGCTTGTCCACTTGCATCTACTTGATTGTTTTGAATGTCAGCGAAGAAAAAACCACCACTTTGCAAAGCTTCTGGTATCGCGGCTTCCACATCCGCTAAAGTTGCAAATCGCCGGATAGAGGGGTCTTGCTCGTTCTTAAGGACAATAATTTCTGCACAGAGTAGTTGTACTAAGAATGGGTGACAACGGGTGAGTTGTAGCACTCGCTCAACGGCGTTAGATTCATAGCGGAGAGTAAAATCTTTGACGGGACGTTCAATTAATTGTCGTGCTTCCGCTTCTTTGAGGTAGGAGATATGCACGACTTGGACATTAATTAGATAACTAGCCCAGCGCTGATATTCTTCGATAGTATGAGAGCCAGCCAGTAAAATCTTGAAGCGGGGACGATGTTGGATGAGGTGACGCAGCATACCCAAAACATCCTGTTCATCAAAGCGACCTTTGGCTATGGCGTTGTCTAGCACCTCGAATTCATCTAGCGCTAGTAAGGCGGTATTTTGTTCTAGAGCCTGTTCTACTTTATCTAGCCATTCATAGAAATAAGTGAAGGGGTCAGATTTTAGCACTTCGCGGGCTAGGGACGGTAGAGTTACACCTTGCTTTTTTGCTGACTTCTCCATATCTCTAGCCAGGTTGTAGAGAAAACCTGCATGGTCACTAGCTGATGAAGGTGCGCCCTGCAAGTCTACAAACATGGGGATGATGTTACTAGGTAGTAACTTTCCGATGTTATTGAGGAGAGAAGTTTTACCCATACGTCGCTGACCGTATAGTAGCAGAGGTGGACGACGGCGATCGCGCAGTAGTTGCTCAATGCGTAAGCCGATGTCATCGCGCCCCGTAAAAATTTCTTGCTCCCGTGTGAGGGGTACGCCGATGATATAAGGCGAATCAATTTCTTGGCGGAGTTCAGTAATTTTAGCCAGTTCATCTGCATAGTTAGTTGCTATCTCACGCCAACTTTTGATAATGGGGTAGAAACGGACTGTGTATTTGTCGCTGCTACGAGCGAAGTTCTCCAACTGTAGATTTAATTTATCTGCAAAAGCTCTCAGAGCTAAACGCTGGTTATAAGCACTTGCTTGATTGAGAGCAGCATCAACATCCTCGCTGATACGGCTAAAGATTTTTAGTATGAAGCTAGGGCTAAGTTCATTCTCTAGTTCATCAATTATTAAAATGCGATGAGCTTCACGGATAGCTTCAACATCAGCACAGTCTTGTAAACTGCGTGCATCCAGTTCAATTTGTACAGCTTGCGCTGCCCAGCGTTGATAGCTGGTATTAAGGTAATCTATAGCTGCTTGTCCCTCAACTGGACTATGCTTCATAACTTCAAGCAAATGCTTGTCCAACCCTATTAGAGGTATCCTCTGCCATTCATCCCAAAAAGCGGAGTGATAGCGTAATAAAGATAAAGTTAGTTTGTTGGCTATGGTTTGTTTATCAAGGTAGTACAAAAAAGCATTCCATACTGTCAAAAAAGGGTAAAGCAGGATAGGTAAGTACAAGTTGATGGTCAATCCCAGAATAATACTTGGAAATGCGTTCCTAAATTGTGAATTGATAAAAAATAACCGTGCAATAATCAGAGCAAATGACACAAGTACTAACGAAGTTAAGGAGATTAAAATCCTTACGTTAGTTTGGATCGTTGTACTCACTTGTTGATTATGCTTCTTTTTATCTAACTCCACAATATCTGGAGAATATGCAAATGTAATACCTAAGCCAAGACCGAACGGCAAGCTTAAAGCCAAACCTGATGCAATATCAAAATTAAGACTAAAACCTATGCCAAATGCCACAGTAAAACCTACGTCAAAAGATGTGCCAAATATCAAAGCGCGTGTGAATGCAGTGCCAAAGGATTGACCTATACCCATCCCTGCACCAAAAACAGATCCAAATGCAGTTACAAAAAGCAAGCCTAAGAACGCGCTCAATGGAAAATTCCCTAATGGCGTACCTAGTACTGCTAGAGCAAGAGTAACTATGAAGTAGTTTAGAAAAGGTAATATTAAAAAAGTTTGGAAGAATAATTTATATAAAGCAGAGTTTTTCCAACGTAAGCGATTTATATTCAAGAAATTTATTTCTAACGAATGGTCAATACGCTTTAGATGATTATGAAAAGCTTGAGGACGGAAAACAAACCAAAATAGCAGTTGCAAGCTACCAAGTATTAAGTTGGGGTGCTGCTGGGGTGCATTGGTGTAGGCGTTGGGGGGTAATTGTGGTGAGGTCAACGTTTTGCACTCCTATTTAATACTCTGTGTCATTGCGATTGCTTGCCCGTCATTGCGATTGCTTCGCTTCACTTCGTTACGCTCGCAATGACATAATCTGTCATTGCGAATGTAGTGCTAGCGGAATGTAGCAATCGCAAAGGCTGGGATTACTGTGCTTTACCTTAGTGCGATCGCAATGACACCAGCAAAGGCTGGGATTGCTTCGCTTCACTTCGTTACGCTCGCAATGACATAATCTGTCATTGCGAATGTAGCGCTAGCGGAATGTAGCAATCGCAAGGGCTGGGATTGCTGTGCTTTACCTTAGTGCGATCGCAATGACACCAGCAAAATTTATAACTCATTATATAAATCTCTCCATTCTTGATTAACACTATTGACTAAATCAATTTTATTTTGTCTGGAACCTGCCTTAATCTGTTTTTCTCTACTAATAGCTGTATAAGCATCTTCAAATATTTCATAATAAACTAATTTTGTAATGTTGTATTTCTTAGTAAATCCTTCTATTGTTTTCTCTTTGTGTTCATACACTCTTCTTTGTAAATCGTTTGTTATTCCTGTATATAGCACAGTGTTATACTTATTCGTCATGATATATAAATAATATTGCTTGTTCATTTCTAATCCTTATTTTGGATAGAAACTCAGTCGTAACAAATTTTTCTTATATTTGTCACCGCCAAATTATAAGTAATATCATGTCATCAAACACTTGTCATTGCGTACTCCTTTGGAGAAGACGTAGAGTACGAAGTGTTGGCGTTTGCGTAGCAACCCAAAGGGAAGCGTCTCGTAGAGAAGCAATCCTAAAACCTTGCGATTGCTTCGTCGTTCCTCCTCGCAATGACATATTTTTTCAGAAAAGGGAATTGCTTGGCTTCACTGAGGTGCGAACGCAATGACAATTTAAATTTATCATTGCAAGACTTCCCAATCTTCCAAAGGCACAGCAGGTTCAAAAGGATCGTCATAACGGTACGGTTGTTTGCCACGCAAAGGATACAAATTCGCTTCTTGGGGATGAGTGTGACTTTCTAGAATGATAATTTCAACTGTTTCGCCTGCCTGAAACGGTAAATCCTCAAGAATCAAGGTTCCGTTTTTAGTTAACTTTGTTTCAATTCGGTGTGCTTTCATAGTTACTCTGCTAGTTATGAATCTAATAAATCAGCAAATGGTTTCATTTGTCGTAATCCTTCCTCACGCCAATTATCATCATTCTCTCCTTCTTCTAAACTAAATAATCTTTCTCTACACAGAATTTGCAATAACAGTGGCCAGCAGCGACTTTGTGTCAAAATCCACTCTACATCTTCGTCAGTGAAAGCAATCGGCGAACTTGCTATCAATTCCCGCGCTTCTTTCTCAGTCAATGCTCCCAGATTTGCGGTGTAGCCGAAAATATTGAAAAAGGGTGAACTGTGTCCTGTGTTGTGCGCCATATCAATCGGTGATTCGGGGGTAGCTAAGACAAATGCTAGATTCCCCCCTGTCTGGTTAGTCGCTAAAGACCGCAAACAGTCCCAAAAGCGATCGTCTAATTCTGGACAGCGTTGCAACCCAACGCTAATCTCATCCAATAAGATGACTGTGGGAGAATGCAAATTATTGCTGACTACATTCATGAAATGATCTAAATCGCAAGGTGTCGGGATTTGTACCTTCAGTGATTCTAGGATGTACTTTAGCAGTCCTTCTCGGCTTTGCATTCGTGCGTCTTGCAAGTCTACAAAAATCCAACAGTAATTTTCTGGATGCGGTAGCCAGTTAGATTTTTGCTCAGGACGCAGCTGTTCTGCTGGGGTGGTGCTGATATTTTTTAAGTAGTGTAACAAGGATGTTTTTCCACTGCGCTTTTTCCCGATAATGGCGGAGTTTTGGAGGGGATGGCGTTTGAGTAAGTTGAAGAGGCGTTTTAATTCTTTTTCGCGTCCAAAAAAGTAACGCGGCTGGTTGATGGGTGCGCCAGTGATGAAGGGTGATGCTTCCCCGTTAGTTGGCTGAGGTTTTGGCGGTTGAGTTTCTGGTTCTTTGTATGCAATGTCTTGCCACTCTAACCCCAGTTTTTTGCTAAGTTCTACAAAATTTAGATAGTCAACAGGTTTACCACTGAGAAAGCTTTTGACTGTGGATAGAGAAAATCCTGTGTCAGTAGCCAATGACTGCTGGCTGGGATAGCCGTTAAGCTGAGGTGCTGACTTAACTTTTTCAATATACTCTGGGGCTACTCGGAGCGATCGCGCCATCATTCCTCATCGAGAAACTGCTGTGAGTATATCAGGTTTTTATACTAGCTAAATAGCAAAGCTGTTTAGCTATAACGTCTTGCACTCTAGAAATTATAGTCCTCCTGAACTTAACCGATAATCAACTAAAACTCGTCTAATCGGTGACTATTTCGCAACTTAGTTCTCAACCAGCACCAAGTTTTAATGAGAATGTAAGGGATTAAGAGCTTTAAAAATGAAACGAGTACTGGAAGTTTTGCAAATTACTTTATCACTTTGCGGAGTGATGATGTTTGGTACAGTAACTTACGCCGCTATTAATATGGTGAATGGTCAATACCGAGTTGAAATAGCGCTCAATACTAAGGGACTCATTATTAAGTCAGATATTGACAAAAGGCAATGCAAAGCAGTAGAAAATATTGCCCAAAAGCAGGAAAGCACAAATTTCGACCAGAAGACAATAAATTAAGAGTAAAAATCAATGATGAGTTAGAATCAATAACTTCTAATTCATTGTCAATGAACCTCTGAACTTCGTGAATGAACCTCTGAACTTCGTGAATGAGTCTTTGATACTCGTGAATCAACCTTTGAGCTTCGTGAATGAGTCTTTGATAGTGGTGAATAAACCTTTCAGCTTCGTGGTTTTTTTTACGAACCGCCAAGGACGCCAAGGACGCAAAGCTGTGTAGCTGTGTAGGTTGGGTTGAGGAACGAAACCCAACATTTCCTGGGCTTTGTTGGGTTGCGCTTTGCTTAACCCAACCTACAATTTTTTTAACCGAATCGTATTGCAGGGCATCCTACCAAAGAGTAGAAATTAATCAGGAGTTAGGAATA
The DNA here is from genome assembly GCF_017114985.1 of Nostoc sp. JL33. Lineage (GTDB taxonomy): Bacteria > Cyanobacteriota > Cyanobacteriia > Cyanobacteriales > Nostocaceae > Nostoc. The sequence continues at coordinate 16,680 of NZ_JABXKP010000062.1, read as the reverse complement.
AATAAGTAAGTCGGTGAGAATAAATTAAACTAGATTAAGTAATGTAAAAAATATTGAGATTAGTTCGTAGTGAGGACTTTAGTCCTCAAATGATGGCTGAAGCCCTCACTACAAACCTTGAATTATTCACACCGCTCTACTTAACTCCTAACTCCTAATTCTTGTACAGACGCGATTAATCGCGTCTCTAATTTTTACGATTAATCGCGTCTCTAATTTTTACGATTAATCGTGTCTCTAATTTTTACACCGCACAAGTTAACTCGCCGGCTTTTTGGCTAAAGCGGTGATTCTCTCGATAATCTACGGGACAATCTATCACGGCGGGTACATCTTGAGCGAGGGCTTCTTTGAGTGTGGGAATCAAATCTAGAGCCGATTCAACTCGGTAGCCTTTTAAACCCATGCTTTCGGCAAATTTGACAAAATCAGGATTACTAAAATGCACAAAAGCTGAGTTTCCTTTGCCAAAATGATTTTCTTGCTTCCACTCAATTAACCCATAGCCACCATCATTGAAAATTATGGTGACAAAGGGCGTTCCGACACGCAAGGCTGTTTCTAATTCCTGAGAATTCATCATAAAGCCGCCATCGCCTGTTACAGCAACGACTTTGCGCTGAGGATGAACAAGTTTTGCTGCTAAAGCGCCAGGAATGGCAATACCCATGGCCGCGAAGCCGTTGGAAATTATGCAAGTATTAGGGCTATGGCAATGATAATGACGCGCCATCCACATTTTATGTGCGCCAACATCAGAGATGACAATATCATCTGGCCCCATCACTTGCCGTAAGTCATAAATTAACTTTTGCGGCTTAATCGGAAATCCGTCATCATGGGCATATTGTTCGTAATCAGCCCGAATCTCTGACCTTAAGCTAATGGCAAAAGGATCGGGTTTACCTTGTCTGTCTGCTAATTTTAAAATTTCATAAAGGGAATCTGAAATATCTCCCACAACTTCGGCGTTGGGAATATAACTACTATCAATCTCCGCCGGACTTACCCCAATATGCACAATGGGAATTTCACCATCACGATTCCATTTTTTCGGGGAAAACTCAATCAAATCATAGCCGATCGCAATTACTAAATCTGTGTTATCAAAGCCACAGGTAATAAAATCTCTTTGCTGTAATCCCACTGACCACAATGCTAATTGATGTGTGTAGGGAATCACACCTTTACCCATAAAAGTATTGGCAACAGGTATATTCAGCAAGGTGGCAAATTGCGTGACTGCATCACTTGCGTGAGCGCGAATTGCCCCATTTCCGACTAAGATTAATGGGTTAACTGCTTGGCAAATTGCGGCGGCGGCTGCCCGAATGCTAGCAAAAGATGCATAAGTTTTTTCGCCACTATCCTTACGCAAAGGTTTGCCTTCGACGGGCATAGCAGCAATATTTTCTGGCAAATCGATGTGAACTGCACCAGGTTTTTCCGATTGCGATCGCTTAAATGCTTTCCGTACTACTTCTGGTGTAATACTCGGTCGCACAATCTGTTTATTCCACTTGGTAACAGGTGCAAACATTGCCACCAAATCTAAATATTGATGGGATTCAATATGCATTCTATCTGTTCCCACTTGACCGGTAATCGCCACTAAGGGCGCACCATCGAGGTTAGCATCTGCTACCCCAGTCATCAAGTTGGTTGCCCCAGGCCCAAGAGTAGAAAGACATACTCCGGCTTTTCCTGTTAAGCGTCCGTAGACATCGGCCATGAAAGCTGCACCCTGTTCATGACGAGTCGTAATAAATTTAATCGAAGAATGTTTTAGTGCTTCTAAAACGTGCAGATTTTCTTCGCCAGGGAGTCCAAAAATATATTGCACTCCTTCATTTTCTAGGCACTGCACCAATAATTCTGCTGTATTCATTTTATTTCCTAACTATTGACGATATTGGGGAGTAGGGAGTGGGGAGTGGGGAGTGGGGTTAAAACAGATAGAAGAATCTTCCTTGTTCCCCTCCCCTTTTCCCGCTTTTCCCCCTACTCCCTACTCCCTACTCCCCACTCCCTATCATTTAACCCACACGGTTTTAATGTTGACAAACTCATGTATACCTTGGATACTCAATTCTCTGCCATATCCAGAACGCTTGATGCCGCCAAAGGGCAAACTGGGATCAGATTTGACCATACCGTTGATAAACACGGCACCTGCTTCGATTTCCTCAACCAAGCGATCGCTCTCTTGGTCGTTGGTTGTCCAAGCACTTGCACCTAAGCCAAAGGGTGTGTCATTAGCGAGTTTAATCGCAGCATCGATATCTGGAACCCGGAATAACAAAGCTACTGGGCCAAAAAATTCTTCTTTTGCAATTGGTGTATCAGACGGGATATCTATGATAATCGTAGGCGGATAAAAGTTCCCTGGACGATCTGATAAAGGATGTCCACCGGTCAGGACTTTACCACCACTGCTGATCGCATTTTGTACTTGTTGATCTAAATCCTGGAGAAGACCAGGAGTTGCCAGTGGGCCTAAATCGGTATCTGGTTGCATGGGATCGCCGACTTTCAGCGCCTGGAATTTTTCTAAAAGCAATTTTTCAAATTTGTCTGCGATCGCATCTACGATAATAAAACGTTTGGCTGCAATACATGATTGCCCGTTATTCAACATCCGCGCTGTAGTAGCTGTGACAACTGCTGTCTCTAAATCAGCACTTGCTAACACAATAAATGGGTCACTTCCTCCCAATTCCAAAACGGTTTTTTTAATTTGTTTACCGGCGGCGGCGGCGAGGGATGCGCCTGCTGGTTCGCTTCCGGTCAAGGTGGCAGCTTTTACCCGATCATCAGCGATTAAATCGGCAACTTTGGCAGCGCCGATCAACAGAGTTTGAAAAGCACCTTCAGGAAAACCTGCGCGTCGGATAATATCTTCAATTGCCAAAGCACACTGAGGCACATTGGAAGCGTGTTTGAGTAAGCCGACATTTCCCGCCATTAGTGCTGGTGCGGCAAAGCGGAATACTTGCCAGAAGGGGAAATTCCACGGCATCACCGCGAGAATTGCACCCATTGGTTGGTAGCGAACAAAACTATGGCTAGCATCGGTTTTTACAGGAACATCAGCTAGAAAACTAGGGGCGTGTTCGGCATAGTAACGACAGACGACGGCGCATTTTTCGACTTCAGCGATCGCAGCTTTCAAAGGCTTACCCATTTCCAGAGTCATTAACTTAGCAAATTTTGCTTTGTCTTGCTCTAAAATATCAGCAGCCTTTTGTAGCCAGTGCGATCGCGTCAAAAAACTAGTCTGACGGTACTGTTCAAAAGTCTGATTAGCCAAATCGAGTTTAGCGGTAATTTCGGCATCATTGAGCGCCTCAAAGGTTTTAAAAGTTTCCCCAGTGGCGGGATTAATGGTGGCGATCGCCATTACCTGACCTCCCCTTAAAAAATAGCTTGAGGTAGGCTTCCTAGTGTTACACAGATCAATTCTGGAAGCTACCACCCAAATTTTAGTCTTTTAACGAAGAATTAGTTGTTTAATATGACAATTTCTCAATTATTTTTGAATTAAAATATACAACTTAAGTATGTATTTATATTGAGAAATTTGTCATTTGTTAGTTGTTTTTCCAATACCCAATACTTCTCTACGAGAGGCTGCGCCAACGACTTCTCTACGAGACGCTGTTCGCGAACGCTCAGTACAAGTGCCCAATACCTCGACTTCTCTACGAGACGCTGTTCGCGAACGCTCAGTACAAGTGCCCAATACCTCGACTTCTCTACGAGACGCTGTTCGCGAACGCTCAGTACAAGTGCCCAATACCTCGACTTCTCTACGAGACGCTGTTCGCGAACGCTCAGTACAAGTGCCCCATGCCCCATGCCCCATGCCCAATACCCAATACCCAATGACTAATGACTAATGAATGGACTAATAATTGTTGGCATTTGGTGCAATTGTGTCTTATAAACCTTAACTAATCGCTCAATACCTTTGAAACGATAATCTCCCATTTCCTCGAAGTCGGAGGGGTGTGAAAGCATTTTATGGGTGACTTCACTAATCACGCATTCACCAGGCGGACAAACTGCTTCCATGCGAGCAGCAAGATTAATCGTCGCGCCTAATGCCGTATAATCTACCCTTTGAGAACTACCGACATCTCCGACAACAGCCTTACCGCTATTAATTGCAATACGCAATTGTAGGGGTTCTTGCCAAAAATCATTGGCATTAAGATGTTCGAGACGATTGAGCATTCCCTTGGCAGCACTAACAGCGCGATCGGCGTGATCTGCTTGCGGTTCTGGAGCGCCAAAAAATGCCATAATACAATCGCCAATATACTTATCTAAAGTGCCGCCGTAACCAAACACTTCTTTTAGCATTTCTTCAAATAAATTATTTAATAGTTGAGCGATCGCAGTTGGTGTTAACCGTTCAGAAATTGCCGTAAAGCCAACCAAATCTGCAAACAAAATACTGATTTCGCTCTCGGCGGGAGCTAAACGACCACCCGGTAATCCGCCTACAGATATCAACTGCTGTACGACTGCTGGAGAATGATAACGTTCTAATCGGTGACGAATCATCTCTTCAGTTTTGAGTTTCTCTACCAGTAGCCAACGCTGCACACTAGAAGCCACAAGGTTTGCTAAAGCTGAAAAAAAGCTGAGTTCTTCTTCGCCTTCATTTGCCCAATGGTAAGAAGAAAGATTGGCATCGGCATACAGTACGCCCACAACTTTATTTTCATCCCATAAAGGCACCGCCATCGCGCTGCGAATGCCTTTTACCAAAATACTCTGTTCACTAGCAAATCGTTCATCCTGATGAGTATCAGCAGTTTGAATCACAACTTTCTCGTCAAATACCTTTTGACAGATACTACGACTAATCCAACTCCCATCAGAGGGGAGATGTTTCTGTTGAGAAAGATTTCTAGTGGCAGCATTCATTAACTCTAACTGGCCGGAACCATTGACATCAATTAATAATGCCAAGCGTTCGATACTATCAAGGTAACGAAAAACGACTTGCTGCACCTGAGAAAAAATCTCTTCTATAGATGCCGCCGCACAGAGATTTTTGGCTATGTCTACTAAATCTTTGAGGCGAGCAATGGTTTTGTCCTTATTATTATTAATGTTGCCATCTTTGCTATCAGCTGCGATCCATTGCTTTTGTAATTGTTCGACATTGTGAAGGATTGTTCTCTGCTCATTAATGTCGGAAGTTCCAAGATACTCAGGTGTCGATTGGGGAACAGGGCTTGTGAGCAGCACTACCAGACTAACATTCCCCAGCCAAAGTACATCACCGTGATGTAACTCTTGGGCACCGTTAACAAGATATTTATTGACTTGGGTGCCGTTTTTGCTGCCCATATCCTCAATAGTCCACACACCGTCAGCCGTTTTCACCAGACGAGCATGGTTGCGGGATACTCCAGTAAAAGGTAGGTACAAGTTACATTCCGGCAAGCGACCAATTGTAAATACATTTTGGTCAACTGCGATCGTTCTCTCGGTATCTCCCTCTTGTAGGCGTAGCGTCAGTTCAGTCATGAGTGTGATAAATCCATCGAAGCTATAGGTGCAGGCAACTCTAAGTTAAGTTATACCCTACAGGTTAACCTTCACCTTGTCTTTATGACACTCTTAACTGCATTCCGACAAATACACGTAATAAATATTACATTATCTTACGTAATTTTAGATTTTAAATTTTGGATTTTGGTAAAGAGCAGTGCGGTCTTCTCCCTACAGCCCTTCTCCTAAAGGAGACGCTGTTCGCGTTCGGGCATCCTACGGCAGGCGCTAGCCTCTCCCTTTGGGAGAAGGAGAGACGCTAAAATCCTTTGTCAATTCATTGAGTTGTGATTCTTCATTATCAGAGAATCCTGACCATACTAATTTTCTAATAAGTTTAGATGCTTTTGAATCATGGTTCACATTAACAGTATTACAAGATGCCTGAAGACATTTAGAATAGACAGAATTTTCTTGAATTTTGCAAAATGATTCTCCTTCTTGCGGGGTTGCCACTATCCGGGGTATCCACCAGCTTGAAAAATCTCTTCGGCGGTTAAATTCAATTCTATGAAAGTAGGCGAGAGGATGCGATCGCTGCCTCTCAATTGAGTAACTTCATATTCACCATCAATTAATTGATAAATAGATATAGTAGGCTGTTTGGGGTTGCCAGTGAACTTTTTAGCGCCTAGACCGAGATAATCTACAACCCAATATTCAGGAATTCCAATACCCTCATACTTACCTTGTTTTGTGTAGTAATCATCATCCCAGTTAGTACTAACTACTTCCACTACTAAGGGGATTGACTCTGCAAGGCTTACAGTTGATTCTTTTTTCCATAGCGGCTCATTCACTAAATTAGGGCGATTGAGTAATAGCACATCTGGGGAGTAACCAGATTCCGACTTAGTTGGTTTAATGAGCGCAGTTTTGGGGATTGTTAATGGTAAATTTAATCGGTCAAATTCTACTGTTAGTTTTCTTGCTATAAAACCAACAACGTCTTCATGGTCTCCCGTTGGTTGTGCCATTTCAACAATCACGCCTTCATGTAATTCATATCTTCCACCTTCGGGTCGCCACGCTGCAAAATCTTCAAAGGTTACTAGTTTGGGTATGGCTTGAGTCATAAATTGTCTAAGTAGGTAGGCGGGAAAATTTATAACTAGGTCATTGCGAGGGGAACGAAGTGAAGCGAAGCAATCGCAAAGGTTTCGAGCATTTTATATTTCGTTACATAGTTAGGTTTGTTTATGCTTACCTACTTACCTGGGATTGCTGCTATATAAAACCTAGACAAAGCTAGACTTTATTTCTTATTTCAACGGGAGCATGGGAGCGGTTATCCCTCAATAAGCTTTTAAGGTTTAGCCAACCTTGATAAATTAATTGAAGCGTTTAGATCCCGATCCATCACAAAATTACAACTTTGACAGTTGTAAACCCTTTCCTTTAGTGGCATATCCTGGACATGACCACAATTAAAACAAGTTTTAGACGAAGGATAAAAACGATCAGCAATTATTATTTCACAACCAAACTTTTTAGCTTTATATTCTAGTTGTCTTCTAAATTCACCAAAACCACAATCTGTTATTACTTGAGCTAACTTATGGTTTTTAACCATATTACTTACTGCAAGGTCTTCAATAACTACTTTTGCGTGGTTTTTGCAAAGATAAGTAGTTATTTTATGAAGAGTATCTTTTCTAAGGTTAGCTACTCTAGCATGATGTTTTGCTAGTCTTAGTTTGGTTTTGTGTTTGTTGTTAGACCCGTTAACTTTTCTTGAAAACTTTCTGGATAATCTTCTAAGTTTTTCAATGTTTGCTTTATAGTGTTTAGGGTTAGGGAAAACTACACCCGTAGATAAAGTAGCTAGTTCTTTAACACCTAAATCAACACCTACAACTTCATGAGGTTTAACGGTTAGCTCATGTTCTTGTTCATAAGCAAAGGCTATAAACAAACTGTTAGCTGTTCTAGAAATAGTGATTGATTTACAAGAGGTGTGTGGCAAACCTTCATAAGTTTTAATCCAACCAATAGTAGGTAATTTGATAGATTTCCCACCAACAGGAATAGGTTTACCGCTATTATCTACAGTAAAACTATCATGTTTACCTTTCTTTTTGAAGTTTGGGTATTTACCAAGACCTCTAAAAAAGCGAGAAAAGGCATCTCCTAAGTTATCAAAAGCATATTGAGTAATCTTTTGGCAAATCCTTTTTTCTTTGATCCAAGTTAATTCCGGTTTTACATAATTATTGAAAAACTTCTTAAGGATATATTTGTCAGGCTTTAATCCATCGTTATAAAACTCTTGCCAAATAGCTAAACCCCAATTATAGGTAAACCTTGCTATACCAGCGTGTTTACTCATAATTATTTGTTGGTTTTTAGTTAGTTTTAACTTGGTTTTGATGGATAAAAGCATTATTTCGACTTCAACACTGCATTTCTTCCAAGTCTTTGTCTGTGAGTTCTTGTACGGGTTATAAAACACCTACAGGTTTGTCTATAAGTTTGCAGGATTGTCTATTTAATTGTCAACTAGTCCCTTTCTCTTTTCAATCTAAAATCGTTGGACTGAGCGAACGCGAACAGTGTCTCGGAGAGAAGTCGAAGTCTAAAATCCTTGCATTGCGTCACCCTAACTTAATTAGGTGGTAATTCCAAACTAAGTTCACCCAACAACCCCTTGCGAAAATCTGTTAAAAGTTGCCTTGCAGCTCGCTCTATATCACCTTTGTAACGATGTTCTGCTAAAGCGTGCAAATAGATATCTCCGGTGTCTGATGTCGAATCGAGTTGGTAACGGGACTGTAATGGTTTTTTCGGTAACAAATCTGTGGCTACAGCTTCCAAATAGTTTAGTAAATCCACTAGGGCTGCTGCTACTAGCTGATTATCGTAAGATGCTTCGCCGATATCATCACAAATAGCTAATTTCAAGGCTGCGTCTTGGTCTTCCAATCTTACAGGGATGACACCAGGAGCATCTAGCAATTCCAAATGTTCGGAAATTCGCACCCAGCGTAGTTGGCGAGTTACCCCAGGACGGGCTGCACTTTCCACTACTCGCCGTCCCAACAGGCGGTTAATCAAAGCTGATTTGCCAACATTGGGAAAACCAATCACCACAGCCCGGACTGGACGGGGTAACATCCCGCGATCGCTTCTTCTTTTATTTAGTTCTACCCCGGCGGCTTGCGCTGCCCGCGCCACTTCTGCTATACCTTTACCATGTTGAGCGTTGGTAAAATAAGGGACTTCTCCTTGACGTTTAAACCAATCTATCCACAGCGATCGCATTTGTGGCGTAATCATATCTACTCGGTTAAGTATCAACACCCGTGCCTTACCCTCTACCCACTCCCCGATTTGGGGATGGTGAGTCGCTAAGGGAATCCGGGCATCTCGTACCTCAAACACCACATCTACGCGCTTGAGCTGTTCTTTGAGCTTCTTTTCAGCTTTCGCAATGTGACCTGGATACCATTGAATCAGGTTTAATCTATAATTTTGAGTTATGGCCATAGTTTATTACCAAATAAATTATTATCACTTATCAATTATCATTCACTATGGCTTGATGTAAAATCAGGCGGTTGCCATCAGGGTCATAGGCATAAATTTCTCTGCCGTGGTCAGCAATGGAAATGTTTCCTGGCGGGGGATAGCCCAAAGCGGTTAGGTGAGCGATCGCATCTTCTAAGTTAATCACCTCTAAACACAAACTTATCTTACTTTTGGTGTAGACACAAAGGGACTTGTCGTTAGATATCGCTTCAAATTCAGATTCGTTTGTATTCTTTGGTTTAAAAATACCTAATCGCATACTAACCAAATTAAACTCAGCATAGACATTCGGAATTAAAATAACTGGCTTTTGCTCCAGCAATTTACTATAGAAATTCACTAACTTCTCGCAATTAACCGATGCTATGGTGACAAATGCGTTAGTGTACTGGAAAACCATATTTACCTATCGCCCTTTGAACTTTTCAATTATAGTTTTTGAGATGATTATCCCGATTTTAGATATGCGTCTATTCCGAGAAAAAGAATGGTTATTTAGCCTACTGGTAATATCTCTAGTTCTATGGCTGATATTTTTGGGAAACTCCCCTTTACGAGATTGGGATGAAGGTACTGTGGCACAGGTTGCCCGTGAAATTTGGCGTGCCCCGCTTGGTTCAATGCATTGGCTTTATCCCACCTTGGGAGGTGAACCTTATCATAATAAGCCACCCTTGATGCACTTGCTAATAGCTTGGACTTACTCTATCGGAGGCGTGAATGAGTGGACAACACGTTTACCGGGTGCAGTGTTAACTGCCTTGGGAGTGCCTTTACTTTACTTGGTGGGATGTTTGCTTTTTAACCAAAGTTTACCAGCTTTGTTTGCCGCTTTAGTTTACCTGACGATGTTGCCTGTGGTGCGTCATGGACGGCTAGCAATGCTAGATGGTACAACTATTACTTTTTTCTTACTGTTGTTGTTTTGTTTGCTAAAAGCACGTCAGAATCGTCGTTATGCTCTAGGTGTGGGATTTTGTCTAGGGTTAATCACTCTAACTAAAGGGCTGATAGTTTTGCTGCTAGGGGCGATCGCTTGTTTATTCCTGATTGCAGATCGGCAGTTTGCTTTGTTAACAAGCCCCTATTTATTAGTGGGAATTTTTTTCGGAAATGCACCTGCGATCGCTTGGTTTGCTGCTCAATGGCAACATTATAGTAGTAACTTCTTCCAAGTTAATTTTCAAGCACAAACCTTTGATCGCGTTGCACAAGTTGTTGAAGGTCATAGTGGCCCTCCCTGGTACTATTTAATCGAGTTAATTAAGTATAGTTTTCCTTGGCTATTATTTTTACCCGGAGGTTTTTTTCTAGCTTGGAAAAAACGTCAAACTACCTGGGGTCGCCTAATTCTTATTGGCACAATTGTTTACTTAGTAACTATCTCTTTAATGAGAACTAAACTCCCGTGGTATGTTATGCCTGTATATCCATTTTTAGCTTTGGCAATTGGTGCTAAACTTAGCGATATTTGGCAGCATGGTCATTTTAGGGTGCGAAGTTGGACAATATTTCTGGCTATTATTGCTATTGCTGGTTTAGGAGGTTGTGTTTACTTTATTATCGCAAATAAAGAGCCTATTTTAATAGTCATGAGCATTGTTTTGGCAATAAGTATGGCCACCGCAGCCTGGCTAATTAAACAGCGCGATCGCAACTTTATTCCAGTGTTATTTTCTGGAATGTATTTAGTTTTAGCACTGTTGATGAGTTCGCAATCATGGATTTGGGAATTAAAAGAAGCTTTTCCAGTTAAACCAGTAGCGGACTTAATTCGGGCAAATGTTCCACCAGGAACACAAATTTATACTTCTTTTGCTTATGGGCGTCCTAGTTTAGACTTTTACAGTGATTGCAAGGTAACTGCGGCAACTGTGCCACTTTTACAACAAATGTTATCTAATAAATCTTATTTGCTGTTAGACAATGTGGCTTTACAGCAAATCAATTTAACTGATAGTAAAATTATCGGAACAGCGAAAGGATTTACGCTGATTTCACCATAAGTTAAGAGGATCTTTTCACTGCGGTGGGTTTAAATAACTGTCTGAGATGAAGCGTCAGAAACCTCGTCCATCTTCTTAGATGGGTGGGGTAGTTCATCAGTGGATTGACTAGATTGGGCTAGATAAATACCCACTAAAACTACGGCAAAAGTCAGCCAGTCAAACAAACTTACTTCTTCTGAAAAAATGAACCAAGCAAAAATGGAGGACAGGACTGGATTTAAAAGAAGGGTAACGGCGACAACGCCTGACGAGAGTCTGCTGAGGCTATAAGTTATAAGTCCCTGACCCAACACTTGGCAGAAGAGAGCTTGAAAAATGATGAAAAACCACCCCATCCAAGAATAGGGAAACAATCTCTCTTCAATAAATGGGAGGATGGGCAACAGAAATATTGTAGTCACTCCACAACGCCAGAGCATTATGGTTGCGGTAGTAAATCGGGTTTGGAGTCGTTCTATTAGCAGCAGATACGCGGCGATAAAAATCGCACTGAGAAATGCTAGCGCATCACCAAGTGTTTGGTCAGTCGCAAATTGCATCTTATGAAGTTCAAAGGCGATCGCTCCTAAAAGCGCCATAACCATACCAATAATAAATCTGTTATCGAAGCGCCGACCAAATAACAGATACCCAGCCGCAGCAACGAATAAGGGATTCAAATTAGACAGTAAAGCCACGTTAGCAACGCTAGTTTGACCCAGCGACCAAGCCCACAACAAAAGGGAAGTCGTTGCAGCAGTTCCCATTGCCAACAACAGCCACACCTCCTCTTTTGTAAAAGGCTTCTGTTCTATAGGTTGCTGATCAGATTGTTGACGGCGCAAAGCCTCCAGTCCATTCCACAGCCCAAAGACAACTGCGGCGATCCAACTGCGATGAAATCCGATGGCATTTGCACCAATTTCTTCTCCGCACAATTTTGCTAGAGATGGTGCCAAAGATATGGGAATTAGGGCAAAAAATAATGAGACAGTTCCTAGTAAAGCTGGTGTTTTGGAGAATTGTTGCTTTACTAATGACAGTTTGATCGTCATACTTTTAACGAAAGTGTTAACTATACTTTTGACTGATTCCTGGAACGGGTAATTAACAGCAACTTGGCTAGATACGGCTAAGTATAAACCGATTAAAACTACAGCGAAATCTACCCAATTTGAGCCAGTTAATTTTTCCGAAAATATTACAAGAGCGAAAATGCCGCTAAATACTGGCTCTAACAGATGCACCAAGGAGACGACTACAGAGGAAAATGTGGCAAGGCTATAGGTCAAAAGCCCATGACCTAAAACTTGGCAGATCACGGCTAGGGAAATGACCCAAAGCCACCCACTGACTGTAGAGGGGAAAAGCTGATCTTGAGTGAACAAAAGTATGGGGAAGATTGCTAGAGCCGCGATCGCACAAATCCACAACTGGATTGTCGCCGGAGAAAATTTGGTTCGTAATTTTTCTACCAGCAGCAGGTATGCACTCAAGAAAATCGCAGAAACGATCGCAGCCAAGCCTCCTTGAACTTTGTCTGTGGCGATTTGCAGTCCCTCAAATTCAATTGCGATCGCTCCCCCAAGTGCGATCGCCATCCCAATCAGGAATTGCTTCTCAAAACCCTGACGAAATAATAGCCATACTCCTAAGCTAGTAGATATGGGGGCAAGATTATGTAAGACACTAGAGATCGCGACACTAGTTTGAGTCAGCGACCAAGCCAAAAAGACTAAAGTAGCAGCCCAAAAAATACCAGCACCAAGCAATAGCCACAGATCCTTACTGGTATAGGGCTGCTGTTCTACAGGTTTTTCTAATGAAAGCCGTTGACATATCGCCTTGTATCCATACCAGAGCAAGAAGACCACACTACCAAGCCAAAGGCGATTAAATACAGTGGCATTGGGGCTGAGTTCAGTTTCGCTCAATCTCACGAAAATAGAGCCAAAAGATATAGCACCTACACCTAGAAATAATGAAGCAAAGGCTATCTTCGTTTGATTCGATACATTCATTAGGAAATTTCAATTCAACTTCTTGTTAGGTAAAACCTTCCCTCTTTGACGGGCGAGAGGGACAGACTTGAACTTTAGTTTAAGGCTCTTAGAGGTCTGTCGAACTCACGTTAAATACACATAGGCGTGAAATTAAATATGCGTTACCCAGAACCCTTGTAGAGACGTAGCACTGCTACGTCTCTACATTCTTTTTCACGCCTATGTCTAATATATCGATCAAACTTTCTAGCCAACCCAGCGCTCTTGGGCAAATCCTACAGCTATTTTGGCTAGTAGTATCACAAAAGCGCCCAATATTAAATATCCCTGACGAGGATGGCGAGATAGCAGCAAACCAATGGCTATATTTAAAGGCACAATACCGTAGGCCAGACGGCTCAAGGAGATGGTACCTCCAGAGGCTAGCAGCAAACCAATACCACAAAAGCCATAAATAACTGTAACTGGGGTCAGTTGCGTGTGTAAGCGCCACAACACATAGCCACCACCTAAGACCATGAACAAGTTGAGCAAGTTATTGATCCACTGTTCGCTGGCCAGAATCAACAAAAATAAGACTAAAGCATAAAAGCCATAGAATAATTTCCCAGAACTAAAACGTTGACGGAAACGCCATAAAAGATAGCCACTGGCAACGATCGCACCAACTAACAAAAGATACCAGGGGTCTTGAATCCCACCAGAGGAGTTTTCAACCCAACCATATTGCCAATTTTTCCTGCCAACTGCAATTTGCATCAGCATATTTAACCAACCCTGCCAATCAAATCCTAGAGTTGGTCGCCATCCTCGTTGTGCTTCGATAAAAGCTAAAGGATCGCCAAAATAAATTGCACAATACAAACTGAATAGAAGTATGCCAATCGCGGTAGTCAAACCAGCTATATAAGCAATAGGTGGTCGGCGTTCTTTCCAGGCTGCGATCGCTAATGCTGGAATTAGTGCCATACCTGTAGGACGTGTTGCTGTCGCCATCGCCCCCCAAAGGGCAGTCCAGCCATACTGCTTTTGATCAAATGCCCGCAAAGTCGCCGTACTCAAAAACAAATACAGCCCCTCTGTGTAAATCACTCCCGTAAACATCGAAGATGGATACCAAGAAACGACAGCAGTCACCCACTGCGCTACATTCATGCCATAATGCTCTTTGATCCAAAAGTACAAACAGTAAAGGGCGGCGAAAAATGCCAGGTTGTTGACTAACGTACCTGCTAATTCAAACGGCAAGCCCAGTTTCATCAAAACCCAGATGCTTAAAGGAAACAGGGGAAAGAAGGCCAGATTATGTTGCTTGCCGTCATTCACAAATTCATAGCCGGAAGTAGCGATCGCTCGATAATGGATACTATCCCAGGCATCAAAAACGCCCCAACCAAAAGGGGGCAAAAAATCTTCTGCTGGTAACGGTAGCTTTGGCGCAACCAGCAACATAGCAGTCCAGATCAATATTCGGCTGGCAAGCCATATTGCTGCTGGAAACAGGAAATCATTTTTCCATAAAACTTTTTTTATAACTATCTGAACTTTCACCATAAGCTTGAATGTTTCAACAAACTCCTTTATGCATCCTTTCACCTATGGCTGCAACATAGCAATTTATCAGTAATATGCATATTAAATCCTCCACCAACATAATTAACAAACTGGACAGATTAGCAATTAATTTAAATTATTTCCTATTTGGTTACTTTTGCCAATTTTCTCGGAATTTATCTTTAAAAAGGTAGTATTTATAAATACAAGTTTTATCTAGTTATATAAAAATTGAGCAACTTTAGTACTTTATAGCTAGCAGTTTATCGAGTTTAAATTACGGATTGGGGCTGGCTCAGGGACGAGGGCACAAAGACACGGGAAATTTTCCTTTTCTGCCTCCCTCCCAGTTCGCAGCTGCTTCTTTTGTCAAAGACGCGCAAGGGACAACAAAGGGAACCTCAGCAAGGGACTGGGAGCCGTGTCTCTCCTCCTCCTCAGTGTATCGATTATAGTGATTGCTGTATTAAAGAGTCCCAAGCAATTTATAGTGGGAGTTGTCTGTAAATCCTTAAGCAATTGTGAAAGCGATTACTCTCGTTGGTTCTACTGGTTCTATTGGGACTCAGACTTTAGATATTGTCACTCAGTACCCAGATCAGTTTCGGATTGTGGGATTGGCGGCTGGGAACAATGTAGAGATGTTGGCTGCTCAAATTCGGCAGTTTCGACCAGAAATAGTAGCCATTTGCTCAGAAGATAAATTACCAGCGCTCAAAGAAGCTATCATTGACCTCGATCCTCAACCGATTCTACTTGCAGGTGATGCCGGAGTGATAGAAGTAGCTCGCTACGGCGATGCTCAAACTGTTGTCACTGGTATCGTTGGTTGTGCGGGTTTGCTACCCACGATCGCAGCTATTGAAGCTGGTAAAGATATTGCCTTAGCGAACAAAGAAACCCTGATTGCTGGGGCCCCTGTGGTTCTACCCCTAGTCGAAAAACATGGTGTAAAATTACTCCCAGCCGATTCCGAACATTCCGCAATATTTCAATGCCTCCAAGGTGTGCCAAAAGGAGGGGTACGGAAAATTTTGCTGACTGCATCTGGTGGGGCTTTCCGAGACTGGGATGTAGAAAAGTTAGCAGATGTAACGGTTGCTGATGCCCTGAAGCATCCTAATTGGTCGATGGGGCGTAAAATCACTGTAGACTCTGCTACTTTGATGAATAAAGGACTGGAAGTAATTGAGGCTCACTTTCTGTTTGGCTTGGATTATGACAATATCGAAATTGTCATTCATCCCCAAAGCATTATTCACTCGCTGATTGAACTGCAAGATACTTCAGTTTTAGCCCAACTCGGTTGGCCGGATATGCGCTTACCTTTACTGTATGCTCTATCTTGGCCCGATCGCATCTACACCAACTGGGAACGACTAGATTTAGTCAAAGCGGGAAATTTAACCTTCCGTGAACCAGATCACCAGAAGTATCCTTGTATGCAGTTGGCTTATGCTGTGGGTAAGGCTGGTGGTTCGATGCCAGCTGTGTTGAATGCCGCCAATGAACAAGCTGTGGCTTTATTTTTATCAGAAAAAATTCGGTTTTTAGATATTCCCAGGTGTATCGAATCGGTGTGCGATCGCCATCAAAATGATAACCGGGCAAATCCCTCTTTAGATGACATTTTGGCAGCAGATAAATGGGCAAGACAAGAAGTTTTAACAGCGACTGAAAAGTTAGAAACTCACTCGCGGATAATTTCTCTGCGATAAAAAACTTCAGTTCAGGTTGGACTGAGGATTAGAAATTGATGCCTAGTCCCCAATCTCTAATCCCCAGCCTCTAATCCAATTAATATGGAAATCATTTCTCCTAATTGCAAAGACGTACTCGACGAACTACAATTAAACTCTATTGAAGATAGTCAGTGGCTTCCGGATCAGCCATGAATTTTATGTATATCTATAATTTATCTACCAATAAAAATTAAAAACCTTTACAAAACTTTTGTAAAAAAAGCGGCAGATCACATAAATAATTAGGGTTTGCTGAAAAAGTAGTAAAAAAGTAAGAGGAGGGTTGACTAGTAGTCT
>NZ_JABXKP010000028.1 GCF_017114985.1 Nostoc sp. JL33 | reverse complement strand
TAGCTCGTAATCATAGTAGCTCACCTGCTTAAGAATTATTTTATAAACACCCTCTAAATTATGAGATAAAGCTATAGCCTGATTGCCAACACTAATTGCTTGTTGATAATCTCCCGAAGCCAGGTAATTTCGACTAATACGCGCTAGTAAAAAGGCTTCGTCCTTACAGTTTCCCGTATTTTTGGATACAGACAAGGCTTGCTGATAATAATTCAGAGCTTGTGGGTATGTTTGCGACTTGCGATAGACATCAGCGATCTTCCTCAGAGTATCACTTTCATGGCTGCGATCGCCAATAATTTGCCAGAGGTCTAATGCTTGCTTATAAACATTTAAACTCTCAGGATATGCCCCTAAAGAGAAGTAAACATCACCGAGAGTCAACAAAGTAGTTGCTTCTGCTGGACGAGTTTTAATCTGACGTTGAATGTTTAAGGCTTGATTGAGGGCATTAATTGCTTCTTGTTTTTCCCCTTGCCGGTTTAGAATATCAGCAATATCGGTAAGTGTGCTTGCTTCGTCGGGCTTACCACCCATCATTTGCCTCAGTTCTAGTGCTTGTTTATAAACTTCAAGGGCTTTTTGATATTCCCCAATTGTGCCGTATCCTAAACCACCAAGCATTTCTAGAAACTCCACCTCACCGCGAAGAATCTCTTGCCTGTGATATTTTTGAACTGTTTTGTTCCATTTTTCTATAAGATTGTTGGTAGCTGCGTCAGAATTAGTGCTTGCTGATTGGTTCGATGAACTCTCTGATTGCTCAATCTTGGGAGGCTTTTTTAATAATGCTAATTTATCAGAACAAGTTGAGCCTTGTAACGCGCCGTAAATCAGACCATACTTAGATGTGCTTTTATATCTCTTCAATTCTGGATCGAGAGTATTAGCTTGCTTGATGTAATCAAAGCTTTGGTTGATTTCACCGAAGGAGATTGCGTAAGTCAAAGCTATGTAATCGAGTATTTGAGCTTGTTCGACAACATCACCTTTTCCTTTCCAGTAATCCAAAGCTTTGTTGTAATAATCAAGTGCTTTCTGTTTTTCCCCTAAATTTTGACTATAAATCTGTCCAATTGTCCAAAAAACAGTAGGTGGCAAGTCGAGAGTTTCAGGAAACAGTGATGGAAGTTTCAGGCTCATATCGATCGCCTTTTGATATTCTCCCATTTGCTTGTAGATCAAAGAAAGTGAACCAGTGGCTGCTCCCTCACAGTCGCGATCGCCTGCTTGACAAATAGGCAACGCTTTCTGAGCATATTCCAAAGCTTTGGGATATTCTCCCCGAACCCAATATAATTTAGCAATGTGATCGAGAGCTTTGGCTTCTTGTTTGCGATCTTTTGCCAAACGCCAATATTTTAGAGCTTCTTCCCATTTAGGAATGACTTGGCTTAATAAGGGTGCATCCTGTTTGCCTAATTGTCCGGCTTCTGCTTCTGCTTTTTCAGCCGCAGCACGGTTGCTGTCTGGGCTATTGGCTTCTCCTCCCCTGTCTGCCACTGCACGGTATATGGGTAAAGCTTCTTGAGAAATCAAATCGGTTTTGCAGTAGCGCGAGTTGCATCTTGTGACGTTGTTCCTGGCTGTTGTGCTATCTGCAACGGTGTACCTCTCGGTGTTGCCCCCACTGCATCAGATAGCAAAACCATACTCAGCAGCAAAGTTAAACTGTTACGGGTAAATTTTGTTAGAAAGCACCAAAAAACCCACTGAGACTTTACACTCCCCATCATTTTTAGCCTCAATCTGTGATTATTAACAACCCTATTCCTGCCGAACCCAGTCCCTAATATTAATAAATTATTTAATTGTCATCAGGGATATTGCTGAAACTTTATATTGATTTTATGGGTGCGATCAAAGTTTACGGTTCTGGTTTCTGTTTTTGCAACGAACTCCCTCGGCAAACCCTGATTTTCTCGTTCTCGCGCTTCCTCGTAGAAGATAAGTCAGGAGAAAAAGTATATATTGCCTAATTACAAGCAATTATTGTCTACGTCCCAGCTAAATGGCATAAATAAAAAGATAAAATCGAATTAGACTCAAATATGAAAATTATGAACACAGCTATTATTGCCAAAGTAACGGCTGATGGAAAGCTAGAAATTCCTCCAGAAGTGTTAGCACAGCTTCAGCCCTCTACTGAGTATGAAGTCTCGGTTACAGAAGATCAGATAGTTTTCAAAAAAACTTATCAACGATTAACACTAAAAGAATTAAGAAAACAAGTGAAAGAGGCTGGTTCAGATCCAAATCAACCAACGCTTGAAGAAATCAGTCAAATAGTCAAAGAAGTTAGACAAGAACTTTGGGCTGATTTAGGTATTCATTAATAATGCAATAAAGGAGTAAATTTATGCAGACAGATCCAATTATCAGAGTCACTGATGAAAAGCAAATAAATCTCCCAGCAGAAATTGAATCTCAACTGATACCTGGTGATGAATACAGAGTAATTGTAAAGGAAAATTGTATTGTTTTAGAAAAAATTACTCAGCCAAATGTAGATTTAGATGATTTTTTACAAAGTCTTGAACAATTAGAACCCGATCCAAATCAACCCACGCTAGAAGAAATTAGTGAAATTGTTAAGGATGTCAGACAAGAGTTATGGTCTAATCCATGAGAGTTATCCTTGATGTAAATGTTTGGATTTCAGCCTTGTTGTGGGGAGGTGTTCCTGGTAAAACCTTGCGTTTAGCAAGAAATCAACAAATTAATATATTTGCTTCTGAATTTTTATTATTAGAACTAGAAACAACTTTAAAACGTGATAAATTTCAACTACGACTACAACAAAGAGGTTATACGGTTGAAAATTTGATTTCTGTAGTCAAGGGTTTATCAAATGATTGTCCAACTATCTCTGTAGATGCTCCTCAATTACGCGATCCAAAAGATACTGTAGTTTTGGCTGCGGCTGTTGCGGCAAATGCGGAAGCAATTGTTACTGGAGATTTAGATTTATTGGTGTTGATAGAATTCAACGGAATTCCAATTTTAACTCCGCAAGATTTTTTAAGTCGTTATTTCTTAGATTAAGTCTTAGCGTTGTTGTCTGAAGGTGTCTTCTGATATGGCATATAGTGATTTCACTTTAGAGAAAGTTAAACATAATTTTCAAATAAATACTATTGAAAGAACTGATATTTTTGCTAATACACCTGATATAGAATGCAGTGATTTATTAAAAGAAATTCTTCAATATAATTTACCTATAGCTATTGCTAGTAATAGTGAAAAAGCTCGCTCAGAGATGATTATTTCTCCAATTTTACTAGATTTGAGACGACAATTAAATGACCAGATAAATTTGTTCTCTGGTGTTGAATTCAATGTTGATGCGGCACAAGGTTTAAATGGAATCTGTGATTTTATAATTACCCGTTCTCCAGAAAGACTAATTATCACTGCACCAGTCATTATTATTGTGGAAGCTAAAAAAGAAAATATTCCTGCTGGTTTAGGACAATGTGTAGCCGAAATGTTAGCAGCCAGAATATTTAACGAACGCGCCGGTAATGAAAATTTGATAATTTATGGAACTGTCACAACTGGAAGTATTTGGCAATTTTTAAAATTAGAAGGTCAATCTATCCAGATTGACTTAAGTGAATATTATCTTAAAGATGTCAATAAAATTTTAGGAATCTTAGCTAGTGGTGTCCGGTGAAAAAATTATAGTTGCTCCCGTTGCACTTCCTTTACCATCTTGCTAATTTTTTCAAGAGTCGGCTGATTGGGGTCAGGGCTTAATTCCTCAATTCGCCGAAACCATTCTTTTATGTCTAAATCTTTCTGTATTTTTTTTAAAACAATAGAGTCTTGTATCAGAGAAACCTCGTATTCATCACCAGGACGAAGTTGTGCTTTTATTTCATCTGGTAGTTCTAGTTCACCTTCGGGCATCACTTTGATCACAAAATCCATAATTGACAACCTTCTTTTTCATATTTTGATGTTAACTGTGTAACGCTTGCGATCGCATCCCTAAAACACCCGCTCAAAAGGCTTTTTGCAATAACGCCGATAAATATTAAAATCACTGTCCAAAGTAGCGATCGCAGCAATATCCAAACGCTCTGAAATGACGATTAAGGATAAATCTGCAAAATCCCCTGGTAAATCTCTGTACTGAGTATTCAACTCAGCAATGCGCGAAAAATCTTGCGGTAATATTTGCTCACACTCGTAGAGTTGTTTAGCAACATCTAGAAGAAACTCATTTTGTGTGCGCCAATCAAAGTTGAGCAACCACACTACTTCTGCAATACAAATGGGCGTAGTCACTAGCCTAGAAGTGCAGTTCTCAAAGAAGCGACGCACCTGTTGATGATACTGATCTCTGGCGCTGTAGTACGCAAACAAAAAGCCGCTATCCGCGAGTATAAGCGGATAGTAGGTCATGAATGCCGCTTGTTGAGATATTGAGCGATCGCTTTCTTTCGATTTGAGCGTTCCGATAAATCCGTTGGTGCATCTTGCAGCAGATGTTCAGGGTGTCCACCCCGCCTCTCAACCAAAGTTTTACCCGCTTGTAAGGTTAGCCACCGTTCAGCAATCAAGCGTCGGATCAACTCACTCTTGTCAGTTTGCTCATGAGCCAAGATATCGGCTAGCTGGCTTTCTGTTTCTTCGTCTAGTCTGACACTGAGCATAGTTTTGTCATACTCGTAATACACGTATGACAAGTATAACGCGGATTAGTTAAATTTTATTTCAATTTCGCACTAGCCCAAGGCAAAATATAGCAATCTCACGCCCAGACACCAAAACACAATTCTGCGTCTTTGCGCCTCTGCGTGAGATTTCTTAAATACTTACTCAATCGCACACCCTACTTTAACCATCGTGCCGCATCTTTGGCATGATAAGTCAAAATCAAATCTGCCCCAGCGCGTTTAAACCCAGTTAAAGTTTCCAAAACTACCCGCTCCTCATCAATCCAACCATTGAGAGCCGCAGCTTTCACCATCGCATACTCACCAGAAACATTGTAAGCCGCAACTGGTAAGTTACTCGCTTCCTTCACCCGCCAGATAATATCCATGTATGCCAAGGCTGGCTTAACCATGAGCATATCAGCCCCTTCAGCGATATCCAATTCAATCTCTTTAAGGGCTTCGCGGGCATTACCTGGGTCCATTTGATAAGTTCTTCTGTCCCCAAATTGTGGTGTCGAGTCTGCTGCATCCCGAAATGGGCCATAATAACCCGAAGCATACTTAGCAGCATAAGACATAATCGGCGTGTCTTGAAATCCGGCTTCATCCAAACCCACGCGAATTGCCTGCACAAAGCCATCCATCATTCCCGAAGGCGCGATGATATCAGCACCAGCTTTTGCTTGAGAAACTGCTGTTTTCTTCAGCAATTCCAGCGTTGGGTCATTTAAAACTCGTCCCGTCAAATCACCAACTTGTAGATAACCACAATGACCGTGGCTGGTGTACTCACACAAACAAGTATCAGCAATTACAATCAAATTTGGCACTGCTGTTTTTACCGCAGTCGCAGCTTTTTGGACGATACCGCAATCATGCCAAGCGCCAGTGGCATCCACATCTTTATCAGCCGGAATCCCAAATAGAATAATTGAAGGAATTCCTAAGTCATAAACTTCTTTTGCTTCTTCGACAATTTTATCTACCGAAAGTTGGTAGACTCCGGGCATTGACTTTACCTCATTAGCGATTCCCTCACCTGGTACGGCAAATAATGGGTAGATTAAATCGCTTGTTGTCAAAACAGTTTCACGAACCATCCGGCGCAGTTGAGGATGAGTACGCAGACGACGGGGGCGATGTATAGGAAACATAAAATTTTATGAAGAAAAACAACGCAAATGGACACAAAATAAAGCGTCACAAAAGCAGGCTAAAATTTTCCTGCCGTCGGACAGACTACAAACAGTGCTTAACTGTCCCTTGCCCTACTCTTAATCAAGTTGTGGGGCAATTTTGTATTCTACAGCTTGCTTGCACCTATCCGACGGACTGGAAAAAAAACAACATACGAAGCAATTCAAAATTCACTCATTCAAAATGGTAAGACCGTCTGTTGGCAAAAAATGTGGCGATTGGGTGTGTGCAAATCAAAGGCATAACAGCTTAATAAAAAATAACCGACAATTAGCAATGCCCCATGCCCCATGCCCCATGCCCCATGCCCAATCCTCATATAATTTGTATTAGAAAACTCGGAAAATATAGGGATAACGAAAGGGTATATCAGGATTATTGAAAACGCCGATAAGCGCCCAAATAGTTAATCCCCAGTGCAATAGATATCCCAGACCGGCTAGTGGCCCCAACAATAATAGTGGTAGCACCAACCAACCGAATAGAAAAAACAGTGCTGCCAGAATGCTTCCATAAAGCCAGACATTAAAGTGGAAATTGATCGATTCTCTGGCGTTTTCTTTAACAACAGGATCATCAGATACGAGCAGTATGGCAATAGGTATACCTACAGATATCACCGTTGTGCTGAAAAAAATCGCTCCATGCGACAGAGCAGATAGAAGCTTTCGCTTGTCTGTGTCGTACATTGCTTTCTCCTATTTAGTCAGATTGTTAGTTATATTACGACCCTATCACGAGCATCGTTGTCTTAAGATTAAAAGACTTGCCAGAGTCCAAAAAAATTAAGTTAGCTAACAAACAAATACACTTATGTCTACTGAACTTGAGTCTGAACTTATTGAAGCGGTTGAACTTCGCCGCAACTTTGCGATTATATCTCACCCGGACGCGGGTAAAACTACACTAACAGAAAAGCTACTCTTGTACGGAGGTGCAATTCACGAAGCTGGGGCGGTTAAGGCGCGGCGGGCACAGCGTAAGGCTACCTCTGACTGGATGGCGATGGAACAACAACGGGGTATTTCCATTACCTCCACTGTGTTGCAATTTGAATACCGGAAATGTCAAATAAATTTATTAGACACTCCCGGACACCAAGACTTCAGTGAAGATACTTATCGTACCCTCGCCGCCGCCGATAATGCCGTGATGCTGATTGATGCGGCAAAAGGTTTGGAACCCCAAACCCGCAAATTGTTTGAAGTGTGTAAGTTGCGGGGTATCCCGATCTTTACATTTATCAACAAGCTCGATCGCCCAGGCAGAGAACCTCTGGAACTGTTGGATGAAATTGAGCAAGAATTGGGATTGCAAACCTATGCGGTTAATTGGCCAATCGGTATGGGCGATCGCTTTAAAGGTGTTTTTGATCGGCACAAGCAACAAATTCACCTGTTTGAACGCAGCGCCCACGGCAGCCGAGAAGCCCGTGATACGATAGTCGAATTAGGTGATCCGAGAATAGAAGAACAGCTAGAACAAAGCCTGTACTACCAACTGAAAAATGATCTGGAACTGTTAGAAGGAGTTGGGCCAGAGCTAGATTTGCAGTTGGTACACGAAGGCAAAATGACTCCTGTGTTCTTTGGTAGCGCCATGACTAACTTTGGTGTAGAGTTATTCCTCAAGTACTTCCTTGACTATGCCCTCAAACCCGGTTCTCACTACAGCAGTGTTGGCGAAGTTCCCCCTACATACCCGGAATTTTCGGGGTTTGTCTTCAAACTGCAAGCGAACATGGACCCGAAACACCGCGATCGCGTCGCATTTATCCGGGTTTGCACTGGTAAGTTTGAAAAAGATATGATGGTGAATCACGCTCGCATTGGTAAACTCATCCGTCTGTCTCGCCCGCAAAAACTCTTTGCCCAAGAGCGGGAATCGATTGATGTGGCTTACCCTGGGGATGTGATCGGTTTGAACAATCCCGGTGTTTTTGCGATCGGGGATACAATTTACACGGGACAAAAGCTCGAATATGAGGGGATTCCGTATTTTTCGCCGGAACTGTTTGCGACGCTCAGGAATCCCAACCCCTCGAAGTCTAAACAATTCCAAAAAGGCGTTGCGGAATTGCGCGAAGAAGGTGCTGTACAAATTATGTATTCAACTGATGAAGCCAAGCGCGATCCAATTTTGGCGGCGGTGGGTCAGTTGCAATTCGAGGTGGTGCAGTTTCGCTTACAAAATGAGTATGGTGTAGAAACCCTACTAGAGGTATTGCCCTACACTGTCGCCCGTTGGGTTGAGGGTGGTTGGGAAGCATTAGAAAAAGTGGGACGAATATTCAATACCACTACAGTTAAAGACAGTATGGGACGGCCAGTGTTGCTATTCCGCAATGAATGGAATTGTCAACAGTTATTGGGCGACCATCCAGAGTTAAAATTAAGCGCGATCGCTCCAGTATTTTCTAGTCAACAACCACTGGAGGAATAATTCACTTGACTAGGAATTTTAGATTTTAGATTTTTTGGTTGAAGCCTCGATGCCACTTGCTTTATGCCGGGGAACCCGTCCACCGCAGTGGCTCCCCCTAGTGGGCGGAGCAAATCCAAAATCCTCAATTTAAAATCCTTGACCCAAGTAACCTTGTGATCAGGGTCAATCCAAAATCCAAAATTCAAAATCCTTGCATTGGTTGACAAGCAAAACTTGAGCGCGGTTGAGTTCCACGGCATCCGAGGTTCGCGCTTTTGCACAAACGTGGATCACCTAGAAGAGATTGGAGTGCCAGAATTTGTATGCCTTCACATGCCAAATCGTCTTTGGAGGCTGGTTTAGTTGCCCTCAAGCAGGGAAATTACCAAACAGCGATCGCTCAACTAGAACCGATTGCTAAGAGCCAAAGCAATGCGACTGCTAGCTTACAAGCCCAGGTTGGTTTAGTGATGGCTTATGCTCGCAGTGGCGAAGTTCCCAAAGCGATCGCTATTTCCCAGAATCTCATTGAGAGTAACAATCTGCAAGTTCAAGAGTGGGCAACACGCGCTCTCGAACACCTGACAAAACGTAAAAAACCTGATCAAGAATCAAAAAATGTCGAAACTGGATTTGTTGCCTTTGATAATTCAACCCCAGTTACTCCCCCAGTTACTCCCCCGGAAACTCCGACATTAGAGGAACCAAATGATCAAGTAATAGAAACCAAGAGCGACGACACCCCGCCGATGGTGCCACTAGTTAGACTCAAAGCTACCGTAGCGACACCACTACCACCTGCTGCGCCCCTAAACGGCTTCATGGGTTCTGTTACCCGCACCCAAGCCAAATTATTCGGCGTTATTTATTGGCGGCAAGCACAACGCGCCAAAGCATGGCAACCCCTACGTAAACCAAAATTAATTCCTTTGCGGCTACTCTCAGCAGGAACATTCATCGCCCTGTTTTGGGTGATCCGAGAAATCCTCAAGTTAGCAATGGGATTTATCAATCAGACTTTAGTCAAACTACCCTATTTGGAGCCGTTGCAGCTTTTATACCGCGACCCTACTAAATTGTTGCTAATAGTATTGGTGATTTTGATTGCAATATCACCTTGGTTGCTGGATCTGCTACTGGCGAACTTGTATGGTCAGCGAGAATTTTCCAAAGATGTATTGAATGCTCATAGTCGCGAAGCCGTCCGGGTGTTACAACGTTGCTGCCAACAACGGCACTGGCCGTTACCCAAACTGCGGATTTTGCCAATAGCTGCACCAATCATCCTGACCTATGGTAGTTTACCACGTAATGCCAGGATTGTTGTGAGTCAAGGGCTATTAGAACAACTAGCAGATGATGAAATCGCCATTATCTACGCCACGCAGTTAGGGCATATTGCTCACTGGGATTTTGCTGTGATGTCTTTGTTGCTGCTGGTGACATTACCAACTTATAAGCTATATCAGCAAGTGTCGGGGTTGGGAGACAAAATCTCAGGGAAAATTTGGCGATCGCCGGTGACAATTTTGGCTAGTCTAATTTATGGAGTTTGGTCTTTGCTGACTGGGACTGCATTGTGGTTATCGAGGTTGCGGCTTTATTATAGCGATCGCGTCGCTGCTGAAATTACTGGTAATCCCAATGCCCTGATTCGCGCTTTACTCAAAATTGCTATTGGCATTGCAGCTGATATCCAAAAACAAGAACACACCAGTTGGCAACTGGAAAGCTTAAATCTCCTGACACCAGTCAGCCATCAACAGAGTCTTTCTTTAGGTACTATTGCCAGCAATCTATCTTTTGAATCCTTTTTAAAATGGGATAATGCTAATCCCTATCGCCAATGGTTTACAATTAATAATAGCCATCCCTTAATGGGCGATCGCATCGAACGCCTCTGCCAAATAGCCCGTCACTGGCATCTAGATACCGAACTACATTTTGCAAGCGTTCCATCAAAGGTTAAGCGTCAGTCTTTTTTATTACAAATCGCTCCCTGGTTGGGAATTCCTCTAGGGGTTCTGTTTGCAGCTTTGGTCTGGCTAACTTGGCAACTAGCATTCGCACTGAAGTTTTTAAATCTAAAGTGGATATATGAAGATTGGTCTTTCATTACAGGCTGCCTTCTGATTGGCTTTAGCATCGGGACAGTGATGCGGATTAACTCTTTCTTCCCCGATATTAAACCTGCCACCCTGCAAACTGACGACTACCTACCCACCCTGTTAGCTGACCCTTCTGCCTTACCCATTGACAGCATCAGCGTGCGTATTGTAGGAAAATTATTAGGTCGTCAAGGCACTAGCAACTCCCTAGCGCAAGATTTAATCTTACAATCAAGCGCAGGCTTGGTGAAATTACACCACATTTCTTGGCTAGGGCAGTCAGTTAATCACCAGGATCTGATCGGTCGGCAAATTATCGTTACAGGTTGGTTCCGGCGAGGAGCAACACCTTGGATCGATATCCAAACCCTGGAAGCTCAAAGTGGTAAAACCATTCATAGCCCTCATCCCATTTGGTCTATTTTTTTGGCAGTTGCAGCCCAGGCTTGGGGCGCATACGTTTTTCTTACTGGTTAGTTATTGGGCAAACAGGGCAAACAGGGCATTGAGCAAATCGGAATGTAAACAAAAGTTGCAGGTTTTCTTTACAAGTGTTACATTTATTCACACAAACAATAACAGCCGACATGACTCAGCACCACAGCTTAGTTGTGAATTCGGATGCTTTTCCCTCGCTCCATACCTTTTACCCTGCCAACACAGCAGCAAATTAACCAGCCACTGGCTGGTTTTTGTTTCAAAATATGCTCCCTTGCATAAAAAAATGTGTTTTATGTTACGATGCATTCATAACTAAGGTCGGAAATGTATGCGCTAAACTAGCTACGTAGAAAATACCGTGGTAATGTAAGGAATGGTATTGATTCTGCGAAAAAGGGCATGGGAGAAAGCGTGTACTTTAGCAGGCACTAGACTATTAAATTTACAATTCTTAGAATTAAGGTGTTATTAGCTCACTATAGTGTGAGCCTTTGGATTAAACAAGCTTGATCCCGACGAAAAACTGTATTGTTGTATAGGTTGACAGTTTCGAGCAAAAAAAATGGTTGATGGCAGTCTTGGTCAATAGCATCTATTTAATTAAAAGCCAAAGCCAAGTAATTGTTTTCTCGCCTTGCCATGTTCATTCAACTCTGGAGGTATAGTTCATGTCCGTTCGCCTATATATAGGTAATTTGCCTAAAGATGAAATAGATCGTCAAGATCTGCAAGCAGTTTTTGCAGCAGAAGGTGATGCTGTAACTACTAAATTAATTAAAGACCGCAAAACTGGCAAATGCCGTGGTTTCGGTTTTCTTACAGTCAACAACGACGAACAAGCTGACGAAATTATTGAAAAATATAATGGTCAGATGTTCAAAGACACTCCCATTAAGCTAGAGAAGGCATTACCTCGTACAAAGGGTGATGAGGGTGAGGAGCAAGCTCCTAAACCAGTTACTCTTGCTAGTAGTACCCCCATTCCTAGCCCTAACAAAGAAGGTAGCCGTCGCGAGAAAAGCTCTAAGAAGCCTCGTCGTGGCGGTGGCGGAGGTGGAGGTTCTCGTGAAAGCACCACCACAACTACCGATTCAGACGCTATTCGTCCAGATCCTCGTTGGGCTTCGGAATTAGAAAAGCTGAAGCAGATGTTAGCTGCACAAACTACAAATTAATCCCTAAGGGAGAGAAATTAAAAATTAAAAATCAGAATTTTTTTTGATTTTTAATTTTTAATTGTTGATTATTATCTAGCTGCTTAGTTAAAATCTACTTGCAGCTAATTTTGTAAGTGCGTGCAAACAGCCCAACCTCCAGAAAATGTGGATTTCAGTCAAATCAAACGACACTTAACAATTCACGCATTCACGCATTCTTGCATTAAAGACATTTTGGCTACGGCACGCTATAGCCAACAGACTCTTATTTAAACCCCGATAGCAACATCCCCGCAGGGTAACTGAGCGGAGTTTCTGTGGCTTTGCCGGAGCGCTACGTGTAATGGTTGGGGTCTTAAACTCTTTAATTTAGGATAAATTTCACGCATTCAGGATACTTACGTAATAGTACAATTTCACGTATTCAGGATACTTATGTAATAGTAGAAAGTATATACTGATACAGCTATATTTCTATAGGTTACTGTTAAAACTTGTTTATAAAAAAATTAAGTTTTTGTGATTAGGCGCATTAAAAAACCTGGTCGATGTGAATGCGATCGCAGTAATTATCTGGATTTGACAAGTTATAGTCAATTGGCTAGCTCCAGATGCGAAGGTAAAGCGGAGGCGCGTAGGCGCAGCCCGCCGTAGGCATTGCTCGAAAGATAATCTACACTCAAGGTGATACCGATCATTTGCAGCTTCTGTTATGTCCTCAACTCTAGATTCTTTGCCACCTGCGCTCGCTAAAATTGTCCAGCGCTTTCAACGCGCTTCCGAACCGAAGCGACGCTACGAACAGCTAATCTGGTATGCTCAGAAGCTCAATGAGTTCCCAGAAGCTGATAAATTACCCGAAAACAAAGTTCCTGGTTGCGTGTCTCAAGTTTATATCACAGCAGCCTTGGATGACGGGAAAGTTGTGTTTCAGGGCGATTCCGATTCTCAGTTAACGAAAGGATTAGTGGGGCTTTTGGTTGAAGGATTACATGAACTAACGCCAACCGAAATTGTCCAACTTACTCCAGATTTTATTCAAGAAACAGGTTTAAATGTTAGTCTGACACCTTCCCGTGCTAATGGGTTTTACAATATTTTTAAAACCATGCAAAAAAAAGCATTGGAATGTAAGTTAGACGTACCTAACTAAACAGATAAGTGCAAATAATTAGGGCTTGCTGAATAGAAGTGTAATATAGACCAGATAAGGGTTTTAAGCGTTTTTCCAACAAA
This sequence comes from Nostoc sp. JL33, assembly GCF_017114985.1. Classification (GTDB taxonomy): domain Bacteria; phylum Cyanobacteriota; class Cyanobacteriia; order Cyanobacteriales; family Nostocaceae; genus Nostoc. The sequence goes on along the minus strand of NZ_JABXKP010000028.1, from coordinate 64,046 downwards.
CAAGTGCAAGATCATAACATCTAGAGTCTCAAAACCCTTGCACAATGGTTAGCGATTGCTGGGTCAATTTGAAAACTGAGCGATGAAACAATCATTTTGTAAGCTGTGTGGCTTCTAGATTTGTTTTAAAGACTTATTCAGCAAGCCCTAATTATGGTTCTACCTCAGCAAAAACATTTGTATGTTGTACTCGATGCATCAAGGCTTCATAACTTATTTTGTCAAAGTCTTGTGTAAAGGTCAACCTTGCCACGAAGCTGATTAGGAGATTTAGGATATTTGTGGCTGACCTTAGCTATTATCTGGACAATTTCAGAACTGATTGAATAAAGATGGACGTAACAAACTTCTTGCAGATGTTTGAGCGAACACCGATCGCATTACACCAAGACTATTTATGTCGTGTCCTCCGCACCGCCATAGAAATTATGCGATCTGACTCTGGGATTAACTTGGCTGGAAGTCATTATGGTGGATCGCCTGATTTGCCAGAAAGGTTCAAGTGGCCAACTCACCATCTAGGATTTTACCGCTTCCTTGGCCAGTTTAACTTTGCAGAAATTCCACAAGTTAATGCTGATTTGCCTGAGAGCGGACTATTGAGCCTTTTCGTAGCTGATGACCCTGATGGTGAAAGCGAGCTTTTTTGGGGAGATCCGGGCTATATTTATGCAGAATTCTTTAGAGACATAACAAAACTTGTTCCTACTGTACCGCCTGATTCGGTTGCAAGAGGCTCTAGCTGCACAATCACATTTAGACAGACATTCGATCTTCCCTTTGACGAATATCAAGTTGACGAGTGGCCATTTCAGACAGATGAGCTATGTGCATCTTATGACGAGCTTCGGAATGCTTTACACCAGAGTGATGACTATCTTCTCGGATATCCATCGCATTGTAGCCTTGCATACGATCCAACTCCGGGAGTAGAGTGGATTTCGCTATTTACAGCTAATTCGGATGACGAATTAGACTGGTCTTGGCACGATGGTGATAAGCTCATGATCTTCATTGAGATTGAACGACTCAAAAAACACGACTTTTCAAATCTCAGATCGGACGCTGGTTAATAGCCAGTAAATAGGGCTGACAGTGGCTACCCCACGGCTGCATAGGCAGTCCCAGGCGGAGTAGATGAAAATGAAATAGCCCTGCTTTACTCCTAACTCCTAACTCCTAACTCTTAATAATAAATTTAGTCTCATGTCAACCAATCTATTATCTACCTCTGCTGCTATTGGCTTTGGTGGAGTGGTTCAAGAATATCTCTGGAACTGGGAAAATCAGCAATTGCGCGTTGTTTATGAAACCCTCGGTAAAGGTTCACCGCTATTGCTACTACCAGCTTTCAGCACTGTTTCGACACGTTTGGAAATGGGCGAACTTGCCAGGTTACTAGCTCCCAATTTTCAAGTTGTAGGCGTAGACTGGCCTGGATTTGGAGAATCTTCTCGCCCTAGTTTGAATTATCGACCGGAAATATATCAGCAATTTCTGGAAGATTTTGTTAAAGATATTTTTAATACTCCCATTACTGCGATCGCGGCTGGCCATGCTGCTAGTTACGTTTTACAATTAGCTGTGAAACAACCTGCTGCTTTCTCACGGATTGTCTTGCTAGCTCCTACTTGGCGTGGCCCTTTGCCGACAATGGGGGCAAGTCAGCAAATAGCTGGCATGGTGAGAGAATTGGTGCGATCGCCTATACTTGGTCAAGCTCTCTACAAACTCAACACTACCCAATCTTTCTTAAGTTTTATGTACCGTCGTCATGTCTTTACTGACGCGGCTAAAATTACACCCAGTTTCATTGAGAAGAAGTGGCACACGACTCAACAACCAGGAGCGCGATTTGCATCTGCCGCCTTTGTGACTGGTAATCTTGATGCTGTACACGCACAATCTGATTTTCTGGAACTTGTGCAGTCTTTAACCGTACCGCTCATGGTAGTAATTGGGGAATCTAGCCCCCCCAAATCACGAGAAGAAATGAACGCTTTGGTAGCTTTACCAGGAGTAAGAAGCGTTGTAATTCCTGGTTCTCTGGGACTGCATGAAGAATACCCAGCAGTTGTTTTAGAAGCAGTTAAAGATTTTTTGTTCTCTCCAGAAAATTAAATTCTCACTTATTGATTAAAGTATAATTTTCTGGTTTATGATAATGATTATCATAGACTGTTTCTCGTTTGTATACAATATACTCTGACCTCTCTCCTTTTAGGCTATATCTGCCCCTATTTCCGTTTGAATACGGATCTCGCTTTGACCTCTTTTAGGTTAGAAAGTGAGCGGCAATCAAAATTTTAGAAATGAGTAACAATCAGAAATTCAAATATTTATCTCTAGCGTATTGTGCGTATCTTGCACTGACAATATATTGGGACTTTCACTATACTGGCCCAATGAAATTTTTGGGAGAAATGCAGATCAGTATGTTTGGTAAGCAGTGGCAAGCTGTAAGTTTAATGATCCTTAATCTTCCAGTTATATCGTTAGTGACTTATTTACGCAATCGAGTTCAAAGCCAAAATCCAGATAAAGAATTTTCTGCTAAGTGGAATGTAATTGATGATTTGACAAATAACCGACTTCTAAAAAATGCGATCATGCCGATAATTAAAATAATTATCGGGTTTGTTGTACTGAATATTACATTAGCGCAATCATTCGGTAAAGATATTGGTACGATTAACATCGCTCAACTAACTTCCGGCAAAATTGCTGAACACAGTTTTTACGCCAATATTTCAGGCTATCCAGATCCCAATGTGTTAGTAACACAAAAGGGAGCTAGAATGCCTAGAGTCTATATTGCATTGAGAGAGAATTCTCAGTCAAATACCCCGGTTCATTTGATTATTTCATTAGATAAGGGTGATATTGAAGAGTATGTTCACAAAGAACCAAAAAGTGAAACAGTAACGGTGAGTGGATTTGTGACTGAGGGTGGAGAAGGAGAAGTAAGAACGTGGTTAGAAAAGCAAGGAGTTGCCATTGATGAAAGTTACTGGACTATCATCCCTAGAGTTAATCTGAGTAGCCGCAGTAGTACGAAATATTTTTCGATATTTATAGCTATTGCCTTTATCAGTTTTGCCGCTTTTATCTTTTATAGAAATCGCAAAGAACAAACAGCATAGCTGAATGTGGCATTGTCAAGGTACTAACCTGCGACCTCCGAGAAGTCTGTAGAAGTTTCTGCGGTTACTCTAAGAGTTCTCCAAAGCAGTAGGTTTGCTTGTATGCAATATTCTGATCAGACTACGCCAATTTGTGAATTGTGAATATTTATTACTTATAGCAGATGCGTAAAAATAAAATGTTCTTTGATTAAGTTATGTGATGATTTTACTGAAACTCAAAATAACAGCAAGTTAGCACAAAAATATAAAAAGATTTATGATATGTGATAATGATTATCCACAAAGTGAGATAAGGGGAATTTAGAGTATGGTGGCTGACGTAATCAACAATTCAGTTCCCGTTACTGTTCTTACAGGCTATTTGGGAGCAGGTAAAACGACTCTACTCAATCACATCCTCACCTACGAACACGGCAAAAAAGTTGCTGTGATTGTCAATGAATTTGGGGAAGTGGGTATTGATAATCAATTGATTATCGATGCAGATGAAGAAATATTTGAAATGAATAATGGCTGTATCTGTTGTACAGTGCGCGGCGATTTAATCCGGATCATTGGCAATTTGATGAAGCGGCGCGATAAATTTGACCATTTAGTAATTGAAACAACTGGATTAGCCGATCCTGCACCAGTGATTCAGACATTTTTTGTGGATGAAGATTTGCAAAGCCAACTGTCTCTAGATGCGGTGGTAACAGTCGTAGATGCCAAGCATATCTGGCAGCACTGGGATGCAGACGAAGCACAAGAACAGATTGCCTTTGCCGATGTGATTTTACTTAATAAAACAGATTTAGTAGCGCCAGAAGAGTTGGATGAATTAGAAAAACGGATTCGGGCGATGAATGCGATCGCAAAAATCTACCGTACCCAAAATTCTGAACTAGGAATGGATGCTTTATTAGGTGTAAAAGCCTTTGATTTAGACCGCGCATTAGAAATTGATCCAGATTTCTTAGGCGAAGATGCCCATGTACACGATGAAACTGTCTTTTCTGTGGCTTTAGTAGAAGCGGGTGCAGTCGATGGAGAAAAATTAAACGCTTGGATTTCCGAGTTACTGCGTACCCAAGGGCCAGATATCTTTCGGATGAAAGGCATTTTAAATATTGCTGGAGAAGATAATCGATTTGTGTTTCAAGGAGTACACATGATATTTGATGGCAAACCCGATCGCCCTTGGAAACCAAGTGAAACCCCCAAAAACGAACTAGTTTTTATCGGTCGTAATCTTGATGCAGCCCAACTCAAGCAAGATTTTCTCGCCTGTCTAGCATAAAAAACGAGTTAGCAGTTAGGAATGATGATTGATGAGTTAAAATTCCTAACTTCTAACTCCTAATACCAAATTATTGTGAAGCTGTATGAAACAGGAGAAGAGTGAAATAATTGCCAAGCAAAGGTTTTAGCTTTCTCATTCTATGCAACTTCATAAAAAATTGGTATAAACCATAAAAAGCGGCAAAATAACACACCTTGAAAGCGCTAGTCCTACTGTTGTGACTTGAAGAAGATTTTGGACAGGTTGTCCAACTTTACCTGGCAAAAACCTCCAAAAAATAGCAAAAAAGAAAACTAAGAGAAAAGTTGACGAGGAGTAATATTAATAGGAGTTGAATTCTTATTTTTAGTTTCTTAGATTTGTGTCCACTTTCTTGTTAGATTTTTGTGATAATATCCATTTTGTTCTTCCAAATGAAGGATGGCTTTATTCTTCCCTTTTTGGTGTTTTTATAATCTATGTCTAACCAAACGTCGAAGCGTCTTAAGCAAAATGTTGAAAGGATTATGCAGACGTGGGAGGAGCGGGCGCGTGATGAAGTTGGTGCATCAATGCATCAGGACTCTCTGATGCTACAAAATTCGCTACCTGAGTATCTAAACCAATTGGTGGATGAATTGTCAACGAAGATTGAAAGGACACCAGCGAGAATAAAAACGGATAAGCTAGAAAGCACTCGGATTGGGAAAAAGCATGGACATGAGCGGGCAGGTTTTGCCGACTACTCGATGACTCAACTCATCTTTGAGTACCACATTCTCCGTCAAGTCATATTTCAGATTTTAGAAGAAGAAGCGGCTTTAGAGGTAAGGGAACGGGATATTATTATCGACTCTATTGAGCAAGCCGTTAACGATGCGGCGACTCAATTTTCCCAGACGCTGCGAGATATTCAAGAATTATTTATGGTGACACTGACTCACGATCTTAGAAACCCACTCAATGTCATAAAAATGGGTACTCACCTGACTTTGCGTCGGCTTGAACAAGGAGACACTCATGCCAATATCGCGGCGAAAATGCTAAAAGCAGTCGAGCGTTTGAATTCGATGATTCAAAATCTGCTCGATGCTAGTCGGCTGCGGGCAGGGCACAGCTTAAACTTTGAATTTGAAGAATGCAATTTAGACAGCCTTGTTCAGGACGTAGTAGAGGATTTGAACTTTGCTTATGGAGAGCGGTTTATTGTAGTTTCTGATACTGCTATCAGGAGTAATTGCAGCCGTAAACAGATACGACGGGTAATTGAAAACTTAGCTATTAACGCTGTGAAGTATGGTGCTGCTAATACACCAATTACACTTACGCTTGAACAAATTGAAACGCAGACCAGCCTCACTATCCACAACGAAGGTAATCCGATTTCTTCAGAAGCTCAATCAATCTTATTTCAACAATTTCGTCGAACCATCTCTGCTGAGGATCAAACAGGATGGGGGTTAGGATTATTTTTAGCAAAGAGTATTATCGAGGCGCATCAGGGGACGATTGAAGTTGAAAGTGCCGAGGGCAAGGGGACAAGCTTTATCGTTAAGTTGCCTAAATTTTGAGCAGGTAATGTCTGTCTCTTCTTACAACTTTATCTTGGAAGCTCTATTCTATGCAGCTTCATATTAAATTGGTATAACTTATAACTCCTAACTTATGTATAAAATATGAACTCCACAACCAGTAAATCTAAAGAATTTGAACAACACTATTCGGGGACACTTTCAGATTATGTAACTGCGATCGCTTGGTCGCCACAAGGTAAAACTTTAGCAGCAACTTCCGCCGCCGGTGAAGTAGTTTTGTGGAATGATAGCGAACTCACAACTTTGCAAACTGGTAACGGGAAATCAGTAGATTGTCTCGCTTTTTCGCCCGATGGGAAATTTTTAGCCGTTGGCGGACAAGATGGACAGGTTAAAATTTGGCGCGACACTGAATTAATCGCCACTTTAGAAAATGCCCCCGCATGGGTTGACAAGCTAGCTTGGAATTACACTACTAACCAATTAGCTTTTAGTTTGGGGCGTTACGTCCAAGTCTGGGATGCAGATACTCATGAAATTGTCGTGACGCTGAATTTCGACAACTCTTCAGTATTGGGTATAGATTGGCGCATTGATGGACAATACTTAGCCATTAGTGGTTATAAGGGAGTGAAGATTTGGCATAGTCAAAACTGGGATGAAGACCCATACAGCTTAGATATGACTACTGTCAGTTTAGCTATGGCTTGGTCGCCCGATGGCAAATTCCTGGCTTCTGGCAATATGGATCGTAGCGTTACTGTTTTGGAATGGAACAACCCTGACCCTTGGGTAATGCGTGGCTTCCCTGGTAAAATTCGCCAATTAGCATGGTCAGAAGCTATCACAAAAGTGGGTGCGCCAATACTGGCATCTTCTAGCGTTGAAGGTATTGTGGTGTGGGAAAAGCTAGAGGATGATTCTTTAGGTTGGGAAGCGCGAGTATTAACTAATCATGTAGGTGTGATTAATGCGATCGCCTTTGCACCCAAAAGCTTCCTTCTCGCTTCTGCTGCTGCTGACGGCTGGTTGTGTTTGTGGAACAAAGCCAAGGAAGTATCCCAAATTATCACAGGTGTCTCAGGAGGCTTTTCCACCCTAGCTTGGCATCCCCAAGGTAAGTTACTGGCCGCCGGCGGTGATCAGGGCGAATTAGTTGTATGGTCAAAGGTTTTGCGGGGTCAAGGATTCGGGCGTAGTTAAGCAATACTCAGTAATTAAAGTTGAACCTCGGCAATTTGTTGGGTATGCTGTATCAGCAAAGGTATATTTGTGTGAATTATGAACATAGTCAAACTGATTTTACTTGCCTGTCCTGCACTTCTGGTATCCATGCTGCTGGTAGTCAATCCAGCACACGCATCCAGCCTGAAATCTGCGTATGCTACACAAATTATGACGGTAGCATCTACACAACAAATTCCTGATCTGGCAACACCAAAGTTGGCTCAAAAATCTACTCCGATTATTGATCAACTTGGTTGCAATTGTGCAAACTGTGTTCAGTCTAAATTTCAGTCGCTACAAGGCAAACTGCCATCTGTCGATTTTTAACAAATTTAGGAGTTATGAATATTGTCGGGGCACAGCACTGCTGTGCCCTGATTAATTTTATAAGCTTTTTGTACCTACCGGTTGCCTACGGCACGCTGTTCGCGTTCGCACTGCCTGCGGCATAATTATTTATGATATTCGCTAAAGATCATGCCTGAAAAACGAGGTGGAAAAGCTGTTAGGTGAATTCCTAGATACGGAGAAAGCTGCTGGTAAGCCAGTGAAGTTGGTGCAATCGCCATCTGCACCCAAGCTGTTAAGCTCTTGTTAAAAGAGCTAGTCTCTTGATTAGAAAACTTGCTAGAGTGAACAGAGTTAGCCTTAATGTCTAATCGCCAAAACCTATACATCTCATGGATTTTGCTAATATTGCATCCCAGCTAAACGCTGGAACGATTTTACCAGAGGGGATTGTTATTCTTACCCTCTTGGGGGTTTTGATTGTTGATTTGATTTTGGGGCGTACATCCGCACGCTGGATTGGATATCTAGCGATCGCAGGTTTATTTGCTTCGATTATCGCCCTATATTTTCAATGGGACGCTCCTAATCCCATCGGTTTTACCGGTAGCTTTAACGGTGATGACCTGAGTATCGTCTTTCGCGGTATTATTGCCTTGTCTGCGATCGCGACTATACTGATGTCAATTCGCTACGTTGAGCAGAGCGGTACACCTTTAGCCGAATTCATCGCTATTTTGCTGAGTGCTACTTTAGGAGGGATGTTTTTATCCGGGGCTAGTGAGTTGGTGATGATTTTCATCTCCCTAGAAACCCTGAGTATCTCCTCTTATTTGTTGACAGGCTATACCAAGCGTGACCCCCGCTCCAATGAAGCGGCGCTGAAATACTTGTTAATTGGAGCTTCCAGTACGGCAATATTTTTGTACGGTGTATCACTGCTGTATGGACTATCTGGAGGACAAACTCAATTAAGTGCGATCGCGAATGGCATTGCCACAGCTAAAGTCGGACAATCTTTAGGTTTAGTGATTGCCCTGGTTTTTGCGATCGCCGGTATTGGCTTCAAAATCTCCGCTGCACCCTTCCACCAGTGGACACCAGACGTTTACGAAGGCGCTCCCACCCCAGTAATCGCCTTTTTATCTGTCGGTTCCAAAGCAGCTGGGTTTGCTCTAGCCATCCGCCTGCTGACAACAGCCTTCCCTCTTGTTGCTGACGAGTGGAGGTTTGTCTTCACTGCTCTGGCCGTTCTCAGTATGATCTTGGGTAACGTAGTCGCCCTAGCCCAAACCACCATGAAACGGATGCTAGCTTATTCATCCATTGCCCAAGCTGGGTTTGTGATGATTGGCTTGATTGCTAGTACACAGGCAGGGTATGCCAGTATGATATTTTACCTACTGGTTTACCTGTTCATGAACCTGTGCGGTTTTACCTGCATCATTTTGTTCTCACTACGGACGGGAACCGACCAGATTTCCGAATACTCTGGCTTATATCAAAAAGACCCACTCCTAACACTGGGATTGAGTATTTCCCTGCTTTCCTTGGGTGGTATTCCACCATTGGCGGGGTTTTTCGGCAAGATTTACTTATTCTGGGCTGGTTGGCAAGCAGGTCTTTATTGGTTAGTCTTGCTGGGCTTAGTTACCACCGTCGTCTCCATCTACTACTACATTCGCGTAGTTAAGATGATGGTAGTGAAAGAACCCCATGAAATGTCCGACGCCGTGAAGAATTATCCAGAAGTGCGTTGGGATTTGCCTGGGCTAAGACCTTTGCAGGTCGGGTTGGTGGTAACATTAATTGCCACTTCTATAGCAGGGATTTTGTCAAATCCACTGTTTACATTGGCTAACAATTCCATCTCCAATACCCCAATTTTGCAAGCAACAATCAACACTAATGTAAAAGCACAAAATCTACAGCTTTTACCAAAGTTAGATTCGGTTAGTCAGTCTCAACCCTCAGTTGATTCTACGGCGAAGATTTAATAATCCGAGTCTCAACCAAACTTTGTACTCAAAGACACGCCTGTTTGCTAATAATAAGCAGACAGGCGTTTGTTATATCATTTAACTTCAAATAAAATTTACAACTTATATTAAGTCCGGTTAAATATGGCGCTTCTCAGTTGATTGCAATAGAAACCTAACCCCCAACCGTTGTAGCGTTGGTGAGTAAGATTCAAAGCCTCTCTCGTTTTAGCAGAGAAGAATGGAAGTGAGGTCAAAGTCTATTCCATACAAACGAGAAGCGCTATACTTGTAATTTACATAGGTTTAGTATACTAATAGATAAGCCTTATCTTGATTTTTGGCAACAATCCTAAAGCAGTAATTAAACTTTATGAAACTGAGCTAATAGGTATCTTAATTACAAGTTCTGCACCTTTTCCGGGAACAGAAAAACAGCTAAGTTGTCCTTTATGTTTTTCAACTATAATCTGATAGCTTATATATAGCCCTAGTCCAGTACCTTTGCCCACGGCTTTAGTAGTGAAAAACGGATCAAATAGCTTTGAGCGAACTTGCTCATTTATCCCCAAACCATTATCAGCAATACTAACCACTATCCATTTTTTATCGATTACCTCAGTTTTAATTAGAATTTCGGGATTATTATTTGTCAGTTTTTGCTTGTCTTTGTTCGCCGCCGCCTCCAGTGCATCGATCGCATTAGCAAGAATATTCATAAAAACTTGGTTGAGTTGACTAGGATAGCAAGTTACATTCGGCAGTTGACTATATTTTTTGATAACTTTGATTTCTGGGTACTCATGTGTAGCTTGCAAGCGATGCTCCAAAATCATTAAAGTACTATCAATTCCTTCATGGATATTAACTTGCTTAAGTTCTGCTTCATCAAGCCTGGAAAAGTTACGTAGTGATTTAACAATTTCCTGAATGCGTTCTGTTCCAACTTTCATTGACTGGAAGAGTTTAGTTATATCTTCAATCAAAAAATCTAAGTCTATTTTTTCTACTTGCTCTTGAATTTCTGGAGGAGTATTTGGAAAAAATTGTTGATAAATTTGCACCAATCTCAGTAAATCCTGAGTGTATTTATGGGCATGGTGAAGGTTCCCATAAATAAAACTCACCGGGTTATTAATTTCATGGGCAATACCAGCAACCATCTGACCTAAACTAGACATTTTCTCAGCTTGGATAAGCTGAGTTTGGGTAAGTTGCAGTTCGTTTAGTGTTTCTTGTAAAGCAGTTGTACGTTCCTCAACCCGAATTTCTAGCTCTTGATTCGCTTTCTTGAGTGCTGACTCCGCTTGTTTACGTCTGTGAACTTCTTTTGCTAACTCATCAATTTTCTCGTTCAAAAGAATGAAATTACTGGTGGCTACAACTCTATTTTCCAAGCGTAAGAGAATTAAAGCTGAAGATTTACCAGACCAAGGTTGAATAACGGCTCCTTGGCTACGACATATTAACGTTTGTCCATCATTCTTTCGTAAAGTCAAGGAGCCAATAACCATTGCTCTGCTACTTGAACAAGCTTGCAGGTACTTGATAATATCGTTAGCAGACTCAGTTACAAGTTCAAAGAGCATTTTTCCCCGCAGTTGCTTACGGCGTAACCCCAACATATCTGCTACTGGTTTATTAGTAGCCAACAACTCACCCTCTCCACTGACTAGGAGTAAAGGTTCTGGTAAAACTCTGGCAAATTCAAGAAATTGTTCAGGAGTCATGGGGCTTCCATTCTCAAAGTTTGGCTCTACTTTACATATCTGCACTCAAGCTTGTATCCTGGGGTTGGTTTAGTGCTGAAGGGTTTAGGCAGATTCTAGTCCCCTAAAGTATTCTCTACCTTCTGCATCTTCTGTCTCTTCTGTAATTTTTAAGTAAACAATAACTCTACATCCAGGATCACCCTGTGCTATGGTCTCTTGCAATTCTACTTTCGCATAGCCCAGATTATTAGCTGCGATCGTCCCAAAAACGTTTGAAGTGATCATGCACATGGCAGGGCGATTAAGTACTTTGTCGCCAAATGGGCAGGCGCGGTTGCCAAAGACAATTTTTTCATCATTCTGCTCAATCACATAAAAATCGCCCTGGATTCGTCTTTTTAAATCAACCAAGACATCAGCTACCTGGTTACGAGAAAGGTTGGAGACTTCCAAGGCAGATTTGTAATCTTGGTTTAGCTGCCTACCCATCGTTCCACCAACTACACTAATAAATCCCGAAGCTTCTTCTAAGCCTACTACGTCCTGCAAAGTGCCAGATAATTCTCTGATTAATGTACGTAAAAATATATCGCGTTCTAAAGAAAGATTAAGTGTAGCTATTGAGTGGTTAACTGTATTGGTCATAAATTTTGAAGACGCAATCTTGGAACTACAATTCTAGAGTTCCCTAAAATGTCTCTAAAGTAACTGCTTAATATCTTTCTTCAGAGAATTTGATGCTGGCTTTTGTTTCTAATGAATGGTATTGGTGATCACAAATTCTGAACCTTGTCGTTGCGACAGCTCCCGATTTTGCAAAGCCTCTTCTAGCTTACGTCCCCACTATTACCCAATAGGCTTGGGGGTTTCCCCGATGAACGACTGGCGTGGGTTGGGGGGATCTTCCTGGACAAAATATCATTCAATACGGTTCGGTTAAGGCAAGAGACGCGATAAATCGCCGTCTCTTGCATTGGACTGATTATTGTAAAGACGGCGATTTATCGCGTCTTTGCGATGCAATCAGGATAAAAGTTTTCTGTTTTCTATAAATAAATTTTGTTGCTTTGAAACCGTAATTAATTACGAATTATTCAGCCACTATGACTTGCTACCACATTGAATATTTCTTTTTTATAATATTAATTTTAATAATTGATATATTTGCTACTTTAATAAATTGGAATGGTAATTATAAACTCGGAACCTTTTCCTAATACAGAATTTACTTCTAGAGTCACTTTATGCTTTTGGACAATAATTTTATAGGCAATTGATAATCCTAATCCTGTTCCTTTTCCCACAGGTTTGGTTGTGAATAAATGGTCAAACATTTTTTGCTGTTTTTTGATATCTTGACTGATCGGCTGCCAAACCACCGAATATCGGAAGATGTTGCCCAAGAGCTAGCTTTAAGCCATTCAATATAGACACACCACTAGTTGTAAGGCTCTCTGGATGAGTTAAACACAGCCTTGGAACTGCGGTACTTTTTACTTTGGCTTGCTCCACAGCTTGTTTAGTTGCAGTTATTGGATCGCCTGAAACTTTACGTCCAACTCCTGCATGAATTTCAACTTCGTCTGAGCAAAACAACATCAAGCTGATTGAGTCCTGCTGAAACTCTAAGACTGAAGAAATTTCTCCATCTGTTGTTCCACCAATCAACTCAATCTCCGGAAAAGCCTGATCAATTTGCTGCAAAATGAGAGAATGTTCAAAATCAATTGCAGCAAAAATAATCCCAGCTTTTGGTATATTTCCTGCAAGAGAACTGGTACATTGCTGAAGAACTTCTTCAACTGCTGATAGAGAATCTGGATCGTTACTGTGACCTACTACTGCCTTAAACATATATTTATCTATTATATTTATGAACGCAACTTGTTATGATTCTTAAATGGGAAGCTTAATGATAAACTCTGAACCTTGTCCTAGTTCTGAATTTACCTCCAGAGTTCCTCCATGTTTTTCGACAACAATTTGATGGGCAATTGATAATCCTAATCCTGTGCCTTGTCCCACAGCCTTGGTGGTGAATAAATAATCAAAGATTTTTTGCTGGATATCAACTGACATTCCCACGCCATTATCTTTAATCCGAATCAAAATATGATTTTTATCTTCAGAAAAAGTAGTTTGAATCAAAAGTTGATTGGGGTTTGCTTCAATTTCAGTATAGGTGCGTCCTGCATTAGACTCCTCTAAAGCATCAATAGCATTAGCTAACAAATTCATAAATACCTGATTTAGTTGCCCGATAAAACATTTTAATTCTGGCAAATTATCGTAATCTCTAATTACTTGAATATCGGGTCGATCCTCGGATGCTTTTAAGCGGTGTTTAAGAATCATGATTGTGGTATCAATGCCATCATGAATGTTGCAATAAACTTTGCGATCGCTATCTGATCGAGAAAAGGTTCTCAGACTGGTGCTAATGTTGCGAATGCGCTGAACACCCTCTTGCATTGAGGAAATTAAATTAGGTAGATCGGAAAGCATATACTTCAAATCTATCGCTACAATTTTCTCTTGAATTTCTGAAACCGGATCAGGATAGTGCTGCTGATAGAGATCAATGAGGTTAATCATGTCTTGGAAATATACTGAAGCGTGTCCGAGATTTCCATGAATAAAACCAACTGGATTATTAATTTCATGAGCAACTCCTGCTACTAATTGACCAAGGGCAGACATTTTTTCTGTCTGTACAAGCTGAAGTTGAGACTCTTGTAGGTCTTTTAATGCCTTAGACAACGCTGCTGTCCTTTCTGCAACTCGTTTTTCTAAAGTTTTTGTGAGATTTCGTAATTGAAGATGGGTTTTAATTCTAGCTAATAATTCTTCTTCATGAAAGGGTTTGGTGATGTAATCAACTGCACCTATACTTAGACCCTTTACTTTACTAACCGTATCAGAATTTGCCGTCATAAAAATTACGGGAATATCACAAGTAGCTGAATTTTCTTTCAGCCTTTTACAGGTTTCAAATCCATCTATTCCCGGCATCATTACATCTAGCAAAATCAAATCAGGTAGTCTATTTTCAGCCTGATTAATCGCCTTTTCTCCATCATTCTCTGTAATAACTTTAAAGCCTACATTAGTTAATACCTCAAAGACAAATTCTAAATTTGTAGTAGTATCATCCACTACTAAAATTAAACTATCTTCTGGTACATAGAGCATTTTTATATCTGACATATAATTCATGTATTTAAATTAAATTTACTCCTTGTCAATTGTTCACTATTGCCCTGCGATCGCAGCTAAGTCACCTCTATTCTATTGGCAGACTGACTGACTTTTTTTCTAGTCTGACAATCCTATAGTTCCCAAAAACTCTGACAACAGCAACATTTTCACATTAAATTGCCCTATGGGACTACGGGGGCGATCGCTACAGGATGGAAATTAACCACCAATCTTCACTTTCACTAGAGTTGAACATCCTCTTTATGAAGGCGATCGCTCTGAAATTAGTCATTATTACCCTTGTCTTTTTATAAAAGTAGCGCTAACCAGAACAATATTGTTGATACCGTAATTTAAATTTTTCAGTTCGTCAACAGCATTTATGATGAACAGACACAGAGGTAACTGTTTTTATTAAAAACACATAATTCAACATAATTACGGTTATTCTTTTATTAAAAAATATTGAACAATAGTTAGATAGATTTGAAAATATTCATATACATTTACATACTACTGATAGTGGTGTTAATCATATTTACACACAATTCAGAAAACGTGGTATTGTTGTGAATTTTTCAAAAATTTTTGTCAAAGACTCTTAAGAAATCTCTTGATCTATTGTCTTTGTTCTACTGTGATTCATTTTTTTCAGTACTTTAAACTAATACATTTTTTGTGAAGCAATTACTTTACCCTGATTTATATTGTCCATTTACATCCCAGATCAATAAGCATGTTGATATTTTAGAAGAGTATGCTCTTGAATGGGTGCTTCGCTTCAACCTCCTGGCTGATGAATCAACTTATAAGCGTTTTTGCAAGTCTAAATTCTTTTTCTTAGCTGCATCTGCTTATCCTTATAGCAATATTGAAGAACTGAAGATTGCACATGACTGGCTGAGTTGGGTGTTTATTTGGGATGATCAATGTGATTTATCAGAGTTAAAAAAGCAACCTGAAATAATAAAGCTTTTTCACCAAAGATTTTTAGAAATATTGAACGGTGCAGAACCTACAAGCCAGGATACACTATTCAGTCATGCATTAGCTGACTTACGACAACGAACTCTCCAAAGAGCTAGCATAAAATGGTTTAAGTACTTCATCAGCTACTTGGAAGACTACTTCTGTGGTTGCGTTCAGGAAGCAACCAACCGCGCCAAGGGAATTGTACCTGATGTGGACACTTATATTATGATACGTAGGTCAAGCGTAGGTGTCTATGCTGTTCTCGCATTAGCTGAATTTTGTAATCAGTTCATGATTCCTGATGTTTTAAGAAATCACTATCTTGTGAAAAAACTGGAACTAATTACAACTGACATTATTGCCTGGTCTAATGATATCTTCTCCGCATCCAGAGAAATAGCTAGTGGTGATGTTCACAATTTAATATTTGTGTTGCATTATCACAAGCAAATTTCTCTAGAAGAAGCAACAAAACAAGTGATAGAAATCCACGATCAAGAAGTACGTTCCTTATTGGTCTTAGAATCATTTCTCCCATCTTTTGGAGAAGAATTAGATGTTGATATGGCAAAATATATATCAAGTATGCATAGTTGGATTCGTGGTAATCTCGATTGGTATTCCCACTCTTCTCGCTATCAAAATTCAGAAAGGCTGGAGCTAAAATAATTCAAATAATCAAATCATACTCTAGATTTAAACCCCGTCCATTATGCAACGCCGAATTTTCAGGAAAGTATGTTATTTGGTCGGGGCTTGAGTTCTGAGCTTTACCCTAATTCCAAAAAACTAGGTTTTTCAAGGTAGATGCGGTTTATCTATAAGCCAAAGTTACTTCAGCAGTGAACGTGGAATACTAACCTAAGATGTATTCAAGTTGTACGCAATAAATTTTGAATCTATGACATTAAGTAATTTAGATAGCAAGAATTAATGACCATCAGATTAGCCCACCACAATTTAAAAGTAAAAAATTAGATGCAACTACCTAATCTTCTCAAAACCCCCTCTTTACTACAAAAGCTTCAGTGGGTTAGTGACCCTGTAGGCTATATGGAAAATGCAGCCCAGCAATATCCTGATATTTTTACTGGTAATATCATCGGTTTTGGTGACACAGTAGTGTTTGTAAACCATCCCCAAGCAATCGAGGAAATTTTAACTAATGATAGAAAAAAGTTTACAGCCGTCGGGAAACTCAACGAAATTTTGCAGCCGCTTTTGGGCAATTATTCAGTCCTGATGCTGGAGGGCGATGCTCACAAACGCCAACGACAACTTGTGACACCCTCTTTTCATGGAGAGCGGATGCAAGCCTATGGTCAGCTAATCTGTAATGCGTCTGAAAAACTCTTTAGTCAGTTACCATTAAACAAGCCATTTTTCGCTCGTAATCTAACAGAGGAGATATCCCTGCAAGTCATTTCACAGGCTATCTTTGGCTTGTATGAGGAAGAAAAAATTCAAAAACTTAGACAACTATTACCGTTACTGTTAAACCTTTTTCAGTCACCTTTGACTTCTAGTTTATTCTTTTTCCCATTCTTGCAACAGGATTTAGGAGCTTGGAGTCCTTGGGGGAAATTCCTGCGCGATCGAGAGCAAATTGATCAATTCCTCTACACTGAAATTGCCGAGTGTCAGCAAAAACCTGATCCAGAACGCATCGATATTCTTTCTTTGTTGATATCATCTCGGGATGAAGCGGGCCAACCGATGACGGATCAGGAGTTGCACGATCAGTTAATAACCCTAATACTTGCTGGTTATGACACTACGGCATCGGTAATGTCTTGGGGATTTTACTGGATTCACCAAAATCCTCTAGTGCGGGAAAAACTGCTCCAAGAACTAGACACTCTCGGTGATTCCCCAGATCCGATGAGCATTTACCAACTGCCATATCTCACAGCTGTCTGTAATGAAACCTTGCGAATTTACCCCGTTACAATGTTTTCATTTCCGAGGGTAGTGCAAGAATCCGTTGAATTATTGGGACATCCTTTAGAGCCAGGAACTGTACTGCTTCCCAGTATTTATCTCACTCATCACCGAGAGGATTTATACCCCCAGTCTAAGCAATTTAAACCAGAGCGCTTTATTGAACGTCAATTTTCTCCCTATGAATTCCTGCCTTTTGGCGGTGGTGTCCGTCGTTGTATTGGCCAAGCTTTGGCTCAATTTGAAATAAAGCTAGTATTCGCAACCGTTTTATCACGCTATGACTTGGCACTAGTTGATCAGCGGCCAGAGAAACCTCAGCGTCGAGGTTTTAACCTTGCGCCTTCCAGTGGAGTCAAGATGGTAATTACAGGACGGCGTGCGCGTCAAAAGTCTTTAGTTAATATGACAACTACATCCGTATCCTAGTAGCTTGCCAGAGTTGTTTTTATGAGTTCTAAAAATCACCCAGTTTTTGTGACAAACTGGGTTTTTAGAATTGTAGGTTGGTAGAGCGGAGCAAAATTCAATAAACTTTCAAATGTTAAGTTTCGCTTTACTTAACCCAATTTTGTATTTTAAAAGAACTATTATACCGTTTCATAATAATGATACAAATACGTTGTTAGGAGCACAGCATTACTTATGCGTGTCAACTTAAGCTAAAACTCGTTTAAAACCTCGTTTCCAGCCTCTGGCTGGAAATGCACCTCATTGCGGCTCTGCCGCTCTTTCTTGAGGCGGAGCCTCTCATAATGCATTCCCAGTCAGAGACTGGGAACGAGACAATTCTCTAGTTCCCCTTCTCCCAAGTCGGGAGAAGGGGTTAGGGGATGAGGGCAAAACGTCTTCTCAAAGCAGATTTTTTCTTAAGTTGACACCAATAAGCATTACTGTGCCCCTACGAGAAATCTATATGTATCAGGGTTTGTGTGAAATGGTATTATTATTAGTCTAGATATCTGACTGTTGCATCGGGATCTCAATAGTAAACTCAGCCCCCTTTCCTAATGTGGAATCACAGGTTAAACTACCCTTGTGTTTGTCCACAATAATCTGATAGCTAATCGACAACCCCAACCCCGTGCCACTTCCTACCGACTTGGTGGTAAAAAATGGGTCAAAGATTTTCTGCTGCACCGCTTTTGTCATACCAGAACCGTTATCGGCAATCCTAATTATCGCCGTATTAGAATCTGTTAGTTCAGTAAAGATGTGAATTTGTCCTACCCTATGAGAAGCCTTTGACGCGTCTATGTTTTTTGTTATTTGTTCTTTGTTATTTACCAATGATGGATGACCAATGACAAATGATTCTTCTAAAACATCGATCGCATTACTTAAAATATTCATAAATACTTGATTGAGTTGACCAGGGTAACAAATAACTTCGGGTAATTTCCCGTATTCTTTGATAACTTCAATTTCAGGAAAATTGCTATTTTCTTTAATTCGGTGTTGCAAAATCATTAAGGTGTTGTCTATTCCCTCATGAATATCTACAGGCTTCATCTCAGCTTCATCTAGACGTGAGAAGTTGCGTAAGCCTAAAACAATATTCCGGATACGCGAACTCCCCACTTTCATTGAATCTAGAATCTTTGGCAAGTCTTCTGCTAAAAAATCTATGTCAATCTCCTCAGCTTTCTCGTTAACTAAAGGCGAAGGACGGGGATGTTCATGCTGATAAACAACTACTAAATCTAGTAAGTCTTGGACATACTCACTAGCATGATTAATATTACCATGAATAAAGTTAATCGGGTTATTTATTTCATGGGCAATTCCCGCCACCATTTCTCCCAAAGAAGACATTTTTTCACTTTGAATCAATTGCATTTGGGTACGTTGCAATTCCTCTAGAGCGTGTTGTAAAGAGTGATTTTTGTCGTTAAGTTCCTGCGTTCTTTTCTGGACTTTTTCCTCTAGGGTATGGTTGTATTCCTCCAAGCTTTCTTTAGCTTCTGCTAAATTTTTGTAGAGGATAGCATTCTCCAGGGATATTGCTGCTTGAGTGGTGAGGAGTTTGAGGACTTCTACGCGATCGCGTGTAAATGCTCCTATCGTTAGATTATTTTCTAGGTAAAGAATCCCAATCAATTTACCTTGATTGATAATAGGCGTAGACAACAAACTTTTGGGTTCTTCACTGATAATGTAGCTATCACCTGCTAGAAAAGAAACAGCCATTGCATCATCAATAACCAAGATTTCTCTGGAGCGTTTAACGTAGTTAATCAAAGTAATAGGAACATCGTAGCTTGACTCAAGGGAAGTTGAAGGAAACTCTGTGTAGGTTTGCTCAAAAGTTGAACTTGAACAAACAGCCGTAACAGTTAATGCTAAGTTATCACCTTCGCTTAAAATCAAAGCGCATTTAGAGGCTCCTGCATTCTCCATTACAACCTTTATTAAAGTAGAAAGTAGTCGCTCAAGCTCGATTTCCCCAGATAGTGCTTGAGATGCTTTAATGAATGCGGCTAAATCCAGAGAATCAGAAATACTTGTCTTCGAGCCAACAACAGTTTGTTGATTACTCAAGGTAGATAAAGATGATATAGATGTGTTATTGAAAGAAGTGCTTTCCTGGCTGGAATGGATACTCAGTTTTTCTTGCTGGAATAGAGGAGCAAGCAATTGAGGATAGCGTTTTGCCAAATCGTCAACTTTGGCTAACGCTCCCCAGCGAATATAGCTATAGTAAGCATCTGTTAGGTATGTTTGAGCAATCTTATGTTTACCCCATTCTAAATAGAATTTGGCGGCAAGTTCTTGAGCGAGGGCTTCTTCATTAATGTACTCATGTTCATTAGCAAGTAAGATAGCGCGATCGTAGAATTCCATTGCTTCAAGATATTGACCACCAATCCGATACTTTTCAGCCTCTACAAGATAATATTTGTGTAAATAATTCATCGGAGCATGATGTGCCCAATGCTCCATTTTTTGCTGATTCGCTTGAACCTTATCTAAAATGCACTTTTGCTCAGAACTCGATGCATCAGCGTATACAGCCAGTCGTGCTAGTGAATCATACAAGTAGAAAAGAGAAGTCACTTGCTGTCCTATTCCACCTTGTAAATACTTTTCTGCTAAAGTAGCATTTTCCAAGGCTGAAGGATATTCCTGAAATAGGTAACAGAGATGTAGTTTATTTACATATAAATAGAAAATTCCCATGACATCATTGGTGTCATGGTAAAGCGGCAGCATTTTTTCTTCGTCGTAAGCTTCACCAATTAAATGACAGGGATTTGCTACATTTCCTAGCAAGTTCAAGACACTCTGTTGGTGGATGGTAATCCAGTTAAATACTGTTTGTTGGTTGATTTGTCTGATGATATTGCTGTAATTTGCCATCTCACGCTCTAGTCCTGTGAGTTCTTTCCCAATGAAATATGAAGAGTAGGAATAAGCATTGAGATAATAGGCGGCAAATTCTAAATTTCCTGTTTCCAGTCCAATATAGTAACCTTCCAGTAAAGGTTTTAATATTTCCCTACTATGTTCTTTCCAATGCCGAATAGTTGTGTTGAATCCCAGCGTAATTTTAGCTTGAACATCTTTAGCATTCAGCTTATCCACCAGACTAGCAGCAAGTTTTCCAAATTGATAGCCAGACTCAATATCTCCTACTAAACCGCTAAGTATTAACCCGTAATTACTATAGCCAAAGGCAGATAAGGGAGCATTGCCATATTTGAGCGATAATTCGATTTGTTTCAGAACAATCAGCGGAAAAAGTTTAGGAGCAGCTGCATAGGTAATAGACGTTGCAGTTGATAGTATACGCATTATTGCCAGAGGTTGGGCTTCTATCATCTGTGGCAGATTAATTAAGTCCTCAATGGGCTTCCCGTTGAGATTTGATGTTAATTCTGTCATTGCTAACTGAATATCAGACTCGCTTGGATGTTCAGGAAACTCCACTCCCAAAAGTTTCAAAAAGGTTAGGACGGTATTTACAGCCTCCAGTGCTTGGTTCTGCGCCCCATAAGCCTGAATTTTGACTTCATAAACTTTTACTTTTTCCAGTAGTATTGCATGTCCCAACACCACCTCTGCTAATTGTTCCATCTGTTCAAAGCTACCAGTTAAATATGCTGCCTCTGTCGCAGTCTCATATAAAGCTAGGCTGAGATGATGTTTCGTCTCCCAGCTATCACCTGCTAGCAGTTGGATGCCGGTAGTTAAATACTTCACAGCAGATGGATAAGCCGTTGATGCTAAAGCTTTACGTCCAGCAATTAGATTCATCTGGGCTAGTTCATCTCGTTTAGCTTGAGGAGAAATGAATTCCACTGCGACATTAAACTGATTGACAAGCTCAAAAATCTTTTCTTCCTGTTCTGCAACTGGAATATTGCTCAATAACAGCAGCCCAATTTTTAAGTGAATTGGCTTTTTTTGTTCTTCGGGAATTAAAGAATAAGCGGCTTGCTGCACTCGGTCATGTACGAATTTATATTTAGGTAGCTGGAAATTAGAACTTGAAAATTGTGTAGATTCTATTCCATGAACAATTAACTCTTGATTAGTATTATCTTTTGAAAAAATGTTGTAATTTTCACTCTGTGGTAAAACTAGCCCATCAAGCAATGCTTGCCACAAATCTGATGCTGTATCTACTACAGGTTTTTCATTGACGATCGCCAGAGTTTTTAAGTCAAATTGATTGCCAATACAGGCAGCCAGTTTTAGAACTTTTTGGGTAGATATTGGCAATTTATCTATTTGCAGTCCGATAAATTCTACCACATCATTTGTGAGAGCTAATTCTTTGATTTTTGAAATATCATACTGCCAATGACCTACATCGAAGTTTAATACAATTAGCCCATCATTGTGTAAAGACTTAAGAAATTGGACGGAAAAGAAGGGGTTGCCTTTAGTTTTGGCAAACACCATCTGAGTGAGAGGAACAGCAACTACTTCAGGGCAATGAAGGGTATCAGCAATTAGATGATTTAAATCACCCTGATTTAAGGGTGCGAGGGTGATCGTATTAATGACTGCTTTTGCTTTTTTAATCTCTTGTAGCGTTAAATGAAGCGGATGTGCCTTGGAAACTTCATTATCTCGATACGAACCAATTAACAATAAACCACCCTTAATTTCATCTATCTGTTCTATCTCTTCTGAAAGAGAAGATAAGGTGCTTTCACACATTAATAACTGAATCAATTTCAAAGAAACTGTATCTGCCCATTGCAAGTCATCGACAAAGATAACTAGGGGATGTTCTTTCGTCGTGAATATTTGGATGAATTTTTGAAATAATAAATTAAAACGATTTTGGGCAGCACCGCCAGAAAGTTCTGTAACCGGAGGTTGCTTGCCAAGAATTTGTTCTAGTTCAGGAATTACATCAATAATCACCTGAGATTGTGTACCCAATTGCCACAGAATTTTGGCTTTCCATTGCTGAATTTGGGCATCAGTTTCCGAGAGTAGTTGCCCTATTAAATCTCGAAAAGCTTGCACCAATCCTGACAAAGGAATGTCGCGTTGAAACTGGTCAAATTTTCCTTTGATGAAGTAACTACGCTGCCGCACAATAGGTTTATGGACTTCATTAACCACAGCAGTTTTGCCAATACCAGAGAAACCTGCGACTAAGATCATTTCTGTTGCCCCCTCTGTCACACGCTTAAAAGCAGCGAGTAGGGTTTCAACTTCACTTTGGCGACCATAGAGTTTTTCGGGGATTACGAAACTGTCTGAGATGTCCCTTACGCCTAGTTCAAAGGGTGCAATATTTCCTGTTTCTTGCCATCGGCTTTGGCACACCTCCAAGTCATGCTTTAACCCCAAAGCACTCTGATAGCGGTCTTCGGCATTTTTTGCCATCAGCTTGCTGATGATGTCAGATAAAATTGGCGGAATATTGGAGTTAATCCGGCTAGCTTTTAGCGGTTGTTTGGCAATGTGAGAGTAAACTAACTCCATCGGATCTTTAGTGGTGAAGGGTAACTGTCCGGTGAGGAGTTGAAAGAAGGTGACACCGAGGGAATAAAAATCAGTGCGGTAGTCGATACCTCGGTTCATCCTTCCGGTTTGTTCTGGGGAAATGTAAGCCAGAGTGCCTTCTAAGATGTTGGGATTGGTAAGAAATTGAATTTCTCTTGGCAGGAGGCTGGCAATACTAAAGTCGATGAGTTTTATTTCATCTGTGGTAGGGTTTATTAGGATGTTGGCAGGCTTGATATCTTTGTGAATGATGCGTAGGCGTACCCCGCCTTCCGCATCGCGATGCAGTCCTTCAAAGGTAGAAGCAATTTTAATCGCAATGTGGAAAAACTCATTGAGGGAAAGCCAGTTTTCCTTCTTCCCATCGTCCTCCAGTCGCCAGTCTTGGAGGGAAATGCCGCCAAAATCTTCCATCACTAAGACGTAGCTGTTACGGTAGTTTTCTAAGCTATAGGTTTTGACTATGCCAGGATGATCAAGGTTTTTGGTGATGATATATTGATTGCGGAACTGGGCGATTTCCGCGAATGTAGGATACTCATTCCGCATAAATTTGAGAACGACTGATTTTTGGTCTTCTTCTCTAATGCCCCGATAAACTAGAGTTTTACTGCCTAAGTAGATTTGCTCAGTGATGCGATAGCCAGGAAACGCATATAATGTATCTAATACTACTAGCATTGCGGAATATGCTCATAATTCTTGTTTCTATGACTTAGTATTCCCGTGCGAAGGCTATCAGTATCATAAAATAGTAATTTTTTTGGTTTAATTTGTATTAAAAAATATAGTTTTTTAGTAAATATCTGAATATTCAACTATCTAATTCTGGAAAAGCTAATTTTGGTATAAAGGCATAAGGTTTCCAAGGATATAGCAGTCTGCTTTGATTTTTGTTCGCGCAGCGTGGCGTAGCCATAATTATTTGCGTAGACAGGGAGTAGGGATTAGGGAGTAGGGAGTGGGGAAGAAGCCTTTTTGGGGTGTACTGATCTTTTTCAAAAATCAAATACGAGTCCTATATTGCTACCAAATTCCTCTGGTAAATATTTTAGGACTTACGCACAACTTACGGAATAACGTAGACGCATTCGCGTAGCGTCTCGTAGAGAAGCGGCTTGCCGCAGGCTACCACTTCAGGCGCAGAGGACACAGAGAAATCAGAGTTTGAGAGATATTTTGCGTAAGTCCTATATTTACCAATAGGACTTACGCACACTCTACGAATTCTTCTCTACCAGACGCTTTGCGTACCAATACAGTTCAGTTAGCGCCAAAAACCTTAAACTGGGTAGGTTGGGGAGCCACTGCGAAGAAAGCGGTTTCCCGAGTTGTTCGCGTAGCGTCTCCCCTGAGAGAAGCATGTGGCGTTTGAGGAACGAAACCCAACATTTCCGGGGCTTTGTTGGGTTGCGCTTTGCTTAACTCAACCTACAATTTTTCTTAACTGAACTGTATTGCTTTGCGTACTCCTGCGGAGGACAAGCTACACGTAGTGTTTCGTTGACGCAGCCCAAGATAGAGAAGTGTAGGCGGCTTCTCTATCTTGCGTTGCGCGTTGGCGGAAGCCTAAGGTAGAGAAGGCGGTTCGATAAATTAAGCGCAGTTGGCGATTTTTGCGTAAGTCCTGACCAAAAAGAGGAAAAGGAAAAGGGGGAAGAATAAAGAACTTTTCCCCACAAGGTATAGAGCAAGTATTTTTCTATTTTTACCCGCTTTTAACAAAGTTTAAGGGTTTAATTCCCCTGCCTAAGAAGGGCAGCACGTTTTGTGTCGCGGTAAAATCCCCGTTACAAAACGTAATTGCTCTCTTGGCAGCCTCTTCTCTACGAGACGCTTCGCGAACGAGTCTTGCCTACGGCACGCGCCTTGGGCCAACGAGCGTCATTGCGAATTGTTTAATCGGACACCCGTTATTATAAACGGGGTATTTTCGGCTGGGATAATAATAACGAGTACAAATGCTACTTGATTTTTTGTTTAATAAAAGTCACTACCTGAGTTAGTTGTTTCTTCAAACCATCAATTTCTGCTTGCATTTTGACCATTTTCTCGTTCAACGCATTAATTTCTGCGTTGGAGGCACCTCCGACACTAGGAGTGGCGTTGCTTGCCGCCGTAGGCATCGCCGCATTTGCAGCAATAGGAGTAGGAGTTGCGTTGCTTGCCGCCGTAGGCATCGCCGTATTTGTAACACTAGGGGCTACTGCCGTAGCACTGGCGACACCAGAAGTTGCAATTGTGCTATTTTTGACAGCAACTCCTGCTGCGACTGGGACTAGTTCTGGGCGTGGCAGTTTCGCCTTAGTCATAGCTAACTTAATTGCGCTAATTAGTTGCTTCTGATCAAAAGGCTTGCCCAGAAATTCAAAATATTCAAATGGTTCTGTGATTTTCTCGGTAACTTCTTCCTTGCGACCAGACATGAGCACCAAAGGAATTTTCCTTAACTCTGGATCGGCTTGAACTTTCTGGAAAACCTCCCAGCCACTCATTTTAGGCAACAGGAAATCCAGCATAATCAGGCTGAGTTTTTCCTGAAGGATGAAATTTAGTCCTTCCAAACCGTCTTTTGCTTCCAGTACCTCAAAATTGCCCGGAGGTAACATTTCTCGTACTTTTACCCTGACAACTGTAGTGTCATCGATAACTAAAATTTTGTTGCTTGCCACGACTCTTTTCTCTAATAGAAACTTTAAGTGTAAATAGCGACTTTGCCGATTGTCCTTGAGAATTCTCCCACTATATACAAAATTTTTAGAAATTGGGGGATAGTATATTTCGGTATAAATGACATTGCTAGAGGTGTTTTGCAAAACTTTTGCTTGCGCTCTTTTCAATTTGTGTCATGGTGATATTTAAGGCTTTAGCCTTGATCTAGGGCATAAGGAACATGGTGACTTCATTAAGAGGGTTCGCGCCCTATCATTTGTTAATTGACAGACCACGACTCTATATCCGCATCTTGCTTAGATGTCTATGATTTCGTCACAACAAGCCGAACTAAAGTCTGAAATTACGGCAATGCCTAGCTGGTTACGTCGTCCGATTGGCAAAGCCAGTGAAATCTCTACCGTACAACGCATTATTAAGCAGCGCCAAATTCACACAATTTGCGAAGAAGGCCGCTGTCCCAACCGGGGAGAGTGCTACGCCCAAAAAACTGCTACTTTCTTACTAATGGGGCCTACTTGCACACGCTCTTGTGCTTTCTGTCAAGTAGATAAAGGTCATGCACCAATGCCCCTAGATTTAGATGAACCCCAAAAGGTAGCCGAGGCGGTGCAGCTTTTGGGATTGCGTTATGTGGTGCTGACTTCTGTAGCCCGTGATGACTTGCCCGATCAGGGTGCAGGGCACTTTGTGAAGACGATCGCGGCTATCCGCCAGTTGAACCCAGAGACTCAAATTGAAGTGCTGACCCCAGATTTTTGGGGTGGTGCTGGTGTTGGGGTGTCAGGTCAACGCCAGAGGATAGCGATGATTGTAAAAGCCAAACCAGCTTGTTTCAATCATAATATCGAGACAGTGCAACGCTTAACTGGGCCAGTGCGTCGGGGAGCCAAGTACGATCGCTCGCTCTTGGTGCTGGCTATGGTCAAAGAAATCGATTCGACAATTCCCACCAAATCAGGTTTGATGCTGGGACACGGAGAAACAGTTGATGAAGTGGTTGAAGCAATGGCTGATCTCAGGGCTGTGGGGTGCGATCGCTTGACTATCGGGCAGTATATGCGTCCAACTCTTGAACATCTGCCAGTCCAAAAATATTGGACTCCAGAGGAATTTGATCAACTCGGCAGATTAGCATGGGAAATGGGATTCAACCATGTTCGTTCTGGGCCTCTGGTTCGCAGTTCCTATCATGCTGGAGAGGAGGGAGTGGGGAGTGGGGAGTGAAGAAGGGAATAGGGTACAGCTTACAGGGTACAGATTATTCCCTATCACCTGTCACCTCTTCCCTAATCCCAATGTCCAATTCCCAACTTCACACAAATATTCTTAAAGAAGTTGAGTATTTGGTACGCCAGTTTGGTATTTCTTAAAAAGTCCTGACATTAGGAGAATCGGATTATGACTGCTAAAGCTAAGAATTCACCAGTTGCCGACAGTGGAGCTAAACCTCCCTACGCCTTTCGCACAGGCTGGGCACTGTTCTTGTTAGCTATTAACTTCCTGGTAGCAGCCTACTACTTCCACATTATTCAATAGTTAGAAGTGGAGTGGTGCTGCTCAAATCGTTCCTTTGAATAAACCTTTGGGACGAATGAGCAGCACCAAAATCATGATCAATAGTGCTACACCTTGTTTATACTGTGAACCCAGCCAAGGAGTGCTGATTTCTTGGACGATGCCAATCATAAAAGCTGCCGCGATCGCACCGTAGGGGTTGCCAATCCCACCAAGAATCACTGAGGCAAATAATGGTAAAATTAAAAACCATCCCATATTCGGGCGCACGGCTGTAATTAACCCATACATACTGCCGCCCAATGACGTAAGAGTGCCAGCAATTAGCCAAGTCCAGAAAATTACTCGGTCAACATTGATACCTGAAACCCTAGCTAAGTCCAGATCGTCAGCAACTGCTCGCATCGCCTTACCAATTTTGGTATTTTGCAGCAGGTAATGCAGCGCCAAAATTGCTAGCACCGCCAATCCCAATACCAATAATTGATTTTGCGGCACCTTTAAACCTAAAATATCTAAAGCCGGGGTAACAGGTAAGTCGTAATTTTGGTTCTTGCCACCCCAGATAAAAATAATCCCATTGCGGAGAAATAAGGCAAGTCCGATAGAAATAATAATCAGCGTAGTGGAAGTAGCACGGATAGAGCGCATCTTTGACCACAGGAACTTTTCCGATAACAGCATTGCTGCTACTGTTCCCGCCGCCGCCAGGATCATCGACAGCCAAATATTCACTCCAATAGTGTTTATCACCCACGTAAGATAGGCTCCTAGAGTTAAAAAGTCACCATGAGCAAAGTTAGATAGCCGTAAAATACCGTAGGTAAGAGTGAGTCCGACTGCGGCTAAAGCAATAATGCTACCCACCGCAATTCCATTGACAATTAGTTGGGCGAATTGTGTATCCATAAGCCTTAAGTTGCTTTAAAAAATTTTAGGTCAGTGGTTGATACAATAATTATTTTTGGTCTAGCAGCTAAACTCAACATCATAAGTTATGGTTTATAACAACATAACTTATGGTTTATAAAGAAAAATTATGGGTTATAAATAAAAAAGGATTGTCCGCCAATATACATAGAATCCTGTTCGGATTTTTATGCGAATCTAAACTCGTTCACCGGTCTAGTTGACCATGCAGCAGTATTCAAGCTTACCAGACCAGAACTCACAGATAGATGCAACGCCAAAACTTTTGACAACAAATCAGCAACTTCGCGCACAGGTGTGGCTAGAGCGCAGCTTGAACCACTTGCAAAGTCGCCTTAATGATTGCCTGCTTTCTGCTTGTAAGACTGTCCCACAGGCAGAAGCCGCACAAGCGGAAGTTTTCCAAACTGTGGTTAACGAGATTAACACTGCTGTTGACAGCAGTAATCTGGCGCTTACAGGTTCTGCCGTAGGTATCGCTCTGTTTGAACCACAAGAAACTGTTGCCACAGTTTGCTATGTTTCTCCTTCTCCATCCGCAAACTCACAAGCTTTATTTCTAGAAGTGCTGACAGCAGAAAAAAAGCTGCTGTTGAGATTGCAAGAGGTTATAAAAGTCGAAGATTTGCAACAGCTTGAGAATCAACAGCCACCAAGCGCTTGGCCGTTAGCTGATGATTCTGGTAGCGTCATGGGCTGGCTAATTATCGCTGATCGTGAGTCGCTGATAGAATCACTTGCTCAACTCAGATCAGAATTGATGGCAAGGTCTGCCAAATACTGTACGACAGCGTTGGCACAACTTAGACAATGGCAGCAACGGTATGAACTCTTAAGTAGCTCTAATCAAGAATTGCAGCACACCAATCAACTGAAAAATCAGTTTCTGGCAAATACCAGTCACGAAATTCGTACACCGCTTAGTTCTATTATCCTTTCTAGCAACCTGCTTTTAGCGCCAGGGTACGAACCAACTAGAGAACGCCAGCAAGAGTATTTAAATATCATTCAGTCTAGCGGCAAGCACTTGCTAGCTCTAATTAATGATATTTTGGATCTCTCTAAAATTGAAGCAAATCAGATGGATGTGCAGTGGGAAACAATAGATGTGGCGCTGTTGTGTAGCAATGTTTTGGCGCTGGTGAAAGAGAAAGCCGCTAATAAGGGTTTGAGACTATGCGTAGAAATTGACCCTGATATTACAACCCTAGTAGCCGACTCCTTACGACTTAAGCAAATGTTGTTGAATTTACTCTTCAATGCCCTAAAGTTTACCAGTAAAGGAAGTGTTGTCTTAGAGGTTGCTCCCAAAGGTGAATTTGTGCATTTTACAGTTTGGGATACTGGCACTGGCATTTCCCAAGAAGATCAAGCTCAACTGTTTCAACCCTATTTCCAAATTGCCAAGGCTGTAGCTGATGGTGTTGAAGGTACTGGTTTGGGTTTAGCAGTGACTCGTAAACTTGCCGAAATTCACGGTGGTTCTGTGAAAGTGGAATCGAAATTAGATCACGGCTCGCGTTTTACCCTCGTACTACCCCTTAAGCAAGAGGCGGGAGTGGGGGGAGATGAGGGAGTAAGGGAAGCAAATTCCTCATCTTTTCTGCCTTTCACCCCTAGTTCCTGTGTAGACATTTTGCTGGTAGAAGATGACTTCGCCAACGCTCATTTGATGCAAATTTTTCTACGTAAATTGGGATATCAGGTGACTTGGGTCAAAAATGCTGCCCAGATGTGGCAAACTCTAACACAATTAGACCCAGCTGTGATTTTAATGGACGTCTACCTGGCAGATGGAAATGGTCTTGAGTTGGTGCAACAACTGCGAGAAAATCGGCAATATGGGGCGATTCCGATAATTATCCAAACAGCAATGGCGATGAAAGGCGATCGCGAAATTTGTTTAGCAACTGGAGTAAATGACTATATTTCTAAACCGATTGATTTACCGCTTTTAGCCAGTCTGGTGGCGAAGTACAGTAAAGCACCAACCTTGGTTGATGGGGAGTCGAAAGATTAGGGAGATAACAATTCAAAATTCACGCATTCACGCCTTAAAGACATTTTGCCTACGGCACGCTATAGCCAACAGACTCTTATTTAAACCCCGACTGTCTTGAGAAGGGCTGTAGGGAGAAACGGAGCGCTAGGTGTAATGGTTGGGGTCTTAAACCCTTTAATTTACGATAAAAGTATTAACTGCTGACTCCTGACTACAATAGAAATTGTTGGGTGGTATAGGGTTTTGGCAGGATTGGGAAATGATGTTGACAGAAAAATTTGAGCAATTAATAGCCTTATTTAGAGAAATGGAGCAGGCGTTGATTGCCTACTCTGGGGGCGTTGATAGCACTTTGGTTGCCAAAATTGCTTTTGATGTGTTGGGCGATCGCGCTTTGGCTGTCACTGCTGTTTCTCCTTCGCTATTACCAGAAGAATTGGAAGACGCCAAAATTCAAGCTGCAACTATTGGGATTGGTCATAAAATCGTCCAGACTCACGAGATGGAAAATCCCAATTACACTTCTAACCCTGTTAATCGCTGTTATTTTTGCAAAAGTGAGTTGCACGATACTCTCAAACCTTTAGCTTTAGAGTTGGGTTATCCCTATGTAGTGGATGGGGTAAATGCCGATGACTTGCATGATTATCGCCCAGGAATTCAGGCGGCTAAGGAA
Source organism: Nostoc sp. JL33 (assembly GCF_017114985.1). Taxonomy (GTDB): domain Bacteria; phylum Cyanobacteriota; class Cyanobacteriia; order Cyanobacteriales; family Nostocaceae; genus Nostoc. Next base: position 33,018 of record NZ_JABXKP010000028.1, on the reverse strand, counting down.
AGAGGGGCGCGATCGCCTTTAGCAGAAGTCGGTGTCACCAAAGTTGAAGTCCGCCAACTTTCGCAACAACTTGGTTTACCTTGGTGGGATAAGCCTGCTCAACCTTGCCTCAGTTCCCGCTTTCCTTATGGTGAAGAGATTACTGTCGCTAAGTTACAACGAGTCGGTAGAGGAGAAATTTATCTGCGAAAGCTAGGTTGGCAGAATTTGCGCGTGCGATCGCAAGAGGATACAGCACGCATTGAATTACCACCAGAACAAATTAAAGAGTTTGTGTTGACAACGGATTTACAAATATTAGTTTCCGCATTTCAAGATTTTGGGTTTATCTACGTAACCTTAGATTTGGAAGGTTATCGCAGTGGTAAATTGAATCAGGTTTTGAATCAGGAAGCCTTGGGCGTTAAAGTATATAAATAGAGTTTATATTTATTTACCTTCTATACAAACTAGAAAGCAACCGTTAATCTCGGATTTGTGATCAGATTTGTCAAAGCCTTATAAAACCTAGATTTAGGTGTTTGACGCTGGATCAAAATTATTACCGATCAAAAAAGTCCGAAACATAGTCTGAGTAAAGGTTATGATGAGCAGCGCCTTGGGCGCGTCTCCCTTAGCAGAAGCGACTCCGAACCCGCAGGGTGAATGCGATCGCCCGATGCTTGGGGCGATCGCTCAATTCTGGCGCTGAGTCAGCTTGTATTCTATCTGCTGTAGTGCCGATCGCCATACATCATATCCCTCTTGAGACAGGTGCAACCCATCTGTGGTCAACTCTGGGCGCAAATTGCCTTCCATATCTGTAAACCAGCTATAGATATTTAGATAATTAGCGCCTTCTTGCTTGGCAATCAGGGTTAATTGGATGTTGATGTGACGAATCCGGCTATTGGAAAGTTTTGGTAGGCGAGTAGGCAAAATTGATTCGACAATGATTTGAGCTTGTGGGTGAGCCTGCCGTAAACGACGGATAATTCGGCGATAATTACGCAAAATTGTTTCATCACTAGCGCCTTTTCGTAAGTCGTTAATCCCAGCCATGATGTAAATCACATTCGGCCGGGTTGCGGAAAATGCCCCCAATCTTTTTAAAACGCCACTGGAAGTATCTCCAGATATGCCTTGATTGAGCCACAATTTACCAGTAGGCAGTTTTTCTCTAGGAAACCACATGCTCAAAGAATCACCAACTAAGATACTTAGATGATTTGCACCTTGACCTTGAGCGATCGCTCTAGCTTCTAAAGCTAGCAAACTTTTCCAGTCGTCATAAGTTAGTTGACGTTTCTTGATCGACTCCCACAAAGATCGCAAATTATCAGTATCTACGCGTGTATAAATCTGACCTGTTTTCAGAGCCGCCAATCTTTGGTAGTAAAGTTGATTGCCAGATGCCAGTGAAAGACTAGCTCCTTGGCCGCTGGAGTTGAGTAGTGACTCTCTTGGGGCTGGTAATCCCTGACTGCCGGGTTCTGCTAAGGAGATATCAACGCTCTTGACATTCTTCTCATCTACTGTTAGCTGCGAATTTTTTACAGGTTGCAACACTTGGGCGCTGAGTTCTGGTAAGGAAAGATCAACGCTCTTGATAATTTTTGTACTGACTATTGTCTGCGAACCCTGTTTTAAATCCCATAGGAATCTAGAATTTTCTGGCAGGACAATCGACAGATGTGGAAGAGCCGATGCGGGTATTGCCAATCCTGTTAACAAACCTGCTGCCAACAGATAAGGGTCCTTCATCGCTTTGTCTCTCCTCTACTCACTGCTTTTCCTTTTCCCTATGACAGCATTAGTTGCCTGTATTCAGGAAAATTTTATTTCGGTTAAGCTATTATTGTTATTTACACTGTGTAGCTCTGTAAAGCGTGTTTACGATATTATATTTGACAATTTACGATCTCTTTAAAGTACGGGCTTCCCGGTGGTATACAAGTCTTATTTGTAAGAATACTTCTACTTAAAGCACTGTTTTCATTAGGCGACCACTTTCCATAACTCAGTTGTCACAAATATTGTAAGTGTTTGCAAACTCGGCGATTACTGAGCGATTTTGAGTATCTTAAAAAAGAGGTTTTTGCTTTTGATGTTGGTAATATAAAAAATAGCCATTTGATTTGAGGTTTCCAAATTTCAGTAAATTGTGGCGATCGCATGAGAGTTTGCTAGACCGAGAGGCGATGTCTGACGACAAGCCGTTTCTCTACGAACGCCAATAGCGTGTCGCAGACAGACGCTTTGCGTAGCTTGCTTGCACGCAGGAGTACGCCTCTACCGTTTTTAATTTCTTATATGAAATTGAGCGGTGCAAATACATCAGTTATCAAATATGGGATTAGTCCGATTAAAGATTCGAGAACTAGCACAAGAGAAAGGATGGACGCTAAAAAAAGTTTATGACCGTTCTGGGATAATTTACAGGAGAGTTAGAATTTATGCGCGTCGTCGCAAAATTACAACAGTTGAGTTTACTGCCATTCACAAATTAGCTCCCACCTTTGATCTGACGATTGAAGACTTAGTAGAAATTTTAGAGTAATAGGCAGAAGTTTAACTGTTGAGAATATTGATATCATACGATGGTATGCCATCAATGAGCAAGCATCAGCTTTGCCATACTCAGAATTTGAGAACTAACCCAAAAAGAGGTTAGGCACTATACCCATTACGCTGGCATGACAAAATGTAAATTTATTTTCATCGAAAAGTAGGCTCTTACATTTGATGCCATAATTGAGGGCTTGATCTAGATTGTCCAGTACAATGACAATGCCCAGCACTTAAAACCGTTGTTCTCTATATACGTAATTTAAAATTTATGTTTACTCATTGAAGTATGGGTTGAAACACATTTAAATTAAGTTTTAACTCTTGAGAATAACCTCATTGGAAGTGCTAAGATTTAGGCTGAATCATTAGTGTTTTCCTTTTATTCTGTGGCAAGAGCTAGTACAGCGATTGGTGTCAGTCCCATTATTAAGGAGATTGTGCAAAAACAGGCACATTCGACACGTTTAACCCTGAAAGAAGTTATTCTTATGGGGATGTTAGCGATTGATAAACTAGATGATCGAGGTCGTCAAGACCTAGCGGATCAAGTTCATCAAATGCAGGTGAATGGAGAAATTTAATTGAGTAGTTATGAGTTACGAGTTATGAGTTATAAATTTTAAATCTTTACTCTTGACTCTTTACTTAATTTGTTTATTGACTAAATCGATAACGACTTCCCATTACATAATTCTGATTAATTTCAAAAGATATCCATCGGCGTTGCAGAGTCTGTACAACAAACCCAGTTGTATTAGAACTTGCAAATGGATCTAAAACCATATCACCTTCATCAGTTAAGAATTTGATGAATAACTCGGCAAACCCTTGAGGAAAACGGGCTGGATGGGGCTTAATCTCTGCTATTTTACAGCGTCGTAAATAAGCGCTATTCGATTCAGTATTAGCAATTTCTAGTAAATTCGGCACAATTGCACCCTGGTTATCCTTTTGGAATTTATCAGAAATATCATGTCCACTAGGACGTAATTTTGCTTTATAACCATTTTTGAGTAATTGTTTCATACTTTGGCTATAGGGCTTTAAAACTTTTCTGTTATCTGCTTTAGGATTCGGTGTTTTAGATAACCACCAAACTGTATTTACTGAATCTTTCACACGAATCCGCCTGATTGTCACCCACTCGGCAGGCGTTGGTAGTCGAGCCGGATTATAGTGGTAAAATTCTTGAGCAAGAAAGAAACCTACTTCTTTGCATAATCTAACCAAAAGTTCGTATTGGTAGATACTCCGCACGGGATTACCACGTAAGTAAGCACCACCTAAATCTAGTGCGATCGCTGTAGGTTGGGTTGAGGAACGAAACCCAACCTAATAGCTGACAACAAGCGACTGGTTAACTATAAAATAAAGACAAATTAATCAAACTGGGTGTTTATGGCAACCCAACTCGGTAAAGCTAAATCTTCAACAGAACTGGTAATATCTTGGGAAGCATTGCCCGCAGATTTTCATCTAGAGAATGAACCAGTGGAAAATACAGGTCAGCCACTATTGGCTGGTGCTTTGCGCGAAAGCCTTGAGATAAGTGGTTTCATCCAACCGCAGATGTTGATAGCCTCGAATTTTGGACTTTGTGCGACGATAAACGGACAATTTGTGGCTAAAGCACCCGACTGGGTTTATGTGCGATCGGTAAATCAGATTTTAGCAGAACGCAAAAGCTATACACCCAATTTAGAGGGTGATATTCCGGCAATTGTGATGGAATTTCTATCTGACACTGAGGGTGGAGAATACTCTTTTAAGCGAACCTATCCACCAGGAAAATGGTTTTTTTATGAGCAGATTCTTCAAGTCCCAATTTACCTGATTTTTGACCCAAATGGCGGTTTGGTAGAATTTTACCAACTCGAAAACAGGCGCTACGAGTTAAAGCAACCTGATGAAAATGGTCGTCATTGGATTGATTCAATCGGTTTATTTCTGGGAACTTGGCAAGGAACAAAAGAAGCCCGTACTGGTTACTGGTTGCGCTGGTGGGATGAGGCAGGTAATTTGTTACTTTGGGCAGTGGAACTAATTGAACAGGAACGTCAACGTGCTGAACAGGAACGTCAGCAAAAAGAACGGCTAATTGCCTATTTACAATCTCAAGGTATTGATCCAAATAATTTGCCATAGCATATATAGACAAAATTATCAAGTATTTCAGTGACTAAGTGTTAAGCAAAGAATTGCTGGGGTACTTAGCTTGCCGCCTTCTCTACGAGACGCTCCGCGAACGGCATCGCTAAAACCAATTCGGAAGCAGAATTAGCTGGGTTAATCGGTGATGAATTCAGAAATTCAAGCATGGGTGAAAAAGCTACTCGAAGAGAAAAAAGCAAGAGAGGAAAAAAAATAGCGTTTTTGATGAATCAAAAAACAGAATTATTCGTCACTTAAACTATCAATTCCCGACCGATTTCTACTGGAGGATGATTTATGTCATCACAACTGCTGCGATTTATGTCTTTGGGTATTCTTGGTTTATCTTTGTGTCTGGGCAATTCGGCAGCAATGGCACAATATGATTCTAATGGCGATGGTGGTGTAGTAGTACCAACAGTACCATCAGGTGGTACATCAGCACCAGTCCCAATAGACACATCAACAGGCATACCAACTTCACCCTCAGCTGACGGTACAACTCGGTTTAGCTGTCAGACTTATAATGGTCAGTATACTGTCATGTATCAGCCACAAAGTCAATCAGGACAATTCTTTCCTTGGGCGGCGCCTGCGGCTTTGGGCGGTGGTTGGGATGCACAAAGGCGTTGTGCAGCAATTGCCAGTCGTTTAGAACTTTATCGTCCAGATGGCTTACAAGAACTTCAGACAGCTGTAGAAAATAACGAAAATATTGTCTGCGTCACAACTCAAGCTAACCCAACCTGTAGAATTGTGCTGACAGTACCGCGCGGGAAAGACCCCTATGTTATCCGCAATAGCGTTTTTCAAAACTTGACTACTGCTGACAGTGGACAACAGACTATAGCAGTTAACACTTATGGCGATCGCAGTAGTGGAGGCAACGAATTATATAATTTAGGACGCACACTTCTGGGCAGTGGTAATAATCGGGTTAGTTCATCTAGAGATGGGATTAATCTGAAACCTTTCCTCGATCGCCAAGATGGGGGTACTGGAAACAATTTGCGGAGTGGAGTAGCAATTCGTCGTCAGTCTCAGCCTAACAATGCTCGTCTAAATCCTGGTAATTTCCGCTAATATAACAGTCTGCTTTGATTTTTGTTCGCGCAGCGTGGCGTAGCCATAATTATTTGCGTAGACAGGGAGTAGGGATTAGGGAGTAGGGAGTGGGGAAGAAGCCTTTTTGGGGTGTACTGATTTTTTTCAAAAATCAAATACGAGTCCTATATAAAACAATACGCTTGGGTTAAGGCTTAACTCTTTGTCAAAGTCAATTTTTTTAACGAACCGCGAAGTACGCGAAGGACGCAAAGGAAGAGAAGAAAGAGAAGGAAGAAATGCTTAACTGAACTGTATTGCTATATAAAACAGTTCAGTTAAGAAGAATTATAGGGTGGGCAAACAGCCTACCCTAATTTTCATTGGACTAAGATTTTACACCAATCTCATGAATTATATATGTTGTTTTAACCTTTTGCTAGCTGTTTCTTAATCTAGCTGGGATAGTTTGAGGATGCCCAATTAACAACTAATACCAAAAAGTTATCTAGCTGTCTTCTGAAAACCTCTAAAACCAGGGATTTGGAAGGCAAATTTTATATTGCCCATGTTGATATTGTGTTCATCGCAGGTGTTGGCGTAGCATTGCTGGGGTCAATCTTCAATCTAAAATCTAAAATCCTTGCATTGTTTGACTTCTGATACTGTTCGTTTCTCAGCAGTACTATAATCGCTTACGGACTAATTATCGATACTGACAAAATTGGGAGTTACAGCTAAATCAGTCTCATTTCTTCAGCCTCAAATATCCGCTCATTTTTACCTACTCTGAATCTACCCCATAACTAACTTATGGTAACTACTAATACAATCCGCTTTTCCCAATTCAATGCTTCCCTAAACCCCAGCGCTCAGGCAGGTAAAACCATTCCTAATGTGGGATTCCAGGGGCAGACTACCTTCGTTACTGGCTTTATTCCCTCTGGTGCGGCGGGAACGGTGAATGGGGTACAAACTGCATTGGGTGGACTTTCTGGTGTCACATATGATCCTGCCAATAAGCGCTACTATGCGATCTCAGACGATCGCTCCCAAGTTGCCCCTGCTCGTTTTTATACCTTCACTGCTGCTGATTCAGATGTGACTTTTACCAATGTCACACCCTTGAAAGATATCAATGGCAACTTCTTTGCACTCAATAGTCTCGACCCAGAAGCCATTGCTTTAAGTAACAATGGCACAGTCTTTATCTCTTCAGAGGGCGAAGTCAATCCTGCGGCTGGTCGCGTTACCAATCCCTTTATTAAAGAATTTTCCTTGGCAACAGGGCAAGAAGTAGGAACGCTATTTGTCCCTACCAAGTTTTTGCCAGTAGTTCAGGATACCAACGGCAATGGTATTATAGATGCAAATGATACGCAGATATCAGGCGTTTACAATAACTTAGCATTTGAAAGCCTGACGATTACACCCGACCAGAAAACCCTATTCACCGCTACTGAAAACGCGCTATCCCAAGATGGATTAATCGCTTCACTCACCAGTGGTAGCCGATCGCGAATTCTGCAATACAATCTGGTTACTGGACAACCAGAAAAGGAATATCTCTATATTACTAATGCCATCGCCCAACCGCCCAACCCTAAGACAGGCTCAAGTAACAATGGTTTGGCAGATTTACTCGCAATAGATAATCGGGGAACCTTCTTAGCGTTGGAACGCTCTTTTGCTCAAGGTGTAGGCAACACCATCAAAATTTACGAAGTTTCTCTACAAGGTGCAACGGACATTAGCACCATTGACTCACTCAGCAGTTTGAGTGCTGAACAACTAGCAGCGATAAAACCTGCTCAAAAGCGTCTGCTGTTGAATTTAAATGACCTAAATCTCCCTACTGACCCCAATCACCCCACAGGAGTAGATAACATTGAGGGTATTACCTTCGGCCCCAAACTAGCAGATGGTCGTCAGTCGATTGTGCTGGTGAGTGACAACAACTTTGGCAATACCCAATATACCCAAATCCTCACCTTGGGTGCAGATTTGGTTCCCACTGCTGCACCCACAGTAGAAACCCGTCCCGATTTATTTGATGATCCGGCACTTCCCACATCTCAACGTGCAGATGCTGATGATCCTGCCATCTATGTTAATGCCACAAATGCTGCCGATAGCCTAGTACTAACCTCAGTGAAAAATGCCGGACTGCGGGTTTATGACTTGTCTGGTAATTTGTTGCAAACAGTTAATCCTGGTGGTATTCGCTACAACAACATTGATTTGCAATACGGTTTTAAATTAGGCAATCAATCTGTTGATATTGCCGTAGCTAGCGATCGCGGCAATGATAAACTAGCAATCTTCAAAATTAACCCCAACCCCACCACCCCCGGACAATACTTGGAAGATATCACCGATAGCAATATTGGTACTATCTTCCAAGCATCACCTTTTGAACCTCCCTATTCCGCATCAACTCGCAGTTCTTACGGAGTTACCTTATACCGTAGCCCCTTAACTAACGATTACTATGTCTTCACCAGTCGTCGAGAAACTGGAGATATAGCTCAGTTCAAATTGATTGACAAAGGTAATGGCAAAATTGGAACTGAACTGGTGCGGGAGTTCACCATCCCCTCACCCACCACAGAAGGGCGTTCTCCGCAAACAGAGGGTATGGTGGTTGACCAAGAAACCGGCTCTCTTTACATAGCCCAAGAAGATGTCGGCATCTGGAAATTCCAGGCAGAACCGGACGGTGGTACAACAGGCAAGCTGATTGATCGCGTTCGTTTTGAGGGTGGTTCTCACCTCACCGATGACGCAGAAGGGTTGACTATTTATTACGGCAAAAACGGCACAGGCTACCTGCTAGCATCCAGCCAAGGCGATAGCACCTTTGTTGCCTACACTCGTGAAGGTAACAACGAATATGTGGGTAACTTTGCCATTGGTAACAATGGGTCAATTGACAGCGTGCAAGAGTCAGATGGTGCAGATGTGATTAACGTGCCACTGGGGCCTAACTTCCCATTTGGTTTATTTGTCACCCAAGATGGCTCTAATGAACCTGCCAAGACAATTGATGGCGAAAACGTCAACTCTAACTTTAAGCTAGTGCCTTGGGAGAATATAGCCAATGCCTTCCCCAATTCTCTAAATATCGACCCCACTAGTTACGATCCCCGCAATCCTGTTGCCCGGACAAACCTAACCAGTTTTGGTTCTAGCAACGGCGATACTGTCAATCTTCAACCAGGACAATTCTTTTTTGCAGGTGACGCAGCAGACTTTATAGAAGCTACTAAAAATAACACAATCCTGGCTGGAAACGGTGATGATACAGTGCTTGTAGGCAGTGACTCCTCAGTATCCGGGAATGACGGTAACGATCAAATATTTATTGGTCAAAACGGCGCGGCTGAAAATACCAGTGCTGATGGTGGCAATGGTGATGATGTTATTACCGTGGTGGAAGCTAGTGCTAGTAATAATTTGTTTGGGGCGGCAGGTGATGATACTCTGACAGTAATTGAAGGTTATCGTCAATCATTATTCGGTGGCTCAGGCAATGATACCCTTAGCAGTGGCGGTAGCAATAACCGTCTCTACGGTGGTTCTGGAGATGACAAACTCTTCTCTAATGTTAATGATTCGCTATTTGGTGGCGATGGTGATGATCTACTATTTGCTGGTCAACAGGGTAGCGATCGCCTGAGTGGTGGTGCTGGTGCTGACCAATTCTTTCTTGCTAACGCCAGTCTGTCAGCTAGCAAGAACATTATTACTGACTTTGCAGTTGGGATTGATAAAATCGGGCTTGGCGGTGTTGGCGTAACTCAGTTTAGTGGACTAACACTGTTGCAACAGGGTAGTACTACTATCGTGAAAACCGGAAATACAGAGTTGGTTTCATTGCTTTTAATTACCTCAACTAGCCTGAGCGCAAATGACTTCGTTTTCTCTGCTAGCGTCGTGGCTTAGTTTGTCCGCCTAGCTTTTCGTAGGGGCGTACAGATGTACGTGCGTGTCAACTTAAGGTAAAAGCCAGTCTAGAATCGGCTTTTAGAGATTCCCTCGTTCCCAGTCTCCGACTGGGAATGCCCCTCATTGAGGCTCCGCCTCTCTGACTCGCGGCACCGCAATCAGGAGCATTTCCAGCCAAAGAGAGGCTGGAAACGAGGTTTTAAAAGGGTTTAGGCTTATTCAAACTGAAAAAAATCAAATTTTATCTCTTCAGAATTATCAATAAATAGTTCGGTAATCAAATATTGATTTTTTATTAAATATTATTTTCCCTTGACTGTATTTTAATCATTTATTCTATTTAACTTATTCTTTTCTTAATCTTTTGATGAAAACATCTTTAGTGATAGCTAAGTTATCTCATAACTACTATCGACAGATGTAAATTTGTAATCTTAGTGTTACAGACTAACGCAAATTAGTAGTTGACATTCCATTATCATTTCTCAAGCTTTCGATAACTTTGAGAAAATACGTTTTTTGCAAATGCATTCTCAGTGTTAATTGACGAATCGGACTTAACGAATTTGCCCGAACTATATTTTTGTAATTCTTAAATTTACCCGGAATTCCGGTTTATAGCCTGAGAATATGATTCATTTTTCCCACAAGTAATGCCATGAGAGAACTTGAATCGCTTGTAATGCAGTTAAATCCAAATACCCAAAAAACATTCTAATTATGGCAATTAAGTTAGTAGGCTTTGCCTCTTTACCTGCTGATAGCTTTAGTGATGGCCCAGCTTCTGGTAAGGACGTTTCAGCCAATGGCAGAACGGGGCCTTTCCCAGGACAACCAATTCAAGGCTTCAGTGGTGTACAATTCGCTGACAGTAACTCTTTTTACTTTCTGTCAGACAATGGTTACGGTAGCAAAGATAATAGTGAAGACTTTTTGCTGCGAATCAATCGTCTAGATCCAAATTTCAAGGGAACAGAAAATGGGGATGGCACTGTTAAAGTTTTAGATTACATTCAACTATCTGACCCTAACAAAAAAGTTCCTTTTGAAATAGTTAATCAGGGAACTCCTGGAAGATTACTAACTGGTGCAGACTTTGATGTAGAGTCATTCGTCTTTGATAAAGACGGTACAATCTGGGTTGGAGACGAGTTCGGCCCCTATCTGCTGCATTTTGATGCCACTGGTAAGTTGTTAGAGGCTCCGATTGCTACACTTGACCACTTCAAGACTCTAAATGGAGAAGCACCTAAAGTTATCGGTCATAGAGGTGCAAGTGGCTATCGTCCAGAGCATACCTTAGAGTCTTATAAACAGGCAATTGAGCGCGGTGCTGACTTTATTGAGCCTGACTTAGTAGTTACCAAAGATGGTGTATTAATTGCTCGCCATGAGCCTGCTTTAGCAATTTTGAACGCTGATGGCACAGTCAATTTCAACAACACAACCACAGATGTTTACAAACATCCAGAGTTTGCCGATCGCAAAAAAACAGTAAGTTTAGATGGAAACACAATTACAGGTTGGTTTGCTGAAGACTTCACCTTAGCTGAAATCAAGACTTTACGGGCAGAAGAGCGTTTACCTTTCCGGGATCACTCCTTCGATGATAAATTTGAGATTCCTACCCTCACAGAAATCATCAATTTGGTTAAGCAAGTAGAAGCCGAGACAGGTAAAAAGATTGGCATCTACCCTGAAACTAAGCATCCGACCTATTTTGCCCAAGAAGCCACTTATGTAGGCACCACGGACAAAATAAACAGAAACATCAGCCAGTTACTAATCGATACGCTCAAAGCAAATAATTTCACTGATCCTAGCCGTATTTTCATCGAATCCTTTGAAGTATCTAACCTCAAACAACTGCATGATAGGATTATGCCTGCGGCAGGGGTGGATATTCCACTGATCCAACTTCTAGATGCAAGTGGCATTGACATTAACGGCAAGCTCATAGAAAGTCAACCTTATGACCTGAAGGTGAGTGGTGATAATCGCACCTATGGCGACTTGCGAACTCCAGAAGGCTTGGCACAAATTGCCACCTATGCTGATGGCATTGGCCCTTGGAAGCGAATGATTGTTAGCGTCAAAAGTACTGATGCTAATGGTGATGGCAAGGCAGATGATATCAATGGGGATGGGGTAGTAAATGAGGCCGATCAGACAACGTTACCGCCGACTACCTTAATTCAAGATGCTCACAACGCAGGTTTGCAGGTTCACCCTTACACCTTCCGTGCGGAAGATCAGTATTTAGCAACAGATTACCAAGGCAAGCTAGAACTAGAGATCCAGCAATTCTATCAATTAGGCGTAGATGCGCTATTTACAGACTTCCCAGATATCGGGGATAAAGTACGGGATCAACTCAGAGATGATCCGCAATATAATGTAGTGCGATCGCCACAAAACCCCGATGTTCTTTCAGGAGATGCCTTTGCTAACTTGGGTAGTTCCAAAGGTTTTGAAGGTGGAGCAATCAACGCCAGCAAAACTAAGCTCTACCTACTGCTAGAGGGGACTGTTCAGGGCGATACTTCTGGTGCTTTACGGATTAATGAATTTGATCTAGCCAGCCACAAATACAGCGATCAACTACGCTATTACAAACTGGAAAATCCCTCAAATTCGATCGGTGACTTCACAGTTATTAATGATAATGAGTACTTAGTCATTGAGCGGGATAACAATCAAGGGACTGGGGCTAAATTCAAGAAAATCTACAAAGTAGACTTGTCTAAAACAGATTCTAAAGGCTATGTAGCTAAAGAAGAAGTTGCAGACTTGTTAAACATCCAAGACCCCAAAGACTTGAATGGGGACGGTAAAACAACCTTTGACTTCCCATTTCAAACAATTGAAAATGTGTTAGTTGTTGACAAAAACACCATTTTGGTTGCTAATGACAACAACTATCCCTTCTCAACAGGTCGTCCTGGAAATGATCCTCAGCATCCAGTAATAGACAACAACGAAATCATTTTGTTGAAGCTGGATAAGTCCCTAAACCTTGCTCCTGGCTTAGGTCAGCCCAAAGCTGAAGAAATTAAGTCTGGCTCCACGATAAGCGATGATATTACCGTTCAGCCAAACCAAACCTTATTCACAGGTGACGGAGCAGACTTTGTAGAAGGTAGTAAAAGTAACACAATCGTGACTGGGAACGGTGATGACACGGTGGTGGTCGGCGGTGACTCCTCAGTGTCCACAAAAGACGGTAATGATCAAGTCTTGATTGGCGCAAATAGCCCTGCTAAGAACATTAGTGCTGATGGTGGTGCTGGTGATGACCAAGTTACCGTAGTTGAAGCCAATGGTAGTAATAATCTGTTTGGGGCAGCAGGTAATGATACTTTGACAGTAGTTGAAGGTACTCGTCAACTATCCTTCGGTGGCTCCGGTAATGACACCCTCACCAGTAACGGCAGCAATAACCGTCTTTATGGTGGTTCCGGTGATGATAAACTCTTCTCCCACGTCAATGATTCGCTGTTTGGTGGTGATGGTGATGATGTGCTATTTGCTGGTCAACAGGGTGGTAATCGCTTGAGTGGTGGTGCTAGTGCTGACCAATTTTGGATTGCTAACGCCAGTCTGCCAGCTAGCAAGAACATTATTACTGATTTTGCGATCGGGATTGATAAAATCGGGCTGGGCGGAATTGGCGTTACTCAGTTTAGTGGACTAACGCTATTGCAACAGGGTAGTAACACTATCGTGAAAGCCGGAAATACAGAGTTGGCTTCATTGCTAGGAGTTGTATCAACTAGCCTGACTGCAAATGATTTCACTTTCTCTGTTAGTGTTGCGGGTTAATGTGAAGTCCGACTATAGCGCTTCTGGGTTAAGTCCAATAGAGACCTAACCCCCAACCCCTTACGCCAGGTGCTTCTCCCAAGGGGAGACGCTACGCGAACAAGTCGGCGGAGCCGCCCAACGCACTGGCTCCCCTATAAGGGAAGGGGAGTAAGATTAAACCTCTCTCCTAAAAGGAGAGAGGAATGGAAGTGAGGTCAGAGTGTATTGCAGAGCATGATTTTCTACATTGTTCTTACCCTATAGGACTTATGCAAAAACCCTCTCAAACTCTCTACCTCCGTGACCTCTGCGTTGTCTGTGGTAGCCTGCGGCAAGCCCTCCGGGTAGACGCTCTTACGTCGCTCTAAGCGTTGGCGCAGCCTCTGGTAGAGAAGCTATGCCGGAGGCTTTACGCTTCGCTAACAGCAATCGCTCATGGGGAAACCCCCAACTCTTAAAGACGCGCTCGCGTTTGCGCTAGCCACGCGCGTGAGGGAGAAGACCGCGCTGCTTCACCGCTTTGCGTCTACGTTTTCCATTACCTATGCGTAAGTCCTACCCTAAAAAGGGCAAAAACAGGTATTGCTCTGCTAAACATGCTGAAAGCATTCAGGTTTATAAACTTAACTTGCTCATAACCTTCCTTAAACATTGAATGACTATCTTCCTATGTAGTAACCAAAATTACAATATTTTAATTGTTCAGACAAATTTGTGTGAACATTGAGCATTTTGTTGCCAAATACTACTTACGTTTCAGTAGCCAAGAATTTTCAGTTTTAAGTTGTGGGGAATCAATAACTCAGCCCACAAATATGCAAATAGTGCGATTAATCGCATAGCACAATACTTAAGGAATAGTCGAGATGAGTGATACAAACGGCAACGGTAGAAATGTCATTATTTTTGTTGCGGATGGATTGCGTAACGGTTCTGTAAATCCCATTGATACCCCAACTTTATATAGCATCCGTCAGCAAGGAGTTAGTTTCGCCAACAGTCATTCACTGTTTCCGACATTTACCACCCCGAATGCTTCTGCGATCGCAACGGGGCATTATCTTGGTGATACAGGTGACTTTAGTAATACTATCTACACTGGTTTTCCTAGTGCTAATGCCAATGGTAGTGTCACGCCATTCATTGAAAATGATCCTGTTCTGGGAGATATCGATGAAAAGTTTCCCGGTAACAACTTTTTAGATGAAGAGTCACTCCTAGCTTATGCGCGATCGCAGGGTTTCAACACAGCAGCAGTTGGTAAATTAGGGCCAGTTGCAATCCAAGATGTCACACAAGTTAACCGAGAAGGTGGTACTACGGGTACTATTCCTACTCCCAATACAATAATTATTGATGACAGTACGAATGGTGCAACACCGCCGACTACAGCCGCAGGTTCACCTTCTGCTGTTCCACTTGATCGAGATATTGCCAATCGCTTACAAGCCGCGGGTCTAGATGTAAAGCCGACGCTGCGAGTCCAGCCAGCTGGTAACAATACAACTCCTGGCACCCTGAATGCCAATGTGGCTCAACAACAATACTTTGCAGATGCCACTACCAAGGTAATTTTACCCAAGTTTCAACAAGATGGTAAACCATTCGCATTGGTTTACTGGTCAAGAGATCCCGATGGTACTCAACACAATCAGGGTGATAGCTTAAACAGCTTGACACCAGGTATCAATGGCCCTACTTCAAAAGCTGGGGTCAAAAATGCTGATGATAATTTAAAGCAACTTCTTGACTATCTCAAGAGTACAGGCTTGGACAAGACTACTGATGTCTTTATTACTTCCGACCACGGTTTTTCTACCATCAGCAAACAAGTTATTGATAGCCAAGGCACAAAAACTAAAAGTTATGCTGCCACCCAAACTTATGCAGGCGTAAATCCGGGATTTCTACCAGCAGGCTTTGTTGCGATTGATTTGGCTCACGATCTAGGTCTACCCTTATACGATCCTAACCCTACAACCCTCCCCCCAGACCTCAAACAGATCCAGTATGCAACTGTTGATGCCACAAAAGGTCAACGTCCTATTTCTGGGAATGGTGTAATTGGTGGTACAGGTCAGGTAATTAATGGCCAACTTGACCCTGGTACAAAGATAGTTGTAGCTGCTAACGGCGGTTCTGACCTGATTTATCTGCCCAATGGCAATGCTGATTTAGCTAAACAGGTAGTGAATTTGCTCTCGCAAAAAGACTACATCAGTGGTATTTTCGTAGACGATGCCTATGGAACTATTCCAGGTGCTTTACCACTGAGTGCGATCGGGCTAAAAGGTGATGCTAAAACACCTGTTCCATCGATTGTAATCAACTTCAAAAGCTTTAGCAGCGACCCAAACAACCCAAACAACCCTCAAGCTCAGGTAGAGATTGCTGATACAACTTTGCAACAAGGGCAGGGGATGCATGGCAGCTTTGGTCGAGGTGATACCTTCAATAACATGGAGGCTATTGGCCCTGACTTTAAAAAAGGCTATGTGGACTATGCGCCCGTCAGTAATGCTGATGTAACGCCTACGCTTGCTCGTATTCTGGGTTTGGACATTCCCAGTAATGGCGATTTGAAAGGTCGTGCCATTACAGAAGCACTGGTGGGAGGGCCTGATTCAGTCTCCTTCACAAAAGGAACTTTGACCTCAGAAAAAGCTGCTAATGGTCAAACAACAATTCTAAATGATCAGAGTGTAGGCAATACTCAGTACTTTACAGCAGCAGGGTTTGCTGGTCGCACCGATGGACTAACAACATTAGATGTCGAATTTGGTTCTAAAAGTAGTGATGATGTCACCCTCAAGTCAAACCAAACCTTATTTACAGGTGACGGAGCAGACTTTGTAGAAGGTAGTAGAAGTAACACAATCGTGACTGGGAACGGTGATGACACGGTGGTAGTCGGCAGTGACTCCTCAGTGTCCACAGGAGATGGTAATGATCAAGTCTTGATTGGCGCAAATAGTCCTGCTAAGAATACTAGTGCTAATGGTGGTGCTGGTGATGACCAAATTACCGTAGTTGAAGCTAGTGGTAGTAATAATTTGTTTGGGGCAGCAGGTAATGATACTTTGACAGTAGTTGAAGGTAATCGTCAACTATCCTTCGGTGGCTCCGGTAACGACACCCTTAAGAGTCAAGGTAGCAATAACCGTCTTTATGGTGGCTCTGGGGATGACAAACTTTTCTCCAATGTCAATGATTCGCTGTTTGGTGGTGATGGTGATGATCTGCTATTTGCTGGTCAACAGGGCGGTAATCGCTTGAGTGGTGGTGCTGCTGCTGACCAGTTCTTTCTTGCTAACGCTAGCCTGCCAGCTAGCAAGAACATTGTGACTGATTTTGCGATCGGGATTGATAAAATCGGGCTGGGCGGGATTGGCGTTACTCAGTTTAGTGGACTAACGCTATTGCAACAGGGTAGTGATACGATCGTGAAAACCGGAAATACAGAGTTGGCTTCATTGCTGGGAGTTGCATCAACTAGCCTGACTGCAAATGACTTCGTTTTCTCTGCTAGCGTCGTGGCTTAGTTTGTTGCCTAGCGTTTTCCCAATCCTAAATCATTCCTGAACAATGAGATCGCCGACTTATTAAATAAGTCGGCGATCTAAACATTTCATGTGTTGCAAAGATTTTCACAAATGGTATATAGCGCAATACGGTTGGTGTTAAGGATTATTAATGTAGATAATTGGTCTTTAAAGACGCGATAAATCGCGTCTCTACATCAGGATTTTGGGCTTATCTGAACTGTATTGGTGTATAGCGATTCCTATTCAGATGCCGTACAACATTACATTGCGAGGTGTAGGGGGGTGTACCTCAAGTAAACGAGAAGCGCTATAAGCCCTTACAGGTAACATTAAAATTCATGCGATCGCTCTATTACTAATGGTGTTTGCTTCCTGATTCACAAGGGCTGAAACTCCTATTATTACGTTAATTTTCAAAAATTTGTGGTTAACTGATAACTACCACCAATGCCTGTCCAACGAGAAATTTCCAACATGGTGACTCGGCCGCTCATTGCTAACATGGCCATGATTATCTGGTTAAATTGCCGCTTCCGTTCTAGCGCTGATCTACGTTAGTGTAACAGTGATAAGATATCGGGCATGGGCTGAAGAGTGCTTTTTGAGTTGCCGTTGTGAGAGACAATAACTCTACTACCTCAACCCTATTTTTTCATGCTCTTTTTTGGCGAAGGTATTCATAAATAGTAAGTATTAATCAATTAAGATTATGACAGCACCAATCTTGTCCCAGGCGATCGCTGACCAACAAGCCACTGAAGATATTCTCTTCAAGTTCACTGTACCAGCTAACAGCTTCAGCGATCCAGATGCTGGAGATACCCTCATCTACACTGCAACTCTTTTTGACGATACCCCTCTGCCGAAAGGGTTGGAGTTCGATGCTGCTACCAGGACTTTCAGTGGTATTCCCGATAATAGGGACGTAGGTAGCCTAAACATCAAAGTTACCGCTAAGGATGTTGCTGGAGAAAAAGCCAGTGATGTGTTTAAGCTCACGGTTAATAATGTCAATGATGCTCCAGTGGTGGCAAATGAAATCCCTAACCAACAAGTCACTGAAGGTAGCCTTTTCAGCTTCACTGTACCAGCTAACAGCTTCAGCGATCCAGATGTCGGAGATACCCTCAGCTACACTGCAACTCTTTTTGACGATACCCCTCTACCGAAAGGGTTGAAGTTCGATGCTGCTACCAGGACTTTCAGTGGTATTCCCGATAAGGGAGACATAGGTAGTGTAAACATCAAAGTTACCGCTAAGGATGTTGTTGGAGAAAAAGCCAGTGATGTGTTTACAGTTGCGATCGCTGACGGGACTCCTATACTGACAAAAATTACAGACGATATCTTTGGTGTCAAGACTAAGCTGAATATTAAAGGTGATAAAGGAAGACTCTCAATCAAGATTAAAACCAACACCTCCAAACAGGTGGATGAACTGAGTGTATTTACCGTTGACGATGAACAAGGTAGGATTAACGGCATAGCCCCTGGTGCAGAAGGCTATACACAAGCGGCTCTTTTGCGCTCCAAGGTGATTTTCTCTACCCTTGCCAATCTGCCTAATGGTTTTAATCCTGCCGATCTGACAAACATCTTAGAATTAGACTCTGATACCAAACTCAGATTTTATCTGGTATCTAACAGTACTACTCACGATATACTGTCTGGAAAAACCTCTTTCTCAAGCGTTACTTTTCCCTCAGCTACAAATAACAACACAGAAGAGGAAGGGTTTTCTCTTAACTTCCAGAATTTGGTTGTGACGATTCAGCCAACAGATAAACAAGTAACTTTAGGTACAGGTCTGCAAGATCAGTATCAAGGGGAACTGATTGATTTACAGGGTGTGACACAATCGGTAATAGGTAACTTTACAGTCAACAGAGAAGCTTCTTACAACAACTTTGTGGGCTTTTATCAGGTGGCTGATAAGAATGGTGGCATTGACACTAATGGCGATGGCACAGCAGATATTCTTGTTGGACAGGCTGGTTACGCCGAAGCTGCCGTGCGTGGGCGGGTTGCAGGCATTGACTTGACAGTGAATAACCAAGGGACAGCAAATTACACTGGGACTTTCGGGGCTGATTCTCTGTTTGCACCATTTATTATTGTTGATGGTACTCCCGATGCGATTCTCAATAGCAATGCCAATAAGAATGTTTACTTCGCATTCTTGGGTGCTAACTCAGACAAGACAGATCACATTCGGATGTTAGGGAACAACGCCTTTGGCTTTGAGGATTTGGCAAATGGTGGTGACAAAGATTATAACGATATGATTGTGCAGGCAAAATTTAGTGTCAGCGCTGCCTAATATTAAATCCGGGTAATTACTTAGCAAAATTGAACAACCTTATCCTGACTGTGGAGCGAGGTTATTTTATGCATAGCGATTAAATTGACTTGATATTAATTAAACTAGTAAATTTACTGAAGCCAGTTATTGTCTTTCCTTCATAAATTTAGTAATTGGCTCCTCTAAGGTGATTAAAAAATCTTCACCTTTACTTTCCCAGTTAATTTTTATTAAATTAAGCTAGCAAAAAAGTGATGGAGAATTCTTTCATAAATTGGGCATGGCGCTGTTTACTAACAAAAGCTCAGTTTTTTTCGCCATCAGTGATCGTCTCAATCCCTATATTCAAGAATTTGTCAGAAATCATTCCGAAATTTCAAGTTTTTTATTACATAATTCTTAACTAGGGTATTTACTTAGAAAAGCATCTATGATACTTTCATGTTGATTATCATAAATCAAAATATGCAACTCTAAGTTTAACAGCCGCCTTTCTGTATCTTGATTTGATGATCAGTATCCATCTTGCATACTTGCAATGCTAAATATTTATTTTAAGATAGTATAAAGTATGTAGCGTGAACTAAGTGATAACTTGTCCTCGATCTATTTACACTATACTTGTTTGGAACAGTGCATAACAGTTATAGCTCTGTGATATGAATGCAGGTCTGCAATTAGACTAAGCGACTTTCTATGGTTTTAGATATTTAGACACATTGAATAGACAGAAGACTTGCCACTGCTGGCATAAAACCAAACACTGCCACTGTTAGTAAAAGAGATACTCCCTAATATTTTCGACTTTATTCCTGGCTTTTACCTTCGACTTGTTTTATATGACTTACATTAAGAACACTTTTGCGGAATTTCTCACCACCATAGAAGGGTTTGATCAGTTACCAGATGGGGCGATCGCCAATCTAGCAGAACAGGCGCAAGCCTGGCGATATCGCATCGGTCAGAAAATCATCGGTAAAGAAAGTCTCCCACAACAGATCACGATAATTTATGAGGGACAAGTGCGCCTGTTGGGATATGATCCCCAGACACAAATGCCAATCACCCTAAAATTGCTGCAACCGGGGGAAATTATCGGCGAAATTGGTTTGCTGCGCGATGTCGCCTGTGAAACAGCGATCGCTTCCACCGAAGTAGTATGTTTTACCTTGAATGCATCGGCATATTTTAGCTTTCTGGGTTTATATCCAGCTTTTGCCAATGTTCGTAAGAATCGCAGTTATTTGGTGGAAGTTTTCGATATTTTGAGTTTGCATTGGCAAAAGCAAGCGATCGCTACTTTGAATCTCAGAGAACTCGCAGAAAAGGCATTACCAGAGGCGAAAATACATTACGTCCCTCCAGGAAAAACTTCATTCAACCAACTAGATAGCGAAAGGGTCTGGTTTGTGAGTGGGGGTGGTACAGTAACGAATTTGTCACCTGGCGATCGCCTAGAATCTGACGATGACAGAGACAATATCCAAGTTATAGGTCAAAACCCCGCACGCTTGCTTGGTATACATCCCTCAGATTTGATCTTGCAAGTCCCTGATCAAATAGAACTTGTAGTAAGTGACACCAAATCAGATAGCGCAGAGGAACTAGATATCCCCTACGCATCGGACGAAGTAGTTCCACAGACAGCCCCCCAGACCTCAAACATTTCGCTAAAAGACAAATACCCGTTTTTTGGGGGTAAGGGAGAACTGAATACAGCCTTCGCCTGCTTCCAAATGATCGCCAAGCACCTAGAAATGCCGTTTCGTCGAGAGGTGGTTCGCCGTATCTTAACTGAGCAAGTTAAACGTCAGGGTACTATATCGTTTCAAGTTACTGCTTATCTGGCAGAGTTAATCGGACTTAAGGCGCAGTTGATAGAGCTACCAGTCGCCTCAGTGAGCCGCATTCCTACACCGGCATTGATTCGCTATGGTGATAGTTTTGCCGTTTTATTTGCGGCGGATGCAAATACTATGGTTGTGGGTGTTCCATCCCAAGGAATTGTGCGCTGCAAACCCGCTCGATTGCTTGAACAATTAGATGTTGATCCAACCAACTTTCCGCCCCAAGTTAGGGTATTACTGCTCAGTCCTACCAAAGAAACACCCCAAGAGCGCTTTAGTTTACGGTGGTTTCTGCCCTATTTGTCACGCTATCGTCGAGTCCTAATAGAGGTCTTCGTCGCTTCCTTTTTTGTGCAGTTGGCAGCGTTGGCAAATCCTCTGGTAGTTCAGTTAATTATCGACAAAGTTATCACTCAAAATAGTATTGGTACTCTACATATTTTGGGGGTTTTGCTATTAGTAGTCGGAATATTTGAAGCAGTCTTGACTACCTTACGAACCTACTTATTTGTTGATACCACTAACCGGATCGATATGAGTTTAGGGTCGGAAATCATCGACCACTTGCTACGATTACCACTGCGCTATTTTGAACGCCGACCGGTGGGCGAACTTTCTACTCGGATCAACGAATTAGAAAATATCCGTCAATTCCTCACGGGTACTGCTTTAACAGTGGGCTTAGATGCTCTGTTTTCAGTGGTTTATATCGGTGTGATGCTGATTTACAGTTGGCAACTCACCTTAGTAGGCTTAAGCACAATTCCGGTGTTTATCATTGTGATCTTAATTGCTTCTCCCACTATTAGCAGACAATTACGTGGCAAAGCCGAACGCAACGCCGAAACTCAATCTTATTTAGTGGAGGTGATGTCAGGAATTCAAACAGTAAAAGCGCAAAATATCGAATTGCGATCGCGCTTTTCCTGGCAAGAGCGTTACGCTCGGTTTGTCGCGGCTGGTTTTAAAACCGTTGTGACTTCTACCCTCGCCAATTCTACCAGCAGCTTCCTCAACAAACTCAGCAGCTTATTAGTTTTATGGGTAGGAGCTTATCTAGTACTTAAAGGAGAATTAACCTTAGGCGAATTAATTGCTTTTAGGATTATATCCGGTTACGTCACCAGTCCAATATTGCGGTTGGCTCAACTCTGGCAAAGCTTCCAAGAAACTGCCTTGTCTCTAGAGCGTTTAGGCGATATTGTCGATACGCCACAAGAAGGGGAAACAGACCGCTACAATATACCCTTACCTACGATCAAGGGAGCAGTGAAATACGAAAATGTTTCCTTCCGGTTTGGTACAAGTGGCCCTCTGCAACTTTCTAATGTCACCCTCGAATTTGCTCCAGGTAAATTTATCGGCATTGTCGGACAAAGTGGGTCTGGTAAAAGTACGATGATGAAGTTATTACTCAGACTTTACGAAACCGAGTCCGGCAGAATTTTGATTGATGGTTATGATATTGCCAAAGTAGAACTTTATTCACTGCGACGGCAGATTGGCGTAGTTCCCCAAGAGACATTATTGTTTGACGGCAGCGTTCAGGAAAATATTGCTCTGACGAATCCCGATGCCACAACCGAAGAAATTATCGAAGCGGCTCAGGTTGCGTGCGCCCACGAGTTTGTAATGAGCTTGCCCAACGGTTACAACACACGGGTGGGAGAACGGGGTTCTGCACTTTCAGGTGGACAACGACAGAGAATTGCGATCGCCCGCTCTGTTTTACAACGACCAAAATTATTAGTTTTAGATGAAGCAACTAGTGCATTAGATTATCCCACAGAACGGCAAATATGTCTCAATTTAGCTAAAGCATTCAAGGGTGAGACAGTATTTTTTATTACCCACCGCCTGAACACCGTGAGTAATGCAGATATGATCGTCGTGATGGATAATAGCAGGGTTATAGAACAAGGCAGCCATCAAGAACTAATGGCTCTTAAAGGTCATTATTCTTACCTGTATCAGCAACAAGATGTGAACTTGTAATTAGTCATTGCTGGGGGCATGGCATCAGAAAATTCTCTGTTTGACCAACATTCCATAATAGATGCACTAATCAGCGTAGAGTAGGCAATGTCACAAATATCAAAATCCAGGTTTTCGGCAAACATTGCCCATCCTACAAAAAATCCCAAATCGTTCGACTGAACGCTCACGACAAGTCCAAAACCCAAAATCATTATGACTCAACTTAATGGGAATCACCTCAACGGCAATCAGAAAAACGGCAATCAGAAAAACGGAGTAAAGCAAGATTCACGGGTACTTACAAAACAACAGAAAGCTGCTCAACAGTCTTTAACTAACTCAAACAATCAGGAATTTGAGCAATCCATTGTCTTGCGGCAATCTCCAATTTGGTCGCGTACAATCATGGTTACTCTAATCGGACTAGCCTGTTTTGGAATTGGTTGGGCTTATTTTGCAAAAATTGAGCAAGTAGTGCCAGCAACAGGGCAATTAAAGCCGCAAGGAACAGTCAAAGAAATTCAGGCTCCTGTTAGTGGAGTGGTGAAAACGGTTAATGTTAAAGATGGACAACAAGTAAAGCCAGGAGATTTGTTGCTGACTTTTGATTCCATTGCTTCTGTTGCTGAATTAAATTCTTTGAATAAAATTCGCATTGCATTAATTAAAGAAAACCAGATTTATCGCCGATTGATGAGTGCAAGTAACGCAACGGGATCGGAATTGTTATATTTGCGCGGTAATTTACCACAAGAAACCGCTTTTCTGCTGAAAAGTCGGTCAGCGCTAGTAGGAGAAAATGAATTATTGCGGACTCAATTAAAAAATTCTGGTCAAGCTTATGCACTAGGAACTGATGAACAACAACTTCTACAAGTTGCCAAAAAAGAATTAGATTCTCGTTCTTCAGCAGCGCGATTGGAAGTAGAAAAAACCAAAAAGCAACTTAGCCAAAATCAATTTAAGCTGGAAGATAGTAAAGCAAGTTTAGCTATTCAACAGGGGATTTTAAATAAGCTGAAGACATTAGCAGAAGAAGGTGGCATTTCTCAACTTCAGTATCTCAACCAGAAACAAGAAGTACAAAACCGCACGGCAGAAGTAGCGCAACTAGGCGAGGAAACAAAACGCCTCCAGTTTGATATAGAAAAAGGACGACAAGAGTTAAGCAATACGGTGGCTGTTTCTAATAAAAGCATTTTGGATAAGATAGCTGATAACAAACAGCGTATTGCCGCAATCGATAGCCAATTCATGAAAGTTGTGCTGGATAATGAGCAGCGTTTGGCAGATGTCAATAGTAAAATATCTCAATCACAGTTAAATGTTAAATATGAAGAACTCCATGCGCCTGTAGGTGGAACAATTTTCGATTTACAAGCAAAAAACCCTGGATTTGTAGCGACTCCAACCACAAAGCTGCTGCAAATTGTTCCAAATGAAAAGTATATAGCTGAAGTGTTCATCACTAACAAAGATATTGGTTTTGTGCGAAAAGACATGAACGTAGATGTCAGAATTGACTCTTTTCCTTACAGCGAGTTTGGCGATATCAAAGGAAAAGTGCTTGACATAGGTTCAGACGCATTACCGCCAGATCAAACACATCAGTTTTATAGATTTCCGGCAAGAATCTCATTGGATAAACAATCCTTAGTGATTAAGGGTAGAAAAGTCACCTTGCAATCAGGTATGTCCATCAGTGCCAATATAAAAGTGCGCGAAGAACGGAGTGTGCTTAGTTTATTCACTGAGTTGTTTACCAAGCAAGTTGATACTCTTAAAGGGGTACGTTAGTACTTGTAGTCAAACAATTTTGAATTTTGAATTGTTAAATGGTTAATTCTCAACGCATCGAACCCACTCCCGGACAAGAATCAGTTTGGGATTACCCCCGTCCTCCTCGTCTGGAGGAGACAAGTAAACATATCCAAATAATCTTTAACGGAGTAATAATTGCAGATACCCACAACGCCAAACGTGTTTTAGAAACTAGTCATCCTCCTTCTTACTACATTCCCCCTGCGGATATCAAAATCGAATATTTGCAACTGATGCCGCAATCTAGCTTTTGCGAGTGGAAGGGGAGTGCTACTTATTACACAATTCGAGTTGGTGAAAAAGAAGTCCATAATGCTGCCTGGTTCTATCCTAACCCGACACCAGCTTTTGAATCTCTTAAGGACTATGTAGCTTTTTACGCTCATTTAATGGATAATTGCTACGTGGATGGCGAAGAGGTGCAACCACAACCAGGTAACTTCTACGGCGGTTGGATCACCAGTGATATTGTTGGGCCTTTCAAAGGCGCTCCTGGTACTTGGGGATGGTGAGCCAATTTTGAATATTAACCCAAGTTGCTAGTTATTCATTAGACATAGGCGTGAAAAGAATGTAGAGACGTAGCACTGCTACGTCTCTACAAGGGTTCTGGGTAACGCATATTTAATTTCACGCCTATGTCTATTGGAGCGATCGCTGTCTGTAGAAGAATCTTCATTATCTTTCACAGAGCGATCGCTAGCCCAACCTAGTTGCTCGACCGGCGCTCTAGGCTAATGCCGCTACCTTCTCTAACAATCCCTGAAACAACCTTAACCCATCGCTATTCCCCAGCATCGCGTCAGATGCCCTTTCTGGGTGCGGCATCATCCCCAACACATTGCCTCGACGATCGCAAATCCCGGCAATGTTGTTTAGTGAACCGTTGGGATTTTCCCCTTGATAGCGAAACAAGACTTGCCCGTTATCTTCAATTTCTGCGAGAGTGGCTTGATCAGCGTAGAATCGCCCCTCTCCGTGGGCAATGGGCAAAGTGATAACTTCACTATTGGTATAAGCTTGCGTCCATGCGAGATTAGTCCGCTCAACTTTTAAGGGAACGCGATCGCACAGAAAATGCAAATCCCGATTTCTAGTCAACACCCCAGGCAAAAGTCCAGCTTCAGTTAATACCTGAAAACCGTTGCAAATACCGAGGACAAACTTACCTTTTTGGGCGTGTTCGACAACCTGCTGCATCACGGGTGAAAAACGCGCGATCGCACCACAGCGTAAATAATCCCCGTAACTAAAGCCACCAGGTATGATCACGACATCCAAATCAGCAATGTCCGTTTCTTGATGCCAAACCATGCGAGTTGGTTGTAAAAGCAAATCTCTGGTTACATAAGCAACATCGCGATCGCAATTAGAACCTGGAAAAACAACAACACCGAATTTCATGATTAGTCAAGGGGAGTGGGGAGTGAGGAGTGGGGAGTGGAGAGTTTGGAGTTAAGAGTTTGGAGTTAGGAGTTTGGATTGGGAAGTAGAGACTGGAGAAGAGTTTTCCCCATGCCCAATGCCCAATGCCCCATGCCCAATCTCTAAAATACCCCAGTTTGGGTTTCGACCTCAATCAAATCAAATCGGTAATTTTCAATCACCGGATTTGCTAGCATTTGGTTACAAATTTGATCAAGGTCTTGACGCGCTTTTTTCTCTTCAGTCGAGGTGATGGTGAGTTCAATGTACTTACCAATCCGCACCTGGTCAACGTTATCGTATCCCATTTGCTGAAGACCGGATTGTACAGCCACACCAGCAGGGTCTAAGACTGAAGGACGAAGCGTCACGAAAATTTTGGCTAAATACTTGGTTTGCACGGGCTTTTGCTGAATGCTGCGATCGCTATACTATAACTTTATGCTCGAACTGAGTGAAAATAAGATTACGAAGCCGTTAAAGTTAATTGATCAATTAGCCCATCTAACAGCTTCAACTACAGTGGCATATTTAAATAATTGTCTATGAGAGCCATACGCACCCGCAGTCAAGAGCGTATTTTCAACCTACTGAAAACCATCAAAAAAGGCGTTTCCGCCCAGGATATTTACGTAGAACTACGTAACACTAATCAGAGCATGGGTTTAGCGACAGTTTACCGCTCCCTAGATGCCTTAAAACTTGAAGGCATAGTACAAGTGCGGAATTTGGCTAACGGTGAAGCCCTCTACAGCCTAGCGCAGCAAGACAAACACCACCTTACTTGCTTGCAATGCGGTGTCTCAATTCCGATTAATGAATGCCCCGTTCATGACCTAGAAGACCAGTTAGAATCCAACCATAAGTTTAAAGTTTTTTACCACACCCTAGAGTTTTTTGGGTTGTGCAACCAATGCCAAGTAAATCAAGCTACTGGGATTGTTCAATAGTCATACTCATTTTATCTGAGGTTGCACTTTATTCTCGTACAGCTAAAGTCTGGGGCTACCAAAATCAAGCCTGCGTCAGCGAGTCCTGGAGCGTCTCCGGCTTCGCTCCTGAATTGTGAGAATATATTCTTCTTCAATCAAACAAAACTTAACCAACTAAATACCTCTGCAACTGTTAATTGCCAATTTTCCAAAACACTCAAAACGGGTAAAACATCTTGCTTTTCTTTTAATTCTGGTAATTTGTTGGGTTCAAAAATCATGATTGACTCATCATCAGAATCGAGCAACCAACCTAGCTTTGCTCCATTTTGGATAGAAAAAGTAATTTTGCGGATAACTCGGTTGGGTGATTGTTCTGGTGAGAGAATTTCAATTATCCAATCTGGGGCAATTTCAAATTTATTTGTAATTCTACCTTTTCCATCAAGGGGAATTCTTTCCCATTCAAACACAGCAATATCCGGTACTATTGAACGACCTTGAAATGTACAGCGTAATTCAGGAAAGGCATAAGCTAATTTCTGTGGTTTTGTAACTTGATTTATGGCAGAAGCTAATTCAATTTGTAAAGTGCTATGTTTTCCTTGTGGCATAGGTTTTTGGTAGATTTGCCCGTTAAAATACTCGCTTGCTGGCTTGGTTTCTGGTAGTTTTAAGAACTCTTCTACACTTAATGCTGTGGTTGGCTGAATAGATAACGTCATAATTTACAACTTATCAAAACTTGATTATTTTATCATTAGAAGAATGTGGCAATTTAGTCCGTAGGTGTAGCCCACCCTAGAGATCGCGCTAGCTTACCGTCAGGTATCGCCTAAAATTTATTAATAATAATCACTTGTGCTTCATTTGATACTTTATTTCATCTATTTATTCTGGCTGAACCCAATCAATTTATAAACGCTTAAAATCTCTGTCAAAAGAAACTATTGTCTCTCCTTTTTGATGGGGAGTTTCTGCCAAATAAGCATCGATAAAATCGACATTAGCATTAGCCATGCGTTTAAGGGCGGCTGTTACTTGTTCTAAATCATCTAACAAAATTCCTTCTGCGACGACTAAAGGCAACAAAACTTCAGCAATTTGCACGCGGGAATATTTATAAAATCAAGACAAAACCCAAACTACTTCTGCAACGACAATTGGCGAAAGTCAGAGCGTAACTTCTCCAGATTCAGCCTTTTGTATTAGTCTGAAAGCTCGTTGTGCTAAATCAGGTGGTTCTCCAGTAAGAAAATGGAGCAGAAATTGGAGATGAGAGTTGCTGATGTAGGGCATGAGGCATTGAGCATTGCTTCTCCCTTATCCCCCTCATCTCCCCACTCCCCACTCCCACTTCTAACTAGGGCGGTTATTTTCTAACCCTGGTATTTGCTTAGAAAACAACTCGTTAGAGTCAACCTGACCATTTGAGATAATGGAGCGCATACCCTCGAAAGCAGCAGGGATAGTGCGCGGATCGATAAATAAGACTTTGCTGCTATCGCTTTTACCAATTGTCGCACCCATATCCAGATAGCCCAAGGCAAACAGAACTTCTACCGCTTTATTGGCATTGGGGATAGTGTGGAGCTTTTGGGCGATAATTTCTGTAGACTCTGCGATCGCCTGCGCTTTTAAAACCTGCTGCTGACGTTCCGCTTGAGCTTTCAGAACGATCGCCTTTTGTTCAGCTTCCGCTTGCAGAATTGTCGATTTTTGACGAGCTTCCGCATCCAATATTTGCGCCTCTGCTTTACCTCTAGCACTATTAACAGCAGCTTCGCGTTCGCCCTCAGAAGTTAAAATTGCTGCCCGTTTGCGTCGTTCTGCCGACATTTGCAATTCCATCGATTCTCGCACTGCCTGAGATGGAATAATATCTCGCAGTTCTACGCGTGTCACTTTCACACCCCAAGGATCGGTAGCAACGTCCAAATCCTGTAATAAAAGTTCACTGATGTGAGAACGAGCAGTAAAAGTTTGATCCAACTCTAGTTGTCCCATTTCGGCGCGAATTTGAGTCAGCACCATGTTTACCATTGCCGACTCCAGATTTTCTACCTTATACCAGGCTTTTTCCATATCCACAATCCGCCAGTAAAACACTGCATCCACCTCAATGCCAACGTTGTCACGAGTGATGCACTGTTGGGGAGGAATATTTAAGACTTTTTCTCGGATAGTTCCTCGGTAGACAACTCTATCTAGAAAAGGAATGACAAAGTTTAGTCCTGGTTCGAGTTTTTTGTTATAACTACCCAATCTTTCCACCAAAGATTGATTGCCCTGATTGACGACTTTCACAGAACCTGCTACGGCAGAACCACCAAGGGCTAAAAAGACGAGCAAGAAGAACTGTTCCATTATGAATCTCCTGATTTTAAAAAAAGGGAAGGGGAGTAGGGAGTGGGGAGTCGGGAGTCGGGGATGAGCGAGCAGGGGAGGCAGGGGTTGATAGATAGTTCCTACACTCCTAACTCAGTACAGACGCGATTAATCGCGTCTCTACCCACTCCCCATTCCCCACTCCCCATTCCTAATAACTAAGAATTCAACAAATTTTCTGGTATCACAATCAAAGTAGTACCTTCTCTTCTCACCACATAAACTTTTTGATGGGGTGGTACGGTAAATTTGTCATCGTCACATCTTGCTTGCCAAGAATTTCCCTCATACCGCACCCGCCCTGTTTTCCCAGGCAGAATTTCTGTTAAGGTTTCAGCTATGACTGCATCCCGAATTTTAGATTTGCGTTGTCGCGGTTGCAAAAACCGACGGGAAAGCAAAATTAGTGCTGTGGAAAGCAATAGCCAAACCACAATTTGCAACCATACACTTCCCAAACCCACTCCAGACAGCAGCGCCACTACAAAAGCGCTAATTCCCATCATGAAGGCGACAAACGCCGATGGTAAGAACAGTTCCATTAAACACAGAACTGCTCCTGCCAGAAGCCAGATTAAGGTAATACTTGGCATAGCGCCATCCTAAACTCTACATTGACGTAAATGCATTTCTACGATTAAATACAGCCAGACGTAAGTTATTTACGGAAAGCAAAACTTGGTCTTTTTACCAATAGTTTTGATTAATTTCAGTAACAAGGTGTAGCTAGCAGTACACCAATCCAGTCTATTCTAACCTTCAAGTCATTGCCACCTAAAGTTAATCGAAGTTCATGAGTTGATTGAGTTCTTAAATTTATACTTTTATAAAGAAGAATTCAGAACTCAGAAGCCAGAAGCCAGAATGAATTCTGTGCGCCTCTTTAATGAATATTGGTTTAAAACCTTGTCGGTGGTGAGCAAAACTAGTATTAAATATTCTTCCTTCTTGAAACTCTATCCCTTTATGGGTGGAGTATTCAGCAATTCTGACCCCTTATTTATGATTTCTACTCAACTGATAATTTATTGTATAAATCCAAGCTGTAATAGCCCCATTAATCCTATGGGAGATAGTGCTTGTGCCAGTTGTCAAACTCCTTTAGTTCACCGCTATCTTTGGGCTACTGGCTCATTGTCTGCTCAAATCCCACCAGGTACAAAGGTTGCAGATAGATATGAAGTAATTAGTCACCAGATTTGGCTAGATACTCAACCGGGACTGCTGCCAGATGTACCTGAAGAATTGCCAAAGGAAGTAATTTCTTATCTACGATTATATCAAGAGCGGTTGCATTTGCCCCAGGTTTATGGGTTTGCTTCTTACCTTGAGGGAGATACAACTGATATTCTCTTATTGGAAAATGTGCCAATAGATGAGACAGGAAATATTTATCCAACTATTGTTGAGGCATGGGAGCAAGCTACGGCGGTACGACAAATTTACTGGTTGTGGCAAATTCTCCAACTTTGGACACCTTTATCAGAATTGGGAGTTAGCCGCAGTTTACTAGTAGTAGATAATTTGAGAGTCCAAGGTTGGTGTGTGCGACTAGTGGAACTTTACGAAACACCAGCAGATGAGAAACTGAGTTTAAAAAATCTGGGAGAGTGTTGGCAATTTTGGGTATCGTCTGCAAAGGCATCAGTAGCTAAAGGGTTACAGAACATAGCCCAGCAGATGTGTGAAACTGAGGTTGAGTTAGAAGCTATTAATATTCAACTCAATAATTTATTATTAGCGTCTGCGGCAGAATTACCATTAGTCCTAAAGGTGGCAGGTTCTACAGATATTGGCCCAGTTATGGCGCAAAATGAAGACGCTTGCTACCCCAATGCTTTAAGTGAGTTAGATGAACCTTTATTACCGCACTTGTCGATTGTTTGCGATGGCATTGGTGGACACGAAGGCGGCGAGGTTGCCAGTAAGTTGGCTGTGCAGTCTGTAAAATTGCAAATTCGCGCCTTACTAACGGAGGTGACAGAACAAGCTGTGCTTGTATCACCAGAGTTGTTGCAGGAACAATTAGAAGCAAGCTTACGGGTGATAAATAATCTGATTTGTGCCCGCAATAATGAACAAAAACGCCAAGGCAGAGAACGCATGGCTACAACTATTGTAATGGGGGTGCAAGTTCCACAACGAGTGCAGACGAGTACTGGGTGGCAATCAAATAATACCCATGAGCTTTACTTGGCTAATGTTGGCGATAGCCGTGCCTATTGGATTACTCGTAATTATTGTCAGCTACTGACAGTAGATGATGATGTGGTAACGCGAGAGGTACGCTTTGCTAAAAGCTTGTATCGACAGGCACTATTAAGACCAGATGCTAGTGCCCTAACTCAAGCATTGGGAACAAGAGATGCAGAATCTTTGCGTCTTAAAGTTCAGCGATTCATTGTAGAAGAAGACGGCATCTTATTATTGTGTTCTGATGGTTTAAGTGATAATAACTGGGTGGAACAATCTTGGCAGGATTATGCAATACCCGTGTTAACAGGTAAACTGACAGTTGAAGATGCTGTTCGCAACTGGATTAACTTGGCAAACGAAAAAAATGGGCGTGATAATACGTCGGTTGTTCTCACTTATTATCGTGTCTCGCCAGAATACTTAGTACCTGTGACTCCGGCGTTGCCAGAAGAGATTATAGAAGCAGAAATACAAGAAGAACCAGAGGAACCAGAGGAACAAGAGGAAGTAGAAGAACCAATTATCTTCATAGAAAGTTCGCGATCGCTGCAAGATTTGGATCTAGATTTGGATCTAGGTTTGGATCTAGATTTGGATCTAGATTTGGATACTTCACAAGAACCACTTCCAAGCCCAGTAATTCCACGAAGTTTAATTAGAAAACCTAATCGGGGTAAACGTTTGGTAAGGCTGGGAGTAGTGTTGGCGTTGCTTGTGGGGGGTACAAGTCTGGGATTATTTGCTTGGTGGCAAATTAATCCTCAAGGATTCCAGCAGATGTGTCGGCAATTTCCCCAAAGAGTGCAGCAAGTGTGTCCGCCTGTCAAGTAGCTTACACTAATAACTATCGTAGGTTTCTTACCTATTGTTAAGCTGTTGCGCCTTTAATTTGCACTAATATTTTTTCAATATGATTGTGGGGTGGGCCGAAAAGCCCGCCCTAATAATGCAAGTTGTATACGTAACAGCTTACTCACAAAAATTAGGATGTTGATGAGCAATGTTTAAATATTAGTCATCTCAGTCGTGATGGGAACCACTCCAGTTGTAACGGGAACCACTCCAGTTGTAACGGGAACCACTTCAGT
>NZ_JABXKP010000061.1 GCF_017114985.1 Nostoc sp. JL33 | reverse complement strand
ATACATTTTGGCAGTTTTTGACCCCTCTTTTTTCAATCTTGGTGAGAAATCCGGGAGTTGAACTCCTTGCATTACCTCCTGAAAACCTAGCTCCGCGACTAGGTTTAACACCGTCGAGCCTCGCACCGGAACGAGAAAAACTCACTACCAAAGAATTTATCAGTTGGACTCGTAACCGTGACCCCAGAGGCATAGGTTGGGAATGGAATGCAAAAGATGGACTTTACCATCCAGTAAAATAATTTCAACTGTCCCCTCCAGTGGGGTTTAATGTAAGAGCATTCAACATAAGAATGGGCAATGTTGAATACTCCAACGCTCACTAACACCGAACTCATCGACCTTTGGCTGCACGGTAAGAGCAAAAACACCGTTGACGGCTACCGTCGCTATGCCAAGCGGTTTTTTTCTCATGTCAACAAGCCGCTCTCTGATTGCACCCTCATGGATTTTCAATTGTGGGTGATGACACTAAGTAGTTCTGACAATTCCAAGCGGGTAGCAGTGGGTGCAATTAAAAGCCTGTTTTCCTTTGCTAAACAGTTGGGGGTGATATCGGCTAACTTGGGAGTGTTAGTTAAATCACCCAAGGCTCATAACCGATTGGCAGAAAGAATTCTCACCCAAGAGGAAGTACAATTACTGATAAATTCCACGACAAACCCCCGCGATCGCACGATTATTCGTTTACTTTATTTTGCAGGTTTGCGGGTAAGTGAATTATGTAGCCTCAAGTGGCGTGACCTCAAAGCGCGGGGAGATGGGGGACAAATCACGGTATTCGGTAAAGGTGAGAAAACGAGAACCGTGCTGGTGGGTGCTGGTATTTGGCGGGAGATTAACTCTTTAAAGGGTTACGCTAAACATGATGACCCAGTGTTTGTTTCAGCTAAGGGTGGTCATCTGTGTCGGTCAATGGTTTTTCATATTGTGAAAAATGCTGCAAACCGCGCTCTTATTGAGGGGAATGTATCACCACACTGGCTTAGACATAGCCACGCTTCCCACAGTCTTGATAGAGGAGCGCCGATTCACTTGTTACAGAAAACGCTAGGGCATAGTTCGGTGGCGATTACTGAAATGTATCTTCATGCCAGGCCGACTGATAGCAGTGGGTTGTATTTGCTTGATGATGATGAGTAGGGGTGCGATTTTCTTAGAGGATGAAGGGCGATCGCACAAAGCACACAGCACAGAGTTGGACGATGCCCAGCGATGCCGAAGGCGGCAAGCTACGCACCACTGGGCATCTTGATGATTACGTCATCCTATTTCTGTGGCTGATTCGGGGGAAGCTGACAAGTTCCCTTTTGGAACTGGTACTCAATACCCAGCCCTCTCAGGTAAAAGCTTACTTTCTTTACAGCCTGATAACACAGCAGCAAAGATAGGAGCGATCGCCCCCACACAATTCTTAGAGGATTCAGACGGCGTACCCCCATGCTTTGACTGTGCGTTCTAAATAAAAAGGTGGGCAATGCCCACCTTTGAAGCTAATAATATTTAGTTAAATGTCTCCCACTTGCCAAGAGTCTTGCCAAGAACCTGTTTTATTATCTAGTCCGAAAAATCCTATACGTGTTGTATGCAATTGTGGAAGTATCACGTTAATAATAAATCTTTCCCACAAGCTTAAAACAGTATCTAATGGCATCATTTCATGTTTTATATACCATTTGGGATTGCCAACATATTCGCCTATTTGCTCTATAGCTCTTTCCGCAGGATACAACCAGGGTTCTACTTCATTTTCTACTAGACAATTTAAAAATTGTTGTCCGTAACGACCACCTGTACCAGAAAGGTTAATATTTATTCCATCCAAGTGAATAAAGCCTGTTATTTGACCGATTGTTTTAGGTTCTCGAAATAAGGTAATTACTGCTGTAAAATTTGCTATTGAAATATTACGAGGTGTTGCTCGTTCTCCTGAATATTCAAATTCTGAGCAAACGGCTACTACACCCAATAAGTATTTACGAAATCGCTTTATTGCTTCGTTAGTTACATCGCCGCCATAAGAAATTCCAGGCTCTGAGACAGGAATTAAATTAATTTTCATGCTTGGTAGATGTTTATTAGGATTAACTTTAAATTTAGTATCTCTTAAATATAAACATTTTTCAACTGTGGATATTTATGCCTTATTCTTAATGGTAATGGTGCGATCGCTTCTTTGATTTTCTTAGAGGATAAGGAAGCGATCGCTTTGAGCGGGCGACACCGACCTACCGTAAGCATCGCAAATCTTCCCTAGTTTCATAAATTCGGTCTTTTTGCCCATCAGATGAAACTTGAATAAGTTTTACCTTGATACCAACTGATTCTAAGGCCCTGCAAGCTTTAAATGCGTAAGCTCGATAGGGATAAAAATCATGAAGTTTCCATCTAAACAAGCAACGGATATAAAGCTGCACAATATAAGATTGTTCCATTTTTTCTCAGAGGATAAAGAATAAAGGAGCGATGCCTATGGAGGTAAACTACACTTTTGTAGAGCGATCGCACTAATCATTAACCAAAAACTCATTATCAGTTTTAGAAAAAATCAGTTTGCATCCAAATTCAACTACATAAACTTTTGTTAGTTCATACTGTTCTGCTCTTTCATCGAATAAACAAGTCACTGTCTTGACTTCTTGAGTACCAGAATTACAATACTTAAATGTTCCGGTAATAGTTCTCATTTTAGTTGGTTTATCTTCACCTTCAAACATAATTTATTCCTATTTTCCTAGAGGATAGAGTGTAGTCAGGGTTGGCGCAGCCCGTCGCAGGCATCTCTACGAGAGGCTGCGCCAACGCTAATTATTTCTTATTTTTGCCAACATATCTTGTTCCATCATATAAGCATGGGCTTTCTTCTTTATATTGATATGGATATTTATATGTGGTGCAAATTTGACCTGATACATTTAGATACATTGATCCAGAATATATTTCTTGTCCTGGACGAATAGAAATATGTTCTGCCCAAGTCAAATTCTGAAGATGATAAGTACTGGCATAACCTATTTTATGGTTATGTTCTGTTGGGATTTTTGATTTTTTTATAAACCATGATCCACAATCAGGGCATACATTATCATTTTCTTCAAAAAATCTCTCATCCGCCTCAAGATTGCAAGTAAAGCAAATCATTATTCAATCCCTCCATATAAAAGCTTATAGCCAAGCTTCAAGCGTTCGGTAAACTCTGGTGTATTTTGATTGTTCCAAACAGGATTACTTTTATAGCGGTTCCTGCTTGAGTACAATACAGTATGGGATGATGGAGTATATTAACG